>JANLPE010000082.1:0-1829 GCA_031366985.1 Gemmatimonadaceae bacterium
TGTCACCGTGTCGCCGTGGACCAGATCGGTGATCTCGTACCCCGCATCGCTCATCCGCACGTGGACGGCGTTGGTATCACCAAACAGATTGTGCAGATCGCCGAGGATTTCCTGATACGCGCCCGTGAGGAAAATGCCGAGCATATACGGCGTACCGTCATCCCGAAACGGGTGGAGCGCGAGACTCGGATCCCCGTCACGGCCGCCGATAAACCGGTCGATCTTGCCGTCGGAGTCGCAGGTGATGTCTTGCAACGTTCCGCGGCGCGTCGGCTCTTCGTCGAGCCGGTGAATTGGCATGATCGGAAACAGTTGATCGATCGCCCAGTTGTCCGGCAGCGACTGGAAGAGCGAAAAGTTCAGGAAATAGCGGTCGACGAGAATCGCGTCGAGATCGGTCATGATATCGTCGAACTCGTCGCGATGTTTCTGGGCAACGCGGGCGATCTGATTGATAATGCAGAGATAGAGCCGTTCGGCGAACGCGCGCTCGCGCAGGGAGAGCACCCCGCTCGTAAAGAGGGATTGGGCGCGCTCTTTGTCGAACACCGCGTCGTGATAAATCTCGCGCACGCGTCGCAGCGAGACGTTTTTGCGCGACACGACCTTCAGGTCGTCGGCCATTTCGTGCAGCAGCGATTGCTCATCGTCGGTCAGCGTGGGAATAGTCGGATCGGCTGCCGACTCCACGTCAATCACGCTGACGAGCAACAGGGCGTGATGCGCCGTGAGGGCCCGTCCCGACTCGCTGATAATGTGCGGCATTGGCAAATCCTTGTCGCGGCACTGCTCGGCGAGGGTGTACACGATGTCGTTCGCGTATTCCTGCAGGGAGTAGTTCACACTCGCCTGCGCGGTGCTTTGCGAGCCGTCGTAATCCACACCGAGTCCGCCGCCGACATCCACGTGCGTGATGTCGAGACCCATCGCCCGCAGTTCGTCGTAATAGCGCGCCAGCTCCTGTAGCCCGCGCTTAATGAACCGGATGTCGGTGATTTGCGAACCTAAATGGCAATGAATGAGCTTGACGATGTCGAGTTTGCCGGCAGCCGTGAGCTTGTCGATCACCTGCATCAACTGGGCCGGGCTCAGGCCGAACTTTGATTTCTCGCCGCCCGACTGCGCCCACCGTCCGCTGCCTTCCGTGGAGAGCTTGATGCGCACGCCGGCCCTCGGCGTCACCCCCATCTCGGCCGCCACCTGCAACAGCACGTCGAGCTCGCTCACTTGCTCAATCACGATGAAAACATCGTGCCCCAAGCGCTGCCCCATCAGGGCGAGACGCATGAACTCTTCGTCTTTGTACCCGTTGCAGACAATCAAGTGGTCCGTGCTTTCCGTGAGCGCCAGCACCGCCTGCAGCTCCGGCTTGGATCAGCATACGAGCCCGACGCCCGTCGCTTTGCCGAATTCGACGATCTCTTCGACCACGTGCCGCTGCTGGTTGACCTTGATTGGATACACGGTGGTGTACCCGCCCGTGTACTCGAATTCCCGAATCGCATGTTCGAAGCACCCATTCAGTGCCTCGATGCGTGACCGGAGAATGTCGGAGAACCGCAGCAGCACCGGGAGAATGACGCCCTGGGCTTGGAGGTCGCAGGCGAGGTCGAACAGGTCGACGGTGCGTTCCGGACGCACCTTGTCCGGACGCACGACGACGTGCCCCTTGTCGTTCACGTCGAAGTACCCGTCGCCCCAACCTTCGACGTTGTACAGGGCGCGCGCGCCTTCGATCGTCCAGGGTGGACTGGGCGCGACCGGTGCGGCGGGAGTGGCGGACGACGATTCGGGCGAAGTGCTAGTGCTCATGGACATCAATAGTACGG
>JANLPE010000105.1:0-25171 GCA_031366985.1 Gemmatimonadaceae bacterium
GCCCCCACGCTTTTCGCTTCGCATGCTGCGCTGCCCTCGGGAAGAGCTGAACTTCGCTTGGGGCGGCCCTGCGCTTCGTTCGTGGCCCCCACGCTTGCCGCTTCGCGTACTGCGTTTCCCGGAACAATTCCATGAATATTCACAACAATCTTTCCCTGATGGAGCAACTTGCCGCGAGTTATGCGCTCGGTACCTTGCGCGGCGGCGCGCGCCGGCGCTTCGAGGCACTGGCGCGTGACAATGCGGCGCTGCGTGCGGAGGCGCTTATCTGGCACAGCCGGCTGGCGTCGGTGGCTGAATTGCAGCCGGAAGTTGCACCCAGCCCGGCCGTCTGGAAGCGCATCGAGAACCTGATCAACGCTGAAAAGCAGGCTAGGGCGAGGCAGGCGGCGCGCGTGGCTGCCGTGCCGCTGCCCGCCAGCAGCTGGTGGGCCAGCCTGGGTTTGTGGCGCGGCGCCACGGCGGCGGGCGCTTTTGCCGCGGTCATTGCCGTGGTGACAGGTTTGAACCTGAACACGCAATTGAGCGGGCAGGTGCGGGAGCTGAGCGCCAAACTGTCCACTGCGCCGGAAATCCAGTACGTAGCTGTGCTTGCGGACGACAAGGCCTCGGCCTCCATGCTGGTGACCTTCGACCCGAAGAACAAAAAACTGCTGCTCAAGCGGGTGGGCGGTTTTCAGGAGCAGGCTGACAAGTCGCTGGAGCTGTGGGCCTTGCCGCCCGGCGCGGCGCCCAGGTCGCTGGGCGTTCTCGGTCAGGGGCCGGTGATCCGCTTGAGCGCCGCCAGCAGCGACATCAGGGAAGTCCCCACGCTGGCCATCACGCTTGAGCCCAAGGGTGGTGTTCCCCCGGGCAGCGGGCCGAGCGGGCCGATATTGTTCAAGGGCGCATTGATCGAGACGGCCCAGTAGGGCGCTCCAGCCCACTCCACCGCGGGCGTCGATATTTCTCGGCCGGAGTACTAGGGCTGATCGTCGCTTGACGCCAGGCGTTGAACAATCGTCATGAATGCCTCGCGATTGACGTCCGAAATCACCCAGTGGTTCATGTTGCCACGCCGCCAGTGAGCCATCTGAAAGCCGCGTTGCGCAGAAACCGCGGCACGGCTGTCGGCCCCGGTGTCCGGCCAGACAAACGAGTTCACCACATGATTGCCCTGCTGGTAGACCAAGGCGGCAACCGGGCGGCCGTCCAGATAATCGACCCGACCGCCCAGAAACACAGCACCGGGGAGGCCCAGCTCGGGTACCGGCGGTGAAAAGTCGAGCCTTGACGACAGCCAGGGCTTGACGGTGTGATGGTCGGACGACGCCACATCGACCAGATGCTGTGTCAGCGTCGCGCGGACGTGGCCGGCGATGACCTCCTGCCCCAGGCGATCGTCGCGGCCCGACTGCAACAGGGCGAAATTGAGCGCCACGGCGAGCAAGGCTACCGCGCCGAAAGACGCGACCAGTGGACGCCATGCGAACCAGCGCTGCAGGGCAAAGGGCAAGCCAGCCAGGCCCGGCGCGGCCGGAACTGGACCCGGGACCGAAGCCGGGACTGGCACCGGTGCCGAGCCAAGCGCCTCAATGCGGGCGCGCAGCGTGGCCGGTGCAGCATGGTAGTCGGCATGGCGGATGACGGCCTGGCGCAGGCCACGCAGGCCCTCCACCTGAGCGCGCAAGCCGGCATCGTGTACCAGGCGAGCCTCGATCTCCAGCTGGCTATTCAGGTCCAGCGCATCGTCAACGAAAGCGTTCAATTGCTGGGCATCAAGTTCTGGGGTCATCATTTCACTCCACCTTGTGGCGACCGGATCACCGTGCGCAACACAGGCCTGGCACCGGGCAGCAGGGCCTGGCGCATCAGGCTGCGGGCGCGCGTCAGGCGCGACATCACGGTGCCCACGGGAATATCGGCAATGCGGGCGATGTCTTTATAGGGCAGGTCTTCCAGTTCGCGCAGCACCAGCACTTCGCGGTAGGCGATGGGCAGTGCGGCAATGGCCTGGTTGATCTGCGCCCGGTCGGCGTTGCGCATGGCGATGGCGTGCGGCTCATCGGCCGCCGGCGCGGCAAGTTCTCGCCTCGCGTCCTCGTTGCTGTCGAACGCCACCACCTCGGACGGACGGTTTTCCTTCAGCCACGCATAGCAGGTGTGGCGCACGATTTGCAACCACCAGGCACGCGCCTGGTCGCCACGCAAACTGCCGAGATAGCGCATCGCCCGCAGCGCCGCGTCCTGCACCACGTCCTGCGCGTCCTGGTCGTTGCGGGTCAGCCAGCGCGCCAGGTTGTAGGCCGCGTCCAGGTGCGGCATTACAAGCAGCTCGAAGCGCCGCAGTTCGTCAGGTTCGGTCAATGGGAATCCTCTCTGCCAGGCCATATCGGCGGCGCCGTGCATTTATTCCCGCAATGGCCAAAGCCCTGACCATCCGTCGGGTTTTTCGCCGGGCCCGGGAATATTCTGCGCCTGGCAGCGGTATTACATCCCGAAACCCCCGCTGTGGCGCACCAGCTTGCCGTGCGCACCCACCCGCTCAACCAGGAGTTCATCATGAGCACTTGTTATCGCAGTTTTTCCCGCTATTCATGCAGCGTCTTTAAGAAGCTGTTTTTGCTGTTCTCCGGACGTGACGACATGCCGATTTTCAGATTTCCCAAATACAGCCTGCCGTCCAGAAGGCTTGTGCGTGCCAGTGTCGGTGCGTCAGCGGTGGCCTTGGTGGCCACGGCGGCTTTTGCGGCTGGCCCCAAGGCCTACGTCGGCAATTTCAAGGACAACACGGTCAGCGTGATCGACACGGCGACAAGCGAAGTCGTCGCGACGGTGCCCGTCGTCGCGGGTCCGCACGGCATGGGCGTCACACCCGACGGCCGGCGGGTCTATGTCAGTGGCGACAACGCGTCCGGCGTCAGCGTGATCCACACGGCGAGTGACCGCGTCGTTCAGACCATTGAGGTGGGCAAGACGCCGCACGGCGTGGCCATGACGCCGGACGGTAAAACCCTGCTCGTCGGGGTTTATGGCGACAATCGCGTCGCGTTCGTCGACGTGGCAACGAACGCTGTCGTGGCGACGGTGTCCGTGGCGAATCCGCACACCATAGCGATTCGGCCGGATGGCAAGCTCGCGTATGTCGGGTCGCAGGAGCCCGGAAAGTTCGCGCTGGTGGTCGTCGACCTTGCGTCGCACGCCGTTGTCCGCTCCGTGGCGCTCGACAAACCCCCTCGTGACCCGGAGTTCGGTTACGACGGCAAGGCGCTGTATTTCACGATGGCCGGGATCAATGCGATCGAGGTGCTTGATCCGGCAACGGACAGGATCGTCGCTGAAGTTCCGACGGGCGCGTCGCCGCATCTTGCCAAGCTCTATCGTGGCGCGGCGTTCGTCACCGCGGTCGTGCAAGGTCCGGGCGAGTTGCAGTTATTCGATCCGGCGACGAACAAGATGGTGCGTTCCATTGCGGTAGGCAAGCAGCCGCATTGGCAGGCCTCCGTCGACGGCAAAACAGTATATGTCACCAACGAGGGATCGAACGACGTGACTGTCGTGGATCTCGCCACAGGCAACACGAAAGCGATCGCGGTAGGCACTGCGCCTCGCAAAGTCGTGGTGCAACCGTCCGCGGACGGGCCTGTCGCCGCGCGCGCGATGATTTCGATCGCCAACTTTGCGTTTGTACCCGCCGCGTTCACGGTGACCCGGGGCCAATCCGTTACCTGGGTCAATGACGACGGCGCGCCGCATGGCCTCAAATTCAAGGATGGCGCCCCAGGGACCGATCTGCTGCTGCCGGCGGCAAGCTTCAGCCGCACCTTTGACCAGCCGGGAAGCTATGACTATGTGTGCTCGGTGCATCCGTATATGTCGGGCCGCGTGACGGTGCAGTAGTTGAGGTGGACCCGCTCCGGTCACAGGCGATGGCGCCAAGGCGAGCTTCCTGCAGCGAGGGAGCAGCTCGTGGTCCTGCAGTTCACGGCACCGGAAGTTGAAATGCATTGGAGGCAAGGCAGTTTTCAGGCCATTGCCATGCTGCCAGGCGCCTGCCCCTGAACGCGGCGAGAATCTTCAGGTCCTGGCACCCGCCACCGCAGGTTGCCGGTGTGCCCCGACGTTCACTTCTTCACCGAAAGAACCCATGACCAGCGCTATTTACACTGCCTCGATTCCCGTCTTCAAGCAAATGCTGGCCGGCCTGCGCGAGGTGTTGGCCAAGGCTGACGCCCACGCCAGCGCAAAAAAGATCGACCCCAATGCGCTGCTGCAGGCGCGGCTGTTTCCACATGTTCCCTTTGCTGCGTCAGGTTCAGGTCGCCACCGACTTTGCCAAAAGCGTGTCGGCGCGGCTGGCTGGTGTGGAAGTGCCCAAGGTCGAAGACACCGAGCAGAGCTTTGCCGACCTGCAGAGCCGTATCGCCAGCGTGCTGGCGTTTATCGAAGGGCTGGACGTGGCCAGGTTTGATGACGCCGCTACGCGCGAGATCATCACACAGGCCGGAACGCCCAAGGAAAAGCGTTTTAGCGGCGAGTCCTACATTTTCAATTACGGCCTGCCGCATTTCTTCTTCCACACCACCACGGCCTATGCCATCCTGCGGCACAACGGCGTCGAAGTGGGCAAGAAAGACTACATCGGCACGTATTGAGTGTCAAAAAGGCCTCTGGCCCATGCAGATCGGGCATAGCTAGCTATTAATAATATAGCAACCTGTCTCCGGACCATCACTCCAGAGCTCTGGCCGGGCCGAAAAACTTGTAACGGGTCTGCGATTCCGGCACGCCGAGTTCGCGGCACTGCTTTTTCACGCGGCGCATGAAGGGCTTGGGGCCGAGGAAATAGGCGTCAACGTCGCGCGAGGGCGGTAGCCACCCGGCCAGTGAGGCGGTGTCGACCAGGCCGTTGGCGTGCGGCGCAACCGTCCCCCCGGCGTGCTCGTCGTACACGTAGAAGTGCTGCAGATTGGCATGCTTGAGCTTGCGCGCGGCGATGACCTCGCGGAAGGCATGAACCTTGCGGTTGCGTGCGAAGTGGATGAAATGCACCCGGTCGCTTGGCCTGCAGTGCGGCATCGAGCATGGGCAGTGTGGGAGTGATACCGACCTGGCCACTGATCAGCACCACCGGTTTGTCGCCAGCCGCCAGCACAAACTCGCCGGCGGGCCGGAACACATCGAGCCCATCGCTTTCATGCAACTGATCGTTCAGGTGGAAACGCCGGAATAGGGGGCTGAAAAAGCGCTGTAACCCAAGAAGAATGGGTTTATTAAGCTATAAAAACATAGCAGAACTCTGGCGCGATGCGCCCCTGCTTTACGCCACCGCATGAATAGCCCAGCCGTCCGCTGGCGAGCGGTAAAAAAACCGCCAGAACCTTGAAGTCTGGCGGCCCGTTTGTAGGCAGGTAGGTGAACGTGTGCTTAAGGCTCAGGGGATGTTATTTTTTACCGCCGCCGCCGCCGCCGCCGCCGCCACCACCACCACCACCACCGCCCGCTGCGGCGTCAGGCGGAGGACCACCCGCGGCGCCGCCGCCAGGAGGACCACCGCCCGGCGGGCCGCCGAATCCACCGCCGAACGCGCCGCGTCCACCGAAGATGTTGGTCATCAGCGAGAGAAAGCGCGCGCTCGCACGCGGCTCCATGATCAACGTATAGCGACCCGGCTCGAGTGCTTTTGCGTTGCGACTGCGCACGGCGCGCGATGCCGCCGACTCCGTCAGTGCGCGCGCGTCGATCATGCTCAAGTCTTTCACGCCACCAATCGACGCGAAGCCTGAGCCGCTGCCATCGGGCATGCGGCAGGTGAGCACGAAGCCGAGATCTGCCGTGCGATAGTAGGCGAAGAGTCCCTTCGAGTTCGCTGTGCAGGTGGCGATATCGTTCTTGGAGATATAGCCGGCGCCAACAACACCCTTCGACGTCGCAACATCGACGGATTCCTTCACCATTCGCGCGCGTTCGCCCGGGCCGACATTCACCATGTTCGGCAGTGCCGCATCGACGGGGATGTAGTCCTGAGGGCCGAGGAGGTCTGGCAATTTTGCGCCGTCCGTGGCGGCGTTCGCTTCGGCCATGGCGTCGTCAACCATCGCCTTGAGGCCAGCGTCGCTGATGTCTCGCGTGTTGGCGGTGCCGACCTTGAGGCCGACGCGGACGGTGACCGTCACGTTGCGGTCGAACTGCACGAGGTTGGTCGTGATGGACGAATTCGCCCATCGCGTTCCGGATCGCTCACCGCCGGTGAAGACCACCTCGGCGGTGTCGGCTTTCGCCATATCGATCACCTTGTCGGTGATCGCCTTGACCTGTTCGCGTGTGTACATGCGCCGGTTACGCGGGAAACGGGGGGAACGCTGGTCGCTTCCGCCGACGGTTCTCGACGGGCGACGAGCGCTATACGGGACGAAAGACGGTAGCCTTGGGGTCGTGGGGTGCGGAAGGTGCGCGGGTCCGGAATTGCGGGAGGCTTGTGCGCTACGCTAGGCCGTGCCGACGACGCAGCCACCACTCGGCGCCGAGCGCGAGTGCGAACGGCACAATCCACCACGGTGAACGCATCGGATGCCACTCGGTCGCGCGTGCGACAGGCCGCACCAGCGCACGAAGGATCGACGGCAGCGAATCGAGCTGATCGCGCGGCAGGACGCGACCGCCGCGTGAGGCGCTCCAGGCGGTCATGAGCGCGGGCGTGTCGTCCGCATCGCGCGCGACGTGCTCAGCGACGACGAACGACGCGCGCGCGGTATCGGCGCCGTGCGTCGCGACGACTTCATAGGCACCCGGGCTGCGCGGTGCGCGGAACGCTGCGAATCGGGAGCCTGGCGCGCCGGGCGACAGAGAGAACGGGAGTGTCGCAAGTGGTTCGGTGGCTAACGACCGTGCGGAATCAGACGTCGGTGTGACCCTGCGGAGCGTCGTTGTGAGGCTCGATGCGTATGCGTTCGTCGAGTCTCTGGGTGAGAACACGACCGAGATATCACCGCGTGGCCTGATCAACGTCGGCGACAGCTGCAGGTCGAGCGGCGCCTGACTTGCGTTCGCGGCCTCGTCGATGAGATCGCGCCAGGTCGCGTCGAACGACGACTGGGCAGGATCGCGGAAGCGCCACGCGTCGAATGCGCCGGAGACGACGAGTTGTCCGCGGCCTACCGGGACACGCCAGATGACGGGCTGCGAGGTCGAAGACGCACGCGCAGACGTCGACGCGGCGCCGCCGGTTGTTGGTTCACGCAGCACGGCGAGGACCTCGGCGCCACGAGGCAGACGCGTCGGCACGCCGATCGCGAGGCCGTTCAGCTGGATCGCGTCGCGCGCGGCGCCGTACGTCGCCGTCGACGACATCGGAACCGACGTGATCGACGGTGACGTGATTGCGGCCGCATCGCGCCGAGTGGTGGTGCGCCACCCGCTGATGTCGAGCAACGCGTCGGCAGGGCCAGCGGCCGCGTGATCGGCGAGCATCAACACGCTGACGCCGCGCACCCGCAGCATCGTCGAAATGCCGTCGACATCACGCGCGAGCAACGCATCCGGCGCGCCTATGACGACCGCGTCGAAACGTCCGGTCTTCGCGAGTTCATCGAGACCGAGCGGTGCGCGCCCGGTTTCGCGACTGACGTTGGTCGACGTGATGACGCGGCTGGTCACGGCAAAGCGCGGATCCCGTTCGAGTGCGCGACGCACGAAAGTCGACATCCACGATGGACGTCGATCAAAGAAGAGTACGGACCACCGGTCATGATGCACGTCGACGACGAGATCGCTGCGCACCGTGTCGGCGGCGCCTTCGATGAACGCACGCACCTGCAGCACGATTGATCCGGCGTTGGTAGGGACAAGCACGAGGGACACCACATGCGCGGAATCACGTGAGACGCTGAACGATTCGGTTGCAACGACAGTGATGCCGTGCGCGAGTTCCACGGTGACGGTTGATGACGCGCTGCCGGGTGAAACTCGCACGGCCGCTGTCGCCACGACATTGATGCGCGTATCGATATTGGCGCGGGCCGGTGCCTGCAGGCGCTGTAATGCAACGGACGACGTGCGTGCGGCGGCACCGATCGCGATGACGGGTGACGCCAGCACGTCCGAATGGTCGGGGATGCGCGTGCCAATTATCACGGAGCCAGCGGCAGTGGGATTGGCGGCGTGTAGCACCGTGAAATCGGCGTTCAGTACTCGCGCGATGCGCGCGACGATGCCAGCGTCGCCCAACGAGTCGCGTGCGACGACCGAGATCAACGGACGCGTGTTGCGCGACGACGTGATGGCCGGATCGATGATCGCCGCGACAACGACCGCAATCGCAACGCTGCGCAACAGCCGGAGCACGAACGCGCGAGGCATGCTACCGTTTCCCTCGCGATTGCGGCTGCGACTGCAAATGCGACTGCAAATGCGACTGGAGCTCACGCAATTCACGCGGCAGCGGTGCACTGGCTGCCGGCCGCAATGACTCGCGCATCATGCCGGTCAGTCCGGTCGCCGCCGAGTCGAGTAGCGCCGTGACCGCGCGCACCTTGCCATCGTCGCCGAGCGCGGCACTCGCGGCCGAGAGCTGTGCGGCGACGCGTTGTGCGGTTTTGGCCGATGGGTCGATCTGCAACACGCGTTCGGCCAGCGCGGTGAGCTCCGATGCGTCACGCGGCACCGTGGCGCCCGCCGCGAGCACGTCGCGCAGAACAGCCCGCAATGCGAGCCGATGCGCATCGCGTGCACCTTCGGGAATCACTTGTACTGCGCGCGCGATGCTGTCCAGCTTACCCGTCTGACGGCGCGTGAGATCGAGCTGTTCACGCTGCGACAGGGCGCGCATGAGGAATCGCTGCCGGGCGAATGCGTCCTGCAAATACTTGAGCGCGACCTTCTCGCGTGCGAGTGCCGTAGTGAGATCGGCGGTAGTGAGCGCGCCCGCCGCCCGACTCATATTGCGCACAGCGGCGAGCAGCGATACGCGGCCACGGTTCGCCATTCGTCCAGCGGCGAGATCACCTTCGGCCTCCGCCTCGGCGGTCTCGTCGAGCTCACCAGTCACGTCGTCGCCGGTTGATCCCTGCGCGAACTCGCCGCCCATCATGAAGACGAACTCGGCGCGCACGCGACGTTGTTCGATGGCCAACTGCGCGGCGTCGTCGGCGACATTGGCGGTGGGCGTTGCGGCGCGGGTCGCGATCAGTCGTTCCGTCTTGAGGATGACCATCTGCTGACTGAGCGCGTAGCGATTCTCGTCGGGATCGACGGAAAACCCTGCGGCCGCGATGCCGCCCGGCGCTGTGAGCTCAGCGATGTAGGCATCCGACTCGACAGGTGGAGAGCCGGGGCGCGCGTCCGTAGCGATCGCGCGATAGACAACGAGATCGCCCGCTTCGGTGAGTAACGGCTCCAGCGCGAGCTTCGCCTGCGCCGTCCACTGCGTGGCATTCGCGCGAGTGATCGTAATCGGGATCTCGCCTTCCGTGAATGTGAAACGTTCACCCGCACCGGATACCTTGGTGTAGCGTAGCGTCAGCGCGGCGAGCCCCAGATCATCGGCGGCGTCGATGTGTACATCGAGCGTATGCTTCGCGTCCGGGAAGATCATGTCACGCGCCGGCTGCGCGATGCGCACGCGTGGTGATTCATCGCTGTGCACGGAAAGCCCAATCAGCCGTCGCACACCGACACGCCCATTGTGGGAACGCGGCTCAAGCGAGACGAAGCCATCGAGCGTTGCCGGCAGGGAGATTGTGAACGCCGTCGCGTCACCGCGTGCAATTGCGCGCGCGCTGTCGCGCGTGGTCACGACCAGTGAATCGGCGTTCGCGTCGACGGTGAGTGTGATACTGCTGCCGATCAGCGCGTCGACGCGTGCCGGGTTTCGTGCCGTCGTCGCGTCACGCTTCGTGTACCGCGGCGGTGTGACGCGCACCGTGATCCGGGTGATCTCGACGCGGCCGGTGATCGATGCGATCGCGGCACGCGGTGTGATGAACGCCTCGCGCTGCACGCCGCGTATGAGCACCACGGCCAGTGCTCCCAACACGACGCTGCCCGTCAATGCGATCAGGCGATGCCGGATTGGGAACATTGCGTCGACGTGTACCGTACCCGCGAGATCATTGGCGCGCTGCAGCACGAAGGCTGCGACCGGCGGCGGCGTCGTGCGTGCAAGCTCGTCACGCGACAGCTCGTCACGCGACAGCTCGGCGGCGGTGACGAACAGATTGCGCGAGGTCGGCACGAAACGCTCGAGCGTCGCAGCCACGGCGCGCTGTGCCGGCAACGAACGCCACCAGCCGAGCATGGCGCCAATGATCGCGGCGCCGACGAAGAGTGTGATGTGCGCCATGGTTGGCCACGCATTCGACCCAGCATCCTGCACGATGCAGCCGCGCACCAACCAGAGCGCCGACAGCAGCAGCGACATCGTCGCGCCACGAACGGCACGCAGCAGCCCAAGGCGCCGCGCCGTGGACACGAACAGCGCGTCTAGTTGCGGCGTAGACCGGGGTCGCGTCTGGCTAGTCATGGCGCGTCGGTCGTCGGGCGTTGCGTGACATGCATCGCAGAAAGTCGGCGACGCATCAGCGTTTCGGCGCCGAGTAACAGCAGTACCAGCAGCCAGAAATACCGTGCGTCCGACGGGCCCGACGCGAAGTCATCGTTCGCGGTCGAAGGTTCTGTGCGCGGTGTTGTTGATGGTGCCCGCTCCCACCGGCGCAATCGCTCGTCGGATACGAGCGCCGTGTCGCCCGTCAAAGCGGTCGGCGCGCGCGCGCGTGACGACGCCAACAGCAACGCCGCTGTCGCAAGACCGTCCGACGGTGCGCGCGACATCAGCAGCAATCGATCAGCACCACGCGCAGTGGGCAACGCGGCCGCCGTCACGTCCGCCATCAGGCCGGACATGGTTGTATCACGATGCAGCGCCGCCAGCACGTCGCCCATCCACGGCGCCGAGAGAGGGCGGGCGTTGCGCGTCCAGGGTGCGAGACTGTCCGCGTCCGGTGAGACGACCACGAGGTGATGGCCGCGGTCGCGGTCCTCTGCATCACTAAACGCGATCGGGTTGAGTGCGCGTATGGCACGCGTCGTCGCATCGACAACCGCTGCGGGCGCCGACGTCGCCCAAGTGATCGATCCGGTCGTCGCCGCAGCGCGCGAAGACAGCGCGGACGTACGAACGAGCCGAAGCGCAATGTCCGTCGGCAGCACGGCGAGGTCGAGTGAGTCCAGCGCATCGCCGCGAAAGCGTGAGACCACCACCAACTCACCGCGCGTTCCGTCGCGCACGTCGGCGCGCTGTTCGCGAAGCCACGCGATAGCGCCGGACAATGCACGGCGCGGTGAATCAGTGCGGATGACCAGAGACGACGCATTGTCTGCTGCGATCACCGCCACCTCGCGCATGGCTGCGGCGCGCGTGAGTGAGTCGTTCGCAGTCGGCAGCGTGTCGAGCACAATCACCCGCGGGCGTGCAACAGTGCCGCGTGATTCGCGGCGCACATGGAACAGCGGCTGTGCGAGCGCGGCGACGGCGAAGAGCACAATCGCACAACGCACCAACAGCATCGGCAGATCGCTCAACTGCGTGCGTCGTGTCGGCAGCAAACGCGACAGGTCGAGAAAGCGCAGTGACGGAAACGCCGCGGTGCGCGCCGGTTTCCGGCTGAACAGATGCACCAGAATCGGCAACGCCACGGCGATCAGCCCCAGCCATGCCAACGGATTCTGTGAGCGCATCACGACCGGCCCGCGAGCAACATGCGGCTACCGTTGGGTCGCATGCTGCACACTCGGCACACCCGGCGACGCCTGCCGCGCCGAACGCCGCACCAGATAGTCGCGCAGCACGCGCTCTGGCGCCTCGCTCGTGTCGAGCAATCCGTAATCGATGCCTTCGTGCTGCGCGAAGCTGCGGCACCGCTCGAGGAACTGCGTCATGGCGTCGCGGTATGCGACACCGGCCGTTTGTGGTTCGACGAGGCGACGCTCGCCAGTCTCGAGGTCACGCAGCTCGAGCTGGGTCTCGAACGTCAGGGCGCGCTCGTCACGCGCAACGACCTGCAACATCGCGACGTCATGTCCGCGCTGCACCACATGTCGCAGTTCACGCTGCGTGTTGGATTCTTCGTCGTAAAAGTCCGACAGCACCATCATGAGGCCGCGACGTTCCAGCAGTTCGGCTGCGCGACTGATCACCCGCGCCGGATGCCAGGTGCCGGCGGGTCGCAAGCCATCGATGCGCGCGAGCAAGGTACGCAGATGTACGCGGCCGCTGCGCGCGGGGAGATAGACCATCCGGTCGCCTGTCATGGTCATCAGTCCGACCGCGTTGCCCCGCTCGGAGGCCAGATACGCGATCGCGGCGGCGATGATGCACGCATAGCGGAACTTCGAGACAGCGGTCTCCGGGAACGCCATCGACGCACTCGTGTCGAGCACGAGCATCACGGATACGTTCGTCGTCTCGCGAAATTGTCGCGTGTAGAGGCGATCGCTGCGCGCGTAGACTTTCCAGTCGAGATACTTGAGATCATCGCCGGCGCGATATGGGCGATGCTGCTGGAACTCGGCCCCGTAGCCGTGGACCGGACTGCGATGTCCGCCGACGCGCAGCCCTTCGACGACGACGCGCGCGGCGAGCTCGAGATCATCGATCGCCGCGACGACTGCGGGCGACAGCGCGTTCATGCGCGGGCGCTCTTACGGCCGAACGGCTGCGAGCAGCTTGCCGACGACCTGATCGGCCGAGAGGCCTTCGGCCTCGGCGCGAAAGTTCACGAGCACGCGATGGCGCATCACCGGCAGTGCGACACGTGTCACGTCGTCGAGCGACGGCACGGCGCGACCGTCGAGCAATGCGGCCGCTTTCGCGCCGAGCAGCAGCGCCTGTCCGGCGCGCGGTCCGACGCCAAAGCGCACCCACTCCTTCACGCTCTCGGGACACGTCGGATCGTTTGGGCGCGTCGCTCGCACGAGACGCAGCGCGTAGTCGACGATGTTCGCGGCGGCCGGCAGGTTGCGTACGAGATGACGTGCCGCTTCGAGTTCGGCGCCGGTTGCGACCTGCGAGACGGTGCGATCCGCACCGGTGGTCGTGTCGGCATAAATGCGGCGTTCGTCATCGAGATCTGGGTAATCGATCACGACGTTCAACATGAAACGATCGAGCTGTGCTTCCGGGAGCGGATGCGTGCCTTCCTGCTCGATCGGATTTTCCGTAGCCAGCACGAACAGCGGGCGCTCGAGCGCGTAGCGCACGCCTCCGACGGTGACCTGATACTCTTGCATCGCTTCGAGCAGCGCGGACTGCGTGCGTGGTGGGGTGCGATTGATTTCGTCGGCGAGAATAATGTTCGCGAACACCGGCCCAGCGATGAAGCGGACGTGTCGCCTTCCCGTCGACACGTCCTCTTCAATGACCTCCGTGCCGAGAATGTCCGACGGCATGAGGTCGGGTGTGAACTGAATGCGACTGAACTTGAGCTGCACGGCGTCAGCGAGCGTTTTGATCAGTAGTGTCTTGGCGAGCCCCGGCACGCCGCGCAGCAGACAGTGTCCGCCGGCCAACAGACAGATGAGCACTTCCTTCCGCACCTGCTGTTGTCCGATGATGACGCGTCCGATCTCTGCATCGAGACGCGTCGCCAAGGCTACCGCGCGATCGAAGGACAGTGCTGCCTCTTCCATCCGTTACTTCGCTCCTGACATGGCCGGTGTGATGATGATGTTGCGGAACGACACCGGACCGTGGTCGCCCTGCAGATAGATCGGACCCGGTGCGGCTTCGTCGCTGTCGAGTGCGCCACCAGTGATGCCGGCGATCGTCTGGTCGGCGATGATGGTTTTGCCATTCAGCACGATCGTCACGCGACGACCGATGAGCGTGATGTCATACGTATGCCACGCACCCGGTCCCTTCGTGGGGTTCTCGTTCGGCAGCAGCAGGCCGTAGATGGCGCCGAGCGAGACTAGAATCGGCTCCTTTCCACCGTCATCCTCGATCTGCGCTTCATAGCGACCACGCAGAAACACGCCACTGTTGCCGTCCTTCGGAAACTTGAATTCGACGTGGAGCTTGAAGTCGGTGTACGTGTCGCGCGTGATGATGTTCGCGCCGCCTTTGGCGTTTTCCATCACGCCGCTGACGACCGACCAGTTGCTTGTGCCGCCGAACGTGTCCCACTTCTTCAGATCCTTGCCGTTGAACAGCGTGTCCGGCTTGCCCCACACGGGTGCCGATGTGCGCCGCAGCAACGGCGCGCGCTTGGCGGTGAACTTCTCCTTCGCGCCAGCCGACGTCGTGATCGTACCATCGATCACGTCGCCAGCGACGGTACCATCGAATACCATATCGCCGTTCGCCGCGTCCCACTGCGGCGGGATGGCGAAATGCACCACACCCTTGTGGAACTCAACGCGGGAGATGGGTCGAGCGCTGCCGCCGCCGGCGGTGAAACGGCCCACGAGCGTCCGGCTGCCGGAAAGCGTCACTTCGAGCCACGACGGGTACGGCTTGTCGGCGCCCCGCACGGTCAGGTCCCAGCGACCGATGATCGGTGCGTTGGCTTGCGCACTCGCGGAGGAGGAGATGGCCCAGACGAAGGCGCTGGCGGTCAGCGCGCGATGCAGCAGGGAACGGCCCATGGTGGAGATCCTGAAGGAGAGGGGTCGTAACGACGAAAGCGAAACCGGCAACGGTCAGTGCCCTGTAGGATGTCTTACAGACGGCCAATCGGACACTCCCCGGAGGCAGGAACGTGCGCCAAGTCGTACCATCAACCATGCCTCGATTCGGCCGACCACTCGCGGTGCTCGCCGTCCTCGTTGGGATGGCCACGGGCTCGATCCGACGGTGCCGACACCGTGAGACGTCACCACGGGTCGGAAGCACTGATTGACATGCCTGCGACACGAACGCGCGTCAGGATCACACCATTCGAATCGGGCCGCACCGTCCCGATCCGCTACCATGTCGCGTATCACGGCAGCGTGGTCGGTCAGGTGATGCTCGTGTGTACGGCGGTGTTCGGCCTCACGCAGCGAGCGACGACCGCCCGTGCATCGACCGACGTGGAACGACCCACGTTTCTGGCGCCGCTGTACCGGCAACAGCCTCGACCGACGCAGGAGCAGGTCAGCTATGTCGCGCTCGGTGGCACGCCGACACCGTCGACACAACCCACGGTCGGCGCAAGCACCATGCAGATGATGCCACCGGACGCGGTGCGTCCGGAACCCGTTGGCGGCGGCGATGCACGTCCAACCGGCTCGGCCGGCGCCGAGGATCCGACACGCGCGTTCTCCGAGGTCGAAGTGGATTCAGCCGTCGTGCGCGATCCGGACAGCGAAGGACCCATCTATCCGCCGGGGCTACTGACGAAAGGCATCGAAGGCTCGGTGGTCGTCAGTTTTATTGTCGACACGACGGGGCGTCCGGTGGTCCGTTCATTCATGGCGCTGGAAAGTACCGACGTTCTGTTCACCCGGGCGGTGCGTGATGTGCTCCCGCGCATGAAGTTCACACCCGCCAAGCGCAACGGAACTCGTGTGCGTCAGGAAGTCGAACAACGATTCACGTTCCGGATTCCCAAACCGGAGGCGTGAAGCCACTCCATGCGATGCGCTAGCGTCGATTGACGTTCGTCCACGTCGCGCACGTCTTGGTACCCGCGGAACGCGGCAGACTGCTGGAGCCTTCCAACGGGGCCGACAGCGCGAGCAGTTCAACGTCGAACACCAGATCGGTACGCGGCGGAATCGCCGGCGGACGACCACCTGCCCCGTACGCCATGCGGAACGGCACGAACAGTCGACGTATGCCGCCGACTTGCATGCCGAGCAGCCCCTTCTCCCAACCGGGCATCACCATGCCGGTGCCGATTTCGAACGCGATCGGTGCGGACGCGACGCCAGGCGTACTGGTCGTACGCGACATTTCGAACTGACGGCCGTCGGCAAGCATTCCGGTGTAGTGCACGTACAAACATTGATGCGGCGTGACGCGCGCTCCGGTGCCGGCACGCGTATCGATGGTGCCGAATTCGTTACTCGATGCGTTGCTTGCCGCGGCGATATCGCTGCCCGTCGTGGTTGTCGACGCGGTCGACGTACTGCGCACCGTGCTGCTCGATGTGCAGGCCGTAAGCATGGACATGAGACCCACGATCTGCGCCTGCGAGATTACGCCTCGAATCCGTCGCATCCCTCAGTGGTTCACCGCGTCGACGCCAAGCACGGCCAGATCGTCGGCACCGCGACCCGCGGCGATGAGTGCGTCCATGCGTGCGGCGATCGATGGCAACGCCGCCAACGGCAACACGCCTGCAGTCTCGATCATCAACCGTACATCTTTGCGCGCCATCTCGAGTTCGAAACTCGGCGTGTAATCACCACGCGCCATGTTGCGGCCGCGACCGGCCAGCGTCGTGGCCGGGTTCAACACGTCCAGCACCTGTAAAGCGTCGAGCGGTGTCACATGCGAGCCAGCCGCGACTGTGAACACGTCGGCGACGAGCGCACTTAACCCGATGATGAACGCGTTGCCGAACAGTTTGTACGCCGCCGCGAGATCGGGGCGCTCACCGAAGTATTGCACCTTCACTGCCATTCGCTCGAGCGCGGGCTTCACCGCATCGAATAGCGCCTGCGGTCCCGACGACATGATTGCGCCTTCTCCTTTGCGCGCCGCCGCCGGCCCGATGAATACGGGACAATGCAGATACCTGACGCCCTGCGCGTTCAGTCGCGTCGCCCGTGCGGCGGTCAACGCGGGTTGCGTGGTCGTGTGATCGCAGATAATCGTGTCAGAGGACAATCCAGGGCGCAGCGCCTCGATCACCGACTCGACGACGGCGTCGTCTTTCAACACGAGATGCACGCGTTCGGCGCCGAGCACGGCGTCGGCGGGCGTCGCGGCCACGGCGACCCCAAATTTCGTCAGCGCCTGCGCTTTCTCCGCAGTACGATTCCAGATCGTGACGCGATCCCCACGCGCAGCGGCTGCTTCGATGAACCCTGAGCCCAAGAGGCCCGCTCCGAGAAACGCGATAGTTGACATAGATGACAAGATGGTTCAACGGGCGGGAACCCGCTGGGGTATTAGCTGTTGACCGAGGGAGATATCGAGCGACGAACCGGACTGGTGTCGGCGGCTCGACTGGCCATTTGACGAAACCATTTGCGATGCCTGACTTCAAGAAGCCGACCACCGACGAGCTGGCCACGACGCTGACGCCCGAACAGTTCGCCGTCACGCAACAGTGCGGCACCGAGCCCGCGTTTCGCAACGAGTTCTGGGATCATCACGAGTCGGGCTTATACGTGGACGTGGTCAGCGGAGAACCATTGTTCGCGTCGGTGGATAAGTTCGACTCCGGCAGCGGCTGGCCCAGCTTCACGCGTCCCGCCGCGCCGAATGTGGCCGAAGTGACCGACTCGACGCACGGCATGCGGCGTGTCGAGGTGCGCTCGCGTCAGGGTGATTCGCATCTCGGCCACGTCTTCCCGGACGGTCCCCAAGCCGCGGGTGGCCTCCGGTATTGCATCAACTCGGCGTCGTTGCGCTTCGTGCCGGCCGCCGAGCTCGAGCAGGCGGGTTACAGCGACTTCTTACCTATGTTTGGAATGCGCGCTTTTTCAGAAAACGCCGACACGGCACCCGTCTCGGCTCCTGCAACGACCGACGTCGCTGTTTTGGCTGGCGGTTGCTTCTGGGGTGTCGAAGAGATCCTGCGCGCCGTGCCGGGCGTCATCAGGACGGAAGTCGGCTACACGGGCGGCTGGCTCGAGAAGCCGACGTACCACGACACGCATGACAGCAAGTCCGGACATGCGGAGGCGGTACGCATCACCTTCAATCCGTCGGTGCTGTCGTTCGAAACATTGCTTGAAGACTGGTTCTTCAAGCTGCACGATCCGACAACGCTCAATCGTCAGGGCAACGACATCGGCACGCAGTACCGCTCGACGATCTTCTACAACTCGCCCGCGCAGCAGGAGACGGCGGAGCGCGTGAAGGCGCGCGTCGCCGCGTCTGGGACGTGGAAGAAGCCCATCACGACGTCAATCGAAGCCGAGTCGACGTGGTGGCGCGGCGAAGAGTACCATCAGGATTACCTGCAGAAGAATCCAGGCGGCTATTCATGTCACTGGATGCGGGACTGATGCCGGCAGCCGGTCCGCCAACACTTCCTGATGCACGTCAATCTGGCGACGACGGCCAGTCGCTGGTCGAGGCGCGGCTCGCGCGTATTCAGGAAGGCAAGGACTTTCCGGCCCTCTCGCGCCAGATCATCGACACCATCTCGATGATCGACGACAGCGCGAGCTCGCTGCAGCGGCTCGCGAACGTTGTGCTGCGCGAATACAGCCTCACGCTTGGCGTGGTGCGCACGGCGAACACGGCGCATTACCGTCGCACCGGTCGGCCGATTCAAAGTGCGACGCACGCGATGATGATGCTCGGCGCGCGCACGGTGCGTGAACTCGCCAGCAGCCTGCTGTTGTTCGAGAACTATGCGCGTCGTTCACCGGTGCTCAAGGAATTGATGGTGATGTCGCTCATCACCGCCAATCATGCGCGCGCGCTCGCGACATCGACGAATCGCGGCGATCCGGAAGAAGCGCATCTGTGCGGCATGTTCCGCAACCTGGGTGAAGTCCTGATCGCCTGTCACTTCCCGGACGACTACGCGCGTGTGCAAGAGCGCGTGACGGAACTCGGGCAGAGTATCGCCGGCGCCTCCAACGCTGTGCTTGGATTCCGCTATGAAGATCTCGCGGTGTCGGTCTCCCGCCATTGGGGGATGCCCGATTCTGTGGTGCAAGGCATTCGCGCCCGCCCGGGCGCCGTGTCCTCCGAGATCAGTGCGATCACGGCATTCAGTCACGATCTGACGGCGGCAATTTATCGGCGAGCGGGCGGCGGCATTGGCACCGGACCCAGCGCGGACGCAGAACGCGCGGTCGATGCAGTGATCGAACGACACGACGCACACGTCAGGGTGTCACGCGAGCAGGTGCGCGATGTCGTCGAGTCCGCGCTGGATGAGACCCGAGAACTGTTCTCGACGTCGCGCATCGTACTGGAACCGCCGAAGTTAAAAGCGCTGTCCGATGCCGCGCGTCTTGCGGTCGGACTCTCAGCGACCCCGACGGGCGAATGGGAACTCGAATCAGTGGAGAACGGCGCCGAACCAGGCTCACCGGTGCTGCGTCGTCGATTGCGGCAGGAACTCGAACACAACGTCGATCCGACATCCGGGGCCGATCTCGGTGCCGTATTGTTGTTCGCGCTCGAAGCAGCGCTGCGCGGTGGCCCGTTTGATCGCGTGATTGCCTGCGTGCTGACGACCGATCGCACGCGGCTCGTCGCGCGCTCAGGACTTGGCGTCGACGTCGAAGCGATTATGAACCACTTCGACTTCCCGATGGCGACGCGGAGCAACCCCGTCGTTGTCGCCCTGCAGCAGCGCCACGCGCTGTATGTGCCGAGTGAACGCGCGCCGACGGTTCAGGAAGCCCGGTGGTCACGTGAGATGCATGCCGGCCAGTTCGGGGTCTTCCCCATCATCGTCGCGGGAAAGATCGTCGGATGCCTGTACGCGGATCGAGAAGCACGTGAGCCGACAGCGGATCGACTGGCACTCGAGTACATGAAGTCGTTGAGTGCATTGGTCGTGAAGGCCATCGAGGCGCGTCGCGGGACCCACGTAACCGCTGCTCTGCCCCTGATCACGCCTGCGGCAACGCCTGCAGCGATTCCCGTATCGACGCTCACCGACGCCGCGTTGCCGACGCCTGAACAGAAGAGCGCCATCGTCCTTCGCGTGCTGCGCGGCGAATCGGTGCCGATAGTCGCGGCGAGCGCCGGCGTCAGTGAGGCCGAACTCGAGTCGTGGCGCACCGCATTTCTCGAAGGCGCCGTCGCGCGCCTTGGCGGCAACTAGAAGGCGCACGTGCTGGCCGAGCGCTGTGGCGGGCGTAAGTTCCTCGCATGCCGACTTTCTTACCGACCATCCCGCCGAAGTTCCTGCTGATCGCTCGCTGCGTCACGCTCAGCGCGCTGTGTGTGTGCTGCGCGGGCGTCACGGGATTGCGGGCGCAGCCCCGCACCGCCGATCCCGCCAAGCGCGGCGTCGCACTCACCGAATTCCCACGCTTCGTCAACGTCGCCGACAACGTCTACGGCTACGAAGAAATTCGACAGCCGGGATTCACCACCGTCTCGCTGATCGTGGTTGGCAAGAACGGTGTGCTGATCGCTGACGGGCAGGGCAGTGTGCCCGCGATGCAGACGATGCTTGACAAGATCAAGACGATCACGACGTTGCCGGTGAAGTGGTACGTCGTCGGATCTGATCATGGTGATCACACGGCCGGCAACAGCGTGCTGCCGCCAGGAATCACGTACGTCGTGCACCCGTTTTCCAAAATGAAGTTGCAGGGCGACGGCGCGCAGGCCGCAGCGATGACGAGCGATCGAGAGACAATCGATGTCGGCGGCATGTCGGTGAATGTGCTTTTCCTCGGCCGCGCACACACCGGTGGGGATCTCAACGTCGAGCTGCCGACGCAGAAGATCCTCTTCATGAGTGAGGTCTATCTGAATCGTGTCTTCCCGGCGATGCGCTCGGCGTATCCGTCGGAGTGGGTGAAGACAGTCGACAAGGCGCTCGCGATGAAAGAAGACCGCTACATCGCGGGGCATGGCTTCATCGAGACGCCAGCCGCGTCGCGCGAAGAGCTCGTCGCGTTTCGCGGAGCGCTCGTGGCGGTCATCGCCGAAGTGAAGCGGCTGCACGATATGGGACTGACGGTCGACGAGGCGATCAAGCAGGCCAACTGGGGCGCGTATCGGGAATGGTTCATCGCAGATCAGCAGGGTCCGATCGCGGTGAAGAAGGTGTACGAAGAGCTCGACGGGAAGCTTAAGTAGTGCGCGCGCGTTTGCCGATGCGTCGCGCTGGGCTTACCATCGCGGTGCTCTCAGTGGCTGTGATCGCCTCGAAAGCCGCAGCGCAATCGGTCGATGCGCTGATTACCGGTGCGATGGTGTACGATGGCACCGGCGGTGCGGGTCGTGTCACCGATATCGGGATTCGTGGCGATCGCATCGCGTTCGTCGGCGCGATGCCTGCTGGCCTGAAGGCGGTGCGGCGCATCGACGCGAAGGGGCTGATCGTGTCACCGGGATTCATCGACCCACACACGCACACGTACGAAGGGCTACCGAAACTGAACGCTGCACGACGACAGAATGCGTCGTCGCTGATGCAGGGGATCACGACGGTCGTCTTGGGCGCCGACGGACGCGGTCCGGTCGACGTAACGCGTGTGCTCGATGAATCAGAGACGGCGGGACTCGGCACCAACACGTATGTGCTCGCCGGATTCGGCACGGTGCGCAGTCGCGTCATGGGCGCGTCGTCCGCCGGTGCAACCAAAGCGCAGGTCGATTCGATGCGTGCGCTCATCACGCAGGCGATGAAGCAGGGCGCGTATGGTGTGGGCTCGGGGCTGTTCTATGCACCGCAAAGCTATGCGAACACGGAGGAAGTGATCGCGGTCGTGTCCGCGGCGAAGCCGTTCGGCGGTGTGTACGATACGCATCAGCGAGACGAAAGTTCGTACACGATCGGGCTGCTCGCCTCGGTCGAAGAATCCATTCGCATCGGCTGTGAATCCGGACTGACGGCGAACATCGGACACATCAAGGCGCTCGGTGTCGACGTTTGGGGAAAAGCCGACAGCGTGCTCGGTATCATGGCCGCGGCGCGCAAACGCGGCTGCAAGGTCACGGCCGACCAGTACCCGTGGACGGCGAGCGGAACGGGACTGAGCGCGTCGCTGCTGCCGCGCTGGGTGCAGGCTGGCGGACGTGATTCGATGCTTGCCCGCATGAACGACGTGGGCCAACGCGAAACGATGTTGCTCGAGATGCGCGACAACCTGCGTCGCCGTGGCGGCGACAGTACGCTGCTGCTCACCGGTGGCAACGCTGCCGCGAAACCATACATCGGCAAGACACTCAAAGAAGTCGCGGCGATGCGCGGGAGGACCGCGGTCCAGACGGCGCTCGAACTGATCCGTGACGGCCTCGACATGGGCGTTGCGTCCTTCAACATGACCGAGAAGGATATCGAAACGTTCATGAAGGATCCGAACGTGATGACGAGCTCTGACGGCTCGGACGGGCATCCGCGACTGTATGGCACGTATCCGCGCAAGATCCGCCGATACGTGCTCGACAAGCAAGTGATCACGATGCAGCGCATGGTGCGCGCGTCCGCCGGTCAGGTAGCGGAGACGTACGGGCTGACCGATCGCGGCGTGTTGCGTGCTGGTGCGTTTGCCGACGTGATCGTATTCGATCCGAAGACGATCCGCGATGAAGCGACCTACCTCGAGCCGACGAAGCTCGCGGCAGGGATGCGCTATGTGTTCGTGAACGGCACGGCGGCGGTCAACGACGGAAAGCTCACCGGCGCGATGGCGGGGAAGGCGCTGCGGCGTGCGATCAGAGTTTCGCGCTAAATCAAACAAATACTGTTTGCGGTTTACGACCCAACGACTCCTGCCGCGACGTCGGCGACATGTTGGGCCGTGATACCATACTTCTCGAACAGCACCGGCGCCGGTGCGCTCGCGCCGAACGTGTCGATACCGACGATCGCGCCCGAGTCACCGACCCAGCGATACCACGACATCGGGTGCGCCGCTTCGACCGCCACTCGCGGC
This sequence comes from Gemmatimonadaceae bacterium, assembly GCA_031366985.1. Lineage (GTDB taxonomy): Bacteria > Gemmatimonadota > Gemmatimonadetes > Gemmatimonadales > Gemmatimonadaceae > Gemmatimonas. The sequence continues at coordinate 22,714 of JANLPE010000105.1, forward strand.
ACACCGGCCGGGAGCACGCTCGCCTGATACGCTGCGTCCTGCTTCGCGAACAGCTCGAGACTCGGCGCGCTCACTACGCGGGCCTGTACACCCTTCGCGGCCAGCAGTGCGCGGGCAGCGATCGCGATCTCGACTTCCGATCCCGTCGCGATCAACACGACATGCGCCACACCGTCACTCTCGGCGACGACATACGCGCCACGCGGCACGCCGGCATGCGCCCGGTCCGGTTCCGCCATATACGGCAGCTTCTGGCGCGTGAGCACGAGCGCGACCGGGCCCGTCTTGTGGTGCAGTGCGACACGCCACGATTCCGAGACCTCGTCGGCATCGGCGGGCCGCAACACGAGAAGATTCGGAATGCAGCGCAACGCGGTCAGCTGTTCGACCGGCTGATGCGTTGGACCGTCCTCGCCCAGGCCGATAGAGTCGTGCGTGAACACGTAGATGACATGCGTGCCCATCAGACCAGCAAGGCGGATGGCGGGACGCATGTAATCGGCGAACACGAGGAACGTGCCGCCGTATGGTACGATGCCGCCGTGCAGCGCCATGCCATTCATGATCGCGCCCATGCCATGTTCGCGAATGCCGAAGTGCATGTTGCGGCCATTTGGCGAGGCCGAGGTGAAGAACGGGGCGCCCTTCACCGTCGTCAGATTCGAACCCGCGAGATCCGCCGACCCACCGATGAGTTCCGGCGCGTGTGGCGCAATCGCGTTCAACACAGTGCCGCTGGACGCGCGCGTGGCGACGTTGCCGATCTTTGCATCGAACTCCGGGAACGCCGCGCCGACCGTCGGCCGCAGCTCACCGCGCATCCGACGTTCGAACTCGGCGGCCAACGTCGGATGCGCCGCCGCATATTGCGCCCACAGCGCGTTCCAGTTCTTGTGCGATCCAGCGCGATGCGCGACTTCCTCGTGCCAGTGTGCGCGCGCGTCGTCAGGAATCGTGAACGGATCCGGATATGTCCAACCGTACGCTGCTTTTGTCAGCGCGATTTCGTCCTTCCCCAACGGCTCGCCATGCGCCTTCGAGGAATCCTGTCGATGCGGCGAGCCGAAGCCGATGTGTGTGCGCGTGATGACCAGCGTCGGGCGCTTGGTGTCCGCCTTCGCTTCCATGATCGCCGCGTCAATCGCGGCGAGATCGTTCACGTCCGCTACGTGCAACACCTGCCAGCCGTACGCTTCGAAGCGCTTCTGCGCGTCGTCGCTGCACGAGATGTCCGTCGTGCCGTCGATCGTGATGCGATTGTCGTCGTAGAATCCAATCAGCTTGCCCAGCTTCTGATGGCCCGCGAACGATGCCGCCTCGTGGCTGATGCCCTCCATGAGGCAGCCGTCACCTGCGATGAAATAGGTGTAGTGATCGACGACGGTGAACTTTTCAGTATTCGTCACCGCAGCGAGATGCGCTTCGGCCATCGCCAGGCCGACGGCGTTCGCCACGCCCTGGCCGAGCGGGCCGGTCGTCGTTTCCACGCCTGCGGTGTGACCGACCTCTGGATGACCCGGTGTCTTCGAGCCCCACTGACGGAAGTTCCTGATGTCGTCGAGTGAGAGCTCGTAGCCACTCATGTGCAGCGCGCCGTACAGCACCATCGACGCATGGCCGACGGACAACACGAAGCGATCGCGATCCGGCCAGTGCGGCGCTGCCGGGTCGTGGCGCATGTGCGTCGTGAAGAGTCGATAAACCAGCGGCGCGAGCGCCATCGGCGTGCCGGGATGTCCTGAATCCGCGCGCTGCACCGCGTCCATGGCGAGCGTTCGGATGGTATTGATGCTGAGCAGATCGAGCGACGCTGTGGTAGCGGTGGCAGTCACGGGGGGCAGGCGACGAGGACGCGAACAGGCGCGGAAAGCGCGGCGCAGGCGTCAAAGTTACGAGGTCGAGGCCAGCCCTGACACCACGGTCGAGGTCCTCACACCACCCGATCCTGCGGTGGGCGCCCGGAGAGCCACTGCATCGCATTGTCCAGCGCCCGCAAACCCATGGCGGTCCGCGTCTCCGTGGTCGCGCTGCCGAGGTGCGGCAGCAGTACGACGTTTTCCAGGCCGAGCAGCGCCGGATGGATCTTCGGCTCCTGCTCGTGCACGTCGAGACCCGCGGCGAACAGGTGACCGGCGCGCAGCGCGGCCGCGAGCGCCCGTTCGTCGACCAGCGAGCCTCGCGCCGTGTTCACCAGCATGCTCCCCGGTTTCATCAGCGCGATATGCTCGGCGTTCATCAGGTGCTGCGTGTCGGGTGTGGCGGGGGCGTGGAGCGACACGATGTCGCTCGTGCTCAGCAACGACTCGAGGGACGACGCCATTTCATGATCGCGCGGCGAGGAGCCGCCGGCCAATCCGAAAACGGTTCAAAGCAGCCTTGGTTTGTTCAATCACTACTTTCCGCAGCTGGGGCAAGTAAGCATAGCGCGCACCTGGGCCGGGGTGATCGACGTCACGCC
>JANLPE010000093.1:0-18165 GCA_031366985.1 Gemmatimonadaceae bacterium
TGCGGCGGCTGTCGAGGAAGAAACCCGCCGTGGCGGCGTCAGCTGGACTGCTGGGCAATTCGCCAGCTACGTGCTCGCGGGTGTGTGTGTCGGATCAATTTCCGCGCTCTGGCTGCCGTTCGGGATTGCGTTGCTCTTCGGTGTGGCGGGAGCGTCCGCGCCGTTTTTTATCCTCGCGCGAAAGCGACATCAGCGTGAGCGCATGATCGAGCGGCAATTGCCCGACGCCGTCGAGATGCTGGTGAACTCCATGAAAGCGGGGTTTTCGCTGCAAGCTGGCATGAACTTCGTCGGCACGGAACTGCCCGCACCGGCCGGACCCGAGTTTGCGCGTTTCTACGATGAACAGCGACTCGGCGTCGATGTGAAGCAGGCCTTGCAAGGGCTACAGGAGCGGCTCGGCACGCTCGATGCGCGAATGCTGGTGCTGGCCATCTTCATTCAGCGTGAGACCGGCGGCAACCTCGCGGAGATTCTCAACAATATTTCGCGCGTCATTCGGGATCGCATCAATTTTCGCGATCAGGTCGGCGTGCTGACGGCCGAGGCGAAGCTGTCGGCGATCATTCTCACCTTGCTGCCGATCCTGCTCTTCGGGGTCATTCAGTTCAGCAATCCCGAGTACATCGCCGAGTTGACCAATTCTGCCGTTGGTCGCATGCTGCTTTGGTATGGGGCGATCTCCCTGCTCATCGGGTTCGTGTTGTTGCAGCGCATGTCGCGCATCGAGACGTGACCATGCTTCCGACGCTTTCGCTGCCGTTGATGCTGTTGGTGGGCGTGTTCGCCTTGGCGATTGGATCTATCGTCTGGGTGGTGATCGCGGGTCGGCAGCGGCAGGCCGTACTACGACGTGCATCGGGAGTTGGAGAGCAGCAGATCTCGGCGATACGCTCGGACAGGATTTCTCCGCTGCAGGGATTCATCGATTGGCTGGCCGCACGCGTTCCCGCGCAGTTGGGTATCGGGACCGTCAGCGCCAGTCGGCTGGTGCACGCCGGCTTCGACAGCGCGGCCGCCGGCCCCATCTATGCGCTGCTGCGCGTGGTCAGCATGGTGCTGTGCACCGCGCTGGCGCTCTGGCTGGCACCGATCGGTGATCCGATCTTGTATGGGGCGGTCGTGCTCGTCGGTGGCGCGTTGGGGCTGCTCGCGCCGACCCTGATTCTTGATACGCTGGTGAAGGCGCGCATGACGCAGATCCGTCGCGCCATCCCCGACACGCTCGACCTGCTGGTGGTGTGTGTAGAGGCGGGCATTGCGCTCGACGCCGCCGTGCAACGCGTGTCGAGAGAACTGTTTGCGCTGCATCCCATTCTCGCGGCCGAGTTGACGGGGATGAGTCGCCGCATCGGGGCTGGTATGCCGCGTGATCAGGCCATGCACGGGCTGTACCTGCGAACGGGCGTCGAGGAATTGCGTGGCCTCGGATCGCACATGCTGCAGAGCGAAAAGTGGGGTACGTCGATCTCGACGGTACTGCGGCTCTACAGCGAGCAATTGCGTCAGAAGCGCAAGGTGACGGCAGAGAAGCGCGCCGCCACAGCCTCAACGCGGATGCTGATTCCGCTGGTCCTGTTCATTTTTCCGACACTGTTCGTGGTATTGCTGGGGCCGGCAGTGTTGCGCATCATGTCGTCGTTCTAGGGTATTATTGCACGTCGGTCGTCACGCCCTGGAGGCTCTTGCTTATGCGACGCATCGGGGAACGAATCATGCGAAATGAAGGGCCGGTACGGAGTCGGCGCGGCGCGACGTTGGTGCTGGTCGCCATTATGCTGTCGGTGATAATGGGGCTTGCGGCGATGACGGTGGATTTTTCGCGCATGTACGAGTTCAAGGCAGAGCTCAAGACGCTCGCCGATGGCGCAGCAATGTCGGCGATCCTCGACCAGCGAAATGGACTGACCGAGGCGCAGGCCGAGGCGAACGCGTTTCTGCTGCGAAGTGCGAACACCGTCGACGGTGGCCAGACGGCCACGATGACGGCGTCGGACATTTCCCCCGTCCTCTGGAACTTCACGAACAAGTCTTCGACGTCGGCGACTTGGGCAACGGCGAACGCCGTGCAGGTTGTCGTCAGTTATTCCGCTAACTGGACACTGGCGCGGGTCTTCGGCACGAACACGAAGACCCTGCGCGATACGAGCATCGCGGCTTTTGGTGCTGTGACAACGAGCAACTGTGCAACTGCGACTGGATTCCCGTACGCGGTGCTCCTCAAAGCGGTCGGTCGGACTTCCCCGTATGACGTAAACTCAAGTCTGACGGTCGCCGAAATCACGACGTTGAAGAACAACACCTCCGCGCAAGCGCGATACTTGACAGAATCCAATAGTCTGCCCGCGGCGACGACGGACAATCAGTTTGGCTGGTACAACCTCGAGCCGGGGAACGGTGGGAATAAATTCGATCAAGTGATCGCGGAGTATGGCAGTTGTAACAGCCCCAACTTCGGAGTCGGGACAACGCCAAGTTTCACCGGATCGTCGTTCCTCAAGAACGGCAAGCTTGATGCAACACTCACGGCGCTCAGCGTTTCGACCGCAGATCCTGTAATTGTCGGTTTTTACGGGTCGACAAACGCCATCAAATATCTCGGAGCGTTCAAATTTACCGGCTACGATAAGAACGGCATCTCAGGCTACTTCACGTCGGTGAGTGAAATACCTAGCGGGACAGTCAGTTCGGCGCCCGGGCCGATCACGGCGTCGATGCTGGTGAAGTAAGCAGGGCCGCAGCGGCTTGGCGCGCAGGAGGCGCGCTGGCATTTCTTGCGAGGACGCAGCAATGACAGACGATCGGGCGGCTATGCCCGCTGTGGCGCCTGGGCAATGGACGGTAGCGACTGAACCAGAGGCGAACGATGTGCGCGTCTCATTCGAGCGCACGTCAGATGCCGCCGCCTTTGCATCGCAGCTCGAGCATTGGCGCCTCAGTCTCATGAACGCGTCAACCGCCGTCGTCGTGCTCCCCGAACTCGTTTCGCACGCGAGCGTCCCTTCGTTGCGCTACCCAGCGCCGAGCACTGTCGGCGTCAAGCTGCCGGCATCGTATACGGCGCAGGACGTTCTCGCGAACCTCACCGTCATCGCTAACGCACTCGATACGCTACACGCACGCGGCATCGTGCACGGCGCGCTTGGCATCCACTCCCTCTGGTGGATGCCTGACCGGCGCCTGCACTTTCCTGATGCAGCGCTCGCGCATGCACTCGATGGGCTCGCACCGCCGGCGGACGAGATGCATCTGTACAGCGCGCCAGAAGTGTGGCGCGGCCACTCGCGTCTACCTGCAAGCGATCAGTACTCGCTCGCGGCAATCGCGTACGAACTGTTCACGCACAGGTCGCGAGAAGCCCCTCGGCGCGTCGAGGGGATTATGGCGCTCGAGCCGATTGAACTCGATCCGATCGCGCTTGCCGTGGCGGGTGTACCGGCACTTTGCGCCGATGCGCTGCAGCGCGCACTGTCGGCGATGCCGCGCGCACGCTACGAAAGCTGTTCGGCCTTCACCGACGCACTGGCCGTCGCATTCTCAGCATCAGCGCCGACTACAATGCCGTCCGCGAAGCGCGCGCGTATCGCGACGCACATACTGTCAGTGCCAAGCTTCGCCACCGTGATGCGTATCGCCGGACTCGCCATCGGCGTGATGCTGGTGGTGCGCTATCGCGATTCGGTCCGGTCTGCCGCGTCGCTCAAGTGGCTGACCATGCCGTCGATCAGTACACCAGCGCAACCGACGATGATCACATTGCAGCGGCCGGCTCCTAGCACAGCGGCCCCTCCGACCATGGAACGCGGTCGATTGCCGGTGACGGCGCCGTCGACCGATCGCCGTGCGCTGGCGCAGCGACTGGACGAGTTGCGCGCGGCGGGGACTTCAGCCGCGCCGCAGCGCCCGGAGGCGAATACGACCACGCTCGGCGGAGATCGGACGGCACAAATTGTGACTGGCCCGCCATCAAGAGGCGGGCTGCACTTGCCGACTCCGGTCGCGGACCGAGAGACCGCGCCGGGGCTGCCCACGCTCCCGTCGACGAGACCATTGCCTGGCGTTCGCGGATCGTCCGAAGGTCGCTTGGCCGAGCCCAAGTCCGCCGCTCCATCGACGACGCCGGTCGGGGTCATGCGACTCGAACTGCCCGATGGCAGTCGCGTTTACATCGACGGCGTCGCACTCGCGGATTCCCGAAGTCGATTGGTGCCGCTCGCCGTCGGCCTGCATGACGTCGATGTGCTCACGTCTGCTGGCAAAACGATCCGTCACCGGATCACGGTCACCGCGCAGGATACCGCGACCGTTCGCGTCGCGCGGCCTTAAGTCGCGATCGGTGCTAGCTGGCGCGCATCCAGCGCCAGGCCTCGCGCAGCGTGGGCCGCTTGCCGTACATCAGGATGCCGACACGGTACAGTCGCGAGGCGATGAACGTTGCCGCAATCGCCGACACCGACAACGTCGCGAGGGAGATCATTACTTCCGTATCGTCGATCGGCGCCAATGACAGCCGAAGCGGCAACACGATCGGCGACGAAAACGGAATGACGGTCAGCACGCGGGCCAGAACCCCCTCGGGATTGGTCAGAATCCCCTGCACGGTGCTGAGTGTCAGCGCGAGCAGCAGCACGACCGGCATCTGCGCCTGCTGCGCATCCTGCTCCGTGCTCACGAGGGCGCCGACGATCGCGAAGAGTGCGGCATAAAACAAGAAGCCGAGCAAGAACGTCAGCAGGACGATGATGCCCATGGTCGGGCTGAGCTCCGGTAGCGCGAAGGCGGCCGACTGAATGCCGAACTTCGCCAACACCGAGGCGCGCAGATACATCATCCCCGTGGCGATCAGGACCCATGCGGTCAGCTGCGTGAAGCCGACCGCGCCGATGCCGATCACTTTGCCCATCAAGAGCGTGTCACTCCGCACGCTGCTCAGTACCACTTCCGCGACGCGCGTCTGCTTCTCTTCCAGCACGCCGCGCATCACGTTGGAGCCGTGAATGAAGATGGTCAGGTAGAGCGTGATGGCGATGGCGAGGGCGAAGATGACGCCGATCGCACCCGAGCCGCCTCGCCCACGGGTCGACAGTCGTTCGGTTTCCACACGCACTTGTCCCGCCGCGATCGCTTCGCTCTTCTCGGCATCGATGCCGCTGCCCTCGAGCTTTCGCTGCAAGACCGCGCGGTTGACCGTCCGCTCAAGCAGCTGCATGGTGATGAGCGACGTGGTGTTGCGGCCGACGTAGCGCAACTTGCCCAGCGCGAGCGTCGTGGTGTCGACTTCGAGATAGCCGACAATCTGGCCGGAGAGCACGCTCTGCGTCGCCTCGTTAAGCTGCGCGGTGCGCTCGGCGCTGGTTCGGACGCGCCGGTACTGCGCGCGCAGCGTATCGCCCATCAGACCGCCGCGCAGCGTCGACACGATCGGGGCACCGATCGAGTCTGGCGTCGCATCGACCACGCGCACGACACCGGTCTCCAACCGCCGCTCACGTTCCGCCATAATGGATGGCAGAAACAGCAGGAACCCCATAAACACCGGTCCAAGCACGGTGGCCACCAAAAACCACTTCGAACGGACACGTTCGAAGTACTCTCGGGCAATGATCGTGTCGAGCTTGCTCTGTGCCATGGTCTGGTCAGCCGTGTCCTGAGAGTCCGACTTCGACGCCGCCGGCTCCGACCTTCTCGAGGAAGATGCGGTGCAACGAGGGTCGCATGAGTTCGAAGCGCTCGATCCGCGCACCGGTCGCGATTAGAAGCGACAACAGCTGTTGGGCGTCGCCCTGCGGCGTGAGTTCGGCTTCGATCAGGCGATTCCCATCGTTGACGCGCTGCACCATTTCGCGATCGTGCAACACCGCAGTGGTGGCGTCCGATGGCGCCGACTCGAGTCCGATCACGATGACCCGCGCGCCATGGTGTTCGCGCACCTCGTTCACCGACCCATCAAGCACTTTCTCGCCGCGCGAGATGATGCAGACCGCATCGCACATGCGCTCGGCGTTCTCCATCACGTGCGTCGAGAAGATCACGGTCCGGCCACGTTTGCGCAGATCGGCGACGGTGTCCTTGAGCGCCTGCGCGTTGACCGGGTCGAGTCCGCTGAAGGGCTCGTCGAGGACTACTAATTCGGGGTCGTGCAGCAGGGCGCCAATGAACTGCACCTTCTGCTGCATGCCGCGCGAAAGCTCGTCGACGCGCGCCTTACCCCAGTCTTCACCGCCGTTGCCTCGCAGTTGGAACCGCTCCAGCCAGCCGTCAATGCGGGCATCGAGACCCGCCTTGGGCACGCTTTTTAGTCTGGCCAGAAAGCGAAGGACGTCGCGCACCCGCATCTTGCGGTACAGGCCGCGCTCCTCGGGCAGATAGCCCAGACGGTCGACGACAGCCTGGTCGCTCGATGGCCGTCCGAGCACCTCGATGCTCCCCTCATCCGGCGCGATGATGTTGAGGATCATGCGAATCGTCGTGGTCTTGCCGGCGCCGTTGGGGCCGAGCAAACCGTAGACAGACCCACGGGGGACGCTGAGCGAGAGCGAGTTGACGGCGATATGGTGCGCGTATCGCTTGGAAACGGACGTCAGCCGGAGCGCGTCCTCTGACGATGGCGAGTGAGCCGAGTGCATATCGAAATAGTTGCCTTGCGGCGAGGGGCGCGCAACAGGCAGCGTACAGCATGCCGAAAGCGCATCAGGTCGCCCGCACCAATCGGGCGAACACAGGCCGCCTTCAACGATTGTACGGGACATGACGCAACATTGTGAGCCAGTGAAGTGAGGACTGCATCTGATCGGCCGCTGATCTCGTTGCCCGCACTGGTAGCAGTGGGGATTTTTGCGTTCGGCTTGATGAATTCCACACTATTCGCTGACGGCGACCCCTACTGGCACGTCGCCGTCGGCCGCTGGATTGTGGCGCATCGTGCGATTCCCGTTCGCGACGTGTTCTCACACTCCGCGCCGGGAATCCCGTGGACCGCGCACGAATGGCTGTCTGAGGTCGTCATGTATGCGGTCTGGCAGGCAGCTGGCTGGCGCGGAATCCAGTTGCTCATCAGTGCGATGTTCGCGTTGACGGCGGGTTACATGTTGCGCTTTGTCGCGAATCGAATGCAGCCGGTGCATGCGATTCCGGTCGGCCTGTTAAGCCTCGCGCTGATGAATGAGCACTTCCTCGGCAGACCGCACGTATTGGTGTGGCCGTTGACAGCCGTGTGGGTCGGCACCCTCGTGGCGGCAGGAGAGTCGCGTCGCCCGCCTCCGTGGTGGCTGCTCCTTCTGTTGCCCGTGTGGTCAAACTTGCACGCCAGTTTTACGATGGCACTGGGCTTTGCGGGAGCGCTCGCGGTTGATGCGATATTCCAATGCGAAGCGTCGGCTGAACGTGTGCGCGCCGCTCGCGCCTGGGCCGTGTTCCTGATCGCTTCGTTCGCGTGCGTGCTGATAAATCCGCGAGGTGTGGGGGCGATTACGCACGCCGGCGGTGTCATGCAGCTGAAGGCGACACTCGATATCGTCAAGGAGTGGCAGTCCGCCGATTTCCATCAGCTGAGCGCGCTGATGATCTGGCTCTTGGCGATTCTTGCGATCGCATTTTCTGGTCGACTGCGACTGTCGGTTATGCGAACGGTCCTTGTGGCCGGCTTGCTGTACCTGGCGCTCAAGCACCAGCGCTATCACGCCATGATCGGTCTTGCGGCGCCCTTTCTGTTGGCGACGCCATTGGCGATCGGTCTGCGCCGAGAGGCGGATGCGTCGTCCGACCAAGCTGCCGCGCTCGATAGATGGTTCGCGTGGCTGACCGCGCCGTCGCGAAAGATCGGTGCGGCGATTGCGGTCGGCGCGAGCATCGCGTGCGCCGCGATCCTTGGGCCTTTTATGTCAATCGGTCCGATGGCGGCGACTACTCCGGAGCGCGCGCTCGCTGCATTTCAGGCAACGGGCGTGCAGGGCCGAGTGCTCAACGGCTACGTCATTGGCGGATATCTCATCTTCCGCGATGTGCCGGTGTATATCGACGGACGCGGCGATATGTACGGCGATGCCTTCATGCTTGAGGCCCAAGATGCGTTCGGTCTGCGGACGCCGCACGCACTCGAGACGCTGCTGAGCAAATATCAAATCGGCTGGACGCTCTTGCCGCCGAAAACCGCCGCCGTCGAGCTACTGGATCATCTTCCCGCGTGGGAGCGGCTGTACGCGGATTCGGTCGCGATCGTGCACGTACGGCGAGACTTGTTACATGCGGCGCGCCCAAGCCCTCCGCCCCCCACGCACCAGTAGCACCTCGCGCAACGCCCGCACAAAATCAGTCGACTTGACCTTCGACCCCGCCTGATGATGCCACACGATCAACGGCTGTTCGAACACCACGTCGTTGAGCGTGCGACCCGGGCCCGCAAACCGCAGTAGCGAATCTGCGCGACTGAGCAGTTCGACATCAAATATCCAGCGCGACAAAAACGGTTCTGCAATCACGGTGCGGAGCAACGGCGTGACGCGAAACAGTTTCGCGCCGCACTGCGTGTCGTACGCGCCGACGTCCAAGAGCGCGGACGCGACAGTCGCGAACAATCGACCGAGATAGTGGCGTAACGCGCCGCGCGTAATGTGACGACCCAGTGCTTTCAGTCGAATGCCGAACACCCACTCGACGTCGGTCGCGCGCTCGAAGACGGCGCGGAGCGACGGAAGCTCCGAGAGCGGTGCGGACAGATCCGCGTCCCAGAAGCCGCACAGTGCGGCCCGTTCGCTGGCGTGCTGAATCCCTTGACGCACGGCCTCGGCCTTCCCGCGATTCTGCGGCAATGTGAGCACGTCGACGCGCGTGGGCGAACTCGCCGCGAGCTCGCGCAGCACGCGCGCGGTGTCATCGGTCGAACCGTCGTTGACGAAACAGAGATCCAGCCACGCCATGTCTTGCAATGCGCGCGCGAAGGCATCACGATCGAGACGCGCTGCCTCGTTGTAGCACGGAATCACCAGCATCAACCGCTCGCCGCCGGACATCATCGTGCACGCATGGTCAGGTGCGCCGCGCGATGGCGATCAACGACAACCCGAACGGCGCACGCCGCCTAGGGATCCACTGCTTCTCGATTCGCCAGATGTTGAGCAGCGCATTGTTGACGGCGGGTGATGGCGACAGCTCGTGCACCGAATAGCCAAACAGCCGCTCTTTCACGCGCTGCACGACGGCCAGCGGCAGTAACAGCGTATTCATATACGACACATACTCGACCCGCAGTCCCGCATCGTTCACGTGCGCGGTCAACGTGGCGTCCGTGTACCGACGAAAGTGCTGGTGATGCTCGTCATGAGGTCCCCACAGCCACGGATGCGCCGGCACCGTCAGTATCAGCGCTCCGTCGTCGGTCAGCCGCTCACGCAGCGCGGCAAGCGATGCCACCGGATGCTCCAGATGCTCCAGCACGTCAAAGAGTCCGACGGCGTCGAAGCGCCGATTAAGGAAGGGGACGCCGTCCGGCAACGACCCGTGCTCGAGCTGGCCGATGCCGAGCGTCTTGGCCGCGGCGAGTGCTTCCTGATCGTACTCGAAGCCGAATAGCTGACCGAACTGCGAGAGCAGCGCGAGGTTGCCGCCCGAGCCGCATCCGGCGTCCAGAAGCGTCGCGCCCGCTGGCAGCTTCGCGCGCCGAAAGGCCGCCTCGATGAATTCACGACGTCCGCGAAACCACCAGTGATCCTTCTCGGCCATCGCCATCAGTTCGAATGCGTCTCGTTCCATAGTGCTGATCGACGACGAAGTGAGGAGAGTGGAAACCGAGTCGCTGTCAAACAATACCGCAGACGCGCATCCCGGAACCATATTCTGCCGATGCGTCCGCCCGCTACGCCTGAACTCGCGTCCTCGATGCCGGTCGATCTCCCGACGCCGGGGACGTTTCCGCTGCTCTTCAACCGGCGAGAACTCGCCGGTGCGTTTGGAGACCTCGGCACCGACCTCCCACTGCTCGTCGGCGTCGTGGTGGCCTCCGGGATGGACCCGACCGCGGTCTTCGTGACATTTGGCGCGCTTCAGGTCCTTTCGGGGCTCACCTATCGCATGCCGATGCCGGTGCAGCCGCTCAAGGCCATGGCGGCGATCGCGATCGCGTCGAAGCTGGCGCCTCCACTGCTAGCCGCCGGCGGCATCATCGTTGGACTGGTCATGCTCTTCCTCGCGAACTCGGGGTTGCTGGACTGGATTGCGCGCGCCGTACCCAAGGCGGTCGTCCGCGGCATTCAGGTCGGGCTCGGGCTCCAGCTCGCCATGCTGGCGCTGACGCGCTTCATTCCGGCCGACGGCGCGCGCGGCTTCATCATCGCCGCCGTGGCGCTCGTCGCCGTATTGCTCCTGCGCGAGAACCGGATCGTGCCCGCCGCGTTGGTCGTGCTCGGACTCGGTTTCGTGGTCGCGGCACTGACGTGGCCGACCGACGTGGCGCTGCCTTTCGGCTTTCGCTGGCCGAAACTGCCGACGCGCTGGCCAACCGGCGACGAGTTTGCGCGCGCGAGCTTGCTGCTGGCGTTGCCGCAACTCGCACTGTCGCTCGGCAACTCGGTGCTGGCCACGAAGCAGGTCGCGAGCGATCTGTTCCCCGAGCGACCGCCACTGACCGTGCGTCGCATCGGTACCACGTACGCGCTGATGAACCTCGTCGCCGCACCGATTGGTGGTCTGCCGGTTTGTCACGGATCGGGAGGCATGGCGGGACACTATGCATTTGGCGCCCGCAGCGGCGGCAGCGTCGTGCTCTACGGCATCTTCCTGCTGATCGCAGGGTTCTTTCTGGTCGGCGACCCGGCCGCGTTTCAACGCTTGTTTCCTGGCCCGGTGCTCGGTGCGCTGTTGCTCGTCGAGGCGATCACGGTGCTGCTGCTGGTGCGCGACATTGTGCGGCAGCGATGGTCTTTTATGCTGGCGATTGCGTGTGGACTGACCGCGGCATTCGCACCGTATGGCTACGCGGTTGCACTGATCGTGGGTACGATCGTGTGGCACGTCATGTCGAGATCGCGCACCGAGCGCTGAGTGCCCCCCTGTGGTTCAGCATCAAGAACCCATCAACCGGAAATCCTATGATCGCACGTCGCGCAACTCTTCTCAAATTCGCCGCCATCAGCACAATTGCCGTCACCGCGACCGCGCAGCGCGTCCTCGCTGACCTCACTGGCAAATGGACCTTCGCCGTCGTCACCGAGAACGGCACCGGGACCCCCGCCGTCGTCCTGAAGCAAGATGGCGAATCGCTCACCGGCACCTACACGTCCAGCCGCATGGGCGAGCGCTTCATCGCCGGCTTCGTGAAAAAGGACTCGATCGACTTCGCGCTCAAGGGCGGTGAAGTCGAATTGCATTTCATGGGGCACGTCACCGACAAGGACAACCTCACAGGCGTCGTCGACTTTGGCGGCCAAGCTGGCGCGACCTTTACGGGGAAACGCGACAAGTAAGTCGCACAATTCGTTGATGTTTTGACGTGCCGAGGCCGCTCGTCCGCGCTACCTTTTCGGCATCCCCACTGCCACAGGAGCCGTTCCGTGTCTTCCGCGGTCACTCGTCGGGCGCTTATCGCCGCCCTGCTTCTCGCTGCCCCCGTTGTGGGCCATGCACAGACCCCCGACCTCTGGTCGGCCATGCACTGGCGCCACATCGGTCCCATGCGCGCCGGACGCGCGCGCGCCCTGTCCGGCGTGCCGACGCAGCCGAGTGTGTTTTACATCGGCTTCGATAACGGCGGCGTGTGGCGCTCGACAGACTACGGCTCGAACTGGGAGCCGTTATTCGACAACGAAGCTACCGGCTCGATCGGCGCGATTGCCGTCGCACCGTCGGATCCGCATACGATCTACGTCGGCTCCGGCGCGGGGATCATCCGCCCAGATCTTGCCGTCGGCGACGGCATGTACAAGTCGATCGACGCGGGTAAGACGTGGACGCATCTCGGTCTCCGCGAATCGCAGATGATCGCGCACATCGATGTCGACGCGAAAGATCCGAATCGTCTGTTCGTCGCGGTGCTCGGTCATCCGTACGGCCCGAATCCGGAGCGCGGCATTTTCCGCAGCACCGACGGCGGCAAGTCATTCCAGAAGGTGTTGTACAAGGACGAGTACACGAGCGGCAATGACGTGCGGATCGATCCGGCAAATCCGAACATCGTGTATGCGACGCTGTGGCAGCAGCAGCAGAGCTACATCGAGGGGCAGGGTTTCGGTGGCGGCGGCAACGGCGTCTTCAAGTCTGTCGATGGTGGTACCACGTGGAAGCAGCTGACGGACGGACTACCGTCGATCTTGCAGGCGAATATCGCGATCGCACCAAGCAACTCGCGCGTGCTGTATGCGATGGCGGCTGGTGCTGCGACGAGTGGACCACCGGGTGGCTCAGGTCCGGTCGGTTTTTACAAGTCGATCGACGCCGGTGAACATTGGACGCTCGCCGTGAACGCGGGTGGTGCGGCTGGGCGCACGCCGGATCCGCGTCCGCTCAATCGCATTGGCGGCGGTGATCTGCCGACGATCGTCGTCGATCCGAAAAACGAAAACGTCATCTATTCGTCGAGCACCGTCTTCTGGCGCACCGAAGACGGCGGCATGAACTGGAGCGCGGTGCGCGGCGCGCCCGGTGGCGACGACTATCAAAAGTCGTGGATCAATCCGCTAAATCCGGAAATCATTCTGCAGGTGTCGGATCAGGGCGGCGTCGTTTCGGCCAATCGTGGCGTGAGCTGGAGTAACTGGTACAACCAGCCGACGGCCGCGATGTATCACGTGTCGACCGACATGAGCTTCCCGTACAACGTGTGCGGTGGTCAGCAGGATTCCGGATCCGCGTGCGTCAACAGCCGCTCGATGGACGGGCGCATCACGTTTCACGACTGGCATCCGGTCAACATTCAGGAGTACGGCATCGCGGCGTCCGATCCGAAGGATCCGGACAAGGTGTACGGCAGCCAGCGCAGCGGCGTCTCGCTGTACGTGCGCAGCACCGCGCAGACGACGCAGGTCGGCCCCGACATGAGCGCCGTTGGCCCCAAGGGTGAGCGTTACAACCGCAACGTGCGTACGATGCCGATCAACTTCTCGCCGATCGACCACAGCACGATGTTCTACGCGTCGAACGCTGTCTGGAAGTCAATCGATCACGCGCACAGCTGGACGCGCATCAGTGGTGATCTCACGCGGCCGACGTGGGCCGTACCCGCCACCGCGGGCAAGTACGCGAGCAGCGTGACGGCGGGCCCGGCGGGCGCGATCACCGCGCTGTCGCCGTCGTCCAAGAGCATGGGGGTGATCTGGACCGGAAGCGATGACGGATTTATCAACGTCACTGTGAACGGGGGCACGTCGTGGAAGAACGTCACGCCGCCCAGCATCAAGCCGTGGACGCGCATCTTCAACATCGAGGCTGGACACTTCGACACGCAGACGGCCTACGCCGCGGCGAACACGTTGCGCCTCGATGATCTCAACCCGCATTTCTTCCGCACGCACGATGGCGGTGCGACATGGACCGAGATCAACGCGGGCATCGCGAGTGGTGCCGTGTCGAATTCCATTCGCGAAGATCCCAAAGTGAAGGGGTTGCTCTACGCGGCCACCGATCTGCAGGTATGGGTGTCGATGGATGACGGCGATCACTGGCAGACGCTCAAGAACGACATGCCGGCGATCTCGGTGCGCGACATTGAGATCAAGGACGACAGCGTTTGCAAGTGCGCCGATCTCGTCGCCGGCACGCACGGTCGCGGTTTCTGGATTCTCGACAACGTGACGCCGCTGCGTCAGGCGGCGCAGGCGCTCGCGGCCAAGACGGCGAGCAAGGCATACCTGTATGCACCGATGCCGGCGATTCGCGTGCGCTTTGGCACCAACGAGCCGACGCCGTGGCCGCCCGAGATGCCAGCGGGTGAAAATCCGCTGCCGGGTGGCCTCATCGACTACTATCTCGCAAACGATGCGAGTGGTCCGGTGACGCTCGAGATTCTGAATGCGGCCGGTAAGGTGGTGCGCACCTACACGAGCAAGGATTCCGTGCTCACTCCGCACCCGGCGATTGACATGGCGGCATACGACAAGGTCTGTCAGAAGAATCCGTCAGCACCGTACTGCGGACTGCCGCTGTACTGGCCCGCGCAGCCATTGGTCGTGTCCGCCAAGGCTGGCATGCATCGCTTCAGCTGGGATCTGCATATGGATCCGGTCGATCCGCTCGATCTCGTACCACTCGGCGACGATGACGCCGGGGGTGCGGTGCCGCATCGCACCTATCCGATGGTTAACGCGCCGTGGGCGCCGGCTGGCAAGTACACCGTGCGTCTCTCAGTGGACGGCCAGAAGGTGTCGCAGCCGATGACGTTGCACATAGATCCGCGCGTGAAAACGTCGGCCGCCAGTCTCGCGCAGATGAACGCGCTATCGATGGAGATGTATGGCGGCGCGGTCGCCGCGCACAAAGCGTTCGGCGAGGCGCGCGGCGCCATGCAGATGTTGTCCGAGATGAGCGGTGCCAACGTGGACGCGCTTAAGGCGCAGCTGGAGCCGCTGTCGCCGTCGGGAGCGCCACAGCGCGCGCGCGATGGTCGTCGTGGCGGTCGCGGTGGAGGTGCGGGCACGTCTGGGCCGTCGCTTGAAACGGTGAGCAACATGCTGCTGGCCGCCGCGATGAGCATGCAGGCCGCCGACACGCCACCGACGGCGGTGCAAATCGCCGCGTGCGCGGCGGCACGGAAGGCGAGCGCTGACGTGATGCCGAAGTGGACCAAGGTCAAGGCGGCGCTCGCTGCATTGCCGAAACGATAGACTGGAGACGAACACCATGTTGCTTGCTCTGCTCACCGCGCTCACCATCGCCACGGTGCCGCCGCCGGCCGACGTCGCCCGATGGGAGACGACCTCCAAACGCGTCACGATCATCCGTGACAACTGGGGCATTCCGCACATCTACGCGAAGACCGACGCCGACGTCGTGTTCGGCGCCATCTTCGCGCAGAGTGAGGATGATTTCCATCGCGTCGAACGGAACTACATCAACGCGATGGGCCGGCTCGCCGAAACGGCAGGCGAGAAGGAGATCTGGCGCGATCTGCGCATGAAGCTCTTCATCGATCCGGTCGAGATGAAGCACCTATATGCCACCAGTCCGCTCTGGCTCAAGAAGTTGATGGACAGCTGGGCTGACGGCGCGAACTACTACCTGTATACGCACCCGACGGTGAAGCCCGAAGTCATCACGCGCTTCGAGCCGTGGATGGCGCTGACGTTCAGTGAAGGGAGCATCGGCGGTGACATCGAATCGGTGAATTTGCCGCTGCTCGAAGCGATGTACGGCAAAGGGCCCGTCGCACCGGGCGGTGATGACGCGGACGAGTTCATGCCGAAAGAACCGCAGGGCTCGAACGGCATCGCGATCTCGCCAGCGCTCAACGCAAACGGTCGCGCGATGCTCCTGATCAATCCGCACACCTCGTTTTACTTCCGCGCCGAGCTGCAGATGGTGAGCGAGGAAGGACTGAACGCATATGGCGCGTCGACGTGGGGTCAGTTCTTTATCTATCAGGGTTTCAACAGCAAGCTCGGATGGATGCATACGTCAGGAGGCGCCGATGTCATCGACGAGTATCTCGAGACCGTTACCAAGAAGCCCGACGGCATGTACTACAAGTACGGTGCGACCATGCGCAAAATGCGCGAACGGAAGATCGCACTGCCGTACAAGTCGACCGACGGCAGCATGGCCACGCGTACCGTGACGGCCTACTTCAGTCATCACGGCCCGATTATTCGGCAGGCCGACGGCAAGTGGGTCGCCGTCAAGCTGATGAACGACCCGATGCATGCGCTGATGCAGTCGTTCGGTCGCACGAAGGCGATGGATTATGCGGCCTTCAACAAAGTCATGGATCTGCATACCAACTCGTCGAACAACACGGTGTACGCCGACGCCGGCGGCAACATCGCGTACTGGCATGGCAACTTCGTGCCGCGTCGCGACACGTCGTTCGATTTCAGCAAGCCGGTCGATGGCAGCAACCCGTCTACGGAGTGGAAAGGGCTGCATCCGGTGCGCGAAACCATTACGCTCTTCAATCCGAAGACGGGGTGGATTCAGAACACCAACAGTACGCCGTTCACCGCGTCCGGCCCATCCAGTCCGCGCAAGGACAAGTATCCGAACTACATGGCGCCGAGTGCGGAGAACTATCGGGGCATTCACGCGGTGCGCGTACTCAAGGACGCGAAGGAGCTGACACTCGACAAACTGGTCGGACTCGCCTTCGATCCGCAGATGCCGGCCTTCGACGACATCGTGCCACCACTTGTTCGTGATTATGACGCGCTGCTTGACAGCGATCCGCGCAAAGCGACGCTACAGGAACCGATCGACTCGCTGCGTCGCTGGAACCGGCAGTGGGGCGCGGCGTCGGTCCCCACGTCACTGGCCGACTCCTGGGGCAATGCCTTCATGCGCAACGTCGGACGCTCGGCGCGCGCGAAAGGGATTACAGCACTCGAGTACATGACGCAGGGGGCGACCGACACGGAACGCTTTGACGCGCTGACGCAGGCCGTGAAGACGCTCACGGCGGACTTCGGTACCTGGAAGAAGCCGTGGGGCGAGATCAACCGCTTCCAGCGCCTCAGCGACGATCTGGACTTGGGCTACGATGACTCGAAGCCCAGCTTCCCGGTCAAGTTCGCCTCTGCAACCTGGGGCTCCCTGGCCGCGTACGGGAACACGGCGGCGAAGACGACCAAGAAGAACTATGGGAACCGGGGCAACAGCTTTGTCGCGGTCGTTGAGTTTGGCCCGACCGTGAAGGCGAAGGCCGTGACCGCCGGCGGCCAGAGCGGGAACCCGGCGTCACCGCATTTTGCCGATCAGATCGAGCGCTATTCGACGGGGAATTTCCGCGACGTCCTGTTCTACCGGGCCGATGTCGAGAAAAACGCCGAATTCACCTATCACCCCGGCAGCAAGCCGGCTTCTGGAACCCACTGATGGCCCGTAACGCCGCCGCCAGCCCCCGCGGACCCGCCGCACTCGGTCCGTACTCCCACGCCGTCTGGAGCGGGAAGCAGCTTTTCCTGTCGGGGCAGACCCCGGTGGACCCCAAGACTGGGGCGCTGGTAGAAGGAAATGTGGAGGCGCAGACGCACCGCGCCTTTGATAACCTCCAGCTGGTCCTCGAAGACGCCGGCCTGTCGATGGACGACGTGGTGAAGTGCAACGTCTACCTTACGGACATGGCGAATTTTGGGGCCATGAACGCCGCCTACAAGTCGCGGTTCACCGCGCCCTACCCCGCCCGGACGACGGTCGCGGTGGCTGGACTACCGCTCAATGCGCAGGTCGAGATCGAACTCGTTGCCCGCAAAAAGTAGGAATTGTACGCTTCACGACACTTGGCCACTCACTCCTCCCAGAACACGCCCATGACCAAATCCAGAATCGCCGGACTTTCCCTTGCCATCGCGCTCACGCTGAGTGCGACGATCGCTGCGGCGCAGCGCATTTTCGCCGATTTCAATGGGCCGTGGAACGTCACGGTCCAAGGTCCACAGGGTCCGATGAACTCGGTCCTGACGATCAAGCAGTCTGGCGACACACTCTCGGGCGTGTTCGAATCCGAACTGGGCACCGCGCCGATCAACGGCATGGCGAAGGGCGACTCGATCAAGTTCGTCTTCGCACTCGATGCCGGCGGTCAGCAGATGAGCCTGCAGGCGACCGCGGCGCTCAAGGACAAGGACAACTTGAACGGCGTCATCGAAGCGGCCGGCATGGGCGGATTCCCGTTCACGGCGACGCGTAAGGCGCCGTAATTCCGTCGCAGTACCAAACGGGGGTGAGTCTGGCGATCGGTGCCAGGCTCACCCCCGTTGGCGTTCCGCGACGCACGATGACGATGCGGTCAGAACGATCCACCAAGCAGCACCGCATTCGCAAAGATCGGTAACAACCCGCGGCACTGAACCGCGCCGGGAAATCAGGAGACTGGTTTAGTTGAGTACACCTACGGAAGTGTGGGTGTTAGCGGTGGAGTAATACTGCGCGTCGAACGCCGCCGGCGGAACATAGCCCAGCGGTTCCAGCAGTCGTTGCTGCTTGAACCACGCGACCCATTCCAAGGTCGCGCACTCCACGTCGTCGAAGCGG
>JANLPE010000098.1:0-20768 GCA_031366985.1 Gemmatimonadaceae bacterium
TGAGCCGAGAGGTGGCAACGTCGCTGCGCGGTCGGGCGATGGAAGTACTCGTCCACCCGTTCTCCTTTCGCGAGGCGCTGCGCCATGCTGGCACCGAGCCGACCATTCCATGGGAGCAGCTGTCGACGGTCGACCGGGCAGCACTCGATACCGCCCTGCAGCGCTACCTCACCGTAGGCGGCTTTCCCGAGGCGCAGCGCGCCGACGAGATCGATCGCACCGAGCTGCTCACCGGCTACGTCGACACCATGGTGCTGCGCGACGTAATCGAGCGCCACACCGTCACCAATGTGCGGGCGCTGCGTTGGCTGCAGCGCCACCTCCTGGCCACCCCTGGCGGCAGCGTCTCTGTAAATAAGCTCTACGACAGTCTGCGTTCGCAGGGGATCGGCGTGGGTAAGGACACCGTCTATGCGTACGTGAGCCACTTCGAAGACGCCTTTCTGCTTCGCAGCATCACCATGCACAGCAGCTCCGAGCGCCAGCGCATGAGCAACCCGCGCAAGGTGTATCCGGTGGATCCCGGGCTCATCGCGATTTACGAACGAGCGGGACGCACGCATCGCGGCCGAGCACTCGAGACGGCGGTGCTGCTGGAGTTGGAACGCCGGCGGTACGCGGTGGACTGGTTCCGCACGAGCGAAGGGTGGGAGGTGGACTTCTTCGCCCATCGCCCCGGCACCGCGCCGCTGCTCGTGCAGGTGTGCCTCGACACGTCCGCCGACGCGACGTGGGAGCGCGAGGTGCGCGCCCTCAACTCGGCCGCCGCCGCGCAGCCGGACGCTGACGCGGTGCTTGTCACACTCGACCCGACCCCTCCGGAGCGCGAACTACCCGGTCGCCTGCAGTGGATGCCGGCGGCTCGGTGGCTACTTGAATCGTGAACTGGCGGTTATTTGTCGTCGGCTGGATTTGATCAATACACCGCACGTATTGGCGTAACCGCAAATACACGGCGTGTATCGGCCGTTGAACGATTGTCACACCCTCTCTTCACACTCCCCGCATGACGCGCTCGCAAAAGCTGGAACTCACGTGGGTGGGCAAGAACGAACGTCCGCGTCTCGAACCGCGCATACTCGTGGAAGACCCGACGTTGTCGTATCACGCCGCGGCGCGCGTGACGCCCAATGATCGGTTCGACAACCTGCTCATTCAGGGCGACAACCTGCTCGCGCTCAAGGCGCTGGAGCAGGAGTACGCGGAGAAAGTGAAGTGCGTATTCATTGATCCGCCGTACAACACTGGGAGCGCGTTCGAGCATTATGACGATGGCGTCGAGCACTCGTTGTGGTTGTCGTTGATGCGAGATCGGTTGGAGATACTGCGGACGCTGTTGTTGGAAGATGGATCGTTATGGATATCGATCGATGACAACGAATGTCACTATCTGAAAGTGCTGTGCGATGAGCTGTTCGGACGGGCGTGCTTTATCGCGGACATTGCGTGGAAGCGCAGAGACGGCGCACCGAACGATCGAAAGATCGGCTCGACGTACGATCATGTGCTCGTCTACTCGAAGTCGTCCGGAAGCAGCGCGAAGAAAACTCGTGCCGAAGACTCATTCAACTTGATGATGCGCACGGAGAAGGCTGACTCACAGTATCAAAGCTACGAAGTGAACCGCGCCGGGATTACAGGAGGCTCCACTGTGTGAGAACTTGGAGCCATGTCGAAAGCCAGAGCCCGTCGATTCAGTCCTGAAGTCCGCGAGCGCGCCGTGCGGTTGGTACGGGAGCAAGTGCCCCACCATACCTCCCAGTGGGCCGCCATCGCGGCGATTGCCCCCAAGTTGGGGTGTACCCCGGAGACGTTGCGCCGGTGGGTCCGTGACGCGGAGCAGGAGGCCGGCGAACGGCCCGGCTCGCCGCGGGCCGACGCGGAGCAGCTCAAAGCGCTCGAGCGCGAGAATCGGGAGCTCAAGCGCACCAATGAAATTCTCCGTAAGGCCAGCGCGTTTTTCGCGGCAGCGGAGCTCGACCGCCTCACGCGCTGATGTACGCGTTCATCGATGACCAGCGCGCCCTGTACGGTGTCGAGCCGATCTGCCGTGTCTTGGAGATCGCACCGTCAGGCTACTACGAGTACCGCACCCGGCAGACCGATCCCACCCGTCGCCCGGCGCGCGCGCAGCGCGACGACGGGCTGCGCGCGCAAGTACGGACGGTGTGGGAGACCAATCGTGGCGTGTATGGCGTGCGGAAGGTGTGGCAGCAATTGCTGCGCGACGGCTGCACCGTCGCGCGCTGCACCGTCGCGCGTCTCATGACCGCCGAGGGCCTCCGCGGGGTCGTCCGCGGTCAGTGGCGCCGCACGACGGTGGCCGATCCCGCGGCGGACCACGCGCCGGATCTCGTGCAGCGGCAGTTCCACGCGGAGCGCCCCAACCAGCTCTGGGTCGCCGACTTCACGTACGTGGCGACGTGGCGGGGATTCGTGTACGTCGCGTTCGTCATCGACGTCTACTCGCGGCGCATCGTCGGCTGGCGCGCGCACACCACCATGCGCACGGTGCTCGTGCTGGATGCGTTGGAACAGGCGTTGCCTGACCGCCTGCTCGATGGACAGCTCGTGGTCCCCTCGGACCGTGGCACGCAATACGTGTCGATGCGGTACACCGACCGCCTCGCGGCGGCGGGCGCGGCGCCGTCGGTCGGGAGTGTTGGCGATGCGTATGATTGTGAGCACCTTTGGCGAGCTTGCAGGGCTCACGTGTGGCGCTGACTCCAAGTATGACCGACCTCGTGTCTTTGCGTTGATCTGTCGCGTCGCACGGCGAGCTCCTGCACGCACCTGGTCCGGGTTGGGAAGGCGATGACCGAATAGGGGCCTGAGGTCCGCGACTCGTCACAGTCCTGTCCGCCGTCCTGATCCGACCGCGAGGGTCCCCACGTCCGAGACGCCGATCATGCCAGCCACGCCCGTAGGACACGCGCCACCCGATCACATCATTGTGGGCGTCGACACCCACAAGTACGCCCACGTCGCCGTCGCCATCACGCAGTTGGGTGCGCGGGTGGCCTCCTGCGAGGTGTCAGCCGACCACGCGGGGTACAAGGTGCTGCTGGCCTGGGCACTCGCGCTCGGTCCCGTGCTCGCCGTCGCCATCGAAGGGACCGGGTCGTACGGCGCTGGCCTCGCGAGCTTCGTGCGGCGGAACGCGTTGCGCGTCGTCGAAGTCAGTCACTGCGACCGGCGCAAGCGGCGGACCGCAGGGAAGACCGACACCATCGATGCGGAAGCGGCGGCGCGGTCTGCGCTCGCGGGGACCGCAACCGCGATTCCGAAGTCGGCCGATGGCACGGCGGAGATGGTCCGCCAGATCAAGATCGCGCGGGATACGGCGGTCAAGGCGAAGAGCGCCGCGATCATCTCGCTGAAGACGATTCTGGTGAACGCCCCGAGCGAGCTGCGGGAAGCGCTCGAACCGCTGACAGACCGGGCACTGTTAGCGCGCTGTACGCGCCTCGCGCCTAGTGTGCTCGTCGACGTCACCGCCGCCGTGAAGCACGCGATTCGGGCACTCGCGACCCGCTGGCGCGTGTTGGCCGCGGAGATCGACACACATGATGCGGCGCTCGATGCGCTCACCGCGGCCGCCGTGCCGACACTCCGGGCGGCATTCGGCATCGGCCCGAACGCGGCGGCGGAAATGCTGATTGTCGCCGGCGACAATCCGACACGTATTCGGTCGGAGGCGGCGTTTGCCAAACTGGTCGGGGTGTGCCCGATTCCTGCGTCAAGTGGTATGAACACGCGGCACCGTCTGTTTCGCGGCGGCCATCGGCAGGCCAATGCCGCGCTGTATCGCATCGTGCTCGTGCGCATCCAGTGGCACCAGCCGACGCAAGACTACCTGGCACGCCGGACGCGAGACGGCCTGTCGAAGAAGGACATTATCCGATGCTTGAAGCGCTATGTCGCGCGTGAAGTCTTCGCGGCCTTGCTGCACGATCATGCCGCGCAGCAGCCGCGCAGCGCGGCGGCCTGAACGCCAGAATGGAGACTCTTGACATATAGGGGCGTCAATGCGCTCGCCGAGACCGTGATTGGGCTGTTCAAAACCGAAGTGATCCATCGCGACGGGCCGTGGCGGAGCTTCGACGACGTGGAGTTCGCGACCCTGGAATGGGTCGCGTGGTTCAATCAGGAGCGACTGCTGGAACCGCTGGGCTATGTTCCGCCGGCGGAGTTTGAAGCGCAGTATTACCGCACGAACGACACGCACACGTCCGTGGGTGTCCTCAACTAAACCAGTCTCCTGAAAACCCGGCGCGGTTCACATTGTGTGGAGCGCAACGCGTGTTCGACTCCGGCCGTCCGCGACGTGGCCCGCGACCCTGATCTCGTGATCACGCTTGGGGGACGGACCGTGGTCATTGAGATCAAGACTGCCCCGAAAAAGCGCGATCTCGATTCGATGCGCATCCTCCGGGACCGTTATGCGGCCGTGGAAGCACTGTACTTGTGTGTCGGAGGCTACGCGACGTTCAACGCGGTCGACTGGGGACGGCTAACCACCGAGAGGTGGATGTGCGTATGCACCGGTGGCCCAACGGGCGCATCGTTCCTGAGCCAGCTCCCCCGCTTTGACGACCTGCTCGAACAGGCGGTGACGTTTCTCGCGACGGTGTGAGGCGCGCCGCATAGCAGGTCGGGACGTCGCTCGGTCGCAGCTAAGTGCCCGCGCGTCCTCCACTGTTGCTTGATGATTTCGAGGGGTGGCCCGGCTAATGCGAAGAGCGCGTTGCTCACGACGCGCCAGCAGGGCGCGTTGCGCTCGTTGGTCGACGTGCGTGGATCAGCCACCTGCCGCAACTCCCCTCGCGACAGCTGCGAAAGCGAACATCCGTGCGCTTGAACGGACAGGGACGATGGTCCAAGCAACTGGCGATGGTCCACAACGCACGGCACGTAGATGGGCGCGAAAGGCACGTCGGTCGTGAAACCGGCAATCGAGTCGGCCAATTTCCCAACTCACTCGCCAATTCCCGCACCCAGCGCGACTCTGGATCAGAAGGTTCCAGGTTCGAAACCTGGAGGGGCAACTGCAAACCCCGTCACGACTTCGGTCGTGGCGGGGATTTTGCCGTGACGCGGAAGTCTTCTTGCAGAATCACACGGAATTGCTCTGACTCCGAGTGAAGCGCGCGGTGTACGCACCTTCACGAAGGTGTGGGCGAAACTCCTGTCCCTGGCGTAAGAGTCGGTGTGTCTTAAACCTTGGCTCTGTTCCGTAGTTGCGTGGGTATAGGGTGGTGGCCGACACGATTCCCCCTATCCTTGCGCCCATGCTCACTTCCCCGAAGGCTCGCGAACGACGATTTCACCACGGCTACGTCTGCCCGCGGTGCAAGAGCGCGCAGGTCCAGCGCTGGGGCCGCCGGCACACAGCGGTATCGGTGTTTCGGCTGCCGACGGACGTTCAACGACCTGACGCGCACCGCCATGGCCGGTACACACTTGCCTCAGAAGTGGCGGGCGTACGCGGATACGATGGGACGGCCTCTCGACGCGACGGGCGGGCGAGCGGATCAACGTGAACCACAAGACGGCGTGGCGCTGGCGGCACAAGGTGATGGCGTTCTTGGCGCCCGCCGAGCAGCCGGCCCTAAGCGGGATCGTGGAGGCCGACGAGACCTACTTCCGGCGCAACTTCAAGGGGTCGACGCCGGTGGGACGACGGGCCAGGAAGCACGGCACGCGCAACGGCAGCACGCGCGGACTGGGCAAGGACAAGGTGCCTGTCGTGGTGGCCCGCGCCCGGGTCGGGGACACGCGCGCCGTGGTGCTCCCCGGCACGTCCACCACCGCGGCGCTGGTGACGGCCCTTGGGCCGATCTTGGCCCCTGGCGTCACGCTGTGCACCGACGGCTCCCGGGCGATGCGTGGGGCGGCGCAAGGGCTGCCCGTGACGCACGTGGCGTTGGTGTCCTCGAGGAACGCGCGGAAGCGCGGCATCTACCACGTCCAGACGGTCAACAGCTACCCAAGGCCGTCTCAAGGGCTGGATCGCGCGGTTCCGGGGCGTCGCGACCAAGTACCTGCCGCGCTACCTGACCTGGCACATCATGGATGAGCGGATCCAGCGGCTCACGGCGGCCAAGGCCCAGGCAGTCCTGGTGGGGAACACGGCCGAGCTCAGCCAGGATCGGTGTTGCCCCAATTGCGGAGCCATGCTCAACGCGGCGTAATCGACACGAGGTCGATATCTGGCAAAACCGTGGCTATCCCCGGCATCCGTTCCCACTGCACGACACCAGGCCCCATGACGTGCGGGCCGGAGCAAACGGACGGGCCCCGTTACGCGAGACGCGCTCGACTTCGCGAACCGCGCCTTCCGGCGGGAGCAAGCTGTCCACAAGCCACGCGGCGTCCAACAGTCGTCGTAGCGCGACGGGCGCCGTCCCCTCGCGTCCGGGTGAAGCGCAGCACGATAGGCGGCATTGCTTCAGGCACAATATGCTGGCTATGGCGAGACGCAATATACTTATTTTTGGTGAGGCACGATATGCTTATTGTGATGAGGCACAATAAGCTTATACTTATGAAGCACGAAACGCGTACGCTCATTGGCGCACCGCCGGGTGGCCAGAGGAGGCGCCCAGCGGCCACAAAGCGCTGTAAACAGTTGCAACTTCAGCACATAGAACGATGGCATCTCGACAGACTACCCCGGCGCAACGTCGGCTAACCGATGGGCTTCGCCAGCTGCGCGCACTGCAACAGGCAGGTCGACGCGTATACCAAAGCGCCGATTTCAGCCGGCTTCAGCGTGAGGCGTTGGAAACCGCTGGCTTCCTCCAACGTGTGGTGAAAGGGTGGTACATCGCGTCCCGCCCAGGAGAGTCGACCGGCGACTCCACAGCATGGAATGCGTCATTCGCCGACTTTGTCGGGGGCTACTGTGACGCGCGATTCGGTGAGCAGTGGTGTGTCGCCCCCCGGATCTCCTTGTTGCTGCACACCGGAGCGACCGTGCTCCCCCGAGACATCGTGGTGCATGCTGCGGCGGCCGGGAACCACCGGCTCGAGCTCCCGGCCGGTTGCTCGCTCTATGAGGCGCGGCTCGCGAACCGGCTGGAGGATCGCGAGCACGTGCGGATCGGTCCGCTCCGCGCGTTGACGCTGGCCGAGACGCTGGTGCGCTTGGTCGAATCCGATTTCGAGCAGCGGGCAACCGATATCCAGATTGCCCTGCACCAGTTGCCCGACGCCTCCGACCTCAATCGGCTGCTGCTCGAGGGAAGCCACCCGGTCATCGCCGGTCGCCTAGCCGGGGCGCTCCGCGCCGCACACCGCCCCGTGCTCGCGGATAACGTGCGCGATACCATGCGGGCGGTTGGCCACACGGTCGTGGAGACCAACCCGTTCACGCAGAGCCTGCCCGTCTTTGGGAGCGGAATCATCCCTTCGCCCTATGTCCCGCGCCTCGGCCTCATGTGGCAGGCCATGCGTCCAGCAGTCGAGGCCCGTGTCCCCGCGATGTTCGCCGGACCCGTTGACGTGGAGCGCATCATGGAGGCGGTCGACCAAGCGTATCAGGCCGACGCGTACCATTCGCTGTCCATCGAGGGCTATCAGGTCACCGAGGCGCTGATCGCGCGCGTCGCGAACAACGACTGGAATCCGGACGACAACCCTCAGGACGCCGAAAGCCGGAACGCGATGGCCGCGCGCGGCTATTACCTCGCGCACCAAGCAGTCCGCGCGTCACTCCGTCGCATCCTGTCCGGCGAGAACGCGGCCACGGTGGTGGAAGCGGACCACGGCGGTTGGTACCGGCAGCTCTTCGCGCCCAGCGTGACCGCGGGCTTGCTCAAGGCCAGTGATCTCGCGGGCTACCGCAACGCCCCCGTGTACATCAAGCATGCCGCGCATGTCCCGCCACCGTTCACGGCGGCCCGCGAGATGATGCCCGCCCTCTTCGCGTTGCTGGCCGCGGAGCCGCACGCGGCGGTGCGCGCCGTGCTCGGACACTTCGCCTTTGTGTTCATCCATCCGTACATGGATGGCAACGGACGCATGGCGCGCCTTCTGCTCAACGCGATGCTGGTATCCGGCGGGTTCCCGTGGACCATCATTCCCGTCGCACGTCGCGACGAGTACATGGCCGCGCTGGACGCGGCGAGCGCGCGGAACGACATCACGCCGTTTGCGCGGTTCGTCCTGTCATGCGTCGGCGTTCCGCAGGCGCCACAGGCGTAGCGCCGAACGCGGACCCGACGTATGTGCGGAGGTCGCGCGGGATCGCCGTGCATCTGCCTCGACGGTGTGGGAAAGCTGATCGCATCTGGCGAGAGGAGGCGCGTACCGGTGCGGGTCGTCGCCCTCATGATAGTCATCGTCTTTGTCCTCGCGCGTGCGCCCGGCTTGGGCGATCTAAGATCGATGCGTGTCCCGTAACAAATCACTGCAGAACCAACGCAATCGCGGAACAGAGCCAAAAACATTCTCCCCCGTAACGGGGAGCTCGCGCCGCCCAACATGCGACGCGAGCTCCGTGGCCCCTCATCCACCCGGCCCGACGTTGTAGGTCACGGGCCCGTTCGGCAGTCCCGTGGGTTGCGCCGTCTGGCCAATTTGAATCACGCCGGAGAGCGCGCCCGACCGCGTGATCGACCCGGTGAACGACACGGGCACGTTGGCGTAGCCGGCCACGGTACCCATGCCGGTCGCGACGAAGTTGTTGTTCGCATCGAGTGTGCCGGAAACGGTCACCCACGGTCCCCCGCCGGAAATCGAGATCGTGGTGCCGTTTGTCGTGACCGACACTGCCGACACGCCGGTGTAGCCGACGAATGGCTCGTGTCCGTAGGGGTCGGCGCGCAGCGTGACCCGGATCGGTATCACCGGGCAAGTGGTTCCTGCCACGCCGGTGGCGAAGCTCGGCTGCACCACGGTCTTTGCCACGGTCGAAGTCGTCGCGTTGCTGCCCCCGTTGCCGCCAGCTCCGGGTCCCTGACCGTTCCCGCCCCTCCCCCCATTGCCAACGAAGTACAGCGTGATGCCGCCTGGCGCACCGTTTGGCACACCGGTGCCGCCAATGCCGTCCCGTCCTGCCGCCGAGCCGCCAATACCGCCCGTGCCGCCCGGCTTTCGCGGCACGTTACAGTCATTCCAGCCGGCTCCGCCGGTGCCGGCCACACCCGTCGTCACGCTGCCGTCGCCACCGCGACCGAACATCGCCCCCGCCACATTCCTGAGCAGTGCGCTGCCGCCATTGCCCACTTTCGCGCTGCTGCCGTTGCCGGCCGCGTTGGTGTTGAACGACAGGTTCCCGCCGTTCCCTCCGGTTGGAAACGTCTCGTTGCCGGCGCCGCCCGGTCCGGCACTGCCGCTCGCCCCCCCAGCGTTCCCCGCGCGACCGCCACTCACGGTCACGAGGGTGGCCCCCCCCACCGCGCCAAACGCCGTCAGTGCGCGATTGGGCGTACCCCCGCCCTCACCACCCGTCGGATTCGCATCACCCCCTTCCTTCGCGGGCGACGTCGCCGTGGCATCGAGCCCAGACGCTCCGGTCGCGGAGGCGCTGCCGCCGTCACCTGCACGTCCGATCGTGATGTTGAGCGCGGCCGCGATGGTGAGCACGCCGCCCGCGCGAATGTCGACCAGCCCGGGGTCGCCGCCCTTTCCACCGGTCGCCTGCGCGTTCGGCTGCTTGTTGAGCGCAGGATTCGACTGCGCGGTGGCGGTTGCCGTGCCTCCGGCACCGCCGTCACCCGAAATCAGGTTCGTCACGCCCGAAATCGTGAGATCTCCGGTCACGAGCACGCGCAGCGTGCCTCCGGTGGCGCCGTCACCGGCGCGCGCCTCCGCGAACGTATTGCTGACACTGGTCCCCGCGCCGCCCGCGCCGCCCGCCTGCGCCGTGATGGTCGCGCCGGCGCCTGCCACGCCGCCACCGCCAATCTCGCCGTTGCCACGGCACGACATTCGCAAGCCCTTGCCGGCGCCACCGCCGAGAAACTGCCGTTCACTTGGCGCACCGGCGCGCGCGGCGGGCGGGGCGGGGCGCACGCCGCCAAACGCGCAATCGGGCGCGGCGGCAAGCCCGGTCGCCGCCCGCGCCGCCGCACCGGTCCTGATACCCCCGGCCGCAGTGACCAGCGCGCCGGCCGACAGCGGAAAATTGGCGTCGGTCAGCGTGAGGTCGTTGGTGAGGACAATGTCGCCCGAGCTGTTGATCGTCGGCCCGGTCACGCGCACGCCGGCCTTGCCAAGAATCGTCAGGTCCCGGCCGTCGGCCAAGGGATCGCTGCACGCGTTCGAGATGGAACCCGTGATCGCGGCCGCGCCGTCCGCCGAGACATTCATCGCCACGCAGTTGCCAGTCAGTGCGCCCGCGATGGTGATCGGGCCCGACGCACTGAGGTCGAGATCGCCCGCGGCGGTCACGGTGACGCCCACCGGAATATTGACCGACGTGAAGCGTTGGCTGCCGACGAGCGTCGTTGACGTCGTAGGATTGAACGGATTTCCGACGGTGATTGCCGCGGTGCCGCTCGCGCCCTCGCTGGTCGCCGTGATCGTGGCCGCGCCAGGTGCGACCGCCGTGACCACGCCGGCCTGTGTGACCGTCGCGACGGCTTGGGCACTGCTCGCCCACGAGACCGCACGCCCGGTCAACACGTTGCCGGCGGCGTCTTTGAGTACCACCGCGAGCATCACGGTGCCTCCCGGCGCGAGCGGGGCTGCTGCGGGCGTGAGCGTCACGGTGGCCACTTGCGCCAGCGGCGCCGTGACCGTGACCGATGCGGTGCCACTCTTGCCTTCGCTGGTCGCCGTGACCGTGGCAGTGCCTGGAGCCACCGCGCTCACGACGCCAGCCGATGTGACGCTGGCAATACTCTGCGCATCGGATGCCCAGGTCACGGCGCGCCCCGTCAGCGCGTTGCCGGCGGCGTCCTTGAGCATGACCGTGAGCGTCGCCGAGCCGCCAACAAGTAACGGGGTGGACGCGGGGCTCACCATCACGGTGGCGACCGGTGCCACGGGGGCGGTGACCGTCACCGACGCCGTCCCGCTTTTCGCTTCACTGGTGGCTGTAATGGTGGCGGCGCCAGGCGACACCGCAGTCACGACTCCGGCCGCGGTGACCGTTGCAATGCCGGGCGCGTCGGAGGACCAGCTTACCGTACGTCCGGTGAGCGCGTTCCCCGACGCATCCTTGATCGTCGCCGCAAGCGCCACCGAACCGCCCACCAGCAACGCGTTGGATGAAGGCGTAATGGCGACGGTGGCGACGGCGGCGGCGGGCGGTGCGGTCGTCTCGCCTCGGCCCCCACAACTCGACAGGGCGGCAAGCGAGAGGAAAAACATCGGCAGCGGGAAACTCGACGGTCGTTTCATGCGGGAGATCTCCAGGCCGGGACAAGGGAGTCCTCGTTCGCGCCGAACGCGCGAGTACGTGCACCTTCCAATGCCGTAAACCGTCGGAGCTACGCGTGCCGGCGTGTCTTGGAGTGGCCGTCACCATGCTGATCGCCGCGATGGACTTGACGTCGTGTCCTCGAGCGACCTTCCACCCCATTCGACCTGAGCGTCTTGGGTGACCTACGCGCCAGCGAATGCGAGCGGCCCCGCTGCCCTAAAGACTGCATTCTCAGTCAGCGCAGTGCCGCTCGGGCACTCGGCGGTACTGGATCGCCTCGTGATGCTCGGTGTCAGCGACGACTGAACATGGCGTACCAGATACGCCGGTTCAAGCGAGCTGGGCAAGCGCAGCAGTGGACCGCATTCGTGCAGACGGCAAAGTGCATGCTCGTCGACCCGCCGCGCGCGTGGCGTAATCGCGCACCGTGTGTTGCGCGCTCCGCGAGGTGTCTGACAACGCGCTTGAGAGGTCGGGTCCGCGCGCGACGGGCTTGTAGCGACGCTGACGCCGCGGACCGCGTCGGCCTCTTGGCGTCGAGGTGCGCGAGATCGCGTATTCGCCGGAGATGCGCCCCGGTCATGGCGTTCGACTCGCGTGCGGAGTTTTGCTCACACGCGGACGAAGCTGCGGAGCGCGAGACCATGGCGACAGCTGCGCGGTCCGATGTACAGCGACGCGCCCCTTACTTCACGCGCGCGCGGAGTTCCTGCACAAAATTGAGCACGACATGCAGCTCCGTCACGCGGTTGACCTGACGGCTTCCTGCCCTGGTTCGTTCCTGCACCACGAGCAGCGAGCTGTCGCGCAGCACGTCATATCCTCGGCTCGTGGTGTAGAATCCATAGGGCCATCGAGCTTGAACCGTGGTCGGCGGTCCTGCGGTCAAGGCGCCGGCCGCCGAGGCGATGGGCACGCGCAACAGGGCGCGCGGTGTCGCCGTGGTCATGTAGTACAACCCGCGACCATCCCGCGACCATGCCGGCGCGGTGCCGCCGGTCCCGCTGATCTGCACGGCAGGGTTGCCCGCCGGATAGGGCCGGACGAAGACGTCCTCGTGACCACCTGTGTGCGCGGCATACGCGATGCACTTGCCGTCCGGCGAGAACGTCGCGAAGCGCTTGGCTATGGTGCGTGAGGTGCTGGATCGGCCGTAGACGGTTGCGTGGCCGTCGATGTATTGCGCCATGCTCGACGCGTTTGCCGTCGCCGCTACTCGTGGACGGAGTCGGAAACCACGCTCTCAGGTCCGCGATACAGCAGCGTCAGGAGAAATGCACAACCCGTCGTCGACCGTGCGCTGTGCTCGACGCCTGGTGCGATGACGAGCACATCGCCGGTACGCAGCGGATACTCGCTGCCGCGCGCCGCGAACGTCACCTCGCCCTCGAGCAGATGAACGGTGACGTGCGCGTCGGCACTGTGCGTCGGTAGCACTCCACCGGCAGCAATGCCCATGAGAGTGAGACGGAGCGGCCCTTCCTTGATGAGGGTCCGCCCCGTGCGGCCGTGTCGGGCCAGCAGCGCGGGGTCGAGCATCTGCTCAGCCTGCGTCAGGTGGTGGACGAGCACCTCGCCGTCCAGGATGCGAGTCATCGTTGACATGTGGTCTCCGTGATGCGCGTGAAACGAACTCGGTGCGCGCCGTGAACGACTACCCGGACACGACGGACGGCCGACCGATCTCGCCGCGCGCTTCGAGGCGCGCCAGCAGCAGATTGAAGTACAACATACCGCACTGCGACCCGAGCATCGCGGCAGCCTCTTCGGCATCCACGTCGCTGCCTGCGATGAGCGTCAGGTTCGCCGCCACGCCGCTGTCGCCTCCGGGAAACACATCGAGTCGGCCAAGGCCTCGCAGCAGGATCACCGTAGCCGTCCAAGGCCCGATGCCCTTGATGCCACGGAGCACGAGCGCGGCGTCCGCACTTGTGCGCTCGTCGAGTATCGCTTCAGTGAGTGCGCCGGAGGCGACGGCCTCGCCCGCGCGGCGAAGCGTCGCGAGTTTGGCGGCACTCACACCGGCGGCGCGGAGCACGGCGTCGTCAGCGTCAAGAAACCGTTGCACACTTGGGAACACGACGAGCGGCACCCCATCGCACTCGACCGGCGTGCCGAGCGCCAGAATCAGACGTCGCATGATCGCGCTCGCGGCGTGCAGGCTGACCTGCTGAAACAGAATCGCGTTGGCGCATGCCTCGAACAGTCCCGGATACCGCGGCGGCCTGAGGCCACGCATACGTTGTGCGAGCGGCGCCAACCAGGAAATGGACCGCGCGCATCGATGAAACGTCGAAAGGTTCCGTTCGACGCCGAGCATCCGGCGCACGCTCGCGAGCGCCGGCTCGACCTCGCCGCCGATCACGGACACTGCCAGCCTGTCTGCGCGCGGCTGCGTCACGCTCACGATTACCGGCTCGGCAAATCCGCCGAGCGCTCGCAGGTAGCGGCCATCCGAAGTGTAGACGTCCACGAGGTTCGTTGCCGTGCGTCGCAGTGCGCTCACCGTCAGGTCGAGCCGGTACGGCGTGGCGACCTGAAGTTCATGCGTCGAGGTACGTGACGTGGCCGTCAGCGGAATCGGTGACATGCTATTTTTCGCAAGGAGTCACCACTCACGTGCACGAGGGGACGAATGACGACGAAGCGGTTCAAGCGCGGAGATCACGTCTCGTGGAATTCGGAAGCCGGTCGCGTGCGAGGAACGATCACGCGCGTCGTCAGCGCTCCCACGCAATTCAAGGGTTACACGGTCCGCGCGAGCAGGGGCGACCCGCAATACGAGATCAAGAGCGATACCACGGACCACATCGCGATGCACAAGGGATCCGCGCTGCGCAAACTCGCGACGTGACGAGTTGATGACGAAGCGGTCGGGTCCGGCGGGCAGTTCGTTCATGCGCACGCCGCGCTCGCGGGATACCGGAGCGACCGGTCCTGCGTGATGATCGCACCACGCGTAAGCGTCGCGGCAACGACCTGGCCCATTCCCATGATGTGATCGACGTGCGTGCCGCCGGCCAACAGGTAGTCGGTGATGATCCGACGATGACAGCGCCACCACACCGCCTCGGAACACATGATGGCACATCGACCGTCGCGCGCGAGCTCGCACAGCGCGCGCAGCCCGGCGCGGAATTCGTCGGTTTCGGCGTAGTCGGCATAATGCCGGAACGCGATCACGCGCCAGTAGGTATTGAGTGATGACGGCGTGCCCTTGCGATGATGACGCCGTCCGCCGAGTGCGCGCAGGTGCTGGTAACCGATGCCGTATTCGGCCAGCGACTCGGGGAGCGCGTCGGCGTTGAATTGTGGCATGGCGCGCGAGCGAGGGAACGACCGCACATCCACGATCAGCGTGACGTCAACCTGACGCAAGAGCGCCACGAACTCGGTGAGCGTCCGTGTAGAGTGGCCGATAGTGAAAATCGTTCCGTTGATCGGGCGATGCATCGTCAGGACGTGCCCCGTTTACTCGCGCGAAAGATTCTTGTCTTTCTTTTAGATCACTTTCGCGAACGCGTGGTTGACGACCGGATCATCACCGGGTTCAGCAAGTCGATGAATGCCGCTCAGTCGCCGGTTTGTTAGTGCTTGAAGCGTACGTCGATGTAGCAGCCAGCGGCCGTCGGGTTGGCTCACCCACTCGGCGACGAATCGTCCTCAGTGAACTTGCCGTTCACCCGGTTTCCTGGATTGGCGGCGGCTTGAATTTCAAGCCGGAGACAGCGCGCGAACGTCCCGCGCCGCGCGGCCGGAAGTCTTCCGCCATCACTGCGGTGAACTCGGCCGCCGCCCGCTCATACGAGGCGGCGGACTCCACCTCCGGATGTGCGGTGAACTGCCACGCGAAGCTCAGCGCCGCCGGCACGCGCCATCCGAACCAGGCGAAGTTCTGCTGCTGCGTGCGCAGCACCTGCGCGTCGAGCCAATTGTGTCCGAAGAGTACCATCCCCGCTTCGAGTCCGGCGAGTTGCGAGATCGGAGCTTCTCCCAACGTGGACACGCGGTTCTCGATCCAGCTCAGCCGTTCGAATAGTCGCTGGTACACGCTGTCGGTCTGCCCCCAGCGCACCGAGGCGAAAAAGATCACCACCTTCGATGCAAACAGCGCGCGACTGATGCGGAACAGCTGATCGTCCGCGTTGTTGATGGACGCCCAGCAGCGATGATGCCCCGTGGGGTTCTTGCGCCGGTCGGGGAGCTTCGCCTCGGGCACGCCACAGCCGTTGCCGCGCCCGCCGCTGATGTTGCCCTCGCAGGTGTGGATGCGGAGGGCGGTGACGTCCATCAGCGTCACGCGCCGTCCGCGGCGCCGCAGTTCCTGCTGCACGCGCCGCGCCAACTGCGTGGACTTCGGAACATCCCAGCGGTGCGCCGCGTATCGCGTAGACGTGGTCAGGAGCAGGATGTCGTTCCTGGTCGAGAGCCGTCGCACGAGACGCCGGCACTGCGTCACGAGCATCCGCGCACGCGGCGCGAGAGCCACACGCTCGTCCGCTGCCGTCATCGCTGCCCGCTGTTCTTGTGCACCATTTCAGGTTACCGGATCGCCGTCATCGCCGCATCGCTCGCACGACCTAGTCCTGATGGGGGAGCGGACGGCCCGGGCACCCGTCCGCGCTATGAGGCGCGCCTCGCGGCCTATCACCGCGCGTTCGCGCCCGAGTTGCAGGCGATCCTCGATGCGCTTCCGCTTGGTGCGGGCATGCGCGTGCTCGACCTCGCTTGTGGCGACGGCTATTACGCGAGTCGCCTCGCGCGCCGACTCGGCGCATCCGGCATGGTCGTCGGCGTGGATCACAGCGAGGGCTACGTGGACGACGCCTCCGCCGACGCGGCTGACGCCGCGAATGCCGCTTTTGCATCACCCGGCGCGACCGTCGTGTATGCGCGGGCCGCCGCGGGCGCGCTCCCCTTTGCCGACGACACGTTCGATCTCGTCTGGTGTGCGCAGAGCCTCTTCTCGCTGCCCGATCCGGTGGAAGCACTGCGCCGCATGGCGCGCGTGACGCGCCCCGGCGGACTGGTAGTCGTGCTCGAGAACGACACCGTGCACCAGGTGTGTCTCCCATGGCCCGTGCAACTCGAGCTGCCCGTGCGCGCAGCCGAACTGCGCTCGTTCGCGGAAGGCGGCCACGATGCGGCCAAGTTTTACGTCGGACGACGCTTGCCCGCGATCATGGCGGAGGCGCAGCTCGATCCGCAGCGGACGACCACGCACGCCTTCGACCGTCAGGCACCGATCGGCGATGACGAGCGGGTGCTGCTGCAGGACTACCTCGACGAACTCGTGCAGCGCGTGCGACCGTTCCTTGACGCGTCGCTGCTCGCAGAACTGTGGGACCTAGTGAATCCCGCGTCCTCGCACCATCTGCTCGCGGAGCCGTACCTGTCCCTGACGTGGCTCAATGTGTTGGCGGTGGGGCGGAAGCCGCTGGCGGCGAAGCCTGCCGACGGTGCGCGCAGCTGACCGTCCGTCGCCGCGAGCCCGACTGCTGTGCGCCGACCGTCCATGCACGCTGGGCCCCATGTCCAGCCTCCTGGCCCTGTCAGGTGCTGAGCTGCGCCGGGTTTAGTGGACACCATCCTTAGATACATTTGTTCGGAGAGGTGTCACATGCGAGCACGGCGGACTATTACGGGGCAGTTTTCGCCCGCAAGAGCGCGTGGTCCGACTCCGCACGTTGCTGCGCCACAGTGAAGGGCTCGTCGCGGGCGCGGCGAAACACGTGCAGCGCATGCAGAAGGCGATGATGCAAATGAATGTCCAACTGCATCACGTCGTTGCCGATATCACGGGGATGACCGGGCTCCGCATTATTCGCGACATCGTGGCGGGCGTGCACGACCCGTCGCAACGAGCCCAGCGTCGCGACAGGCGCGGCAAGCAATCGGTCGAGACGATTCAGCAGGCGTTAACCGGACCCTATCAACCCGCGCATCTCTTTGCGCTGCGCCAAACGCTCGCGCTCTATGACGTTCTGCAAGCACAAATCGGCGAGTGCGACCACGAGATCGCCGCGGTGCTCGACACCCTAAATGCCGATCGCGAGCTGCCCGCCACGGCGCTCGCGAAGGTGAAGCGGACGAAAGGTCGCAACGAGCCGGACTTTGATGTGCGCCGCGCGCTCTACGTGCTGTTGGGCACCGATCTCACGCGGATCCATGCCCTGGGACCCCACACGATTCTGCGCATCATTTCGGAGTGCGGCACCGACATGCAGAAGTGGCCGACCGTGAAGCATTTTACCAGTTGGCTCACCTTAGCCGCGGGCAACAAGATTTCCGGGGGGCGCGTGCTCCGCGCGCGAACGCGCCGCTCGTCCAATCGCGTCGCCGCGTCGACGCGTCGCCGCGTTGCTGCGCATTGCGGCCGTGAGCATTGGCCGCACACAGACGGCGCTCGGGGCCTTCTAGCGGCGACTCGGGGCGCGCATCGGCAAAGCGAAAGCCGTCACCGCGACCGCCCGCAAGCTCGCGGTCCTCTTCTACAATGCCTTGCGGTTTGGCATGGAGTACGTCGACCCCGGCATGGACTACTACGAAACCAAGTATCGCGAGCGTATGATCGAAGGACTGGAGCGGCGCGCGAAGCAATTTGGTTTGGAGATTATCCGACCGCAGGCTGCACTTACCAGTGGAGTTTCTTAGGAATCCCAAAGGAGAAGGACGTGCAATTGATCGTTCGTGTGTGCGATGGTCTTGCAATTGTCGGCGGGCGCCGGCTGCTCGTGGCCACGTTGGCCATGCTTCTTCCAATAACTCAGCTGCACGCGCAGAGCGAATGGGCGTTCGCGGGTCTCAGCATCCCCTCCTCGATCACGACGTTGACCACCGACAAGGGCAGCGTGTCATGGATCCGCCGAGGGACCTTCGTCGGGTATGTCGGAGGGGCGCAGGCCTACAACCAGCGGCTGAACGGTGCGAACTATGTTGGAGCTGGCGACTACTTCATCGACGGAGCAACGCAATTCGCTGCGGCGCGAGACTACTTCATCTTCGATGTGACGAGTCTGTCGGGCTCCTCGTGGGCGACGCTTTCGGTGACTCAGGGCGGTGTCCAAGGCACGGACGTGGTCGGATTTCGAGTGCTTCAGAATCCGCTTGATTACACCGGCATCAGTTCCTTTGGATTCGCGATCTCCGATGTGATGTGGGGCTTGCTTGGTGCCGGATCCCTCGTGGGGTCGTTCGCCTTCGATGCGCCCTCGGGGTCGTCTTCTTCATCGCAAATCGCGATTGACCTTGGTGCGAGCGCGGTGTCGGGCATCAACGCCGCGGCAGACGCGGCGAACGGCGGATGGTTTGGTATCGGTGGCGCTCTGGGTGCTGATGTGCCGGTTTCGACCGTTCCGGAGCCAGCGACCTCCGTCTTGGCCGCGGCAGGACTCCTTGCCGTGATTGGCGTGGTGAGACGAAGAGGGAGTCAGCGCCGCTAAGCTGATTGCGGCGCGGCCGGTGGTCGGCTTCCCAGCAGTTTGCTGATGGATTGCTCATGGAGACGGCGACAATTGGGATCGGGAAGGGCACCCAACGCGTTCGCCGCGGTCACGGATCTACACGTTGCAAAGGTGAGAATGAGACGGCCCGCTTATGCTTTGTCGCAATCGAGTTGGCTTTCTACGCAACGCACGCGGCGATTCTCGCCCCCAGCGCGACTCTGGATCAGAAGGTTCCAGGTTCGAAACCTGGAGGGGCAACTGCGAAGTCGTCTAATAGTCAGCACTGAGCCTCGGCGTTTTGCCGGGGCTTTGTGCTGCCATCCATCCGGCAGCACACCGGAAGCATACGGCAAAAAATCGCCTTGCGCGCGTAATCGGGCGCGTGCGCGGTGACCGCTTCAACCTGACTGCTGAACGCTCGCCAGCCGCCGCACGTACTCAGCGGCGAGCGGTGGCGCGACCTCGCTGTCATCGAGCGCGGTGGGCGTCACCAGCGCCAGCCACAACCGCGCCAGCATTACCGCCTGTCGCGCGTTCCGGCACGGGATCAGCTCCCCAGCGCCGAGGTCGAGGGGGTAACGTTTTGCGTTCACGGTGACACGGTACGCGTGGGCGTCAGCGCATCGTCACTCCGGTACTCGTTGACTCGTGGCGAGTTCGCCGGAGTCTGGCGGCGTCACACGTTGGGAGCCATTGAGCGTCCAGCAAACACGAAACGGCGCCCGAAGGCACCGTCGTTGTTCGCGCTCCTTCGGCCATGCGCCGCGAAGTGCGCTGGCGTCGTCCAGCTCGCCGGACAGCCGCCCTCACTGAGCGGCACGTCGTCGAATGAACCGCGCCGGGTTTTCAGGAGACTGGTTGAGTTGAGGACACCCACGGATGTGTGGGTGTTCGTGGTGGAGTAATACGGCGCTTCAAACTCCGCCGGCGGAACGTAGCCGAGCGGTTCGAGCAAGCGGTGCTGATTGAACCACGCGACCCATTCCAAGGTCGCGCACTCCACGTCGTCGAAGCTGCGCCACGGCCCATCGCGATGGATCACTTCGGTCTTGAACAGCCCAATCACGGTCTCGGCGAGCGCATTCTCATACGCATCGCCAACACTCCCGACCGACGGGGCCGCACCCGCCGCCGCGAGGCGGTCGGTGTACCGCATCGACACGTCGTGCGTGCCGCGGTCCGCGTGGACCACCAAGTGTCCATCGAGCACGCGGTCATGCAACGCCTGTTCCAACGCATCCAGCACCAGCACCGTGCGCATCGTGGTGTGCGCGCGCCAACCGACGATGCGCCGCGAGTACACGTCGATGACGAACGCCACGTACACGAATCCCCGCCACGTCGCCACATACGTGAAGTCGGCGACCCAGAGCGGGTTGGGACGCTCCGCGTGGAACTGCCGCTGCACGAGATCCTGCACGAGATCCTGCACGAGATCCTGTGCGTGGTCCGCCGCGGGATCGGCCACCGTCGTGCGGCGCCACTGACCGCGTACGACCCCGCGGAGGCCCTCCGCGGTCATGAGGCGCGCGACGGTGCAGCGCGCGACAGTCTGCCCGTCACGCAACCACTGCTGCCAGACTTTGCGCACGCCATACACGCCGCGGTTGGGCTCCCACACGCGCTGGACCTGCGCGCGCAAGACGTCGTCGCGCTGCGCACGCGCTGGACGCTGCGCCGGATCTACTTGACGTGCACGGTACGTGTAGTAGCCGGACGGTGCAATCGCCACGACGCGGCAGATCGGCTCGACACCGTACACCGCGCGTTCTGCATCGATGAACGCGTACATCAGCGCGTGAGGCGGTCGAGCTCCCGAAGGGGGCATCCCGCCGCTGCGAAAAACGCGCTGGCCGTGCGCCAGATGTCATTCGCCCGCTTCAGCTCACGATTCTCTCGCTCGAGCGCGGCGAGCCGATCCGCAGCACCGCGCGTCGGGCTCGACCGCT
>JANLPE010000100.1:0-1763 GCA_031366985.1 Gemmatimonadaceae bacterium
CGAAGCCGCGGTGGGCCGTCGCAAGAATCGGAATCACATGCTCGCGGTGAATAGCGAGGCTACACCCCGACACGCCGACCTCAACGTCGGTGATTGGAATCTCGCGCTCTTTCGTAGACGCGAGTCGCTAATGGTGTCTCGGCGTCCGTCGAGCCGTTCAGGGCGTGCGGTGGCTCGCACCGGGGAGGCTTGACCGTCACCTGCTCCGACTCACCCGGTCCTCATGCAGAAAACGGCGAGGTTTGCCAGTCGCAGCGGTGGTGGGTTCAACCGGTGAGCGCAACAGTGCTGATTGTTGTCACTGACCGGAGAGAAAGAGATGGCACAGAAGGAGCGTCGCGGGTTGTCCAGCGTCGAGAGTGCGGAGCTGTGGGCGCGGTTTAAGGCGGGGGAGTCGTTCACGGCTATTGGGCGTGCGCTCGGTCGTCACGTGGGGTCCGTGTACGCGGTGGTACGCGCGCACGGGGGCATCGCGCCGGCCGTGCGCCGGCGTGCGCGCGGCGCGTTGACGCTGGAGGACCGCGAGGCGATCTCGCGTGGGCTCGCCGCGGGCGAGTCCATCCGCGGGATGGCGCAGGCGCTCCAGCGCGCGCCCTCGACGATCAGTCGCGAGATTACGCGGAATGCGGGTCCGAATCACTATCGCGCCGTGGAGGCCGACGCGCGCGCTTGGCGCGCCGCGAAGCGCCCCAAGCCGACACGCTTGGCGTTGCACCGTCCCCTGCGCGTGGTGGTCGCGGCAAAACTCCGTGCCAAGTGGTCGCCGGCCCAAATCGCGGGCTGGCTCGTGACCGCGTACCCCGACGACCCGCGTATGCATGTGTCGCACGAGACGATCTACCGCAGCCTCTTCGTCCAAGCGCGCGGCGTCCTGAAGCGCGAGCTGACCGCGCACCTGCGGACGCGCCGCCCGATGCGTCGCAGCAAGCGGGCCAGCAAAGCCGGGCAGACGCGCGGACAGATCGTCGATGCCGTCTCCATTACCGAGCGGCCGGCGACGGTCGAGGACCGCGCCATCCCCGGCCACTGGGAGGGCGATCTGCTGTCTGGCGCGAAGAACAGTCATATCGCGACGCTTGTCGAGCGCACGTCGCGCTACGTGCACCTCGTCAAGGTGACGGGCAAAGATACGACGGCCGTGGTCAACGGGCTGCTGCGTGAAGTACAGCGTCTGCCCGCTGGCCTGATGACCTCTCTCACGTGGGATCGCGGACTGGAAATGGCACAGCACGCGCGATTTACCGTGGCGGCGGACGTCGCGGTGTACTTCTGCGATCCCCGGAGTCCGTGGCAACGCGGGACCAACGAGAACACCAATGGCCTGCTGCGCCAGTATCTGCCGGACGGCACCGACCTATCCGTCTACACCCAACGCGATCTGAACCATATTGCGATGCAACTGAACACACGCCCACGCAAAACCCTCGGCTTTCGCACACCCGCGGCTATTTTTGCACAAGCTGTTGCTCCGACCGGTTGAACCCACCGCCGCGTACTTCGCCAAGGAGTCGATGTGAAATTCGGCGTTGTGGTGAAGCACCGAGCGACGTGGCCGGTCGAGATCTTGTGTAAGGCGCTCGGCGTGTCTCGCAGTGGCTTCTATGCGTGGCTGGTGCGTCCGGAGAGTGCGCACGCCCAAGCCGATGCGCGCATTGGCGCCGACGTGCGCGCCAGTTTCCTGCTGAGTGATCGGACGTTGGGTGGCCGATGTCACGTACGTGTGGACGAGCGAGGGGTGGCTGTACGTCGCCGTGGTCATCGAT
>JANLPE010000108.1:0-39927 GCA_031366985.1 Gemmatimonadaceae bacterium
GCGCCTGGAACGACAGGACGCGGACGCGGGCGATCGGGGGGCAACGGCACGGCGGGCGGCGCCGGAGGCGCCGCCGGTGTGAC
The DNA here is from genome assembly GCA_031366985.1 of Gemmatimonadaceae bacterium. Lineage (GTDB taxonomy): Bacteria > Gemmatimonadota > Gemmatimonadetes > Gemmatimonadales > Gemmatimonadaceae > Gemmatimonas. The sequence continues at coordinate 84 of JANLPE010000108.1, forward strand.
GGCACCAGCACTTGGCGGTGCCGCCGCGACGGGCGTCAATACCCTTGGAACGGTCTCGATCATCTTCGGCGGCTCGACCCGAACCGGCTCGGGCCGCGTGGTCGGTTCCGCCGCCTCGGCGGCCGGCGCCGTCGTTTCAACGCGCGGCGTCGCTACCGACGCGGGTACCGACGCGATCGCCGGTTCCGGGGCACGTAGCGGAGCACGCTCAGGTGCTCGTTCGACGACTGCCGCTCGCGCCTCGACAACTGGCGCTGTCGGCGCTTCGACGACGGGCTCGACGTACGTCGGCACGTGTTCGTGTTCGGCCTCAACTTCGAAGTGCGCATCGGCAGCCGACTCGGCAGCGGCGGCGGCCACCTCTTCTTCGGTCCGACGACGACGACGAACGGCCGGTGAGGCGGCTTCAGGCTGCGGCACGGGTTCCGGCGCCTCTGGCGCCGCTCCGGTGCGACGGCGACGCGGAGCCGCCGCCGGTGCCGGCTGTGACTTCTCGGCGCGCACGCGTTTTTCGCGCTCCCATCGGGCGCGAATGCGGGATACCTGATCGTCGGTCAGCAGCGATAAATGACTGCGAACCGGCACGTCCATCTGGCGCAGCAGCGCGATCACCTCGTCAGCCGAGATGCCGAACTCACCCGCCATGTCATGCACACGAAGCTTGCTCAACCCGTCCTCCTACCGCGAAACGCGCGTCGCGTCGCCTGCCGGGGCTGCCCCGGCTACGGCGCCACGGATTCCGCGCGCCAGCGCCTGATCTACGATACCGACGGCGGCGGTAGTCTCACGACCCACCGCCCCGCCCAACTCGGCCGAACTCGGCCACTCGATCACTTCGATGCGCCGGGCCCGCAGGACCGGTAGCACTTTGTCGAGACTGTGCCGCGAGACGTCTGTCGCCACGAGGGCCAATCGCACCGCCCCCTTCAACGCATCCAGCCGCACGCGCTCAGCCCCAACGACCACCAAACGTCCTCGGACACCAAGCCCGACTAGCGCGAGCACCTTGCGGCGCACGACATCATCGAGATCGGCGCCGCAGATGTTCGTCACTCCTATTGACCGCCCGCCGATGATCCGCCTTCGGCGTCTTCTTCCGTCGTCAACTCATCGATGATCGCCATGATGCGGTCGGCTTCTTCCGGCGCAATGCCGGGCAGACGCAGGAGATCATCGCGATCAAGATCAAGAATGTCGTTGAGCGTGCGATAGCCCGCTTCAGCGAGCACGGCGACCGTGCCGATCTCCAGTCCTTCGATCTCGTTGAGCGGCACATCGACATCCGCCTCGCTTTCGTCCGGCAACGGCGCGAACAGTGGCGCTTCTCCACCCTTCTCCATCCATTCCCGGCTGGAGTAGAGATCGATCTTCCATCCGGTCAGTTCCGAGGCTAGGCGCACGTTCTGACCATTGCGCCCGATCGCGAGCGACAATTGATCTTCATCAACGACCGCCTGAATCGTGCGCGACACCGCATCACTGAACACGCGCGCCACGCGCGCCGGCGCCAACGCCAGTTTGGCGAAACGCTCCGGATCGGGCGACCACGGTACAATGTCGATGCGCTCGCCGCCGAGTTCGTTGACGACCGCCTGCACCCGCGAGCCCTTCAACCCCACGCATGCGCCGACCGGATCGACGGCGTCGTCGCGCGAGGTGACGGCAATCTTCGTGCGGCTGCCGACTTCACGCGCCGCTGCCTTGATCTCCACGATGTTCTGCTGGATTTCGGGCACTTCGAGCTTGAAGAGCGCCTGCACAAAGAGCGCGTCGGAACGACTCAGGATCAGTCGCGGTCCTTTCGGCGTGTCTTCCACGCGCTTGAGGACCGCTCGCACCGGTTCGCCCTGGTGGTAATGCTCACGATGATTCTGTTCACGGTACGGAATAATCGCCTCCGCTTCGCGGAACTTGTTGAGCATCACCACGAGCTTGCCGCGCTCGATCTGCTGCACTTCACCGGAGAGCAAGTCACCGACGCGACCAGAGAACTCGTCGCGAATACGCGTGCGCTCCCCTTCGCGAACGCGCTGGATGATCCGCTGTTTCGCAGCTTGCACGGCCGTTCGGCCGAACTCTGCAAAATCCACCGGAATTTCCATCACATCGCCGATCTGAAATTCAGGGTCCTCGAACCGCGCCTCTTCGAGCAATGTCTCACGCGAGGGGTCGGTCACCTCCGCGACCACCGTCTTTAGCAAGACGATGCGGATGGTGCCCTTGTCCTCGTTGATCTCGACCTCGGCCTGCACGTTCGCTCCATGCTTTTTCGCCAGGGCGGCATGAATGCCATCCTGCAGGAGTCCGTGCAGTTCCGTGCGGTCGAGCTGCTTCGAATTGGCCAGTTCGCGGAACGCTGCGAGAATTTCCGCCGGTCCGGACATCCGCTCTCCCTTATTTATTCCAGTGAAACGCCAGGCGAGCCTGCGTGATCTCGCTGAGCGGAATGTGTGCTTCCCGCCCTTTCGGATCGCGCACGTGCACGACTGCCGCGATGTCCTCGCCTTCGAGGCCGAGGATCTCGACTTCCTGTTTACCGCCCGCCACCTCCCCACTGGTGACCGTAGCTCGACGACCGACGAATCGGCGCCAGTCCGCGGCCGTCCGCAAAGGCCGATCGGCCCCCGGTGACGATACTTCCAACACGTACTGCTCACTCACCAACGCGCCCGCTTCCAATCGAGCCTCAAGGGCGCGAGAGGCGCGGGCGCAGTCTTCGATCGTGACCTTACTGCCGTCTCGTCGGTCGATCCGGATTTCGAGCACCGGTCGCGACCGTGAACCGCCGCGTCGGAGTTCCACCAAATCGAAGTCCAACGTGTCAAGCTCTTGAACGACAATGGGTTCGACGCTCTCGCCCATTCGCCGACCTCAACTGCTGAAAAACCACCCTAGAACAAAAAAGTGTGGGGACCTTCCCCACACTTCAAACGCCCCGTGTCGCGTGGCGTGTCACGTCACCTTCACGCGAAGTTCCGTCGTAGAATAAGGAACTTACGGCGCGTGACCACTGAGGTCAAGATGACTTACCGTGTTCGTGTCGTTGCCACACAACGATTTATCCGCTCAGGCGAGACGTGCGATGATGCCTAACTGTCGTCCGCTGTCGCCTCCGCGATGCGAAAACAGCTGCGAGGGATGGCAGCGCGTACACAGTTCGCTGACCGTGAGTTCCCCGACTCCGCGCCCCCGCGCCTGCTCGGCCAGCACGGCGCGCACATCGAGCAGCCCTTTCGTCGCCGGTCGAACGCCAAAGATCGCCTCGAACACTTCGGGGCCGACCTCATAGCACCGTCCGCAAATCGACGGACCGAGGTGCACCGTGCACTCATCAGCTGGGCAACCGAACTCGGCCATAGCGTCCAATCCGACGTGCAGAATTCTGGCCGCGGTCCCGCGCCAGCCGGCGTGCAGCGCCGCTATCACGCCCGACGGATGCGCAATGAAGACCGGTGTGCAGTCGGCGACCGTCACGGCGAGTGCGGTACCTGGTGCAGAGGAAATGTGTCCATCAACGCCTCGGCCGCGGAGCCATCCCCGCCAGTCGCCCCCGTGTCGCACGATGTCCGCTCCATGCACCTGCGTGGCACTCGCCAGACGCGAAATGCCACGCAGGCTCAAGGCGTCGCTCAGAGCGCCCCAACGCTTCATCACCGCATCGACCGGGTCGTCGGATGTCAACGCGAAGGAACCGGCCGCACGCGTTGTCGTCCACGCTACGACGCCGGCGGGCAGTCCGACACACGTGACGGCCTTGTCGAGCGGGTCGTCGCCCTCCACGCTCACCGCGGGCTGAACTCCACGCGCTGGATCCGTGCGCCCAATGCGCCGAGTCGTGCCTCGACATGCTCATAACCACGTTCGATCTGCTGCGCGTTGTTGATGCGGCTGATGCCATCCGCGCAGAGTGCGGCCAAAAGCATGGCCATGCCCGCTCGGATATCAGGCGACTCCACGGTGCCGCCGCGCAATCGCGTCGGCCCTGAGACGATCGCACGATGCGGATCGCACAGGACGACGCGTGCGCCCATCGACACGAGCTTGTCGACGAAGAACATTCGCGACTCGAACATCTTCTCATGCATGAGAATCATGCCATCACACTGCGTCGCCGTCACGATCGCGATGGACATCAGATCTGCGGGAAACGCGGGCCATGGTTGATCCTCGAGCTTCGGCACATGACCGCCGAGGTCGCTCCGAATGAGGCGCGACTGCTCAGCCCCGACAATCAAGTCGTCACCGTCAATCCCGCAGTGAATGCCCAGACGATCGAACCCCATGAGTGTGCTGCGCAGATGCTCAACGCCCGCACCGGCGATGCGCAGCTCCGAACGCGTCACGGCGGCGAGTCCGATGAATGAGCCGACCTCGATATGATCCGGGCCAATGGCGTGCGTGGCACCGCCCAGCGGCAGTCCACCGTTGATCGTGTACACGTTCGAACCGATCCCCTCGATTTGTGCACCCAGTGCGACGAGAAATCGCGCGAGATCCTGCACGTGGGGCTCCGACGCGGCATTGCGCAGTACGGTCCGCCCTGACGCCGCGACCGCGGCCACCAAGGCGTTTTCGGTGGCCGTCACACTGGGCTCATCGAGAAAGACGTCGGCGCCGCGCAGCCCCTTCGTCCAGAAGCGGAAGCGATCCCCGAGTTCGTATTCGGCGCCGAGCGCCTGCAAGACGTGGAAATGCGTATCGAGTCGGCGGCGTCCGATGACGTCGCCACCTGGCGGTGCGAGCGTGACGTCCCCGCAACGGGCAAGCAGCGGCGCCGCCAGCAGAATCGACGCGCGAATGCGCGCGCACATGACCGGATCAAGGTCCGCGGCATGGACCGATTTCGCATGAATGCGTAGCGCGTTCGGACCAGTCCAGTCGCACTCCGCGCCCGTCGTGCGAATCAGCTCGACGAGCGTTTCGATGTCGCGGATACGCGGGACATTTTCGAGCTGCACCGGCTGGTCGGTGATGAGCGCCGCGGCCACGATCGGCAGTGCGGCATTCTTGTTACCGGCGGGGCGAATGGTGCCAGAGAGCCGATGCCCTCCTTCGACGACGTACTGGATCGCGGCCATGCAAGTGGGCTTGAGAGCGATATCTGTGCGAGGGCACGCGCACCGACCGATGATGCGAGTGGGAAGAATAGTACAAGACTAGCGATGGATGGACCGTGTTGCTTGACCCTCTTCGGCGTCTGGCTTAGATCAAGAGCATGGTATACGGGCTTATGATTTCGCTGCACCTGCTACAGGCGGTTACGCGCCCGGACACGCTTATCGCGCGGGTGATCCCGGAGCGTGGCGTTCTCGACTGGACGAGCGGCGTGCTCCAGTTGGTTGTGCTGTTGCTGGGCATCGCCTCGCTGGTGACGCTGGTCATCCTCCTGTTGACGGTGCGCCGCGGCGTAACGCGCATCAACGTACTGATGGAGCAGTTCGCCGCGGACACCCGGCCGCTCATGGCGACGGCCACGGACGTCATGACGGACGCACGCGAGGTCGTAGCGATGCTACGGACGGACGCTGAGCGCGTGTCGGACGCCGCCAATGCGATTGGGGATCAGCTCATGAGCGCGGCCGACTCCACCGCTAGGCGTGTCGATGAAGTGAACGCGGTGCTGGACGTCCTTCAGAACGAACTCGAGGATACCGCAATTGCGACGGTCGCGGCCGTCCGCGGCGTGCGCTCGGGCGCCTCGGCAATTGGGAGGGGCCTTCGCCGCCCACGTCACCGTCATGACGAAACGGGCGACCGCTAGCATCACGTTGACGGCGATGGTCGTCGCGCTGATGCTGGCGATGCTCGTGCCGGCTCCGTTGTACGCGTGGACACCGGGAACGCATGTGTTTCTCGGCGATGCCCTGCTCCAGAATCTGACACTCGTTCCGGCACACATCGCGGAGCTGCTCGCGGCATTTCCGGCGGACTTTCTGTACGGATCAATCGCCGCCGATACGAGCATCGCGAAGAAGTACGCCGCGGTCGGCCGCCACTGTCACTCGTGGCACATCGGGATGGAGATCCACGACAACGCGCGCGAGCCTGCACTCCGCGCGTTTGCCTTGGGATATCTCTCGCATCTCGCCGCGGACGTCGTCGCCCACAATTTCTATGTGCCGCGTCAGCTGGCCGTGACGTCGAGCACCACCGCGCTCGGGCACAGCTATTGGGAATCGCGCATCGACACGCACATTGGTGACGTCTGGCCGCGGCGCGCGCGCGAACTGCTCCTGATGGACCACGGCGCGTCCGATGCGCATCTTGACGAGATTTTGAGTCCGACCATCTTCGGGACCGCGACGAATCGCCGCATCTTCCGCGGCATGGTGTATGTCACCGACTCGGATTCGTGGCAGCGCATCTTCCAACTGATCTCTGAGAACAGTCGATGGGATCTCTCGGACGCCGATGTTGGCCGATATCTCGTGCGCTCCTTCGACTATGTCGTGGACATGCTGAACCGCTGGGATCGCAGTGAAGCGTTCGACTATGATCCGTCCGGCGACGCGCCATTGCGCGATGCGAAGAAGGTCCGGCGCCAGGCGCGTCGGCAGGGTGGCGACGTGCGTGCGGCGCTCGAGGCCGATCGCATATTTGGCATGCCGACCACGCCCCTACGCCACGCCGCCGGCCTGCCCGAACCGCTCTTTCAGCCTCCGCGTGCGCTCAAGAGCTGATGAATTCGACGCGGATCGGCCGCGCCTTTCGATTTCTTCATGACGGCGCCGACGAGCACGCCCTGAAGCTTGGCTTCACCCGCCATGAATCGCTGCGCCTCAGCGGGCATTGCCGCGAAGACTTCGTCGATCCATGCGACAAGCGGGCCGTCGTCGCTGATCTTGAGCAGTCCTTCGTGCTTGGCGAGCGCCTGCGGTTCGGCATCGTTTTCGATCAACAACGCAAAGAGCTGTCGAGCGGCCGTATTGGAGACGGTGCCGTCACCTTCCATGCGAATCAGCGTGCCGAGCCGGGAGGGCGCGATTGGTGGCGCCGCACTGGTCCCACCGCGAGCATTCAAGGCCGCGAGCACGACGCCGAGCACCCAGTTCGCCGCGCGCTTCGCGTCGCCAGATTCCGCGACCACACTCTCGAAGTAGTCCGCCAACGCGCGGGTCGCGATTAGCTGATCGGCCTCGGCGGTCGTCATGCCGAGCGATGCCACGAACCGATCACGCCGAGCGCGAGGCAATTCGGGGAGTGCATTTCGTTGCGCCGAGATGAACCCGCCTTCGAGGACGAGCGGCGGCAGATCGGGATCGGGGAAGTAGCGATAGTCGTGACTGCCTTCTTTGCTTCGGGCTGGGCGAATCTCGTTGCGCGCCCCATCCCACAGCATGGTCTGCTGGATGATCGTCCCGCCCCCGTTCAACACGCGACATTGTCGTGCGAACTCGATATCAATCGCGCGTTCGACACCGGAGAACGTATTGAGATTCTTGATCTCCGTCTTCGTGCCCAGCGCGTCCGTCCCCCGTTGACGAACAGAGATATTCACATCGACGCGCAGCGATCCTTCTTCCATGTTCGCATCTGACACCTCTGTGTACTCGAGGATCTGCTTCAGCTGCCGCAGATACGAACCGGCGTCTTGCGCGGACCGTATATCCGGTTCGGAGACGATCTCGACCAAGGGGGTACCAGCGCGGTTGAGATCGATCGCGGTCCATCCAATGAAACGGTCGTGCACAGACTTCCCGGCATCCTCTTCCATATGCACGCGCGTGATGCCGATGGGCCGTGCGCAGCCGTCGACATCCGGGCCAACGTCGATCACCCCACCGGTCGCCAGCGGACGATCGAACTGCGAGATCTGGTACCCCTTCGGCAGGTCCGGATAGAAATAGTTTTTGCGCGCGAATACTGATGTTGGATGCACCGTACACCCAAGCGCGATCGAAGCACGCGTCGCCAACTGCACGGCGTGTCGATTCATGACCGGGAGCGCGCCGGGCAGCCCGAGGCACACCGGGCACGTGTTGCGATTGGGTGCGTCACCGAAGGACGTGCGACAGCCGCAGAAAATTTTGGTCGTGGTCGAGAGCTGGCAATGCACCTCCAGTCCCACGACCAGTTCGTAGTCGATCATCGGTGCGCCTCGTCACCCAGCGAAGACTCGAGCGCGGCGGCGATGCGGAACATGGTGTGTTCGTCGAAGTGCGCGGCCATAAGTTGCCCGCCCACAGGCAGTCCATCGATCCGCCCGATCGGCTGCGACATCGCGGGCACGCCGGCGAGATTCGCCGTTACCGTGTAGATGTCGCTCAAGTACATCTCGTACGGATCGGAGACGGCGCCCAGTGCGAACGCGGTCGTCGGCGTTGTCGGCGTAAAGAGTGCGTGCACACCCGAGTCGAAGACGTTCGCAAAATCGCGCGTAATCAGTGTGCGAACATCCTGCGCGCGCCGGTAATACGCGTCGTAATAGCCCGCACTCAATACGTAGGTACCAAGGAGAATCCGACGGATCACTTCGGGACCGAATCCGGCGGAGCGGGTCGCCTCATACATGCCGCGGAGTCCGTCGCCGTCGACGCGATTGCCGTATCGCACACCATCGAACCGTGCGAGGTTGCTCGACGCTTCCGCGAGGGCCACGACGTAGTAGACCGGGACGGCGAGCGACGTATGGGGCAGACTCACATCGCGCACTTCGGCGCCACGCGCACGAAGATGATCGAGCGCACGATCACAATGTGCACGAATGCGCGGATCGAGCGAGTCCGGGAAATACTCAACCGGTCGACCAATCACCACGCCGTCCAGCGACGCCGGACCGAGGTGGCGCAGCGACGGCACCGGCACGTCAGCCGCCGTGGCATCATGCGCATCGTCACCGGCAATCACCTCAAGCACGCGGGCGGCGTCATCGACACAGGCGCCAAACACACCGACTTGCTCAAGCGATGACGCGTACGCCACCAGGCCGAAGCGACTCACCCGGCCATACGTTGGTTTGACTCCGACGATGCCGCAAAATGCCGCCGGCTGCCGCACCGATCCCCCCGTCTCAGAACCCAGCGCAACGGGCGAGACGCCAGCCGCGACGACCGCCGCCGAACCGCCGGACGAGCCACCCGGCACTCTCGTCGGATCGATGGGATTTCGAGCCGGGCCAAACGCGCTATTCTCGGTCGAGGAGCCCATCGCGAACTCATCCATGTTCGTCTTACCGATGACGACCGCACCGGCGGCGCGAAGTCTCTGGATTACGGTGGCTTCGAACGGGCTGACATAGCCCTCGAGCAGTCGTGAACCGCAGGTCGTCGGCATGCGCAGCGTGGCGATGTTGTCTTTGATCAGCATGGGCACGCCGGCGAGTGGCAATGCTGCTCCCCGCTCCATCGCGACGATGGCCGCGTCCGACATTGTTGCGTCGTCATCAACCGCCAAGACCGCATTCAAGCCGTCGTGCAGCGTGTTTCGCGACCGAATCCGTGCGCACGAGGCGGCGACGAGGTCCCGTGACGTAACCCCATGCGTCAAGACGGCATCAACCATCGTCGCAATGCCGGCATCGAGCAGGCGATCTGCTGCAGTGAGGGCGTCGGTCACTCGTCGCTCCCGGCGTCGGCCGGCGCGTCGGCGCTGGCGCCAGCGGATCCGTGTGTGGCCAGGCGCGGTACCAGAAAGAAGCCATCGCGCATCGCCGGCGAAAACGCCTCACGTGCGCGATGCAATACGACGGGCGTCGCGACGTCATCACGCATCGGCATCGCTGCCGTCGAGCGCGCGTCGTTGAGATCGGCTGGCAGCGCGACCGCTTGCAACACGTCCATGTGCCCAAGGATTCCGTTCAACTCCTTGACGAGCGTTGGAATCGCCGCGTCTTGGAGGCCCACGCGCGCTAGGATAGCGACATGTCGCACATCGGATTCGGAAATGCTCACCTAGTCCCACCCGCGTTCGAGTTTCGCCTGCGCGACGACCAGCGTCTTGCGTCCGACGTCTTCATCATCGAAATCAATCCGAACTTTCGCGTCGCGACCGCTGCCGGTCAGTTCGGCGATCGTGCCGCTACCAAACTTGGCGTGACGCACACGTTCGCCAATCGCAAACATCGGCGCATCCTGCGACTCATCCTCGGGCTCGCTGGCGCGAGGACGGGCATTGCGATCGGTCCACTGCACCGCCGCCTTGCCGAACGGGATCTCGCCGCTCTTGCTGCCGCTGCTCGTTGTCGTACCGGACCGGAACCCAGCGCTGCCATACGGTCCGGTGGTGCGTCGGAGACCGCCGACGCTGCTGCCGGTGCCACCGCTGCGGTCGTAGCTGCTGCGTCCCCACGCATCATCGCCGGACGACGTGCGACTGCCGGTATAGCCGCCCCGCCCTTCCGTTTTGGCACGTGCAGACTTCTGCCGCTCCGCCAGCGATGCCGTGATCGCGCGCAAGAAGCGCGATGGCATCGAAAACATCATCTCGCCGTTGCGGCGACGCTGTTCGGCGCAGGTGAGATAGAGCTTTTTTTCGGCGCGCGTGATACCCACGTAGAATAGGCGCCGCTCTTCCTCGAGCTGCTTGGGGTCCTCCGCGGCGCGCGCCAACGGAAACAGCCCGTCTTCCAGGCCGGAGACGACCACCAGCGGAAACTCGAGGCCCTTGGCGTTGTGCATCGTCATCATCGTCACGGCATCGGCGTCGGGATCCAGCTTGTCGACGCCGGCCACCAGCGTGGCCTTCTGCAGAAAATGATCAAGCGGCGTCAGGCCGACTTCGCCACCATCATCGGCGACGACCTCGGCGGCACCGGCGATCATTTCGCGGACGTTGTCGACGCGATCCACGCCTTCCGGACCCTCGGCGCGAAGATGGTCGGCGTAGCGAATCTGCTCCACGAGCGTCCGCAGCAATTCGTCGACGGCGGCGTCGGCCGCCTGCACGCGCATCCGCCGCACGAGCGCGACGAATTCTTCGAGTGCTGCCCGCGCGGCCGGGCGCATGCCGGCCAACACGTCTGGACGCGACGCGACGGAGAGGAGCGACATCCCGTCAATCGCGGCGCGCTCCGCGAGGAGCGCGAGGGTGGCATCGCCGAGTCCGCGCTTCGGTACGTTCACCGCACGACGGAAGGCCTCATCATCGGCGGGATTGGCGACGAGTTTGAGGTAGGCCATCAGGTCGCGGATTTCGCGGCGATCATAGAACCGCACCGCGCCGATCAGCCGATACGGAATGGACCGACGACGGAAGGCGTCCTCGAGCGCGCGACTTTGCGCATTCGTGCGGTACAGCACCGCGCACTCGCGGCGCAAAAACGTATCCCGCGCGGTTCGTTCGATCACAATGTCGGCGATGACCTCAGCTTCATCACGCTCGTCGAGAGTCTCGATGAGGGTGACGGGTTCGCCGGCCGGCCGGGTTGCCCGCAACGTCTTGCCGCGGCGTTCCGTGTTCTCGGCGATGACCGCGTTGGCCAACGCCAACACGTTGGGCGTCGAACGATAGTTCTCCTCGAGTCGCACCACTTTTGCGCCCGGGAATCCGCGTTCGAAGTCGAGAATATTTCGAATATCCGCGCCGCGCCACCCGTAAATCGATTGATCGTCATCGCCGACGACCATGACGTTGTGGTACCCACCCCCCATCAACGACACGAAACGATACTGCGCCGCGTTGGTATCCTGATATTCGTCGACAAGCACATAACGAAAGCGGCGCTGATAGTGTTCGCGCAGCGCGGTGTCGCGTTCCAGCGCGCGCACGGGCAACACGAGCAGGTCATCGAAGGTGACCGCATTGGCGCGCTCGAGCGCGGTCTCGAGGTCACGGTAGACGCCGGCGACCGCCTGCGCGAACGGATCGCGCGCCGTGGTCGCGTACTCGCTCGAGGAGACCAGCGCGTTCTTCGCGTCCGAGATCGCATGCAGCACCGCGTTCGGACTGAACTGCTTCGGGCTGATCTGTCGACGCTCCATGACGCGCTTGCACGCCGCGAGCGCGTCGTCTTCATCGTAGATCGTGAAGTTCTGCGCTCGTCCGACGAGCGGCGCGATACCGCGCAGCATGCGCGCGCCAAGTGCGTGGAATGTTCCGCACCACATACCCTTGGGCTCTCGGCCGAGTTGTGCGGCGATGCGCCGCCGCATTTCCCCGGCGGCCTTGTTCGTGAACGTGACGGCGAGGATCTCCTGCGCCGGGACGCCGCGCTCTGCGATGAGTCGCGCGATACGCGTCGTCAGGACCTTCGTTTTGCCAGATCCAGCGCCAGCGAGGACCAGCATCGGCCCATCATCGTGTGTGACCGCGTCGCGTTGCGCAGGATTCAATCCGCGCATCAATGCTGCACTATCGACTACCGGCGCCGCGTCGAAGAGCGAACCAGTCCATCCCGTCGTCGTCATCCGTGCAAGATAACGTCGAAGGCCGCTCCACGATCAACGTCGGCGAGTATCAGTTTTCCGGCGTGATTCTCCTCGACGATACGACGCGCGAGCGATAGGCCAATGCCCCATCCGCGATCCTTGGTCGTGAAACCGGCGTCGAAGATACGTTTCCGAAGCGTCCGTGGAACGCCTGGGCCGTCGTCGGCGACGCGAATTCGCACGCCGCCCTCCGGCAGTGGCGTCGCCGACACGATCACGAAGCCGTCGCGTCCTCCGAGCGCATCGATGGCGTTCTTGATCAGTACCTCCAGCACCCACTCCAGCAGGACGCCGTCACCGCGTACCATCAGCGGTCCATCTGGATGCTCGCTGGCGATGCGGACAAGGCGGGCCAGCGTCGGCGCCCGGGCGGCGAAGTACGAGGCAAGCCGATCCACCAGGGCCGCGCAATCCACCTGTTCGTCACGCGGCGGGCGACCAATGCGCTCGAAGCGGTGCGACACGCGCTCCAGCCGGGTGAGATCCTGTCCCATCGCGTCGACGGCTCGTCGCGAGATAGGATCGTGCGCTTCATCGTGCATCAGTTCGAGCCAGCCAGCGATCGCCGACAATGGCGTGCCTAACTGGTGCGCCGCCTCGCGCGCCATTCCGGCCCACACCTTTTCCCGTTCGGCGCGGCCGCGCTCGATCAACGCATAGAGGCCGAACGCCAGTAACAACCCGATGCCGACGGCCTGCAAAACCGGAATGACTCGCAATCCACGCACGATCGGGCTATCGCCGTAGTGCACACCGCCGATGCCGGGCTGGAGAATCGGCGCGTTGCTGCGATCGAGTCTGCGGAGATAGGAGGCCGTGTCGATGCCGAGATCGGTCGGCAGATTCGCGGCGGCTGACACGCGCCCCTCGGCATCGGTAAGCACCAGCGGGATCCCGGATTCTTTGACCTCTTCGGCCAGCTCGAGCAGCGCCGACGTCTTGTCCTCGCCGACCGCACTCGTGTCCAACAGCGCTTGATAGATCCGCGAATACATCCGCCCCTGCGATGCCGACGCCGCGCGCAGCTGCGTTACGACATGCTGAGTGTAGACCACGTACCACGTCAGCAGCGCCAGTACGCCGAGCACGACCAGTACCACGGGCCAGCGGCGGCGACGCATGTGGGCGGTCCGTCAGGCCGGGCGCGTGGTCAGTACGCGCGTCACCGCAGTTCCGTGCGTCCGAGATACGGCTGCAGTGCTTCCGGCACGCAAACCGAGCCATCGGGCTGCTGCCAGTGCTCCAGCACGCTCGCAATGATGCGCGAAAAGGCGAGCGCCGAACCATTCAGCGTGTGCACGAATCGCGGTTTTTCTCCCGGTGCGGGGCGGTAGCGAATATTCGCTCGCCGCGCCTGAAAATCCGTGAAGACGCTGCAGCTGGACACTTCGAGCCACTTGCCGACGCCCGGCGCAAAGACTTCAAGATCGTACGTCTTCGCGCTCGCGAAACCGGTGTCGCCGGCCGCCAGCAACACGACGCGATACGGGAGGCCGAGCTTTTGTAGAATTGCTTCCGCCTGCCCGGTAAGAATCTCGAGCTCTTGCACGGACGTCTCCGGTGTCGCGTATCGCACCAGTTCGACCTTGTCGAATTCGTGAACGCGCAACAAGCCTCGCGTGTCCTTCCCCGCGGCGCCCGCTTCGCGACGGAAGCAGGCACTGAACGCCGTGAGTTTCTTCGGCAGGTCCGACGCGTCGAGGATCTCGTCGCGATACAGATTGGTGACCGGTACCTCGGCGGTCGGGATCAGGAACAGCTCTTCATCCCGCAACGCGTACATGTCCTCTTCAAACTTTGGCAGTTGCGCGGTGCCCGTCATCGACGCGCGATTGACGACCAGCGGCACCCAGCATTCTTCGTACCCGTGCTCGTCGGTGTGCGTGTCGAGCATCATGTTCATCAATGCCCGAACCAGGCGCGCGCCTAGACCGCGATAGACGATGAAGCCCGAGCCGCTGATCTTCGCACCGCGCGCCAGATCCAGAATGCCGAGCCTCTCGCCGATCTCCCAATGCGGCTTGATGGCGGCGCCATCGGCGCGTGGTGTGCCCCAGGTGCGCACGACCGCGTTGTTTTCTTCGCCACCCTCGGGCACTTCGGGCAACGGGATGTTGGGCAGTTCGTACAGCATCGCCGTCACGGCCGCGACCGCCTCATCTCGGCGCTGTTCGAGCGCCGAGATCGTGTCACCGATTGCGCGACCTTCCGCAATCAACTCGGTCGCATCGTCGCCCGCCTTGCGACGCTGTGCCACGTCCTGCGTCACTTTGTTGCGCCGCGCCTGCTGTTGCTCGAGTTCCGTTATGGCCTGGCGACGTTCCCGCTCGAGCGACTCAGCACGATCGAGCAACGGTCCGAGTTCGGCAAGCTTGCCGCGACGGCGCATGCCGTCGCGCAACAGGTCCAGCTGATCGCGCAGCAGGCGTATGTCGTGCATGAAAGGAACCGGAGTGACGAATGGACGGGGCGAGATGCGGCGGTGCGACGCTTTGGGCAAACGCGACTCACCGACGCGAACGACTCAGTTGGCGGGAACGCCCGCCTTCAACGAGCGGTAGCCGCAATTCCGATTGACGAGCGATCGCACCAGAATCCTGCGGGCGACCGTATCGATCGAATCGATCGCAAACTTGGCGTAAATCGGCTCGCCGTAGATGCACCCAGAACCGGTCAATCGGACCAGCACGGCCTCGCCTAAGGCCAGCGTGACTGTCGAGTCGTTCACGTACCCCTTGTCGGGAGCAATCGCGAGCTGATCATAGACGGCGGCGAGCTTGAGCAGGCCGACCGTCGGCGCACCGGCGGGCGGCAGCGGCACGATCTTCTTCGCGGTCATCACGGTAACCTTTCCCGACGCGTCCAGATCGAGCGCCACGTCGAAATTCAGGGCGCCGGTATTCAGCACCTGAGGACGGACGATCGACTCAGTCGTGAACTGATAGGCCGCCGGCAGACTGGATGACGTTCCGGTCAGCGCATACAACGAGTACTGACGATCGACGTTTTCGAACGACGCCGGCGTCAGAAAGTTGTTAGCGGCACCGCAGTTGGCGAGCACCGCGACAGTGAGACCGCATACCGAAAATGACATAGCGCGCCGCACGAATTGGAGCGCGCCGTTAGGTCGTGGCAACAGGGTAGTCCCCATGGCAAAGGCAGGCGTGGAGGTTATCGCTCAACTCTTGTCCGGGCAAGCGGTTCGGCTGCTTGACTTCACCCCGAAACGAGGGCAGCGTTCCCCTATGGCGACGATTCGGGATCTGGTGAGTGCGCTACGGCGCCGAGAAGGAGTCGATGCGGCAATCGTCCTCGGGCGCGATGGCCTGCTCATCGACGGCGCCAGCGAGCACGCGCTCGACCCTGAGGGTCTCGCGGCGCATGTCCCGCCGATGGTCGCCGCCGCGATAGATATGGGAGTAGCATCCGGGCGAGGCGACTTCGGTCTGATGGTGCTGGAGTACAGCGCGGGAACCGCGGTCGTGACCTCTGTCTCACCTGATGCCCTGCTCTTGGTGCTCTTGCTGCCGACGGCGAACCTAGCGGCGATGCTTTTCGACTTGCGCCGTCATCGCGCACAGATCGCGGCGCTGGTCTGACGGCAGACGCCGACGCCGCCGTCCCGCGGACACGCATTCTTGTCGTCGACGACGAGCCGCACATCGGACTCATACTCCGAACGCGACTCTCGCAAGGCCCGTTCGACGTGCTGGTCGCGAGCGATAGCTTCGAGGCATTCGCGCAGCTGTCCGCGCATCCCGACATCGCGCTCGTCATTCTCGATCTCATGCTCCCCGGCATGAGCGGGATCGAAATCCTGTCGGTGATGCGGTCGGACAGGCAGTGGCGCAGAGTGCCCTGTATCATCCTGACGGCCGCCGGGCAGGAATCCCAACTGCGGAGCGCCGAGGCGCTGGGCGTTGATGTTATCATGACCAAACCGTTCAGCCCGCGACGACTTTACGAACGGGTGGTGACATTGACGAGTGCTGCGCCGTCTGTTTCGCGCACGACGGCGTTGTCACCTGCCGACTCACCCACGACTTCGATTTGACCAACGCATGATCCGCTGGAACGTCATCCTTGCCGGCGGGGTGGGCTCACGATTTTGGCCGTTGTCCACGCCCGAGCGTCCCAAGCAGCTGCTACCGCTGATCTCGGCGGTCCCAATGTTGCGCGACACCATCGACCGTCTGCTGCCACTGGCGCCACTTGAGCGGACGCTGGTGCTGACCACTGCGTCACTCCGGACCGCGATTCTCGCGATGGAACCCGGGCTGCCGAACGAGAATGTGATCGCTGAACCGCGCCCGGCTGGGACGTGCGCCGCGCTGGCATGGGCCGCACGCGTCATCGCCGAACGCACCGGATCCGAGTCGGTCATGGTGTGTGTGCATGCGGACTGGGCGATCGGCGACGCGGAGGGGTTCCGGCGCACGCTCGCGGATGCGACCGACGTTGCGGCGAGCGAACACGCATTGGTAACGGTTGGCATCGTGCCCAATCGCCCGGATCCTGGCTTCGGCTATATCCAGCCCGGCGAGGTCCTTCGCGGGGACATCCGTCGCGTCGCACGTTTCGTCGAAAAGCCCGATATTGCCCGCGCGGCCATCATGGTGGCCGACGGGTACTACTGGAACAGCGGAATATTTGTGTGGCGTGCCGGCGATCTGCTCGACGAGATCAAAATACACACGCCAGAAGTGCAGCCCGCACTCGAATCTGCGGGGGATGATCTGGCGGCGTTCTTCACCGCCGTGCAGTCGGTCGCCATTGACGTTGGCGTGCTCGAACGCAGCGCACGAGTACTCGTGCTACCCGGCCGTTTCGGCTGGGATGACGTCGGGACGTGGGCGGCGTTGCATCGCGTTCGCCGGCACGATGCCGACGGCAATGCGACGAACGGCCCGACGTTCACGCATCAGGCGCACAACAACGTCGTTCACGCGGAGGGCAGCACGGTCGTACTCTATGGCGTCGACGATCTGGTCGTGGTGTCTCGTGACGGTCTCGTCATGGTGACGACCCGCGAGAAGGCGGCCGACCTGAAGACGCTGCTGGACGTGCTTCCGCCGGAGCTCAAGGGACCGTGATCGTTTTGTACGATGACGCGCGCGCGCGCGCGTTCGAACCGTTTGCGACGACTCGGCCACTCGGTGAGGTACGAGCGGGCGCGCTGTTGGGTCGCGAACGATGGGCGATGTTCTTCGGTACGTCGGCCGATGCATTTATTGGCGGGTCGCACCTGGCGCACTTCGCCGAGTTCGATGCGCCCGGCGCGGCGAGTCTTCCCCTCCCTGCCGGCGCGTGGCTCGTGAATACGCGCGCGCTGCCCGTACCGGTTGCGGTGCCGCTCCCCGGCGCCCCCGGCGCCGACGTGATTCGTATCGACGGACAGGTGGCGGCGATTTGTCTGCGAGTACCATTGCAGGACCGGCGCGTGCTCGACGGTTCGCTCACGCTCGAGGAACTCGTCCCGTCCGATGCGGTGGAAGCCGCCGTCAGCGGCGTCTGGCTGCACGACACGTGGGACATTATCCGCCATCTCACGACACAGCTTCAGGACGACATTCCTGCCGTTGCTTCGAGGCTTGGGCTTCGCGCGCTGTCGGGTGCTCCTGCCCTTGACGGTGTCGTGATTCGTGGCGACGCCCCCGTGTTCGTCGAAGACGGCGCGACGATTGAACCGTTCGTGGTGTTCGACACGAGCGGCGGCCCCGTGTTGCTGCGCCGCGGCGCGACGGTGCACGCATTCACACGGGTCGTCGGCCCCTGTTATGTGGGCTTGCAGTCGACGCTGATGACCGATCGCATTGCCGCGTCATCGATCGGTGACATGTGCCGAGTGCATGGTGAACTGTCGATGTCTGTCTTGATCGGTCATGCGAACAAGGGACACGATGGATTCGTCGGGCATTCAATTCTCGGCCGATGGGTCAATCTCGGCGCCGGCACGACCACGAGCAATCTCAAGAACAGCTATGGCACGGTGGCCATGTGGAGCACGAGCGGTGTGCGCGACACCGGGCTACAGTTCGCCGGCACCTTCTTCGGTGATCATGTGAAGACCGGCATCGGACTGCGGCTGACCACTGGCTGTGTCCTCGGGGCCGGTACGAACGTCATGGATGCCATGCCACCGAAAGCCGTCGCACCATTTTCCTGGGGCACCGGTGCGCCGTACGAGGTGTTCGCGACCGACAAGTTTCTCGAGACTGCCACGCGTATGATGGCGCGACGCGGGATCGCGCTCGACGCACACCATCGTCGGTTCATCGACGACGTGATCACGCACGCGCTGGCGGACTCCCGCTGGCCGTCCCGCTAGGCCGCCTCGCGCTTCACGTGCTCCGCGTCACGGTGCTCGGCAGTGGGAGCAAAGGGAACGCCATTCTCATCGATGGCACCGATGGCAGCGTCCTGGTGGACGCGGGGTTTGGCCCGCGCACGCTGGCGAAACGTTTCGCGCTCGCGGACCGCCGCCCGGATCACGTCGGCGCGCTGTTGCTGACACATGAGCACACCGATCACGCGAGTGGTGCGGTCGGCGCGAGCGCACGATGGGGCTGGCCCGTGTATGCGGTGCAACCGACGCTCGAGGCGCTTGCGGCGTCGCCGGATGGGCTGCCGAAGCACGTGGCCTCGTTGTCGTTCATGGAATCGTCGAATGTCTGCGGATTCGACGTGCATTGTGTGCCCGTGCCGCATGATGCGCGCGCTTGCGCCGCGCTGGTTCTGACCGATCGCGCAAGCGGCGCGCGTGTGGGCATCGCGATGGACCTCGGCCATGTGCCCGAGGCGCTGCCGAACGCCCTTGCCCGATGCGACCTACTGGTCGTGGAATCCAATCATGACGAACGCATGTTGGCCGATGGCCCGTATCCGTGGCCACTCAAGCAACGCATTGGCGGGCAACTCGGGCACCTGTCGAATGGCACGGCGGCAGGACTGATCGCCGGCGCCGCGCATCGCGGACTGCGTGGCGTCATGCTCGTGCACTTGAGCGAAACCAACAACACCCCCGACGCGGCGATGCTCCGGACGCGCGACGCGCTGCATCGGACCGGTTGGCGTCGGGACGGTCTGTGGGCGGCCTCGCAGTCGGTGCCCTCGGCGCCGGTGAGCGCGGACGGATCGACGCATCGCGCGACGGCGGCGCAATTGTCACTCGGCTTCTAGATTGTCCGTGGTGCGGTTGAATCCGACCACTCCGCCGTCTCTTCTCCGAGTGCCTTCGATCGATGCAGAATTACCTACGCCTGTTCGCGCGCAATCGCGGGTGGGCCGACGAGATGCGTGCGGCCGACTCCGGTTATTTCTCGCGGCGCGCCGAGAGCCAGCAGCCGCACTTCCTGTTCATCGGCTGCTGCGACTCGCGCGTGCCAGCCGAATTGCTGATGGATGCAAATCCGGGCGAGATCTTCACACATCGGAACATCGCGAACCAAGCGCACCCGACCGATCTCAATCTGCAGTCGGCATTGGAGTATGCGGTCGAGGTGCTGAACGTGAAGCACGTGCTGGTGTGCGGCCATTACGGCTGCGGGGGCGTGAAGGTCGCGATGGAGCCGCCGGGACACTTGCTGGTCGATCACTGGCTTCAGGAAGTACGGGACATGCAACTGCGTCATCGCGCTGAACTCGAGGCACTTGATGACGAGCGCGCGCGGCTCAATCGGCTGGTCGAGATCAATGTGCTCGAGCAGGTGTTTCAGCTCTCACGCACGCCGATTGTACGGCATTCGTGGCTGAAGGGCCGCCGCCCGATTCTGCATGGGCTGGTCTACGACATCAATGACGGATTGCTCAAGGAGCTTGTCAGCGGCGTCGATGGCGAAGACAAGGCCCTCGAGTTGCGGACTGCAGTGGCGGGCGAGTACGTGACGGTTCCGAAGAGTCTGCACTTGGCGGAGTAGCGGTTCACGGCGAGGCTGAAACGGACAACGGGGGCGCCACATCGTGGCCCCCCCGCTGTCTTTGGACCGAGACGGATCCCGGCCTAGTACATCCCGCCCATGCCGCCGCCGCCACCACCACCATGGCCGCCGCCCGGTGCGGACGCTTCCTTCTTCTCGACGATCAACGCTTCGGTCGTGAGCAGCAAGCCCGCGATCGAGGCGGCGTTCTGCAACGCCGTGCGCGTCACCTTCGTCGGATCGATAACGCCAGCCTGCACGAGATCTTCGTACGTGTCGGTCAGCGCGTTATAGCCGAAATTCTTTTCCTTCGCTGTGCGGATCTTCTCGACGACGATGGAGCCTTCACCACCCGCGTTCTGCACGATAATGCGGAGCGGCTCTTCGATCGCGCGACGCACGATATCCACACCGATCTGCTCGTCGCGCTCAGCGACCTTCACATCCTTCAGGCAATGCTGCGCGCGAATCAATGCGACGCCACCGCCCGGGACGATCCCTTCTTCGACCGCGGCACGCGTCGCGTGCAGCGCGTCTTCGACGCGAGCCTTCTTTTCCTTCATTTCCGCTTCGGTCGCGGCGCCGACATTGATGACGGCCACGCCACCGGCAAGCTTCGCGAGACGCTCCTGAAGCTTCTCACGATCGTAGTCCGACGTGGACTTGTCGATCGCTGCGCGGATTTCCTTCACGCGGCCTTCGATGTCCTTGCTGTCGCCGGCACCGTCAATGATCGTCGTGTTGTCCTTGTCGATCACGAGGCGTTTCGCCGATCCGAGATCCGTGATGACCGCGTTCTCGAGCTTGAAGCCGACTTCATCGGAGATGACCTGTCCCTTGGTCAACGTCGCGATATCCTGCAGCATCGCCTTGCGGCGATCGCCAAAGCCCGGGGCCTTCACCGCGCAGATGCGGAGCGTGCCGCGCAGCTTGTTCACGACCAGCGTCGCGAGGGCTTCGCCTTCGATGTCTTCCGCGATGATGAGCAACGGCTTGCCGAGCTGGGCAACCTTCTCCAGCACCGGAAGGAGGTCCTTCATCGCCGAGATCTTCTTGTCGTGGATGAGGATGAGCGCGCCCTCAAGGACCACTTCCATCTTCTCTGGATCGGTGACGAAGTACGGCGAGAGATAGCCGCTGTCGAACTGCATTCCGTCTACCGTCTCCAGCGTCGTCTCGAGGCCTTTGGCCTATTCAACGGTGATGACGCCGTCCTTGCCGACCTTCTCCATCGCTTCCGCGATCAGGTTACCGATTTCGGGATCATTGTTCGCCGAGATCGTGCCGACCTGCGCGATTTCCTTCCGGCCCGTCGTCGGCACCGAGATCTTCTTCAGCTCTTCGACGATGCCGGCAACGGCCTTCTCGATGCCGCGCTTGAGCGCCATCGGATTGGAGCCAGCCGTCACGTTCTTGAGGCCTTCACGGAAGATCGCCTGCGCGAGCACCGTCGCCGTCGTCGTGCCGTCACCGGCAAGATCCGACGTCTTGGTCGCGACTTCCTTCACCATCTGCGCGCCCATGTTCTCGATCGGATCCGCGAGTTCGATTTCCTTCGCGACCGTCACGCCGTCCTTGGTCACCGTCGGCGCGCCAAACTTCTTGTCGATGACGACGTTGCGTCCCTTCGGACCGAGCGTGACTTTCACCGCTTCGGCCAACTGATCGACGCCGCGCTTCAGTGCCGCGCGTGCCTCGACGTTAAAATGCAGTTCTTTAGCAGCCATGTGTGCGTTCCGTTTGCGGTTGGTTCGACTTAGTTGATGATCGCGAGCACATCGGACTCGCGGAGGATGAGCAGCTGCTCACCTTCGATCGTCACCTCGGTGCCACTGTACTTTCCGTACAGCACCTTGTCGCCGACCTTCACGTCCATCGGGACACGCGTTTCCTTCTCGAAACGGCCCGGTCCGACGGCCACCACGGCGCCCTGCTGGGGCTTCTCCTTGGCGGTATCGGGGATGTACAGCCCACCACGCATCTGCTCGGTCTCTTCGAGCGGCTTCACAACGACGCGATCGGCGAGCGGCGCTACTTTCGCGGCACTCTGAGTTGCCATAGGTCTTGGTCTCCTGCGTATGTGTCAGGGGATCGAACGAGTTACTCACTCGGTGTTAGCACTCGCATGGGTTGAGTGCTAACGCACAGGTAGCATAAGCGCCTTGGGCCGCGGCGTCAAGGCGACGACGCGTCTTGCGATATTTTGGTAAGCCGTTGCAGTAGCAAGCTTTACAGCGCAGTTACGCCGTCATTTCGGCGCATGGGCAGACGACAGGACCGCCGATCTGGCGACACGACTGCCAATTCGGCCTAATCGTCGAATACCAATGATCCGGCATGTATGTGGACCGGCATTGCGCCCGGTGAGCGCGCCACCAGCAGTGCACCGCTAGGATCGATGCCCTCGACCACGCCGGTGTGCGGCTCACGGATCCGGCGCCCGAGCGCAAAATCGCGCGAACGCCACGCCGCCAACTCCGCCGCGTCGAGCAGGCCGCTTTTCGCTGCTGCCGCGCGCACTCGAGGGATGATCGCGGTCAACAGTTCCGCACGGGACACCCCCGCTCGCACCGCCGACGCGAACGGGAAATCACTCGGCACGCGGCGATTGATGCCGACACCGATCGCCACCCAGTCGACCGTTGCGTCGCGCCACCGCGCCTCCACGAGGACGCCGGAGATCTTCCCCGTTCCGACATACGCGTCATTCGGCCACTTCAACATCACCGGTGCATCGACGAACGGCGCGAGTCCCTCTGACAACGCGAGCCCGAGTCGCAACGCTAGCACGCCGACGACGCGCTGATCGGTCGGACGCTCGACGAGGGTGAACCAGAGTCCGCGGTCGTTCTCGGACGTCCATCGATGACCACCACGCCCACGCCCCGCACGCTGACAATCGGCAATCACCATGGCGCCCGCCGCTTCGCCCTGCGCTGCCAGCGCGTGCGCGATGTCCATGGTCGAGTCGACTGCGGCCTCGTGCACGATGCGCGTGAGCCCGAGCGACGCGGCCGATGGCAGGCTGTCGAAATCTTCGCGAAGCGCGTTGCTGGAATGCACGGCGGTCGACACAGACTCGCTACTTTCGAAGCGCCAAGGTGATGAACACGGCCGCCGCGAGCACCAGCCGATACGCCGCGAACACGCCGAAGCTGTGCTTACTCACGTAGCGCAGCAGCACGGTGATCGCGAGCCAGCTACTTATCGCCGCGGTGAGGACGCCGACGATCAGCGGCACCGAGAACCCTTCGGCACGAATTGCCTGCGGCATCTTGAGCACAACGGCCGCCGCCGTGATGGGCATGCTCATCAGAAAACTGAATCGCGCCGCACTGGGTCGATCCAATTGCAGCGCGCGGCCAGCCGTAATCGTCGAACCCGAGCGCGATACACCGGGGATCAGCGCGAGCACCTGCGCACAGCCGACGATGATCGCGTCGCGCAGCGTCACCTCCTCGATCGCGCGAACGCGTGCACTCCACCGGTCGACCGCCCAGAGGACGACCCCCATAACCGCCAGCGTCGTCGCGATCAGTGCCGGCGACCGGAAGGTCGACTCGGCGTAGTCGTTCAGCAGCAACCCGCCAATACCACCGGGAATCGTGGCGACGATGAGATACACGACGCGCCGATCGTGGACCGTCGTGATGCGGCGCGTGCGGATGATCTGCCACGCACTGGCAATCATCTGCATCCATTCGACGCGGAAGTACCACACTAACGCGAGCAGCGTGCCCGCGTGCAGCGCGACGTCGAACGCAAGCCCCGGATCGGGGAAGTTCAAAAAGAACGGCGCCAGCGCGAGATGTGCAGAACTTGATACGGGCAGCAGCTCAGCGAAGCCCTGCACGAGTCCGAGAATGATGGCTTGCGTCAACGTCACGATGTGGGGATCGAGGATTTAGAGGGCGCCTTCGCCAGCGTCGCTTCATACAGCGCTTCATACTGCGCGACGACTGCGTCAAGCGAAAACCGCTTACGCGCGTCGGCCGCCGCCGCGTCACTCATGGCCTGCCACCTGGCCGGATTCTTGAGCAGCGCGATACCGGCACGCGCCATCGCATCGACATCGCCGACATCAAAGAGATGCCCGGTGACGCCATCGGTGACGACCTCGGGCAAACCTCCAGCGTTCGCGCCGATGACGGGGACGCCACTCGCCATCGCCTCCAGCGCGCTCAGTCCGAACGATTCTTTGTCGCTCGTGAGCAAGAACAAATGTGCGCCGGCAAGCAACGGCGCGATCGCATCGATCTTGCCGAGAAAGAGAATATGGTCGGCAACGCCACGTTCGCGCGCTTCGTCTTCGGCCTCTACACGCTCCGGTCCGTCGCCAATCATCACGAGCATCGACGGCACCTCCGCGTTCACCTGCGCGAACACTTTGACGATGTCCCGCACGCGCTTGACTGGACGGAAGTTCGAAATGTGCATAAGCACCCTTCGACCGTGCACCGTGTCTTCAGGGATTGGAAACGTGTGTGCCGTCCGATCGAACAGCGCGGGATCGATGAAGTTGTGAATCACCTGCACATCGCACCCGACACATCCGAACGCGCGATATGTCTCGTCGCGCAAGTACTCCGAAACGGCCGACACCGAGTCCGAACGCTCAATCGAGAATCGGGTAATGGTGTAGAACGATCGTTCTTGGCCGACGATCGTGATATCCGTGCCGTGCAATGTCGTGACGACCTTTACATCACCGGCGCCTTCACGAAGCATCTCCCGGGCAATCCAGGCGCTGGTCGCATGAGGAATCGCGTAATGGCAATGCAGAATATCCAGTTGGTGATCGCGCACCACTTCGTGCATGCGGACCGCAAGCGCCAAATCGTACGGCGGGTATTCGAAGAGCGGATAGCGCCCCACGTCGACTTCGTGAAACCAGACGCGCGGCAGAAAGTTCGGCAACCGGAATGGCTGCTGATACGTGATGAAATGAACTTCATGGCCGCGTGCGGCAAGCGCGATGCCCAATTCCGTCGCGACGGCGCCGGAGCCGCCGTATGTCGGATAGCAGGTGATGCCGATCTTCATAGTGCTGGTCCATCGTGAGATGTAAACCATGCCCGCGCACGCTCGCGCGCGTCCGATGCCGTGCTATCGATAACGGTCACGAACGCACTCGGACACTGATGCCGGTTCCACGTGCGTTGCCGCTTCGCATACTGTCGCGTTTCGATGATGACGCGCTCGACGGCGGCCTCGACGGCGCACCGACCATCGACAGCATCACCGATCGCGCCGTACCCACTGGCCTTCCATGCAGGCGCATCGGGCGCGACGCCGCGACGCAAGGCGCGCACCTCATCGACCCATCCGCTTGCCACCATCGACCGGACGCGCGCGCTGATCCGCGGCGCGAGCGCCGTTCCAGGGTCCACGATAAGATAGCGGGCTGGCATAGGGCCGGCGCCGATCATCCGCTCGCTGGCCGGCGACGCGGCCCTGTGCGCGGCCCTGTGCGCGGCGCTGAGTGTGGTGCCAGAGAGCAGTGCGGTCTCAATCGCTCGCACGTGCTGCGTGCGTCCGAGCGACGCACGATCGGCATCGAGGCGGCGACACCATCGTTCGACCTCACTCCCCTCGAGCGATTCGAGCCAACGCTCGAGCGCGGCACGCCGATCAGGATCGAGGGTGGGGCCGTGGTCCAACGGCTGCACCAGCGCCCGGATGTAGAATCCAGTGCCGCCGACAATGAGCGGTTCCCTCCCCTTCGCCCGCGCGACGTCACTCCACGCGACGACATCGGTCGCCCAGCGGTGGGCCGAGTAGCGTTCGGTCGGGTCGATGATATCGATGCCGAAATGCGGGACGCGCTCACGTTCCGCTTCGGTGGGCTTCGCCGTTCCGATATCAAAGCCCCGATAGATCTGCCGAGAATCGGCGCTGATGATCGCGAGCCCGAACTCGTCCGCGAGATCCATCGCGATCGCGGTCTTTCCAGCGGCGGTTGGACCGACAATGATCCGCCTCACCGCAGACGCCGACACCGTGCGGCTCACTTGCGGCCGAAGCGCCGGTCCAGCTCGTCCCACGACAAGCGCACGATTGTCGATCGCCCGTGCACGTCGTGCGCCGGCAGCCGGGTGTTCGCGAGCGCGACAAAAAGCGAGCGCATCTCGCCCGGCGACATCGCATCGCCGGCCTTGATCGCTGCTTTGCAGGCGAAGGTGGCGGCGAGCCGCTCGTGACGTTTCGCATCGCCCGCCGCGCGGTCGCCCGTCAGCGCCGCGAGCGTTTCGCGTAGACACCGCTCCGCATCGAAGCGCGGATGCGGCATGGGTACCGATTGCACCAGCAAGGTATGTCCGCCAAAGTGTTCGATCTCGAAGCCGAGCGCATCGAATGACGTGCGATGCGCGTCGAACGCGTCGGCTTCGTCAGGACCGAGATGCATCGTCATGGGGAATAAGAGACGCTGCGACGGCGATTCTCCGCGTTCCAGTGTGCCCATGAACTGCTCGTATAAGACGCGCTCGTGCGCCGAGTGCTGATCGATCAAGACGACGCCGTCATCGTGCTCGAAGAGCATGTACATCCGCCGCAACTGCAGCAGTGGCGGCACGTGGACGGGCTCGTCCTGCTCGTCGGATGTCATCATTGCGCTTGGGATCGCGGCGCCGGCGTTCGAAGGCGACGAACCCTCGGCGGTCTCGACGGCGATATGATCGGCCGTCTTCGCAAAAAGCCCTTCGAGCGCTGGGCGCTGCCGAAGTGCCGAGGGCTCGAGTGCATGAACATCTTGTCGCCAATCCGGCGCAGCCGTCGGCGTCCACGTTCTCCATCCGAGGCCTGCACTCGCATCGAGGATGCCAAGGGCGCGACGCACGGCATGCTCGACGGCGCGCTCGACTGGCCAGCGCTCGCGAATTCGCACTTCGGACTTCGCCGGATGCACGTTGACATCGACGCCATCGGCCGGCAGGTGCAGCTGCAGCACCAGCGAGGGACGCATCCCGGCGGGCAGGGTCGAACGATACGCAGCTTCTGCGGCGCGCACGATGCCATGGTCGCGCACGGCGCGACCGTTGATCACGAGCATGATGCGCCGCGTACCGGTGCCGACGTCGGCCGGCCGCTCGACCAGTCCCGTCACATGCACTGGGCCCTGCACAGAGTCCACGGCCAGGAACCGCTCCACGTCGCGATGTCCCCAGAGGGCCGCGAGTCGCGCGCGCAGGTCCGCCGTCGCGGGCAGTTCCAACACGCTTTTGCCATCATGACGCAGCGAGAAGTGCACATCGCGCCGCAACGCCGCGATGGCGTGCATGGTCTCGACGATGCTGCGCCACTCCGAACGGGCAGACCGCAGGAATTTCTGTCGTGCGGGGGTGTTGTAAAAGAGCCGTGTCATGGTCACGGTCGTGCCGCGGCGACGAGCCACGTCGCGCGTTTCGATCAACGTACCACCCGCGACGCGAACCAGTGTCCCGTGACCATCGTCTGTGGACGTCTCGATTTCCAGTTCGGAGACGGACGCGATCGCGGGCAATGCCTCGCCACGAAAACCGTAGCTCTTGACCCCCACCAGCTCCTCGGCCGCTGTGATCTTTGACGTTGCATGTCGTTCGATCGCGAGCAGCGCGTCCGCGCGATCCATGCCTGCGCCGTCATCCGCGATACGAACGAGCGCGCGGCCTCCGTCCTCGACCGTGACGGTGATCGTGGTCGCGCCAGCATCAAGCGCATTCTCCACGAGTTCCTTCACGACCGAGGCGGGGCGTTCGACCACCTCTCCGGCGGCGATCTGATCAGCGACTGCACTTGGCAGAATGGCGACGCGCGACATGACTGAAGGCTAGTGCGGTGTCGGTCCAGCCTGCAACGCGACCAATCGAACGGCTGGCAGCCATCCGCGGCGCCCATCCGCGTGCTGCACACGCTGCCAGGATTCGCGATATTCCACGACGCGTACGACGTCTCCTGTCGTCACGCCACCCATCGCGTCAGCATCGACGCCAGGTGCGACACGCATGGTCTCTGGTCGCGATACGACCGCAAGATCTGTGGCATCGAGTGCGCGTACGCCCCAGATCGCGGCGCCGCCGGCCGCACACGCGACCACGATCAATGTCATCGCGACATTGCGAATCCACGTTGAGGCACCCGTTCGCGCGAACGCCGGCACCCCACGCAGGCGGCGAGCGCGAAAGGCCACGAGCAACCACGCGATGCACCAGCCGGCGATTGCCGCGTCGACCAGCCACGGGACCGGGATCATCGCGACGTTCGCCACACCGCCGCGCGCGCCCGCTGGCAGCAAGCTCACGCGCTCCTGCAGGTCTGCGGCGAGTGGCTGCATCCGGGCGGCGCGCTGCCATGCGATCACGGCGTTCACCGTGTCGCCGGCCGCCCACGCCGCGGTTCCCCAATTGGTCAATACGTCGGGGTCCAAAGGGCTCTGGTTGGCGAGCTCCGCAAAACGCTTCGCCGCGTCCACGAAAGCGCGGTGCTCGTAGGCTTGCTGCGCGAGTGCGCGCAGGTCACCGCCGGCGCTCTCTGCACTCCCCGTAGACGAGTCCGCCGGTCGCTGTGCACGCGCGATCGGCGCGGCGACGACCAACGAGAGGCCAACCAGCATCAGCATCGCCGATCGGAGCGACGTCCCCGCCACGCGCTTGCCACGCGGTATTGCTTCCGCCTCGACCCGTCGCAGCAACTGCGTCGCCGCTTGTTCCGCCGCCGCGGCTTGGCGCGGCGCGTCCGACGTCGGCGGCTCGGCCGCAAAGCCCAACTCGTCCAGCACGTCGAGCAGCGCGATGGCGTCGCGCGTGGTTGCCCGTGTCACGCCGCTGCGTCGAAGCAGCCGCGCCACGAACCGGCGTGACACTAGGTCCTGTGGAGTCTGCCCAAATCGCATCGCGAGCGCCTCCAGAAACGTGCGCCGAGTCGACCGAGCCGCCTCACGCTCCGGACTCGCGCGCGACGCTGATGCCTCGGATGCGGGATCGCGTCCGACGTACGCGGCACCAGTCTCTGACATCCCCTTGGCGCGCGGTGTGCGGGACCACCACCACGCTGGAAGCGGCGCGAGCAGCAACAACAGCACCCACAGCCACCAACTCGACGGAAACTGTCCGTTGCCGATCCAGACATTTGGTGCCGCTTCACCAACCGTGCGCTCGCGCAGCGGCAGCAGGGCACCCGCGTCACTCTCGTCAGCGACCGCGAGCGATCCCGCACGCACCTCGAGCGAGAGTGGTGCGGACGCAGCCACTGCATATCGCGAGGAGTACGGATCGAAGTAGCTGTACGTGATCGATGGCACGCTCACGCGGCCATCTCGAGCCGGCGTGAGGATCCAGTCGAACTCCTTCACGCCGCGCACCAGCGGCCCCGCACTGTCGACCTGAATACGCTCCGTGCCCGGCACGGCTGACGCCCATTCCAGTTCGAGCGACGGCCGCGGCAGCAGCTTCACATTGCCAGTGCCCTGCACGCGCAGCGTGAGCACCAGTGGGTCTCCGACCCGGACCGTTGTGGTGTCGAGTCGGACGGAGGTCGTGAAGACGCCGACCGCGCCGTTGAAATCCACCGGACGCCCCGCGATCGGCAGCAGTTTGACGAACACCGAAGCGCTCTCCGCCTTGACGACGGATCGCTCTTCGCGACTGAAATAGCTGGATGACTGAGGCAACGAATACGTAAGCTGGGGCGCCGGAATGAACTGCAACCCGGAGGCGACCGGGAAAAGCGCTCGCTGAAAGACATGCGCTTCGTAGACGCCGCCCGCGAATGTGCGCGGCGGAACTCGCGACGGCGTTCCCAACTCGTACGCGAGCAATCCGCGTAACTCCGGCGGCAGAAACTCCGGATTGCGTCGCAAGCGAGATCGCGCATCCGCATTTAGCAGGACCGCCACTTGGTACGTGGTCTGTTGGCCAACGTACACAGTTTCTGGCAGCGTAATTGCGTGAAAGTCGATCGGCCGTCGTCCGTCGACGCGCACACGATCGAGAATGGCTATCGGACTCTGCGCGCGTGCCACACTTGCCGACACGCACACTCCCGCTAGCACGAGCGTGCGGAGAGTGCGCACCGAGTGCGCGAGCGCCACCACGCCCAGACGGATCACCAGTCCTTCCCGACTGGCGGAACTTTACCTTGCCGCTGCTTGCGCCCCTGGACGTCGCGCTCCTCGCGCGCGGCGCTATTGAGCAGCGCCTCAGCCTGGCGTTGGTCGAGGGAGCTTTGCGATGGCTGCGGCTGCGGCTGATCCGGCGCGTCGCCGCCACCCCCACCGCCGCCACCGCGGTTCGGCGGCTGGTGTCGCAACGCGAGTTCGTAGTTCCACTTCGCCTCGAGATCACCCGGCCGATCCTGCAACAGCGCCCGATACGCCGAGCGCGCCGCGGCCAATGCACTATTCGCATCGCGGTTATCCGGCTGGCGGCCAAACTTCAGCTGCGCGAGTCCGGCGTTGTATCGCGCCCGCATACGCACCTCACCATCGGCACCACGGCGCACGGCCTCTAGGAGTTCTGCCGCTTCCGTTAGTGAATCGGGTCCGAGCAGCGAGGTGCCGAGATTGTATCGCGTTCTTGCGGTCGTGTCCCCCGCGGCCACCATGGCGTGATAGGCGCGAACCGCGCCCATCACGTTGCCCTCGGCGAACAGCACGGCAGGATCGGGCTGACGTGTACAGCTTAGCAGGCCGCCGACGGTGAGTAACACGGCTCCATTCGCAAACGCCTTCGCCATCGCCGGCGTGATCGCGGCACCATCGGCCACTATGCGGCGGGTGCCGCCTCGCGACAGCAGCCACGTGTCATACAGCAGCAACAACAGCGCAGGCACAAGCAACCACAGGAACCGCGCCACGTGGTCCTCGCGCGAGTCGACCGATCGCCTAGCCGTGCGCAACGACCGCAGCGCGGCCCGGACGCGCGTCGCTTTGTCCGAAGCATCAGCCGCGATGAACGTGCCATTCGCGGCCTCTGCTGCTTCGCGCAAGACTTCGGGGTGATACCGGGTGATGACCACTTTTCCGTTTTCGTCCTTCTTCTCGCGGACGACCGTTCCGTCGCGAATGGGAATCGTGCTGCCGCGCTCGGTGCCAAATCCAACGGTCACGAGGCTGATCGCCCGCGAGCCGACTTCCCGCGCCGCTGCGACCACATCCTCGGTGGGCTCGAACACTTCGCCGTCGCTCATCACGACCAGCGCGCGATCGGCGCTGCCGTCCGAGGCCAGCAACAGCTCAGTGCCTTGCCGAATGGCCCGCGCGATGGAGCTTCCGGCTTGCCCGACGACACTCGGATCGAGATTGTCGAGAAAGAGTTCGATCGCGCCCTCGTCGGACGTCAAAGGTGTGAGGATGTAGCTCCGACCGGCGAAGGCGATCAATGCGACGCGATCGGCGTGAGACATCGCGCGCAAGCGACGCACTTCCTGCTTCATGCGTTCCAATCGCGACGGTTTCTCATCGGGCGCCATCATCGAGAGCGAGGCGTCGAGCGCGATCGCCATGTCGATGCCACGCGCGGAACCCGGTCCGCGAGCGAGTCCCCATCGCGGACCGGCTAACGCGACCCCCGCCAGCAGCGCGACCATCACGAGCCGTGCCGTGCGCGCGCCGCTCGTGTTGGTGGTCACGCGCAGCAGTCGGCTCAACGCGCCCGGCTCGGCAAATTGGCGCAACCGCGCGGTGCGCTGACGTACGCGCACGCTTCGCAATGCCCACACCAGTGCCGGCAGGATCACGGCCGCGAGTAACAGCCACGGCAGATCGAAAATGATTTTGGGAAGGTCGTTCATCGACGGCCCGACGTCGCGCACATTGTCACGGCAGCACTCCGCGCCGAGCAAGGATAAACAACTCGCCGAGAAGCGCGAGAACGGCGGCGATCAATGGCCACCGAAACTGCTCGATGTAGCGCACGTAGGCGCGCTGCTCGACAATGGACCGTTCGAGTCGATCAATCTGCTCGTAAATATTCTGCAGGGCCTCGCCATCCTTGGCGCGGAAGTACCGCCCTCCCGTGCTGTTGGCAATCTCCGTCAGCAGCGCCTCGTCGATCTTGACCGGTCGATTCTCATAGCGCAGGCCGAACAAGCTTCGTCCGACGGGCACGGCCGCCATGCCTTCACTGCCGACCCCGATCGTGTAAATGCGAATACCAAACGCGGCGGCCGCCTGCGCGGCCGTCCGCGGATCAATCGCGCCACGATTATTCTCGCCATCGGTCAACACGACCATGACGCGTGACCGACCGGGCGCCGTACGCAGGCGGTTCGCCGCCGTCGCGATGGCGGTACCGATCGCCGTTCCGTCTTCGAGCTGGCCGACCTGCAGGTTGTCGATGGCGGCGAGCAACACCGGATAGTCGGTCGTCAATGGCACCTGCGTGAGCGCTTCGCCCGAGAAGGCAACGAGACCCACCCGGTCGGACTTTCGGCCGAGTACAAAGCGCTTGACCTTCTCTTTCGCAACCTCGATGCGATTCTGCGGCTGAAAGTCCTCCGCCAGCATCGAACTCGAGATGTCGACCGCCAACGCGATGTCGATGCCTTCACTGTTCACATGCGTAGAGCGCGCACCGGAGCGCGGCTGCGCGACCGCGATGACGAATCCGGCGATCGCGATTCCCCGCAACCACGGCACGGCGCGCATCCACGCGAGTGATGGCTGTGGGCCCTTCGCGAGCACGCCCGTCAGTGGAAACGGAATCGCTTCAAGGCGACGTCCGCGTCGGCGACGCCACCACGCCCACAACGGCAGGGACAACAGGAGCAGCAGCACCAACGGATGCGCAAAGTTCAGACCGAGGACCGTCACCGCGTCGCCCTGCCAGGCGGCCCAGTCAAAACGTTTGAGTGTCTCGAGCCACGGTTTCATGCCGCGCCCGCCTTCGGCCGGCGCGATCGACGCCGTGCCGCATCCTCCTCGGCCGCGCGTTCCTCGTGCTCCGTTCGCTCCGCCGCCTTGCGCGCATCGTCCTCGGCCTGACGACGCGCCTGTTCGGCGCGTTCGATCACTTCGACTATCGACTTCGCTTCAGCCTGCAATTCCACGGAACGAACCGTCGTAACAGTGCGCTGGGCGAACTTGATCGCATCTGATTCTGCGAGCAACGCGGACAGCCGATCCCTCGGCACACGACGATCCAGCGCGACGGCGTCCAGCACTTCATCGCTCGTGCGCGACATCAACGCGGCGCCAATCCGCGCAGCCAGATAGGTGCGCAGAATCTCGACGGCCAGTGCGACCGCGCGTCCGCGTTCGCCCACGTCCGCCAGCGCCAAGCGCCGCAATCGTTCGAAATCATCCATCGCACTCTCAAACACGCTGCGCGTTGCGACGTCCTTGCGCAGGACGCGAGGGCGACGGCGGCGCCACAGCCACCAGAGTAACGTCAACGCCGCCACGGCGACCGCCACCGGCCACCAGAGCTCCCACCACGGCACTGATCGAGGAAACAACGGTCGCGCCGGTTTCGGAACGTGCAGCGCCGTATCGAGCGGCAACACCGTTCGCACGATAATGCGCGCATCACGAATCGGCACCGCCACCACACCGCTTGCGAGGCGCACCGTAACATCAGGCAGGCCCATGGGCAACTCGCCGACGTCCCACGCCGCCATGGCATACTGCGCGGTTTCGCTCCTGATGCCGCCCTGCACTTGCCTCGAGACTGTCGGTGCCGCTCGCATCGACACTGCTGCCGATGTGTCCGTGATGCTCGGCCAGCTCACGGTCGCGTCGGACGGCACTTCGAGACTGATCGTCAGCGTGAACGGGTCGCCGACGGTCACGGTATCAGGTCGAACCAGCGCACCGGCGCGAATAGCCGGGAGCTTCGGCGCACTGTCAGCGCGCGGCGCCGCCACCGCTGATGATGTCGCGGCGCGCGCGCGGCGCCGAGATTGCGCTTCGGACGGCGCGGCACACCACGCGAGTAACCCGCCAGCGACGACTAGTGTTGCGGGCCAACGCGCTAACAGGCGCGACACAGGTCCATTCATCGCCGTCCCACACGCGGTGACACAGCCGCCGAACCCGTCGCTGGTGTTCCGGAATGTGCGGACACGTGCGACCTCACCGCCTTCTCATCACTTGCCGCGAGACCCAGCGACCCGCGTGGGCCAGTGCGAACCGCTCCGTGCGGTCGGCGCACACGCGCGCGAAAGAACGCCATGAGCGCGTCCACATATCCGTGCTCGGTATGCACGACGATTTCATCCAGCCCGAGTCGGCCGAACAGTTTGCGTCGCGCCTCGTCGCTCTCGGCCACCCGGCGCGCAAACGCCGCACGCACGGCCGGGTGCGAGGTATCGATCTCGAGTCGCTCCCCGGTTTCCGGATCTTCGAGCCGTGCGGGGCCGATATTCGGCAACAGACGCTCAGCGGGATCCTCCAACGTCACGGCGATCACATCATGTCGCTGCGCGAGTCGCGCGAGCGGCTTCTCCAGCTGGTCGGTCAGGAAATCTGAGCAAAGGAAGATCACCGAGCGATGCGGCAGCAGCCGCATGAGTCGATCGACCGCAGCGGCGATCGATGTGCCGCGCGATTTCGGCACGGTCGTCAACAGGTCGCGGATCAGTCGCAACGCATGCTTGCGTCCTTTGCGAGGTGGCAACGCATGCTCGACTTGATCGGAAAACAACATCATCCCAACCCGATCATTGTTGCGCACCGCCGTCAACGCCAGCACACCGGCGAGCTCGATCGCCAGTTCGTGCTTGAATCGGTCCCGCGTTCCGAAGCGCGCCGATCCCGACAGATCCACCGCCAGCATGATGGTCAGTTCGCGTTCTTCGACGTACCGTTTGACGAATGGGCGGCCCATGCGCGCCGACACGTTCCAATCAATCGAGCGCACCTCATCGCCGGGCTGATATTCGCGCACCTCGGCGAACTCCATGCCCTGCCCTTTGAAGAGCGAACGGTATTCGCCGGCGAAGCTCGAATCGACGAGCCGTCGCGTACGTACCTCGATGCGGCGCACCTGACGCAGTACGTCGGCCGGTACGGCGGCAGCGGGCGAAACGGGCGTCGTCGACACAGGAGCGCGCTCGCGCGTCAGGGCGTCTCGACCGCGGCGAGGAGACGCGTCACGATGGTGTCGCTGGTCACGCCTTCCGCGTCGGCCTCGAACGTGGTGAGCACGCGATGCCGCAACACGTCGGGCGCAATGCTCTTCACATCATCGGGTGTCACGAACGCACGACCGCGCAGGAACGCATGCGCACGCGCCGCCTGTCCGAGCGCGATCGTCGCGCGGGGACTCGCCCCGAACTCAATCAGTGGCACGAGATCCGACGCGCCGACCTCGGCGGGATAGCGCGTGGCGTGCACCAACTCGACGATGTAGTCGACAATGCGCTCGTCCATGTAGAGCTCACTGATACGACGACGCGCATCGAGCAGTTCCTCGGGCGAGGCGACCGGCGTAATCGACACCTTGTCGCCACCGGCCATCCGTCGAAGAATTTCCTTCTCCTCCGCCCGCGTCGGATACCCGACGCGCAACTTCATCATGAAGCGATCGACCTGCGCTTCCGGCAACGGATACGTACCCTCCTGCTCGATCGGATTCTGCGTTGCCAGCACGAGAAACGGTTCAGCCAGTTTGTAGGTTGTGCCGCCGATCGTCACCTGCTTTTCCTGCATCGCCTCCAGCAGCGCCGCCTGCACCTTCGCCGGTGCGCGGTTGATTTCGTCGGCGAGAATGATGTTGGCGAAGATCGGTCCATGCTTCACGCGGAACTCGCCCGTCTGCTGGTCGAAGATCTGCGTGCCCACGACGTCGGCCGGGAGCAAGTCCGGCGTGAATTGGATACGCTGGAATGACGTATGCACGGTCTCGGCCAGCGTGCGGACCGTCAACGTCTTCGCGAGCCCCGGGACACCTTCGAGGAGCACGTGCCCGCCAGTCAACAGACTGATTAGCAGCCGCTCGATCATGTACTCTTGGCCGACAATGCGGCGTGCCACTTCGCGCAACACGCCCTGCACAAGAACCGCGTCAGTCGACGCGTTGGCGCTGCTGGTCACGTCTGACAGTTCCTCAGAGTTAGGATGCCGGCACGAGCGCTTCGAGGACCGCCAGTTCCGTCGGTGTCAGTGCGCGGGTTTCACCCGACGCCAATTCGCCCAAGCGGATCGGTCCAAACTGCGTACGCACCAATCGTTCGACTTCGAGTCCCACTGCATCGCACAGTCGACGCACCTCGTGCGTCTTCCCTTCAGTGATCGTAATCTCGAAGCCCCATCGACGAGAGCCGAGCGGGTGTGCCACAACTTCGCGGGGCATCACCAGTCCGTCCTCGAGTTCCACGCCCAGCCGCGCCAGTTTCGCGGCGCCGACCGCGTCACCACGGACCGTCGCCATGTACGTGCGCTCGACCTCATTGCTGGGGTGCGTGAGGGCATGGGCGGCTTTGCCGTCCGTTGTCAGCAGCAATACCCCTTCCGTCATGAAATCGAGCCGTCCCACGTAGACAAGCCCCGGCACCCGGTCGACGAGATCAAAGACCGTCTTGCGTCCATGCTCGTCGGATTTGGTCGTCATGACGCCCGGGGGTTTGTTGAGCACAATCCACCGATGCTTTGTGATGACCGTCGAGACCGATTTCCCATCGAGGGTGATGCGATCACGGGCCGGATCCACCTGTTGTCCGATGGTGGCGATCGCGCCGTTAACCTCCACGCGTCCCTCTGCGACGGCTTTGTCGGCCTCGCGACGCGACGTCAGTCCGGCGCGCGCGAGCGCCCTCTGAACGCGCATGGGTCCTTCCGACACCGCCGCAACGGAGCCGCCTTTCCCACCGGCGCCGGGAGGTCCGCTGAGTCTCGGCTTGCGCGCACCGCGCGCGGGTGCGTCGCCGCGCGCCGCGCCGCCCCGGGCGGGTCGTTCATCACGCGCCGTCTTGCCGCGTTCGGTTTTCCCGCGTTCGGTTTTTCCGCGTTCGGTCTTCCCGCGCGCTGGACGTTCGTCACGCGCTGGACGTTCGTCACGCGCTTCACCGTCACGGGCAGGCCGATCACGCCATGCGGCGTCACGCGACGGACGCGGCGCGGGCTTCTCTCGCGTCGGCGGTTTGACGCCACGCGGCGCTTTGTCATCTCGACGAGGAGGACGTCCGGGGCGCGTCACTCCGCGATGACGGCGCTGCCCGCGCCGCGCAGCGCGATCGCCAACTCGTCCGCGCGCGGGAGTTCTTCGAGGTGACGCAAGGCGAACTGCTCGAGAAACTGCGGCGTGGTCCCGTAGAGCAACGGACGGCCGATCCCTTCACTGCGCCCAACGATGTCGATGAGCCCACGTTCATGCAGCGACTTGACGACGCTGCTGACGGCGACCCCACGGATCTCCTCAATCTCCGCTCGACCGATCGGCTGACGATAGGCGATAATCGCGAGCGTTTCGAGCGCGGCGGCCGACAATCGCTGCGGACGCACCGCAACGTGCGCGCGCTCGATGGCCTCGGCGTATTCGGCCCGTGTCAAGATTTGCCAGCCGCCGCCCTGCTCGACGAGTTCGACGCCATGCCCGTCGACATCGTAATGCTCACGCAGTTCGTCGAGGGCGGACGAGACGGCGGCCGGACTCGCTTCGGGATCGAGCGTGGCGAGCGATTCGAGCGGGATGGGTCGTTGCGCTGCGAACAGCGCGGCTTCAAGCAGCTTCGCTAACGGCGTCACGACAAATCTCCACAGAACCGAAGGGGTGCGTCTGCGCAATTCGCAGTTCGCCCTGCTTCGCCATTTCCAGCAACGCCAGCAACACGGACAGAATCTGCCACGGTTCGGCGTCGCGTCCGACGAGGTCTGACCACCGTGCTTCGCGACGCATGGACAGCAGGGCGCGAATTGTGCCCATCGCCCCCGCGACGTCCAGGGCGCGCGGGACGATGTCGTGCAGCACCGGTTCTTTCGCCGTGCGCAGCACGCGATCGACCGCGGCAAGCAAATCGTTCAACGTCAGCGAGAGCGGGGCACTGATCGGTGCGATGTCGGCCGCCTGCGGCACCCATCGACGGCTGAACTGGTGCCGTCGCTGTTCCCCGCGATGCTCCAGCAGATCCACGACTTCGCGCATCTGCTGATACTCGAGCAGCCGACGGACGAGTTCCGCGCGCGGATCCTCCCACGACTCTCCGCCATCAGCGCGCGGTAGCAGCATCTGCGCTTTGATGCGAAGCAAACGCGCCGCCATCTCGAGATAGTCGGCCGCTTCATCGAGCCCCAGCGATCCAATGCGGGCGAGGAACTGTTCAGCGACGCGCGCAATCGGAATATCGTAGATGTCGAGCTGCTCATCACGAATGAGCGCGAGCAACAAGTCGAGAGGGCCAGTGAAGTGGCTCAACTCCACGACAAACGTCGGCGCGTCGCCGTCAGTGACGCGGAAGGGAGAAGCAATCACGAGCCGAAGGGGTTGGGGAGCATGTATGGAAAGTAGAGCCGTTCCGCCACAATGCGCAGGTAGTACGCGGGAGCCAACCAAGCATTGACTAGGCCACGACCGAACGACAGGACGGCAAACAGCAACAGCAACCCGACCCCGGCAAGCCGCTGATACGCCAGCGCCCACTTTGGGGGAAGGATGTATTTGAACACGTGCGATCCGTCGAGCGGCGGGATTGGCATGAGATTAAAGGCGGCGAGGATCAGGTTGATGAAGATCCCTTGGACGAGCATGAGCTGCAAAATTCCCAACGGCCGAACCAACGCCGGCGCCGATGCCCCCAGAATACCGACCAGCACGACCAACGGGATGCTGACACAGGCAATGATCACGTTCGTGGTGACGCCCGCCAACGAGACGATGATGTCGCCACGACGGTAGTGGCGGTAATTTCGTGGATCTACCGGGACAGGTTTGGCGCCACCGAAGATGGGGCCGCCCAGCAGGGCGAGCATCACCGGCAGTATCACGGTCATGAACGGATCGATATGCTTGAGCGGATTCCACGTCAGCCGCCCGAGTTGGTAAGCGGTCATGTCCCCCTGTTTGAAGGCGGCATAACCGTGTGCATACTCGTGGGCGACCATCGAGAAAAGCAGGACGGGCGCGATGAGAACGAGCTGCTGAATGGCGTCCAACGCGGCGGGGGCGACTGGAAACGGGCTGGTGATTCCAAGCAAGTCGGAGTCGGAAGGTAGTCCGCAGAGGGGGTGCTGTCAAAGCAAATTCCCTTCGCATTCTGACCACGGATTGCTACCCGCAGCCTTGACCCAAGTTCTGGGCTCCGATACCTTTACCAGTCTATCGTTGCCATGCGCCCATCCTCGGGCTGCACGGCCTTGGTGCCGCGCGAACTGTCGCCGTGCCGCTTCAACAGTTCAAGTCCTGTACAGAGGTTTTCGTGCCGAATATCAAGTCCGCGAAGAAAGACCTGCGCAAGTCGCGTGCGGCGGCGATTCGCAATCGCGCACAGCGCTCGGCGCTGCGGACCGCGGTGAAGAAGGCCAAGACTGGGGGAACTGCCGATGAGACGCTCGCGGCGGTGTCGCTCCTTGACCGCGCAGCCCGTAAGGGGCTGATCCATCCCAACGCCGCGGGTCGTCAAAAGAGTAAGCTCGCAAAGAAGTCCGCCGCCGCG
>JANLPE010000001.1:0-34231 GCA_031366985.1 Gemmatimonadaceae bacterium
TGATTGGGCTGTGCAAGACGGAAGTGATCCATCGCGATGGGCCGTGGCGCCGCTTCGACGACGTGGAGTGCGCGACCTTGGAATGGGTCGCGTGGTTCAAGCAGCAACGACTGCTGGAACCGCTGGGCTATGTTCCGCCGGCGGAGTTCGACGCGCAGTACTACTCCACCGCTAACACCCACACTTCCGTGGGTGTACTCAACTAAACCAGTCTCCTGATTTCCCGGCGCGGTTCAACCATCTCCGCATCGAGTCGATTGATGCGATGTTTCGCATGAAGATGTTCTTCGAGGATGCTGGGCGCATGAAGTTCGCGCGCAACATGAGAATGCCCGCATCGATCGTCGACGAGCTGAAGGACGTCGTGCTGGGCCGCGCGCCATGATGGACGGCTTCGATGACGTGACCCTCGAAACCGTCGTATTGCGCGAAGGGCGATGGTGACGCAACGTTTGTCTGCGGCGGGCCGCACGATGTTCGCAGCTGCGGCGGTATGAGCGTTAGCGTCCTTGGTCGCCAGCCGACACGCTGATCGTGGATTGGGCAACGAGCACTATCGGTCATCCCGCGGTAGAGTGCGCACGTGTCATGCGCGCTCGCGCATTCACGCTGACAGCGATATGCATCGGCGACGACGTCGCACTCGAGTACCGGCATGATTCCTCATTTCCATCCGCACGATGACCTCCATCATTCCATCGCAGGCGATCGACTTTCCGCATGAGATGACGACCACCGGCTTTGAGCTGCCGGGCTATCGCATCACGAGGTCGATGGGTGTGGTGCGCGGCGTCGTGGTGCGTTCGCGATCGGTCGTGGGCACACTCGGCGCGAGCTTACAGACGATCTTCGGCGGCAACATCACGTTGTTTACCGAACTCGCTGAGCGTACGCGACTACAGGCGTTCGACACGATGTTGTATCAAGCACACCTCGCCGGCGGCAACGCCGTGATCGGCATTCGGTACGACGCCAATGAACTGATGCAAGGCGTTACGGAAGTCCTGTGCTACGGCACGGCGGTCGTGGTGCAGGCGGTCTGAGGAACGTAGGTCTGCAACACTACAGGAATTATTGCACAGGCAGCGTAGCAGTGGCCTGTGGTACCATCGTGCGTCGCGTCGTCCCCGGCATGGTTCCTACACAGATGTTCGCCGTGTTGAAGCGCTGGTCGGCAATCAGACGCAGCCCAGCTGCCCGGTGGAGTGTGCCGTGGTTCCATTCGACGGGCACAACATCGTGGTGATTCGTGTGCCCGAAGGGCGTCTGATCACGGCCACCAATCGCGGCGTGTACAAGCATCGCTTGCTTAACGTACACGGCGAGCCACAGTGCCTCCCGTTTTACCCGCACGAAATGCAGTCGCGCGAGGCGAGTCGTGGTGCATTCGATTTCTCAGCGATGATTGTGCCCCATGCTGAGTGGGACGATCTCGACCCGCTGGAGTTCGAGCGGCTGCGTCAGACCATCACACGCAACGCCGCGCGCGCCGACGCCGCGCTGCTGTTGCTTGGGCGCGAGGAGTCGCTGCGACGCCTGCTCCCCATGCACGAAGTGGCGTTTCAGGCGATGAGCGGCGCGCGCGTGAACGTCAACGATTCCTTGCGCTGGCCGCTCATCAAGAGGTCGGACGAGCTCACCAGCCGGTTCGACGCGCGTAACGAAGAAGAAGCGATCATGATTGGCGCCGTGCGCGCAGGCATTCCGGATTACAGCCGTGCCGGCTATCGCGAGGCCGTACATTATGCGCTCGTGCATCGCGATTACGCGGCCAAGGGCGCCGTGCATGTGTTCTGGCGTAGCGAGGAGATCGAGATCGTGAGCCCCGGCGGTTTCCCGGATGCGGTGCACATCGGTAACCTGCTCGTGACGGGCCCGCGGCCGCGGAATCCCGTGCTGGCCGATGCATTCAAGCGTATCGGGCTAGTCGAGCGCACCGGTCGCGGTATCGACACGATTTTTTCGGAGCGCCGCATCGATGTGGCGCGCGCCGCCGAGCTGCTGCAAAAGGGCGAGCCGACAGCGCGCGCGGTGCTGGAGCGGCTGGTGGAGGCGAGTGTGATGGAGGCCCGCGGGGTTCGAGCCGCTGCAGCAGGAACAGATGGTATTGGCCCATTGGCGGGCGCACGGGCGGATGACCCGGGGGCGAGGTATCTGACCTTTGCCAGCTTACTTCTGAAGGTGCCAAGTCATTACTGCGCAGGCTCTTACGACGTTCGCTCATCGAGCCAGCTGGTTTTGGTCGCCAAACGTTCTACCAGCTTGCCCCAGAAAGATCGGGCTGACCCAATCAGTTTTTGGGGCGCCCCAATACATGGTCCAGAAAGTTTACGTCGCAAGAAGCCAAACCTTTGCTGTAACAACGCTTACCGAATTGGACCTGGCCCGCAAACGGTCCAATCACGCCCGGACCGACACCAAACAGCCAATGCCATGCTCCCCTCGTCCGTTCGCATTCCCGATGCCCCGAACTCACCGTGGCTAAATCCCCCAAATCTCCCCCGCGGACAAGGCCGTCGAAGCGCTCACGTACCCCGAATCGAAGCGGAAGAACATCCCCACCGCTGAGTATCAGGCCATGCTGGCCAAGGCCGACGAGCAGATTCGCGTCGCGTACGAGCGTCGCAACCGCGATCTCGATCCGCAGTTAGTGTGGCGCGGAAAAGACGAGCAGGACGCGAGCGATCTCGTGGTGAATGCGCCGCCGCTCTACATCCAGGAGAAGGTGCATCCCAAGGTGCTCATCGACGACCTACTGCCGCAGACGCGCGAGCAGAAGCATAGCCAAGGCGAGATGATGGCCGATCTGTTCTCGGACTTTAATGGTATTCCGAAAGACGCCGACAAAACCGAGTTCTATCAGCACGATCAGAACTGGACGAATCGCATGATCCTCGGCGATTCGCTGCAGGTAATGGCGCGATGAAGATATGGACCGGCGCTACTGACAATCGCTGGTATGAGAATCTCTCGCGCCAGCGCGATCTCGACGAGGTGAATTTCTAGCATCCACGCGGGCGTGCACCGTTCACCACGTTACCGGAGGGGACGCCGTTCCTGTTCAAGCTCAAGAGCCCTCATCATCACATTGCGGGTGGAGCGTTCTTCATCAAGTACGAGTCTCTCCCTCTCGACATCGCGTGGGACGCCTTCGGAGAGAAGAATGGAGCGTCATCATTCGAAGAGTTCGCGCGGCTGATCAACGCTGCGCGCGGGAAAGACGCAGATCAAAGCAAAGATATCGGATGCAGCATTCTCGGCGAGCCCTTCTTTCTGGCAAAAGAGAATTGGATCTCGCTGTCGACAGAGTTTG
The DNA here is from genome assembly GCA_031366985.1 of Gemmatimonadaceae bacterium. GTDB lineage: Bacteria > Gemmatimonadota > Gemmatimonadetes > Gemmatimonadales > Gemmatimonadaceae > Gemmatimonas. The sequence continues at coordinate 3,314 of JANLPE010000001.1, forward strand.
CCGGAAACATCGTATCGGGAAAAGGTTTCGATACCACGGAAGTGGACGGTCGCCGAATTTGGGATGCCGTTCAGCTGGCGCTACAGTCACGTGCGCCGCTTTTCAGGCAGATCGCTGAACAGCATGTGACCTATGGCGCGCTGACCCTGCGACGCCCGCGAAGAGAGCAGGGCGCGTTTCAAGCCGCGGTAACAAACGCGTACGGTCGACGATGCGCAATTACGGGGGAGAGTACGCTACCGGTTCTTGAAGCTGCGCACATTAAGGCCGTCGCCGCAGGCGGCCTGCACAACACTTTCAACGGACTTCTCCTTCGATCTGACGTCCACAAGCTTTTTGACGCTGGCCTCGTCACGATTACGCCCGAACATCGCGTGCTAGTCAGCAGTAGAATCAAAGAGCAATGGTTCAACGGTAAAGCATACAATCGCCTGCACGGTGAGCAGCTAGCGTGTCTTCCTTCGGCGACTGAAGATCATCCGCGCGTTGACGTCATACGCTGGCATAGCGACAACGTATTCGAACGCGGGTTGCATAGTGCTTAGTCCTTCGACACTTCAGGCGGCGCTAGACTTTCGCCGCGAGCGTGATTGGGAACAGTTCCACACGCCACAGAATCTTGCCATAGCTGTTTCCGTCGAGGCAGGCGAACTGCTCGAGCAGTTTCAGTGGTTGCTCTCCCCAGACGTATTGCCGGACACAGGACGGATGCTGGCCATCAAGCACGAGATCACAGACATCGCGATTCTACTGACTTACTTGGCTCATGATCTTCGCATCGGCATTGGATGATGCAGTGCACGAGAAATTAGCGTTGAACGCGCAGAAATATCCGCTTGAGAAGGCGCGAGGCTCTGCAGTCAAATACAACGAGTTGTAGGTGCGCCAACGCAGTAGACCGATTGCACAAGTCGGCACTGGTCACAATGGCGCAGGTGCACGGCGAGATCGCGCGGGAGTTCACGGCCTCCGGCGCATCGCCATACGATTTTGTGGTAGTCGACGAAGCCCAGGATGTGAATGTGCCGCAGCTGCGACTGTTCGCCGCCTTGGCCGGCGATCGCTCCAACGCGTTGTTCTTTGCCGGCGATCAGGGTCAGCGCATCTCGCAACTGCCCTTCTCATGGAAGTCACTCGGCGTCGATGTACGCGGCCGGTCTCAATCGTTGCGCGTGAACTACCGTACGTCACATCAGATTCGTGGTATGGCCGATCGGCTTCTTGATAGTGAGCTCGCCGACGTAGACGGTATCGCGGAGTCGCGAAAGGGCACGGTGTCCGTTTTTAATGGTGCAGCACCACAGATTGTTGTCGCTGAAAGTCAGGCGGCCGAGGAATCTGTAATATCGGAGTGGCTACGTGCGCGCGTGTCTGATGGGGTCGCGATTGGTGAAATTGGTGTCTTCGTACGATCGCGCAACGAAATGCCTCGTGCTCAGCGTGCAATCATCGCCGCAGGGCTTCAAAGCACGACGCCGTCGCCCGGCGTGGAAGCCGAGGTTGGCAAGGTCGTGCTCATGCCGATGCATCTCGCGAAAGGCATGGAGTTTCGTGCGGTCGTGGTGGCCGCCTGCGATGAAGAGGTGCTCCCGCTCCAAGAGCGCATCGAGTCCGTTTCGGATGAGTCGGATTTGGAGGAGGTGTACAACACCGAGCGACATTTGCTGTACGTGGCATGCACGCGTGCGCGAGACTGTCTTTTGGTGACGGCGACTATGCGGGGCTCTGAGTTTCTCGAAGATCTGCGAAGGGTAAGGCGGTAAGCCCCCGTGAAATAGCGGTGGCCAACGCGCCGGGAACGCTATTCCGGAAGCGTCTAGCGATTGTCTACCGCGCAACGCACGATCGCCCGCAAACCCACCTGACACGGACGCGTGGAACGATGCAGTTTGAGGCCACGTCTACCTGTCCCCGCCCGCCCGGAGCTCCCGTCGATGCGCGTTTTGCCCGTGGTTCGTGCTACGCTCGCTGTTGTATTCGCCGCCAGTGGCCTCCCTTCGCACGCACTGCACGCTCAACGCGGCGGCGGTGCGCCGGGCACCGGTCCCGCGCCTGTGCAACCGCCGCGCTTTGAGTACGTGGGCCCCGAGAACGGCGGGCGCATCGCTTCCGTGGCGGGTATCCCTGGCGACACGACGACGTACTACTTCGGCGCGGCGTCGGGCGGCATCTGGAAGACCACCGACGGCGCGCGCACCTTCCGGCCGATCTTCGATGATCAGGGCGTGCAGGCGATCGGCGCATTGGCCGTTGCGCCATCCAACCCGCGCATCGTGTGGGCGGGTACCGGCGAAGCGTGGGCGATCCGCGACGCGGACGTGATGGGCGACGGCATCTACAAATCGACCGACGCCGGCACGACGTGGCAAAACATCGGCCTCAAAGAAGTGGGACGCATCGGCAAGATCATCGTGCATCCGACGAATCCGAATCTCGTGTACGTCTGCGCACTCGGCCGCGCGACGGGGCCGCAGCAGGAGCGCGGCGTGTATCGCACGAAAGACGGCGGCGTAATATGGGATCGCGTGCTGTTCGTCAACGAGAACACCGGGTGCTCGGGCCTCGCACTCGATCGCGAACATCCCGAAAACTTGATTGCCGGCACGTGGGAAGTGGTCATGCACACGTACGCGATGTTCAGCGGCGGCGCGGGGAGCGGCGTGTACGCCTCGCACGACAGCGGCTCGACATGGACGCGCGTGACGGAAGGCATGCCCGTCTCGCCGGTGGGCAAAGTCGATGTCGCGATTGCGCCGAGTAATGGCAAGCGGATGTACGCGCTGATTCAGACACCGAATCAGGGATCGGTGTGGCGCAGTGATGATGGCGGCAAGAAGTGGCGCGTGGTCAGCTGGGATCGATCGCTCATCGGCCGGGCGGGCTATTACATCCGCATCGATGTGAATCCGCAGAATGATCTCGAAGTGCTGATCGCGAACTCGAGCTTCAAGCGCTCATTCGATGGCGGTGAGACGTGGCCGTTAACCGATCGCGGCTGCGGCGATTGTCACGACATCTGGATGGATCCGCGCAATCCGTCGCACTGGGTCACCACGGGCGATCTCGGCGCCGGCATCACGCGCAATCATGGCGTCGCGTTCACGCAGTTCACGTTGCCGATCGGTCAGATGTATCACGTCGCGATCGATGATCAGATGCCCTACTGGTTGTACAGCAATCGGCAGGACAACGGCACGATGCGTGGGCCGAGCAATGCGCCGGTGCCGGTGTCGAATGTGCCGGGCTACAATCGTCCCGGAGCGGGTGGTGGACGACTCGTGGGTGCGAGTCCGGTGGGTCTGGTCGCGCCACCAGCTATCGCGCCACAGCCGGGGGTGCCGGCCGCGCCGGCCGCACCGACGCCCGGTGCTGCTGACGACGTCGCGGGCGGGCCGACCGTTGATGCAGCCGGTGGCGCGGGCGGCGGAGGTGGCCGCGGCGGCGGTGGTCCGTCGCAGTGGCAGGGACCGATCGGCGGTTGTGAATCGGGCTTCACGCTGCCGATGGCCGGCAACTCCGACATCGTCTGGGCGACGTGCTACGGCAACACGGTCACGCGCTACGATCACAAGAGCGGTCGCGCGCGTTCCGTAGCGCCGTGGATGCACACGCTCGATTGGGAACCGAACGTTTCAAAGTACCGGTGCCACTGGACGCCGCCACTCGCGATCGATCCGTTCGATCCGAACACGGTCTACTACGGCTGTCAGGTGATCTTCAAGACGTCGAACGCAGGGCAGAGTTGGAAAGTGATCAGCCCCGATCTCTCGACGCAAGATCCGTCGCGCATCGTGTCGAGCGGCGGCATCATCGGCGATAACCTTGGCCAGTTCTATGGCGAAGTGGTCTTCGCGATTGCGCCGAGTGAGATCAAGCGTGGGTTGATCTGGGCGGGAACGAACGACGGCAAACTGTGGAACACCACCGATGGTGGCACGAAGTGGAACGATGTCACGAAGAACATCAGCGGCATGGCACCGTGGGGCACCATCCGCAAAATCGAGCCGTCGCGTTTCGATGCCGCTGTGGCGTACGTCGTCGTTGACTATCACATGATGGATGACCGCAAGCCGTACGTGTACAAAACGACGGATTACGGCAAGACGTGGACGTCCATCGCGAAGACGTTGCCGCAGGATCATCCGCTCGACTATGTGATGTCGATCGCGGAGAATCCGAATCGGCGCGGCATGCTGTTCCTTGGCACGGGCCACGGCCTGTTCTATTCGATGGACGACGGCGTGAACTGGTTGCCGCTTAAGGCCGGGCTGCCGACCGCACCGGCAACGTGGATCGTCGTTGCGAAGCAGCAGCACGACGTGATCGTGTCCACGTACGGTCGTGGTCTGTGGGTGTTGCGCGACATCACGTTGCTCGAGCAGAGCGACAAGACCGCGACGGCCGATGCGAGCGTGCGCATTTACGCACCGCGACCAGGATTGCGTCAGGGACGCGGTGGAAGCGCGGACATCACGTTCACGCTCACAGAAACGCCGAAAGATACGATCGACCTCATCGTGCTCGACTCGGCCGGCACCGTTGCGCGCAAGATTCGCACGATGGCGCGCGCGGGCACGAATCGCGTGTCTTGGGATTTGCGCCACGACACGCCGAAGCAGCCCGAGCTGCGCACCACGCCCCCCGACAACCCTCGCATCTGGGATGAGCCGCGCTTCAAGGAAAAGAAAACGCGCATCGTCGATCACTGGGGCATTCAACAGCCGCAGCGCGCCGGTGCGCTGGCCGCGCCAGGTCGCTATCGCGTGCGCATCGCGATCGGGAAAGACACGAGTACGCAGGCGCTCGTCGTCATGAAGGATCCGAAGATCGAAACATCAGTGGCCGATCTCGTCGCCTCGACCGGTGCGCAGGTGCGCACGATCGCGGCCGTCAACGGCACGGTGGATCTGATTAATCGACTCGAGATTCTGCGCAAGCAGATCGAGGATTTGAGCAGGAGCGATACGACGACGGCCGCGCAAAAGTCGAAGCTCGTGGAGCTCGACAAGAAGGCACTTGATGTCGAACTGCTGTTGTTGTCGCGGACCGAACTGCACAGCGACGACAAATGGTTCACCGAGCGGCACAAACTCTATATGAGCCTGATCTGGCTGTCGGCGGAGATCGGTACCGGTGGCGGCGACGTGGCAGGTGGCGCGGAGTTTCGGCCGACCGATGCGCAGTATGCGACGCTGGCCGATCTCGAAAAGGAATTGGTCACGGCGAAAGGCGCGTTCACGCAGTTGATGACGAAGGATGTCAAAGCGTTCAACGATGCGATGGCGGGCGCGCTGCCGCTGTTGTCGGATGAACTGCCGAAGCCTAAGCCCAAGCCGGTGATCGTGCCGTGAGCGTGGTTATGAACTTTTCAGGAGTGTCGCTATGCCGAAAGTGACGGGCGCGTTCGATGTGAAGACCACGCCGCTGCCAGCGGACACGGATGTGGATACGGGCGGTTTCGGCCGCCTATCACTCGACAAGCGGTTTCATGGAGCGCTGGATGCCGAGAGCCACGGGCAGATGGTGGCGTTCCGGAGCGCCGTGGCCGGGTCGGCTGGATACGTCGCGATGGAGTTGGTCCGTGGCACGCTGGATGGACATGCCGGCAGCTTCGTCCTGCAGCACTCCGGCACGATGAATCGCGGCACCCAGTCGCTGCAACTGTCTGTAGTGCCTGATTCCGGAACCGACGCGCTCTCGGGGCTCGCGGGCACGATGCAGATCATCATGGACGGTACGCAGCACTCGTACGACTTCGAGTATACAATCCCGAGCTGATTGTCGGGCTTTCGCACCGACCGCGCCCCTGATCCACGGGTTCAGCGGTCGGGCTCAGGCGTGCGTTACAGCAGTAGCCAGAACCGTCGTTTCGGCCGATCAAACCGAACCCGCAGGAGATTTTCGTGAGCCTGAGTCGCAGTCGTAGTCGCATCGCTGTGGTCGCCGCGCTGGCCGTTACCATTGGCGTGGCTACCGCCTTCGAGAGTGCCGCGGCCCGTACCCTTCCGCCGCGCGCGCCGAAGAAGTGGGAAGTGAAGATGATCACCGAAAACGGCAAGCAGCAGTTCGATCCAGTGGACATCACCATTCAGCCGGGCGATACCATCAGCTGGCTCGCCGTCGGCGGCAGCCATAACGTCGGCTTCTGGCCGGATTCCGTGCCCAAGGGCGCGGTCGAGTTGCTGCGCAAGGCGATGCCGGATACCATCGCCCCACTCCTCGGCGTTCGGAAACCGATCAAGGGCGATACGTACGTCGTCGTCTTCACGGGCATGCCGAAGGGCGTCTACAAGTACTACTGCAAGCCCCACCTCAACAAAATGATGGTCGGCACGGTGACTATTAGGTAGTGGCGATCGTGAACAATCACGGACAGCAGCCGTCGCCCGACGATCGCCGGAGCTTTCTCACGAAGGCTTCCGCAATCGTCGTCGGCGGCATCATCACAGTGGTCGCGCCAGTGGCGGGGCTGTTCACGTTTTTCGATCCACTGCGCAAGAAGTCCGACCTGCGCGGGATGGTGCGTGTCGCGACCATCCATTCGTTGCCGAAGAACGGCGAGCCGCGCAAACTGCCGGTGATCGCTGAACTGGTCGATGCGTGGAACAAGACGCCCGATGTGCCGATCGGCTCGGTCTATGTGCAGAAGACCGGTGACAACACGGTGCGCGTGCTGAATGCGGTCTGTCCGCACCTCGGCTGCTCGGTGGGTTACAGCGCTGAGAAGAAAGGCTACTTCTGTCCGTGTCACAAGAGCAGTTTTTCGACCGACGGAAAGATTCTCGATCCCAAGAGCCCGAGCCCGCGCGGCATGGATGAACTGCACGCAGAAGTGAAGGCGAACGGCGAGGTCTGGGTGAAGTTCCAGAACTTCCGCAAAGGCACCGCCGACAAAATTCCCGTCTGATGCGCGCGGCATTTGAATGGTTGGATCAGCGGACCGGCTACAAGGCGCTGCTGCACGAAGCGCTGTTCGAAAACGTGCCGGGTGGTGCGCGCTGGCGCTACGTGTGGGGCAGCACGCTGACGTTTTTCTTCACCGTGCAAGTCATCACGGGGCTCTTCCTGTGGATGTCGTACAGTCCGAGTTCGCAGACGGCGTGGGAGAGCGTCTACTTCATTCAGCATCAAATGCTCGGCGGCTGGTTTCTGCGCGGGCTGCACCATTTCGTCGCGCAGGCGATGACAATCCTGCTCGTGCTGCACCTGATGCAAGTCGTGATCGATGGCGCCTACAAAGCGCCACGCGAAGTGAATTTCTGGTTCGGTATCGTGCTGCTGCTGATGACGCTTGCGCTGTCGCTCACCGGCTATCTGCTGCCGTGGGACCAGAAGGGCTTCTGGGCGACGGCCGTCTCGACGAATATCATTGCGCTGAGCCCGTTCATCGGCGACGGCGCGCAGGCGGTCATTGTTGGTGGTGCGAATTACGGGCATCACACGCTGACGCGATTCTTCGCGCTGCATGCCGGCGTGATCCCAGGCATGATCATCGCCTTCGTCGTCGGGCATGTCTATCTCTTTCGCCGTCACGGCATCACGCCGAAGAAGCCGCTCAAGAAGCATGACGAAGGGTTCTGGCCTGAGCAGGTGCTGCGTGATGCCGTGGCGTGTCTCGCCGTATTGTTCGTGGTCGTGTTCTTCGTCGTGCGCTATCATGGCGCGCCGTTAAGTGCACCGGCCGATCCGTCCGAGCAGTTCGCGGCGGCGCGCCCCGAATGGTATTTCCTGTTCCTGTTTCAGCTGCTCAAGTATTTCCCAGGCCGCACGGAGATCATCGGCGCGATCATTCTGCCAACGTTGCTGATGGTCGTGCTGGTCGCGATGCCGTTCATCGGCAAATGGAAGCTCGGCCATCGTTTCAACGTTGGTTTCGTCTGGATGATGCTGGCGGGTGCCGGCCTGCTCACCGTGCTGGCAATGCGCGACGACCGGAATGATCCCGACTACGTGGCATCAGTTGAGACAGCCGAGCGCGATGCCGTGCGAGCCGTTGAACTCGCGGGCAATGGCATTCCAGTAACCGGGGCGTTGACGCTGATGCGCGAAGACGCGCTGACGCAGGGACCGCGGCTCTTTTCACGCAACTGCGCGTCGTGCCACCGCTACGACGGACACGATGGACTTGGCAATTCGTTGCCGAAGGACTCGATCAGCGCGTCGGATCTCAAGGGCTTCGGCAGTCGTGAATGGATTGCGCGGTTCTTCGATCCAAAGGAAATCGTCGGACCAAAGGTGTGGGGCGGCACCGCCCATAAAGACGGTGACATGGTCAGCTGGGTGCAAAATCATGTGCCGACGTATCAGCCCGCGGAGAAGGAAAACTTGCGCCAGACGCTGCTGGCGTTGTCAGCAGAAGCGCAACTCACGTCGCAGCATTCGCTCGATCGGCGCGATAGCGCACTGATCGAAGCCGGGCGTGTGTCGCTGCGTGATCCCACGTCGTGCGGTGAGTGCCACACGTTCCACGACGCCGGGAAAGGCAGCCCCGATCTTACGGGCTACGGCACGCACGAATGGCTGACGGCGTTTATTGCGGATCCGGCGCACACGCGCTTCTTTGGCGACAACAACGATCGCATGCCAAGCTTTCTCACAGAGAAGACGCTCAGCCCGAAAGAAATCGGCTTCGTCGCGGACTGGCTGCGCGGCGAGTGGTACGTGGCCGCGAAGCCGTAACCTCTCTGCGCATAGGAAGCCGGGCTGCGAGTGCCCCAGGCGGAGTGCCTCCGGATCGGATTGAAAGCCGTCCGAGGGTATCGAAAATATCGGTGCGCTGCATCACGCGTCGCTTGGCAGGCCCAATGCAGGTGACATCGGACCTTGCGCAACAACCGTTGAACTCCCCCGCACCGCAAGTTGGGAGCTTACCGCGCGACCTGAATCGGGCTTCTTCAAAGAAGTCGCGGAGGGCTTGGCAATGGTTCGACTAGACCCACCCGTTCCACACTACACTATAGCGGTAAGTGTCAGATCGTTGTCGTATGAAGCGCGCTGCGATGCGCAACCCAACGCGCCCGATGCAGCGTCGGCACGCCGCGCAATTGACGTCGACAGTCCTAGATACACGGTGTCTCGCTCCCGTTCCCGATCTACTCCGGTTTCGAACGTGCCCGGTCGAGGAGCAGACGCTCCTCCGCCACTGCGATGTTATGACGCGCACGGTCGATGGCGTCGACATTGACCGAAATCGAATCGATACCCCACTCGACGAGCCGCTGCGCGTACTCCGGGTGAACGGACGGCGCCTGCCCGCAGATCGAGCAGGTGATGCCAAGCGTGCGACACTCGCGAATGATCGACTTGATGGCGTCGAGCACGGCCGGGTCGCGTTCGTCGTACGCCGAGCCAAAGAGTTCACTGTCGCGATCGACGCCGAGCATCAACTGCGTGAGATCGTTCGAGCCGATCGAGACGCCAGTGATCCCCAACGCGGCGTACTTCGGCAGCCAATACACGACTGATGGAACCTCGGCCATGATCCACCGTTCGAGCCGCACATCTGATCCGAGCGGACTGTTGTCGATCAGACGCAGACAGCCCTTGAGTTCGGAGAGCGTGCGCACGAACGGCAACATCAAGTGCAGATTGTCGTAATCTTTGCGGACTTCGGCCAGCGCGCGCAGTTCGAGTGCGAACAGGTCGGGTTCCTTGAGGTAGCGGAAGCAGCCACGATAGCCGATCATCGGATTGGCTTCCGTCGGCTCGAACGCGTCGCCACCTTTGAGATTGCGGAACTCGTTCGAGCGGAAGTCCATCGTGCGATAGACGACCGGGCGCGGACTGAATGCCTGCGCGAACGTGCGCAGACTGTCTGCCATGCGTTGCACGAATTCATCGGGACTATGCGTGGCGAGAAACGCCCGCGGATGCGTATGTTCGAGTGCTTCAAGCATCATGAACTCAGCGCGCAACAGACCGACGCCGTCGACGTCGCGTTGCGCGATCTCGACGGCACGACTCGGCTCGGCCAGATTGACGTACAGACGCGTGGCGGTCACCGGCGACGTACTGATAGTGCCGAAGCCATCTGCCTGCGAGCGACTGGGCGTCACATCGGCGGCCGACGGTTCAAATGTGCCGGCGAAAATGGTGCCTGTGGTGCCGTCAACCGTGACCATCAAGCCCGTCGTCAGCACACGCGTCACATCATGCGCGCCGACGATGCACGGCAGCCCAAGTTCGCGCGCCACGATGGCCGCATGCGATGTCATGCCGCCCGCTTCGGTCACGATCGCGGCCGCACGTTTCATGATCGGCACCCAATCCGGTGACGTCATGTGCGTCACCAAGATCTCGCCATTTTGCAGCAGCGCTTCGTTCGCCGGTAAATCGAGCACACGCACGATACCGCTCACGCGCCCGGGGCTCGCGCCAAGACCGTGCGCGATCGGATGCGCGGCCGGATGCGTCGCTAGGTGCTCGACAGGATTCGTCGCTGGCACGGTGGCGGGACTGAGCGTCGTGATCGGGCGACTCTGCGTCAGGAAGATGTTGCGACCTTCGATCGCGAACTCGAGATCCTGCGGAACGCCGTAGTGGTCTTCGGCATGTCGCGCGAGCGAGCCGAGCGCCGTGAGTTCCTCGGGTGTGAGCACGGGCGCCTTCGCGCGCGGATCATTGGTGAGATCCACGCGGATGGTCGCGCGTGTCGTATCGTCCCAGGTGAGGAGAAATTCCTTCGTTGCGATGTCTGTGACGAGTGGCGAGAGTGACGCCTTGTCGAGGACATGTCGATCGGGAGTGACCGCACCTTGCACGACGACTTCGCCGAGTCCCCACGCGGCTTCGATGACCATGCGAGTTGCGTCGCGGGTGGCGGGGTCCGTTGTGAACATCACGCCGGATTTGTCGGAGTCTACCATGCGTTGCACGATGACCGCGACAGGCATTTCGAGCGGCATGCCCTGCTTTATACGATAGAAGAGTACACGGGCGCCGAACGTTGATGCCCAGCACTTCTTGACGTGTTCGATGACGCCGGCGGTGCCTGACACATTGAGGAAACTTTCAAACATGCCGGCGAACGAGAAACTCGCCGTGTCTTCGGCAGTGGCCGATGAACGAATCGCGACACGCAGATGGCCGAGGTTGTCCTTCACCAACTTACCATACGCCATTTCGATCGTCTCGCCCAACGCCGCCGGCATCTCACCATCCAGAATGAGCCGCTGCAGTGCGACGGCGATGCGTTCGAGCGACGCGGGATCGTTGACGTCGATGTCTTCCAGCTCTTTGGCGACGCGAGGCGCGAGCTGGTTCGCGTCGTAGAACTGCCGATAGGCGTCGATTGAGAGCACGAAGCCCGGCGGAACCGGCAGTCCAGCGTTCGTCAGTTCACCGAGATTGGCGCCCTTTCCGCCGGCGACGGCCACGTCGGTTCGATACAGTGAAGAAAAGGACCGCACAATGTCCGCCTTCTGGGCGTGACCGAGTGGGGCAGCCAGCGTCGGCATGTACGTCGGCGGAACAACGGTCGTCTGTGTCATGGCGTCCTCCAGCCCTCAACAGAGTTGTGGTCCACCTCTCGTACGTGCTCGTCCGGAAGGCAGACACACATTGATCCCGCTACATACAACGAAGCGCACTTTCCCCTAAAAGTCTGTCGGGGGAATCGGGTGTCGTTGTGCGGTCTCTGCCGACCTACTTGAGGATGCGCGCCGCCCAATCGGCCAATGCGCCAAGGACGTCACGTCGGACTCTGGTATCGTGGAGTTCGGCGTAGCGATTTGAGGCGCCTGATGAGTCGGCCAGGAACAGATGATTCGTGGCCGCAAATTTCCGCACCGTCACAGCGGTATTACCGCCGGCGCGGAAGGCGACCGCGAGCGAGTCGGCTTGTTCGGGCGTGACCTGCCGGTCGGTGAGTCCCTGCAGTATGAGCACGGGCTGTTTAACGCGCCGCGCGGTCGTGAGGGGTTCGTAGCGCAGAAAGTATCCGATCCATGGCGTCGCGTTGCCGACCGAGTCGAGCTGCGCGATCACACGCGCGTACGTGGAATCGCGCTGCGTCTTCGTCAGGTTCGGCTCGGCGTCGATCGCCTGCCGGTTCTGAAAGAGCAGGATTTTGCGACCGTTGTATGCGGTGCCGGCGAAGAGCGCGATCGCTTTCACCGACGGATCCGACGCGGCGACCATCGGCGCAATCGTGCCGCCTTCACTGTGGCCCGCGAGCGCAATGCGGGTGCCATCGAGATCCGCGCGCGAGCGCAGATACGCGACGATGGAACGGACGTCGTCGGCATAATCGGCGCTCGTGAGTTTCCCCGACGGCTGCGCGCCGCCCGACTCGCCGACGCCACGATCATCGAAGCGCAGCACCGCGATGCCGCGATGACCGAGCGTGTCGGCTATCTCGCGAAAGATGGCGTAGCCGGGGACCGCACCGATTTCGGAGTCACGCTCTTGCGGCCCGCTGCCACTGATCGTGATCACGACGGCGGGGTTGCTCACGCCTTTCGGCTTGGTCAATGTCGCCGCGAGTTCATAGCCGCGTCCCGACGGAATCTTCACATGCTCGGCCGTATACGGTGCCCCGGCCGGCGCCTCGTAGCTATGCACCCTCGGTGCAGCAGCGCTCGCGCTGAACGACACGGTGCCCGAAGCGCGCATCACGCGCGCGCCCTGTCCGGGGAGTGCGACCGATTGAGGATCGTCGCGCGTGCAGCGTGCAGCGCGGCGTGAAGGACCGACGTGTTCACCAGCGCGTAGGCGCCCGCTTTGGTCGCCAGCGCCTGCGCGACATGCTGCGTGCCGCCGGTGAAGTCGATGTACGCGCTGTCGCCGCGCATCTGCACGGTGCCCGACTGCACCGGCGCGGCCTTTGCGTCCGCGTCCGGCGCGAAGACGCGCATGGTCAGCATGCCGGGCGCACTGTTGAGCTGCGCCTGATCCCACTCGACGCGCGGTTGCCCCTTAAGCGAGAGCACCCCGTTGATGCCCGTCGTGCCGCGCGTCACCGTTTCGACGCCGATCGTGTCGCCGCTGTTGAGGAGATAGACGAACGACACTGGTGCGTTCGGGGCCGCCGTCTGCGCGCTTGCGCGTAAGAGGAATCGAGTCTGGCGAGACGACGGAACCGCGAGGCTATCGGAACAGCTGCACGGCCCAGTCGGCCAGTGCACCGAGGACCGCGGGACGGACCTTCGGATCTTTGAGCGCGGTGTAGCCGCTGAACTGTCCGGCAACATCGGGAACGAAGAGATGATTCGTTGCCGCGAAGGTTCGCACGGTGACGTGCCGATTTCCACCGCGACGAAATGCGATGGCGAGCGTGTCGGCCTGCTCGGGAGAGACCTGCGTGTCGGTGAGTCCCTGCAGGATGAGCACGGGTTGCGTCACGGTGCGCGCGACGACGACGGGATCGTGCGTCAGCCAATAGCCCAACCACGGCGTCGCCTCGCCGGCCGAGTCGAGCTTGGCCGGGACCGTGGCGAGAATGGAGTCGCGCTGTTTCGGTGAGAGCGACGGCTGCCCGTCGAGTACCTGCCGATTCTGATACATCGACACGCGCTTGCCCGTGTACGCGGGGCCAGCAAGCAACGCGATGCCTTTGATGGTTTTGTCGGTCGACGCGACCATCGGGGCGATCATGCCACCTTCACTGTGGCCGGCGAGCGCGATGCGAGCGCCATCGATATCGGCACGCGCGCGCAGCCACGTGACGATCGAGCGCACGTCGTCGGCGAAGTCCGCACTGGTCGCGGTGGCCGCACTTTCGCGGCCGGTCGATTCGCCGACGCCGCGATCATCGAAGCGCAATACCGCGATGCCGCGACGGCCCAGCGTGTCGGCGATCTGCCGGAAGAGCGCGTAGCCTTCGACGAGCGAGATGCGGCTGTCGCGTTCCTGCGGACCACTGCCGCTGATCGTGATGAGCACGGGCGACTTCTTCATGCCATTCGATACGCCGTTCGGCGTTGTGAGCGTCGCCGCCAGTTCGTAGCCGCGGCCGGTTGCAATACGCACATGCTCCGCCGTATACGGCGCGCCGGCCGGGGCGTCGTAATTCATGCGCATCGCGGCAGTGCTCGGCGCTTTCGCGTTGCCGGTCACGCGGATGACTCGAATGTTCTTGCTGGGAATCAAGATCGCCGACGGCATGCCATCAGGCGCCGACAGAATGCGTGTGTCGGAGGTGGCGAGCTGAAAGCGCGTGGTGTCGCCGAGGATCGAGATGGTGGCCGACATCGTCTGCGTGCCGGCGGTAAGAAAGAGATTGAGCGTCGATGCATTCGTGCGACGGGCGTACGAGGCGAGGAGGGCCGCATGCAGCACCGACGCGTTGATGAGCGGCACGGCGCCAGCTGTGGACGGAAAGACCTGCGTGCGCGGTGTCGGGCCAAGGAACACGATGACCGCGCTGTCGCCACGCATTTCGATTGTGAGATGCTGAACCGGTGCGGCATCGGCGGCGGACCCCGGCGTGTAGACCTGCATCGTCAGGATGCCCGGGGTCGCATTCAGATGGGCCTGCGACCACGCGATGCGCGGTGATCCTTTCATTGCGAGTACGCCGTCGACTGAGGTCGGCGTGTGCGTGATGGTTTCGACACCGATCGTGTCGGTGTTTCGGAGATAGACATAGGTCAGCGTCGGCACCGCGGACTGCGCGCGCGCATTGCGTGGGCTGACGAATCCGGCGATGAGCGCCGCGACGAGGCCGGCGAACAGCGCGGCGCTAACGAGTCGTGCGCGACGGAAGGCAACGACGATCATAAGAAGATCAGATGGATGGTTCGTCCGGTTCCGGTTCGTCGGCGGGGCCGGGCACATTCGGCGCAGTCCGCTGACGTCCCGCCTGCTGCAGCGAACGCCGCAGCAGGAATTCGATCTGTGCGTTCAGGCTACGCAGATCATCGTTCGCCCAGCGCTGGACCGCGTCGAGCAACTCGCGGTCCACACGCAGGAGGAAAGATTTCCGTTCAGCCATGAGACGGGTTCCTGAGAAAGGACAACGGAGCGATTACGTGTACAGCGTGCCGGTGTTCACCACCGGCTGCGCGGCGCGATCGGAGCAGAGCACGACCAACAGATTGCTCACCATCGCCGCTTTCCGTTCATCATCGAGCGTGACGATGTTCTTGGCACTGAGCGCTTCGAGCGCCATTTCCACCATACCGACCGCGCCTTCGACGATCGTCTGACGCGCCGCGACGATCGCGCTGGCCTGTTGGCGTTGCAGCATCGCGGCGGCGATTTCCTGCGCATACGCGAGGTGACTGATGCGCGCTTCGATGACTTCGACGCCGGCCTTGAGGAATCGTTCATGGAGCGCTTCGAGCAGACCCTGGTTCACTTCGGCCTGATGCGTGCTGAGCGCGATGTCGCCGGTGCCATGGGCATCGTAGGGATGCGCCGACGCGAGTGTGCGCAGCGCGGACTCCGACTGCATCGAGACGTATTGCACGTAGTCGTTGACTTCGAAGATCGCTTCGGCCGTATCGATCACGCGCCAGACGACGATCGCCCCGATGTCGACCGGGTTCGAGCGCAGATCATTCACCTTGAGTTTGTTGGTCTCGAAATTTCGCACGCGGAGCGAGACCGACTTCTTCGTCATGAACGGATTCGAGAACCAGAGGCCCGGGGCCTTCGCGGTGCCTTTGTAATTCCCGAAGAGCGTGAGGACTTTGCCCTCGTTCGGGGCGACAGTGTACAGGCCGGGAATACACAGGAAGCCGATGGCGATCAGCGAGATGCCAGCGATGACGCTGTAGGTCGCGGCCTCGCGGGCGCCGGTCACGAGCAGATAGAAACCGCCGGCGACGAAGGCGACGAGGAGGAAAGCGATGGGGATGCCAACGATGGGGCGAGCTTCAACTTCGCGGAGCATGTGGGGCCTCGAGGGAGGGTGGTATCAGGATGATATCACTGCGATAGCTGGTACGGGAGGGTACGAGGTTCGGTTTCATTCGGATGGCCTCGTCATAGAGTACAGGGGGCAGGGGGAACAGAAGTCGATAAGTCGGGAAGGGCCTGCCCACTTACATGCTTCTTCACCCCCTGCCCCCTGTACTCTCTGACGAGGCCATCAGCCCGATCCCCGCCTCTGTCAGAACCAAAGTGTCTGCCGTCCCCCGCTTGCCCCCCCGCTCATAATCCGTCATTGTCGGTCTTCGTCCCCGACCCCGCCCGCAGTGGAGACCGCCATCGTGTCCCGTCGTTCTATAAAAGTCGCGCTCGCCCTGGGGCTGCTGCCCCTCGCGTCCGCTTTTGCGCAAACCAAGCCGACGATTCCGTCGACCCCGAAACCCGCCGCCGCGAACGCGGTCCCACCCGTTGGCCTGCTGTCCGCCCCCTTCGACACGAGCGCCTTCAGCTCGATCAAGTGGCGCGAGATTGGCCCGTATCGCGGTGGCCGGTCAACGGCCGTCGCCGGCAGCGTCTCGCGTCCGCGCGAGTACTGGCTGGGCTCCGAGGGTGGCGGCGTATTCAAGTCCACCGATGGCGGTCAGAACTGGGCTCCGATGTCGGACAAGTATTTCGGCGGAACCATCGGCGCGATTGCGGTCGCTCCATCGAATCCTGATGTCGTGTATGTCGGCGGCGGCGAGTTCGCGATTCGCGGCAACGTGTCGCACGGCGATGGCGTGTGGAAGACGACCGACGGCGGCAAGACGTGGACGAATATCGGACTGAACGACACGCGACAGATCGCGAAAGTTCGCGTGCATCCGACGAATCCGGATCTCGTGTACGTCGCCGCGCAGGGTCATGTCTGGGGTCCGAACAGCGAGCGCGGCATCTTCCGTTCGAAGGACGGCGGCAAGAGCTGGGCGAAAGTCCTATTCAAGGATGACTCGACCGGCGCGGCCGACCTCGCGATGGATCCGACGAATCCGAATGTCATGTACGCCGGATTCTGGCAGGCCCATCGCAAGCCGTGGATGCTGGTGTCGGGCGGCAAAGGCTCGGGTCTGTACAAGACCACTGATGGCGGCGACACGTGGACCGAGCTCACGCGCAACGCGGGATTACCCGCGGGAATGTGGGGCAACATTGGCATCAGCGTGAGTGGCGCGAATCCGCGCCGCCTGTACGCGATCATCGAAGCCGACGAAGGCGGCGTCTTCCGCAGCGACGACGCGGGTGCGACGTGGCAACGCGTGAACGAGGAACGCAAGCTGCGTCAGCGCGCGTGGTACTACACGAAGATCTACGCCGATCCGAAAAACGCCGATCTCGTGTACGCGAGCAACGTGAACTTCCAGGTCTCCCGTGACGGTGGCAAAACGTGGAGCGATCTGCGTCCGCCGCATGGTGACTCGCACGACGCATGGATCGCGCCGGACAACGGTGATCGGTTCATCGAAGGTGATGACGGTGGCGGCAGCGTCACCACGGATGCCGGCAAGACGTGGACGGCGCAGGACTTCGCGACGGCGCAGTTTTATCATGTGTCGACGACGAATCACTTTCCGTATCAGATCTGTGGGGCGCAGCAGGACAACAGCACGTTGTGCGGTCCGTCGCGTGCGCAGGGTGGCATCACGACCGACATGTGGAAGGAAGCGGGCGGCGGTGAGTCGGGCTTCGTCACCGCGCTGCCGAATGATCCGGATGTGGTCTTCGCCGGGTCGTACGGTGGATTGCTGACGCGCAAAGACATGCGCACCGGCCTCACGCGCGACGTGAACCCGTGGCCACTCAATCCCATGGGACACTCGGCCGAAGACAGCAAGTACCGCATGCAGTGGACGTTCCCGATCGTCGTGAGTCCGCATGATCCGAAGGTGATCTACGTCGGCTCGAGCGTGATTTTCAAGACCACGAATGAAGGCGAGAGCTACACGGCGATCAGCCCCGATCTCACGCGCAACGATCCGCGCACGCTGGGCGCGTCGGGCGGTCCGCTCACGAAAGATCAGACGGGCGTCGAGACGTACGGCACGGTGTTCGCGATTGCCGAATCGCCGATACGGAAAGGCGTCCTATGGGCCGGTACGGATGATGGCCTGGTGCACCTCTCGATGAACGGCGGCCTCTCGTGGACGAACGTCACGCCGCCGATCCTGAAAGAGCGCGAATGGTCGCGCATTTCGATCATCGACGCGTCGCACTACGAAGCTGGAACGGCGTTCGTCGCGGCGAATCGCTTCCAGATGGATGATCAGCAGCCGTATCTGTTCCGCACGACCGATTTCGGCAAGACCTGGACGCGTATCGATGGCAGCGGAACGGCGACGGGCATTCCGGCGACGGAGTTTACGCGCACGATTCGCGAAGACGAGATCCGCAAAGGGCTGCTCCTCGCGGGCACGGAGCGCGGGATCTTCGCGTCGCTCGATAACGGTGGCACGTGGACCTCGCTGCGTCGCAATCTGCCGATCGTGCCGGTGCACGATCTCGCCATCAAGGACGGCGATCTCATCGCGGCGACGCATGGTCGGTCGTTCTATGTGCTCGACGATATCTCTGCGCTCCGACAGCTGAGTGCGGCAACTCTCGCGTCGTCGGCGCATCTGTTCACGCCGCGCGCGACCTATCGCATCAACTGGGGCGGCGGATTCAACGCCTCGCAGAGCGATTCGCCTGTCGGTGCGAATCCCCCCTCGGGCGCCATCGTGAACTACTGGCTCACGTCGGCGCCGAAAAAAGTGACGATCGAATTCCGCGACTCGACAGGTCGCACCGTGCGCACGTTCTCGAGCGACACGGCGGGCGCCGCGGTCGGTGGTGCGCCGCAGGGACGTCGCGGTGTCGCGGCGGATCCGAACCCGACGAACAAAGCGGGCATGAACACGTTCTCGTGGAATCTGCGCGAGTCGGATGCGACGCAGTTCGACGGCATGATCTTCTGGGGGGCGGGCGTCACGGGTCCGCTGATTCTGCCGGGCACGTACATCGTGCGTCTGATCGTCGATGGTGGCACACCGCAGGACGCGAAGTTTGTCGTGAAGAAGGATCCGCGCAGCAAGGCGACGCCGGCCGATCTCATCGCGCAGTACAAGCTCGCGATGCAGATTCGCGATCGGACGACCGATGCAAACGATGCGGTGCGCACCGTGCGCAACGTACGCGAGCAGACGATCGCGCGATCGAAAGACGTCGGGGCGGATTCGGCGCAGTATGCAACACTGATCAAGTCGCTCGATACAAAAATCTCGGAGCTCGAGGCGAAGATCTATCAGGTGAAAAATCGCAGTGGCCAGGATCCACTCAACTATCCGATCCGCGTGAACAATCAGATCGCGGCGTTGGCTGGTGTCGTCGGTGGCACCGATGCTCGGCCGACGAAGCAGAGCCTCGTGGTGTTCGATCTGCTCACCAAAGAACTCGAGGTGTACCTCGTGGATCTGCGGAAGGCGTGGAAGGACATGCTGCCGCCGATCGATGAGATCCTGAAGAGACACGGGAAACCGCAGATCGAAGTCAAACCAGCGGACGCGAAATCGAAAGCGTAGGCAGTAAAGCGCGCGAGTACGATCTGCAGTCGGTTGTGCGCGGGGACGATGACCGGACGTTACTTTCGTCACGCGCATGACGACCCTGACGATTCCACTGACTGCGGGCGTTGCCGCCGATTCGCATCCGGATCGGTGGCGCATGCTGGGACTGCTCGCCCTGGCCGAGTTGCTTGGCATGGCGTTGTGGTTCACCGGGAGTGCGGTCGGACCAACGCTGGCAAAGCTGTGGACGCTGACGCCGTCCGAGGTCGGGTGGCTGACGACCGCCGTGCAATTGGGTTTTGTGTGCGGCACCGCCCTCAGTGCGCTGCTCAATCTGGCCGACGTCGTGCCGTCGCGACGCTTGTTCACGATCGCGGCGATTGCCGGTGCGATCGCGAACGTGCCGCTCGCGTTCACGTCATCGTATTCCGTCGCGCTGGCGTCGCGCTTCCTCGCCGGTGTCTGTCTCGCGGGTGTGTATCCGCCCGCGATGAAAATGGCGTCGACATGGTTTCGTGCGCGTCGCGGTGTTGCGGTCGGGACGATTGTCGGCGCCCTCACGGTCGGCAAGGCGAGCCCCTATCTCGCGCAGGCGATTCCGGGACTCGGCGTGTCGATGATCACGCTCGGCGCATCGGCAAGTGCGTTGCTCGCGGCGATCATCGTGTGGATGGGATATCGCGACGGGCCCTATGAATTTCCGGCGCGGCCGTTTTCGTGGGCGCGCGTGCGCGACGTGTTCGGCGAGCGGCAGTATCGCCTCGCCCTCGGTGGCTACCTTGGCCACATGGCCGAGCTGTACTCGTTCTGGACGTGGATCCCGTCGTTTCTTGCGGCCAGCGATGTGGCCCATGCATCGCGAACCGGCGGTGTCGCGAACGCGCGGATCGCGGCGATCATTGGCTTCGGTGTGATCGCGGTCGGTGGGATTGGCTGTATCTGGGGCGGCCTCGTGTCCGATCGCATTGGACGAGCGCGGCTCGTGACGATCGCGATGGCGATCAGCGGCAGCTGCGCGATCGCGATCGGATTTGCGTGGGCGCAGTCGTGGTGGTTGCTCGCAACGCTCGCGTTGGTGTGGGGATTCTTCGTGATCGCCGATAGCGCGCAGTTCAGCGTGCTGGCGACGGAGAGCGTGCCGGCGCACGCAGTCGGGACGGCGTTGACGCTGCAGGTGTCGATCGGATTCTTGCTGACGACGATCACGATCCAGTTGATTCCGCCGCTCGTCGCATGGATCGGATGGCAGTGGGTCTTCCCAGTGCTGGCGATCGGGCCCGTGCTCGGGATCCTGAGCATTCGGCGGCTCGCGCGGCGCTGATGCTGCGGGTCTCCCGTTGTTGCCTGAGCGCCCTGTCGCTAGAGTAGTGAACATGGGTAGCAGCCTGCTCCGGTCGCGGCGACGCGTGTTGGCCTTCGTGCAACTGACGCTGTTCGCGTTTTCTGCGAGCACGTCACTCTTGCCGTGCCTCCACTCGGCCATGGCGCACGAGGTCGGTTCGCATGGCGCTGCGACGGCGGCTGCACCGGCGCATCACGAAGCGATGGCGGGCATGGACATGCATCGCGCATCTGCGTCGACCCCTCACGCCCCGACGCATGATGCGCCTGTCGACCATGCGCCGACGCATGAGACGAGCTGCCCATGGGTCGTCGGCTGCGCCGGCGTCGCACAACTCTCGCTTGACGCCGCATGGCGATCGGCCGAGCACCGGGCATCGACCGTCACGCCCGTCGGCATCATGTTGCGTCACGTGACGACCGACCGCGACATCGACGCGCCCCCTCCGCGAGCGTAACCCGCCGCGGTCACTGACCGCGCGTGGTGTCCGTGCGATGGCGCGTCTCGCGCCGTTCGCTTCGCTCGTGTCGAGTCGCTCGTGTCTTCGAGTGGCGTGTCCCTGAACTTCATGCTTTTCAACGCACTCCGTGCGCCGTCGCGACGGCGTACTTCTCTTCGCATTGTTGCGACCGTCGTTGCGACGATCATTTCGCTGCTGGCAATGCCCCGCATCACGTCGGCGCAGCCGATGACGATGACGCCGATGACCGATCCGCTCGGGCTACCGATGAGCCGCATGGGGAGCGGCACGGCCTGGCTGCCGGATTCCGCGCCAATGTACGGCGTGATGAAGAACGCCGGTTCGTGGATGTTCATGCTGCACGGCACCGCCTTTGCCGAACAGAGTATGCAGGGCACTCGACTGGGTGCGTCGCAGTTCGGCGTGATCAATTCGGGCATGCTCAATGCGATGCGTCCGTTTGCCGGCGGCCGATTGCAGCTTCGTGGAATGATGAGTCTCGACGCGTTCACGGTCGGCGCACGCGGGTATCCGTTGTTGCTGCAAACGGGTGAGCAGTATCGTGGCGAGCCGATTCATGATCGACAGCATCCACACGATCTCTTCATGGAAGTCGCGGCTGTGTACGAGCGGGCGCTCTCATCGAACGTTGCAGTGCAGTTCTACGCGGCGCCCGTTGGCGAACCGGCCCTCGGACCAGTCGCGTTTCCGCATCGACCGAGCGCGGCGGCGGACCCGTTCGCGACGTTGGCGCACCACTGGCAGGACGCCACACACATCAGTTTCGGTGTCGTCACGGCGGCGATCAACTCGCGCACGGTCAAGCTCGAAGCGTCCCTCTTCAACGGGCGGGAGCCGGACGATGTGCGGACCAACTTCGATTTCCGTGGCGCGCGGCTCGATGCAGTTTCCGCGCGACTGACGATTAATCCGACGTCCAACCTGTCGTGGCAGGCAAGCGTCGGTCGGATGCCATTTGCGGAAGTCGCGCATCCGGGCGAGGCGGTGAAGCGCGCGACGACGTCCGTGCACTGGTCAGGCAACGATGCGAACGGTCGACCGAGATCGTTCTCGCTGATTGCAGGGGCGAATTCGGTAGGGCGCGAATCGTGGTCACCCGGCATCACGTTCGAATCGCTGGTGCCGACGTCGGCTAACCTGCAAGTCTTCACGCGTCTCGAAGTGCTGCAGCGATCAATCGATCAGGAGATCGCGTTCAACACCCCAGCAACAGCTATCTCGGAGTTCGAACGACATGACTACGGCGGTCATATCTCCGTGGGCGTCATCCGCGAGTTCACCACGACGCGTTTCGGCCTGCTGGCCGTCGGCGCGCGGGGGACGGTCAACATTGTGCCGTCGAACAGCCAATACGGGACGTCCGTTCCGCTTGGTGCCGTGCTCTACCTGCGCTGGCGTACGGCGCGCATGCCGATCGGTGGCATGGATGGTCACATGCAACACTGACTGGGTCAGATCACGAACATCGCGATTCCCGCGGCCGCCATGACGGCGGCCGTGAACCAGACCATCGCGCGCGTAAACCGGGCGGCCGGCTGTTGATGCATCACGGTCTGGTCGCCACTGAGTTGTGCGATCGCGACCAACAGAATCGGCGCGAGCAGGCCATTGATCACGGCGGTCCAGTACAACGCGCGCACTGGGCTGACGTGAATGAAGTCCATGCCGATGGCGACGCCGATCGAGAGCAGGATGATCGCGTAGAATGCTGGCGCCCGATGAAAGCGTTCGTCCATCCCCTGACGCAGCGCGAGCAACTCGGCGACGGCGTAGGCCGAGGCGCCGGCGAGCGTCGGGATCGCCAGCGCGCCCGTGCCGAGCAGGCCGATCGTGTACAACCACATGGCCGCCTTTCCGGCGAGCGGTTCGAGCGCGCTTGCGACTTCGCTCGTTGTGGCTGGTTGCGTGAGCCCGCTGGCGTGCAATGTCAACGCGGTCGTCAGCATGATGAAGAACATCGACACCGTCGCGACGAACGTTCCACTCACGACATCGACTGACCGCGCCTGAAGCGCCTGGTCCGTGGCGCCGACGCGCTCACGCCCGATCCGCCCCTCAGTTTTTTCTTCTTCGACTTCTTCCGACGCCTGCCAGAAGAACAGATAGGGCGAGATCGTCGTGCCGAAGATCGCGACGACCATGCCGACTGCATCGCGCGTTCGCGGCAGGTGGAAGCTAAGCATCTCGCGAAAGATGTCGCCCCACTTCGGGCCCGAGATGAACGCCGTAATCACGTAAGCTCCAAGCACGAGCGACAGCCATTTCAACACGCGCGCCATCTGCCGGTAGCGCAGTCGTACGGTGCCGAACATGATGCCGAGCCCGAACAGCACGACCCAGATGTGCGAGTTGACGCCGCTCAACAGCTCGGCGGCATCGGCCATGCCAGAGAGATCGGCGCCGATATTTACGGCGTTCGCGCTGAACAACAGCACGCAGATGACGATGAGCACCGGGCGCGAATAGCGTTGTCGCATGGCCGCCATCAGACCGCGCCCCGTGACCATGCCGATGCGCGCGCACGTCACTTGGACGGCCCACATCAGTGGCCACGACACGAGGGGCATCCAGAGCAGACCGGTGCCGAACTGCGCGCCCGCGAGCGAGTACGTCGCAATGCCGGACGGATCGTCGTCCGCCGCACCCGTAATGAGCCCGGGGCCGAGGGAACGCCAGAAGCGCGCGACTCTGCCAGCGGTCTTCACGACGGTATCGCGTCGTCGATGATCACGGCGCGCGCGCCGTGATGGTCGGCCAGCGCCTTCAGATATGCATCCATCGATTTGGTGTAGCCGATGAAGTGCGCGCCGACGAACCGGAAGATCGGATTACCGACGCTGCCGCGTTCGGTAATCGTGATGCGTGTGCCAGCGCCATGTTCGGCCACATCCCACGTCCACTCACCGGTGAACGGCAAATCCTCATCGAGAATACGCGCAGCGAGGCGGCGTGGCGGTTCATCGATCGTGACCCCGAAAGCCACTGAGCCGCGCGTCGAGTTTTCGCGCCACCTGGGTTGTGACTGCTCCGTATCGATCACTTCAGCCCCTTCGAGCTCATGCCGCCAGTCGCCGTAGCGACTGAAATCACGAATCGTCGCCCAGACGGCGTCGGCCGGCGCCGACAGCACGATGGTTCGTGCCACGGCGTGATCACGCGGCGTCGCCAGTCCGCCCACAATGATGGCGATGACCACCGCCGCGACAATGCTCATGACGAAGAGAATCCAGAGCATATGTGCCTATCCGATGCGCGTGGGTTGGTCGAGCGCCGCGCGCACCCGGCGCACGAGGTCGAGCGCCGTAAACGGCTTCTGCAAAAACGAGCGCTCATCTTTGCGCACGTCGCCCAACAGTCCTTCGTCATCGGTGTAGCCCGAGGCGAAGATGACCTGAATGCCAGGGCGCATCACACGCAGGTTTTCGGCGACCTCACGGCCACTCATCCCGGGCATCACGACATCGGTGAGCAGCAAATCGATGTTCCCCGAGTACGCGCGCGAGATCGCGATGGCCGAATCGCCATTGGCCGCGGCGAGCACCCGATATCCGTGACGTTCGAGCGCGGCCGTCGCGACGGCGCGCACACTGTCTTCATCCTCGGCGAACAGAATGGTCTCGTGACCATTCAGTGTTTCGGACTGCGGCACATCCGGCTCGCTCGCCTCGGAGATCGCATCCAATCGCGGGAAATACAGCGACAAGGTCGTCCCGACACCGGGCGTGCTTTCCACACGCACAATGCCATTCGCCTGCTCGACCAGTGCATACACGAGCGCGAGACCGAGCCCGGTGCCCTTACCACGTTCCTTAGTCGTGAAGAACGGTTCGAAGATGCGCGCACGAATTTCGGGCGTCATTCCGGTACCGGTATCACCGACTGTGATGGCGAACCACGGTTCGTTCGCGGGCAGACTGCGATTCGCCGCCTCCTCGACCGAGAGGGTACGCGTGGCGAGGTGTAACGATCCGCCGGTCGGCATCGCATCGCGCGCATTCGCGGTGAGATTGAGCAGGACCTGCTCCAATTGGCCGGCGTCTACCCGAATGCTCCCCGGCTCGGTAGTCAACTGCGTCTCGAAATCGATGTGCGCCCCGACGACACGGCGCAACAGCCGCTCGACGCCGCGTACGACGCTATTCGGGTCGAGGCGTGTCGGTTGAACGACTTGCTTGCGACTGACCGTCAAGATTTGTCGGGCGAGATCACTCCCGCGGACCGCGAGCGCCCGGATCTCCGCGACGTCGTGATACGCTTCGCCGTGTTCGTCCAACTCACCCAGCGCGAGGTCGCAATAGCCGAGCATTCCCGTCAGCAGATTGTTGAAATCGTGCGAGATGCCGCCGGCAAACGTACCGATCGCTTCCATCTTCTGCGACTGCCGCAACTGGTCTTCACTGCGCGCGAGCGCGCGCTCAGCCTCGCGACGCGCCGTGACGTCGATGCCAACGGACAGCCAGCTGGCACGACCGAGCCGGCGTGAGGACGTCGTGATGACTTCCATCTCGACCGGCCGCCCGTTCGACGTACGGTGCAGCCAAATACCGGCGGACTGACGACTTTCCGAAAACGGCAGCCGTGCGTTACTGAAGCGCTGGTGTTCACTCGGGGCCAGCAAGTCGGTGATGCGCAGCGAGAGAAAGCGGTCGCGTTCGTAGCCGTACTTTTCGATCGCCGCCTCGTTCACCGCCATGACTTGCATGTTGTCCGCGTCCCAAGCCCACATCGGCAGCGGATTACTGTCGAAGAGCATACGATAGCGGCGCTCGCTGTCCGCCAGCGCGCTGTTGCGGCGCTCCACGGTCTCGGCCATCTGGTTGAACGCATTGCCGAGTACTCGAGTCTCACGTGGTCCGGCGGACGCCGCGCGCGCGCCGGTGTCACCGCGTTCGAAGGCACGTGCGGCGTTCACGAGCCCGGTGAGCGGTTGTGTAATGCGTTCCGCGAACACGTATGCGGTATAGACGGCGAACCCGGTCGCGAGGAGGAACAGCGCGATGTCGAATCGCAGACTGCGCGAGAGATTGGCGTCGAGCGCCGCCTGCGATAGGCCGACGTCGACCATCCATGGTGCCGCCGTCGTCCGCGTGAAGCCGGTCAGGCGCATCACGCCGTCGATCCCACGGATTGGCTTGGCCCCACTCGTGTCGAGTGTCTGGCTGGCGCGTGGCGCACGCCGCCCGATCAACGAATCGGGCGCGTCACTGCGGCCAAGCACGACGCCAGCCGTGTCGAAGATCGTGACGACCGGCGTGCCGAGGCTCGTGGAGCCGCGCGTCACCGCCATCAGGGAATCGAGTCGCACCGGCATCGACACCGCGCCGGCGAACTGCCCGTCAGCGTCGACGATCTGTCGGGCCAGCACGACGACCCACGGGGCGCCGACGAGGGTCATCGACCGACGCAATTCGCCGACGACCAACCCACGTTCGCGGCGCACGATATTGAAGAATCCGCGATTGGCGAACGCGCGCACGGGTTCACCGGACGGCCCGAATGCTCGTGCTGCGGCGACGAGCGTGCCGGCGGTGTCGAGCAGGAAGAGATTCGCAATCGGCGACGGGGCGCTCGCGAGCGTTCGCGTGAGCACCGCGGAGTTCTGGGCGTGCAGCGCGGGATCCGCGCGGAGGTTCGACGCCAACCCTAACAGGAGCGCGTCGGCCGTGCGAATACGTTCGTCGATGCGCGACGCGGCGAGATGCGCCGCGCGCTCGGCCTCGTCGGCGAGTGCGCGACGTTCCTGCAACGTACTGGTCGTGAGACGAAAAATTCCGAGCGCGACGAGCGGCAGCGCGCTGAACAGCGCCAATCCGATCAGTCGAACACGTATGTCGTCAAGACGAACCATTGAATCTCAGTGAGGGCGGGCTATCCGCCGAACGGTTCCGTTCCCGGCGGCATCGTCACGGCCATGCCCATCGAGTGATAGCCCTTGTCAACGTACACGGTCGCGCCGGTGATACCGCTCGCTAGCGAACTGCCGAGGAACGCCGCGGTACTACCGACCTCCGCCGCCGAGAGCTCTTCAGTGAGCGGCGAATTTGCGGCGCAGTACTTCACCATCTTGTCGATGATACCGATCGCGCTCGCGGCGCGGGATGCAAACGGCCCGGCGGAAATCGTGTTCACGCGCAGTCCATACTTGCGACCGGCTTCGAAGGCGAGCACGCGCGTGTCGCTCTCGAGCGCAGCCTTGGCCGACGACATGCCGCCGCCGTATCCGGGGATGGCGCGTTCGCTGGCCATGTACGTCAGCGAGCAGAAGGATCCGCCCGTGCGCATCAGCGGACTGAAACGCTGCACCATCGAGACGAGTGAGTATGCGCTCGCGCTCGACGCGGCGAGATAGCCGGCACGGCTCGTGTCGAGCAGCGACTTGCGGACTTCCGGGCCGTTCGCCAGTGAATGGAAGACGATATCGAGCGGCTGTTCACCAAAATCGCTGACGAGCCTCTGCGCGACTCCGCCGATGGAGAAATCGCCGACGTCCTTGTAGCGCTTCGACTCGCGCACATCCTCCGGTGCGTCCTCGAGCGCGTCGTAGACGGCATCGAGTGGATAGATCCGCTCGAAGTGCAGCATCGAGCCATCGCTCAGCCGACGCGAGTCGTCCATCTTGCCGCGCTCGAGCAGGTTGAGAAAGATGTTGAGGGCGGGGGGCCAGGTCGCCACGCACACCGAAGCGCCCGCTTCCGCGAACGCCTTGGCGACGGCGAACCCGAAGCCACCATCATCTGCCACACCCGCAACGAGGGCGCGTTTGCCAGTCAGGTCGATTGAGAGCATTAGAGTAATCTAGGGTGTCATCGTGCCGCGCGGGCGAGTCGATCCCGGACGGCGTTCCAATGGTCCGACGCGGGCGGACGCTCGATGAGGACGAGGCTTGCGCCGCGCGCATCGGCGGCGTGCAGCGCCGCATACAGGCGCTGGGCGTATGTACTCGGATCTGTTGGCATCCGAACCAGCTGATCCTCGTCATCGAGCGCCAGAGGCATCTCGAGGAGCAGTGCCGTGACCGTGCCGAGGTTCCTGCGGCCCTCGAACCGAGCGTGGGCGCGACGTGCCGCGAGCGCGTCGGCGATCTCGTCGGCCTGCGACGGATCGAAGAGCCAGACATCGGCTCGCGGTGCATAGTGCCGATCCGCCATTCCGGGCGATCGTTGCGCCGCGACGTTGGTCACGGACGACACCATGTGTTCCACCACGGCAACCGGTTGTCCGAGCACTTCGGCCAGCTGTGCGCGCGTGATTGCCCCCGGACGCAACATCACCGGCACTGCACCGGTGAGATCGACGACCGTACTCTCGATGCCGACGTGACAGCTTCCGCCGTCGACCACGCACGAGACGCGCTCGCCGAGTGATGCGATCACATGTTGCGCCGTCGTCGGTGACACATGAGTGAAGCGATTCGCACTGGGCGCGGCGATCGGCGCGCCCAGTGCACGCAAGAGCGCGAGTGCGACCGGGTGTGCGGGCACGCGGACCCCCACGGCATCGAGTCCGGCGGTGACGATATCCGGAACGCGCGCGTGCTTGGGGAGCACGAGCGTGAGGGGGCCAGGCCAGAACGCCGACGCGAGCCGTGCGGCGCTGTCGGGCCAGACCCGTGTCAACGCGCGGGCGCCCTCCACGTCAGGCACATGCAGAATGAGCGGATTCCACGCCGGCCGACCCTTTGCCGCGTAGATCCGTGCGACCGCCTCGGGATCAAGGCCATGGGCGCCGAGCCCGTACACGGTTTCGGTAGGGAATGCGACGACCTCGCCGCGCGCGAGCCGCTGCGCCGCCTGCGCGATCAGCGCAGCTGCTGGATGATCAGGATCGACGCGCAGAAGCTCAGACGGCATGGGTCCAAGATAGCTGGGCGCCGCCGCGGCTCGACAACGGTTGTGAGGCGACTACTGGCGCGAGGCGATCGTGCGGCGCGCGATGCCATCGACGAAGGCCGGCGAGATCAGTTTCAGCAGGCGTCCGATCTTTCCGCGCCACGTCATCACGAGGTCCCGGTCGCGTGCGGCGGTCGCCCGCAGGATCTGTCGACAGCACTCGTCGGTCTCCATCGTTTCACCATGCTTTCGACGATACGCTTTTTCACCGAATGGTGTGCCATCCGGTGAGAGGGCGTGCTGATTGATCTCGGAAAAGACGAAACCGGGATAGATGACCGTCACGCTCACGCCCGTGTTCGCGAGCTCGATGCGCAACGAATCGAAGAAGCCCGCCATCGCATGCTTGGTGGCCGCGTACGCGGCGCGTTTCGGGACACCGGTCAATCCGGTCAGACTTGAGATCGCGACGAGGCGCCCGCGCGTCCGCCTGAGGTGGGGCAGGGCATACGCGGTGCACCAGACGCTGCCGAGATAGTTCACCTTCATGACGCGCTCAAAGACGGACAGGTCGGTCACCTCCTCGAATGGTCCACTCGCGCCGAGCCCGGCGTTGTTGACCAGTGTGTCGAGTTGTCCGAAGTGCGCGACGGTCGCCTCGACGATGCGCTGGCAGTCTGCTTCGACGCCGACGTCGCCCACGACGACAAACGCCTCGGCACCTCGTGCACGACACTCGCCGGCCACCTGCTCGAGCCGCTCACCGCCGCGCGCCGACAGTGCGAGCCGCGCACCCGCGGTCGCGAATTGGCGGGCCAGTTCCGCGCCGATGCCACTCGATGCGCCGGTGATCAGGACGACGTTTCGCGCGAAGGCGGATGCCATGCGAACTCAGACGGCGCCGGGGATATCGAGGTCGTGCATGTCGTCCTCGTCGCCGGGCGCGCGCTCGAACGGTGAATCGAGGATATGCAGCGCCTCACTGGCATCCTGTGTGCGCACCGCGAGCCGCACGGGATAGAGCACATGCAGGGCGGGGAGCATGCCGCCGGCGTCGTCGCGCAACACGACCGCCGGCACGTCATTCGCCTCGAGGACGCTACGTGCAATCAGCGCCTCCATCTCATTCAGATACTGCCGGATGACCACCATCGACTCGCCCATACCGCGAACATATCGCGCATGCCACGACATGGTGAGGGGCCTTGTTTTAGATTGTGGACATGGCGGCATCATTTGGTATCTTCATCCTCGCAGAACTTCCTGGCGCTGCTGGCGCGCAGGTGCGCGCACTACAGCAGCAGTTCGATCCGAAGCTGGCCCGACTGACGCCACCGCATGTCACGTTGGCCGGCTCGTCGGGTGTCGGTTCGATACCAACTGACACGCCACTCGATCGCATTCGTGAGGCGCTGGAACCGATCTCGTCGACGACGGCGCCGATGGACTTGCCGTTCCTGCCGCCGCATCGGTTCATGCAGACCGAGATCATTTCGCTGCCGCTGGATCCGCACGGTCCGCTGCGCGCGCTACACGAGCGCATCGCGCGCAGTGGGTTACCCTTTCGACAAGCGCGCTTCCAGTTCTCGCCGCACTGCACGCTCAGCTTCTATCCAACGCTGACGGCGAAGTCAGAACGTGAGCTGCTCGCGGTGCGCGTCATCGAGCCAGCGCGCATCGAGCGATTGCAGATCTACCTGACGCGGGATCCGCAGCCGTCGCGGAAGCTGCTCGAATTGGAGCTGACGGGCAGCGTGGTCGCGGGGGTTGGGGTTGGGTTTAAGCAACAAAAACCAAAAAAAAAAAACCAAAAAAAAAAAATTAGGGGGGACAACCCCGGGGGACTGGCCGGGAAAAAAAAGGGGTCAACAAAAA
>JANLPE010000011.1:0-46859 GCA_031366985.1 Gemmatimonadaceae bacterium
CCGGGTCGCTATACGTTGATCATGGAGCCGCGTGCGAGCGCGCGCTTTCTCTCGCTGATTACCAACATCTTAGGTTGACGCGGCGCGTTCGGCGGTGGATTCGGCGGCCCGCCGGGCGGTGGTCCTCCTGGCGGCGGCGCCGCGGGTGGTCCTCCGCCTGACGCCGCAGCGGGCGGTGGTGGTGGTGGCGGCGGCGGCGGCGGCGGCGGCTTTGGCCTCGGTGGTCCCGGCAATTTCATGAACGGCAAGAAGCCGGGCGACAAACTCTTCAGCGAAAAGTTCACGCTCAAGAGTGACATCGGAAACATGACGCTGCGGCAGTCGACGATCGGTCCCGATCTCAAGCCGGCCGCGCCAGTGACGTGGGTCGAGAACGGCATTCTGCGTACGCTCGGCACTGGCGCTCCCGCGTCGACGAATCAGAGTCTGATGCAGGTCGGCACGGATCTCTCGATCGAAGACATGATTAAGCAGACGCGTCGTGGACTTATCTGCACATCGTTCTGGTACATTCGCGGCGTGCCGTCGCAGAATCAACCGCTGCTCAACACCGGCATGACGCGCGACGGACTGTTTTTGATCGAGAACGGTGAGATCGTCGGACCGGCGCAGAACTTCCGCTGGAACATGTCTCCGCTCGTCGCTTACAACAATCTCTCACTGGTCGGCAAGCCGACACCGATGTTCCTCGGCGAATCGTTCGATGGCGGCAACATTGCACTCGTGCCACCCGTTCGCATCGAAGAGTTCTACATGACGTCGGTCTCTCCTGCTGTTTGATCCGGCTCACCGACAGGGATAACTCATGAGTTCACGTCGCGACTTTATCAGAAAATTCGGTGCAGGTGCCGCACTGACGTTGTATTCGCGTGATCTGCTCGGGCAGATCATTGCCGACTCGCCGAAAGGCAAAGTCATGGAGACCAAGTTCAAAGGTCTCGCGGACATCGTACTTGGTGAAGCGAAGCTCGCCGGTTGTTCATACGCCGACGTGCGCTTCACGATGAACTCGACGTTGCCCGGCGGTTCGGCGAACTTCCGCACTGCGGGCGCAGGCGGCCCTAGTGGTGGATTCGGCGGCGGCGGTGGTGGTGGTGGACGCGGGGGGGGTGGTGGTGGTGGTGGGCGCGGTGGTCGCGGTGGTGGACGCAGTGTCGGTATCCCGACGGACGCTGATCGTCAGGCCGGCGGCTTCGGCGTGCGCGTCATTCATAGCGGCGTGTGGGGCTTTGCATCGAGTCCCATCGTCACTGAAGATGAAATCCGTCGCGTCACTCGTGTCGCGACCGAAGTCGCGAAGGCGAGTGCGATCGCGAAGAAGACCGATCTCAAGCTCGCACCAGTCAAGCCGTATCAGGAAAACTACATCACGCCGATGATCAAGCATCCGTCATCGGTATCGGCGACGGACAAGCAGGCGTGGGCGCAGGCGATCGTCGACAAAGCGAGCAAGGTTGCCGGCGTCACAGCAGTGAACGTGTCGGCGAATCACGGCTACGAGTGGCGCTACTACGCCAGCAGCGAAGGTTCGTACATCGAGCAGGAGCTGTTCACGACGACACCGGCCATGACGGTGACGGCGAAAGTCGGCGACAACACGCGCACACGGAATTATCCTGGCGTTGCGGGCACAGGCGGTTGGGAATTCGCTGAGAACTGCGACTTTTTGGCGCAGGCCGAGAAGGTAGCGACGGACGCGGTCGAGATGTGCACGGCGAAACCATTGGGTTCGAGCGGACTGAAAGATCTGATCCTCTCGCCCGCACACGCGATGCTGACCATTCACGAAATCGTGGCGCATGCGACCGAACTTGATCGCATCATGGGCTACGAAGCGAACTACGCCGGCACGAGTTTCGTGAAGCTCTCCGACGTGGGCAAACTCAAGTACGGTTCGAAGCATTTCAACGTCACCTGCGACAAGACCAGCACTGGATTGGGCACCGTCGGCTTTGACGATGACGGCGTGAAGACGCAGCGGTGGCCGCTCATTCGCGACGGCGTGCTGGTCGGACTGCAGACCAATCGCGAAACCGCGCACCTGATGGGCGAGAAGGAAAGTCGCGGCTGCACGTTCGGTAGTACCTGGCGCGACTATCCGTTCCTCCGTATGCCCAACGTGCATGTCGAGCCCGGACCAGCCAACGCGCCGACACGCGATGAGATGATCGCCGACGTCAAGGACGGCGTGATGATCGACGGCCGTGGCAGCTACTCGATCGACCAGCAGCGTTACAACGGTCAGTTCGGCGGCCACATCTTCTGGGAAATCAAGAACGGCAAAATCACCCGTCAGGTGACCGACGTGACGTACAACGCGATCACGACCGATTTCTGGGCGAACCTCGTGGCCATCACCGGGCCGAAGGAATGGCAAATGCACGGCACCGGTGGTGACGCAAAAGGTCAGCCGACACAGACCAACAGCATCTCGCACGGTTCGCCGTGGCTGCACATCCAGAAGATCAACGTCGGGGCGGCGTTTGACTGAGTAGGGAGTATGGCGTAGAGAGTTGTGAGAAACGTCGAGTAGTGAGACGAAACGCGGGGCGTATCGGAACTTCCGATACGCCCCGCGTTTCGTCGTTCATCCGACATCGGAGATCCGACATCGTTTTTCAGATATCGTAGTGCGCGGTTCCCCGTTGTCCGTTCACGTCATCGCATACACGGCAATATTCACCCCAAACCGGCTGTTATCCTTTGACCGGAACCGTTTGTTCTTCCAGTCATAATCCCACTCACACCCGTAGTCTTTGTTCGAGTACAGCACCCCGAGCCGGTCGCGCCGCTCGACCCCGCGCAGATATTCATGCACGATGTTGTCGCCCCAGCCGTTGAGTTCGTGTGACGTGCGCGGCGGACCATCGGGAAAGGCAAAGAAACTCGAATACAGCGGATGCGTCTTCACCAGCTTCGGCATCGGATTCGGTCCGAACGCTTTCACCATCTCCGCTTCGAACGTCTTCGCGTACAATCCGTTCACGTCGTGATTGCAGTCGTCACTGAACAGCAGCCCACCATTTTCCACGTAGCGCACCAGCCCTTTACGCTCCTTCTCGTTGAAGCGCACCAGCTTATGTCCCGTCATGAACACGAACGGAAACGCGGTCAATTCAGCCGAGTCCGCGGTGATGACGATCTCCTGCGGGCTGACCGGGATGTCCGTGTACTGTACGACCGCATCGAGCAGATTCGAGCAGACCTTCGGATTGTAGTCCCAGTCGCCCGAGTCGTAGCGCAGTCGCGCGAAGGTGAACTCGTAGAACCGGCGCGGCGCGGCGACGGGCGCCGAAGAGGCCAGCGCATGCCCGGCCAGTACGCCGTTCCCGACCGCCAGCGCGCCCAGCCCCAGCCCTACGCGCTGTACGAACCGCCGCCGATCCATGGCGTCGTGCGGCGCGGATTCTAGATTCCGATCAGGGGTATCGAGCGCGGGTTTCGGAGTCACGATGGTCAGTAAAACGCAGAGCGACAAACTGGGGGAACGCCTGAAGTCAGGTGCTTACCGCGACGACGACCTACGCGAACTTGACGCGTACCGGCAGACGTTCGTTGGTGCATACACGTTAGTGCTCGGCACGATTCGCAGCGAGTTGGCGCTGGAACCCACCGGACGCCCGGCGAAATCCACAACCGCCATTGTGGGCAAACTCCAACGCGAGACCACCCGACTCAGTCAGATGCAGGACATCGCTGGCTGTCGAGTTGTGGTGCCCACTTTTGAGGCGCAGACGGAAACGGTGCAACGTCTATCTTCTATCTTTCCGACGGCGGAGTTCGTTGATAGACGGTTGATTCCAAGCTTCGGCTACCGTGCTGTTCACGTCATCGTATCGCATGACAACGCGCTCGTCGAGATTCAGGTGTGAACACGACGCCAGCACCAGTGGGCGGAACTGTCCGAAAAGCTCTCCGACGCGATAGGGGCTGAGTTGAAGTACGGCGGCGGCGACGCGCAGATACAGCAGAAACTGCGGTGGCTGTCCGACGCCATCGCTCTGCAGGAGAGGGACGATCCCGATCAGCCGGATGAAGCGATGATCGATTCGTCAAGCGAGACATTGATCGAGCTGTATATCAACCGGTACTCATAGATGTTCTTCTTGATTCAGTACAATCGCCCAGAGGGGAAGATCGCTCTGCTTCGGGAGTTCACAGATGAACAGCGCGTTGCGGCTTCGCGTGCCAGGCTCGATTTAGAGCTTAAACTCAAGCCAATGGGGATTGACCACGAAGTCGTGATTTTGGAGGCCGCCACCGAATCGGACCTCGTGCTGACACACCGACGCTACTTCGATTCGGTCGAGACGATCGCTCGACAGTCGCGACGCGATTGCGTGTCCGAGAAGTAGACAGCAAGCCTATGCGCATCCTCACTTGGGCGTTCTTCGCGACGCTCTCGCTTATCCTCATGCTGCAGCTGCGAGGCCTCGACGAACCGCTGCAGACGAACGACACGCGCGGCATTGTCGCCTACGAACTGGCGTGGTCCGGCGCACGCGCCGACGCCATCATCACAGACTGGCGCACCAACGACGCGATCGAGCCGGCCAAGGTCAGCCTCGGCGTCGACTTCGCCTTCCTGCTCACCTATCCGCTGATGTTTGCCACCGGCGCTGGCTTGCTTGTGCGCGCCGCCTCGACGGGTCGGTTCGATCGCGTGGGTCGCGTGCTCAGCCGAGCCGTCCTCGCCTGCATTCCGCTGGACGCCGCGGAGAACCTGCTGCTCTGGCGCATGCTCGATCACGGCGCCTCCGATCCGCTCGCGCACTTGGCGACGGTCTGCGCTGCGCTCAAGTTCACGCTGGTCATTATCACCGCGCTCTGGTGCGTCGCCGCTATCGGTCGACGCGTGACGTCGTCCTCCACTCCACGCCCACCCAACTGATCATGGCGAACGGACCCGGTCTGCATGGCATCGCGCTGCGCACGCTTGCCGCGCTCGTGCTGGTCTTCGCGACGTACAATCCCGAAGGCTATTCGTTCTATCACTGGGTGCTCGCGCCGCTGCTCGGGCATGCCGCGACCAGTGGTCCGATGTCGGTGAAGTTTCTGTCCGGCATCGCGCTGCTCACCGGCTGGGTGGTCTTTCTCGCCGCTACGCGTCGCTCGATCGGTATCAAGGGTGCCGTGCTCGTCCTCGCGATCTCCGGTGGACTCGTCTGGTTGCTCGTCGACGTCGGTGTCGTGAGCGCGACCTCGGCCCGCGGCATCAGCTACGTGGTGCTGATCTGCACCGCCTTGCTACTCGCTGTCGGGATGAGCTGGTCGCACATCTCGCGTGGATTGACGGGGCAGGTCGATACTGATCTCACGAACTGACGGATCGGTCGGGGCGCACCGCACGTACACCGCGCGTACTAGACTTCGCGTGTGAAACCGCTCGTCCGCCTTCACGCCAAACCCCCGCAGTCAACCGTCGCGCAGCGGAAAGCCTTGCGCGACGCCGTCCGTGCCGACTGCGAGAACCGCCCCGGCGTCTACCGCATGCTCGGGCCGAACGGCACGGTGCTCTACGTCGGTCAGTCGCGCGTGCTGCGCACCCGACTGCTGTCGTACTTTCGTGCTAAAGGCCGACGCGACAAAGGCGCGCGCATTCTGCGTCACGCGCATCAGATCGAGTGGGAGTACACCAACACCGAGTTCGGCGCGCTGCTGCGCGAATTGCGACTGATCAAACAGCATCGCCCGCACTTCAACGCGATGATGGTCACCGATGACTGGCCGCGCGGCTACGTCGCGCTGACGGGCGGTGCTGTGCCGGGATTACGCGTCGTGCCGCGATCCGATCATCCGTCTGCCGTCGCGCTCTTTGGCCCGTTCCGTCGGGTCGCGCAGTTGCGTGAGTCGGTGCGCGCACTCGCCGACGCCGCGCTGCTGCGTGACTGCACGCTGGAGGACGCGCATCGGCGCGCCGTCGACACGACGAGCGCGAAGACGCGGACACGCATGCTGCCGCTCTGGTTCGCCACCGACATCACGTCGGCGACCGCGAAGACCGCGTCCCGCACGCGCGCGCCAGGCTGTCTGCGTCACGACTTGGGCACCTGCGCGGGACCGTGCATCGGCGCGGGCGACGGCGACCGCTATCGCGCGCAGGCGGTGATGTTACGCGCCTTTCTCGAAGGGCAAAGCGACGAGCCGGTCGCGCGTCTGGAACGCGCAATGCACGAGGCGTCCGTGATGATGGAGTTCGAACGCGCGGCCGTACTGCGCGACCGACTCGAGCGCGTGCGCTGGTTGCATCAGCGCGTCCTGCATTTTCATGCAAACATGGATCGGCTCACCTTCCGGTATCAGCTCGCCGGGGCGGACGGACGCGAATGGGTTTATCTCGTGCGCCGCGGCACGATTCGAGCCGAAATGGCTGCACCGACCACGGCCGAGGAACACGCCGCACTCGAAACGCTGGCGCGCCGAATTTTCGACGGGCCGGATCCGTCAGGCGCCGACATCCCGTCGCACGATCTCGACGAGTTCTATCTGGTCGCCAGCTGGTTTCGGCGTCGCCCGAGCGAGCGAGCCCGGGCGCTCGCACCCTGATCGATCGGTTCTCGGCGCGACATCGGAGACCACCGAGGGGTACAAATAGCAAACGTGCCCGGGTTTCCCCGGGCACGTTCTAGCACCGTCCGCTCGCTTCGGGTCCCGCCCCTGGTTGGCGGAACGATGCTTTGCTGCTTACAGGCTCTTCTTGGCCGTGTCGGCCTTCGCCTTCTTCATTCCCTTCTTCATGGCCGGTGCGGCCGGCTTCGCTTCGGCGGCCTTAGCAGCCGGAGCCGCCATCTTCGCTTCGGCGGCCTTCGGCGCTTCGGCCTTGGCGGCCGGGGCGGCCACGGCCTTCGGCGCTTCGGCCTAGGCGGCCGGGGCGGCCACCTTGGCCTCAACCTTCGGCGCGGCCATCTTGGCGGCCGGCGCGGCCATCTTGGCCGTGTCCTTCTTGGCGGGCTGGGCCGAGGCCGAGCCAGCGATCACGAGCGAGGCAGCCACAAATGCAAAACGGATGCGGTTCATCGAAAACTCCTGGTTAGTAACCGGTTCGATTCACCTGTGACGCGACTGCCCGGGCTTGCCCCATGCGCATCTTCATCACAGCGTGTCCTGCAAGCGGCAGCCGCGAACGGCGGCGCTGCTGACAAAGTAGAGTTTACGAATCCCCACCTTAACGACCGATTAACGGCCCGAACCCGCATGGACCCCTATGGTCCCGGGCCTGACCGCTCGCCCCTTTCACTGGATTCCCGTGCGACTGCTCGTCGTCGAAGACGATCCTCGATTGGCCAACGTGATCGCCCGCGGGCTGCGGGAGCAGACCTACGCGGTCGACGTCGTCGGCAATGGCAAGGACGCCATCGTCCAAGCGGCCGTGAACAGCTACGACGCCATCATTCTTGACGTCATGCTCCCGGGCATCGATGGATTCGCCGTGCTGCGCGAACTGCGCGGACGCGGCATGCGCACGCCGGTGATGATGCTGACGGCACGTGATGCGGTCGCTGATCGCATTATGGGGCTCGACGGCGGCGCGGACGACTATCTCAACAAGCCGTTCGATTTCGGCGAGCTCCTGGCTCGACTGCGCGCGCTGCTGCGCCGTCCGGAAAATCTGCAACCGGCGATCGTGCGTATCGGCGATCTCGAGATCGATCTGCCGGCACGGGCCGTGGCGCGCGCCGGAACGCCGATCTCGCTGACCGCAAAAGAGTACGCCCTCCTCGAACTGCTCGCGCGTCACGCCCGTACTGTCGTCTCGCGCGCCGATATCGTCGCGCACGTCTGGGACGACAATCACGATCCGTTCACGAACGCGGTCGAAGTGTACGTGAATCGACTGCGTGGAAAAATCGACAAAGCGCCTTGGTCGCCGATGTTGCACACGCGCCGTGGCGCCGGCTACATCCTGTCCGACACCCCGCCGGCTTAAGCCATGGGTGACCGACACGTGAACATTCGATGAGCGACATCACGGGCACGCCCGCGCGCGTCTCGATGCGTTTGCGTCTCACGCTCTGGAACACGGGCGTGCTCGCACTGTTGCTCACGATCTTTGCGATCGCCGCGTGGATCACGCTGCGTCGCGTGCTACAAGAGAGTGGCGACTCCACGGTGCGCGAGACGGCGCGCGCTATTTCACAGGCGGTCATCGCGGAGCGGCGCGCAGCGCGTGCACGCGGGGACACGTCGATTGTCAGCCGGGCCGCCGCGCGCGACGTGTTACGCGAGCTCAAATCCGGCGACCTCGATATTCTCATCGTCGATGACGCGGAACGTGTCGTCGCGGCCAACCGTCTCCCCACGAGTCGAAAGCGCGGCGAGACGGCGCTGCCACGCGTCGCCGCGACCACGCCGATCGACCCGGACACCCTGTTGCTGCCGCAGCAGGTGCGCGAATTGCTGAGTCTCCGCCCGCCCGGCACCGACGTCGTCGTGCGGACGCTGTCCATCGACGATATCTCGTGGCGCGCCGCCCTCGTGCGCGTCGATCCAGGCCCGGTACACACCGATGAACCCGTGCTCATCGTCGGCGTGCTGCGCTCGGATGAAGAAGATCTCGCCGTCCTGTCACGCGTACGCACCTTCCTGCTCTTCGCGATCCCGTTCGCGCTGGTGATCACCGTGCTGACCGGCTACGCACTGGCGCGTCGCAGTCTGGCCCCGATGGATCAGATGGCAGCAACCGCCGCGCGTATCTCGGCCGCCACGCTCAGCGAGCGACTCCCGGTCGTGAATCCGCACGACGAACTCGGTCGACTCGCGACCGTTATCAACGATCTGCTTGGACGCGTCGACGATGCGTTCCGCACACAGAAGCAGTTCGTCGCCGACGCATCGCACGAATTGCGCACGCCCATCGCGATCGTACGCGGTGAGGCCGATGTCACCTTACAACGACCACATCGCGAGGAAGGCGAATATCGCGAAGCGTTGAGCGTCATTCGTGATGAGTCGATTCGGCTGACGCGCATCGTCGACGATCTTTTCCTCCTCGCGCGCGCCGATGCCGCGAGTCCGTTGAATCATCACGAACGCGTCGACATGAGCGACTTGCTGTCGGCTGGCGTGCGAAGCGTTCGCACCATTGCCGATGACAAAAAGATCCGGCTCATGGTCGAACGGGCCCCGGGGTCCGACGATACCATCTGTGTCGACGGCGATCGCGCGCTGCTCCGACGGCTGCTGCTCAACCTGCTCGATAACGCGCTCAAGCACACGCCGCCGGACGGGTGCATCACCGTGTGCCTGGAGGCGACGTCGACGCGCGCCGTGTTCTCGGTCGCGGACACGGGCCTCGGTGTTCCCGCCGCACTCCGCCCACGCATCTTCGATCGCTTCGTGCGCAGCATCGCCGAGGAAACCCCCGAGAGCATCGCCACGCTCGGCTCAACGAGCCCAGTACCAACCGCGAGCGGCGCCGGACTCGGACTCGCCATCGCGCAGGCCATCGCGCACGCGCACGGTGGCCAGATTCTCCTCGATGAGGCGACGAGCGGCGCAACATTCCGCGTAACACTCCCCCGCGTGTAGTCTCCCTACTCCATACTCAGTCTCCCTACTCCATACTCAGTCTCCCTACTCCCTACTCCCTACTCCCTACTCAGTTGTACTCTCCGTGCGATCGCGAGAAGCCGCCAATACAGCGCGCGGATCTCGTCGTCCGGTAACCCCGCCTCTCGCGCCAGCATCGCCGCGCGCGCGACCACGGCCGCTTCGCGTGCCGGATCCGTGATCGGCTGACCGCGCGCCTGCTTCACCTGCCCGACCCGCTTTGCCAGCGAGACGCGCTCAGCGATGGCCGCGATCAGGCGCGTATCCACCGCCTCGATTTCCGCGCGGAGCGATTCGATCGGCGTCATGCGTCGACCCTCGCCGTCTCGCGTACGACCGCACGCGGCGCGGTCGTCGCCACGCTGCGCCCAACGGCGTTGGCGATCGCGGCCACCTGCTGCATCAATTCGGCGAACGCCGACGGTGTCAGCGACTGTTCACCATCCGAACGCGCCTTCGCCGGCTCCGGATGGACCTCGATGATAAGCCCGTCAGCGCCCGCGGCGATCGCGGCCATCGCGAGCGGCGCCACGAGATCCGCGCGACCGCCTGCGTGACTGGGATCCACGATGACCGGCAAATGTGTTTCTTTCTTGAGCACCGGAATCGCCGCCACGTCCAGCGTATTGCGCGTCGCCGTTTCGAATGTGCGAATGCCGCGCTCGCACAGCATCACGTCGCCGTTGCCCTGTGCCATGATGTACTCGGCGGCCATGAGCAGTTCGCTGATCGTCGCCGACAGTCCGCGCTTGAGCAGCACGGGACGCTGCACGCGACCAACTTCGGTGAGCAGCGCAAAGTTCTGCATGTTGCGCGCGCCAATCTGCAACACATCCGCGTACGACGCGACGAGTTCGACCTGCCGCGGGTCCATGACCTCGGTCACGACCGGCATCCCCGTGTCGGCACGAACGGCCGCCAGCAGTGCGAGCCCTTCTTCACCCATTCCCTGAAACGCGTACGGTGACGTGCGCGGTTTGAACGCCCCACCGCGCAGCATGCGCGCGCCGACCGCCTGCACGGCGTGTGCGGTCTGCGAAAGCATCTCGCGCCCTTCGACTGAACACGGACCCGCGATCACGACGATCTCGCGACCACCGACAATCGTGCCGGCCGGATCCCCAAACGGGATAGCCGTGTTGACGGCGGAGTACTCGCGTGACGCGAGCTTGTAGGGCTTGAGCACCGGGATGACACGATCGACACCCTCGAGCATCGCAAGCGCGGATTCGCTCAATTTTGCATCATCGCCGATGCAGCCGACAATGGTCCGCTGCTCGCCACGGCTGACGTGGGCGCGCAGTCCGTGCCGTTCCACCTCCTCGATGATGCGATCGAGGGCGTCGGGCGAGATATCCGGGGTCGTGACGATGATCATGGGTCGGGTCCTTGGGCGGGGTGGGGGAAATCGCACCCGCGGGCCTCGCCCTGCCGGACCCC
The DNA here is from genome assembly GCA_031366985.1 of Gemmatimonadaceae bacterium. Lineage (GTDB taxonomy): Bacteria > Gemmatimonadota > Gemmatimonadetes > Gemmatimonadales > Gemmatimonadaceae > Gemmatimonas. The sequence continues at coordinate 10,990 of JANLPE010000011.1, forward strand.
GAAAACAATCGAGGCCCGTGCAGTTGCACAGGCCTCGCGGTCGTCAGTGTCGGTGGCGCGTCAGTCGCGCACAGCACTTTCGCCGGGGCCCACGCGGGACGGCGTAAAGTAATAATAGCTGGCGGCGGTGAAGTGACGCATCATTCGACTATGCTAGGGCCAGACGGCGAACTTGTCAATCCTCCCCCCGCGCTTCCGCGCGTCGCCTTCCAGGGCGCACTCGGCGCATTCAGTGAGCTCGCCATTCAGCAGCAGTGGCAGCATCACGCAACGCCAGTGCCGTGTGACACGTTCGACGAGGCACTCGACCGCGTGATCGCACGCGATGCAGACTTTGCCGTGATCCCTGTCGAGAATGCGATCGCCGGTCGCGTCGACATGGCCGTCGCGGCGCTGCAACGCGCCGGCGATCGTGTGCAGCGGTTCGGCGAAGTGCGAACACGGATTCACCTCTGTCTCATGGCGCCACCGGGCGCGACGCTGGACACGTTGCGGCTGGTGCAAAGCCACCCGGTGGCGCTGTCGCAGTGTCGTATCTTCTTTGCGCGGCACGGGTGGCTGACGCCGGAGCGGCACGCCGATACTGCGGGTGCCGCGCGCGACGTCGCGTCACTGGGCGATTGCACCATCGGCGCCGTCGCATCCATCGCCGCCGCCGAACGCTATGATCTGCAGATTCTCGCGCATTCGATCGAAGACGTTCCTGCAAACTGGACACGCTTCGTGATCGTCAGCGGCTGCTGATACGCGACGTGTCTACCGACCGCCGAGGTGGCGTATGATCAACTGCTCCCGACGCGCCACAGTGCGTCTGATTTCGAATTCGTGCGCGGCGTTCGCATTGGCGACGGCCACGCTGCACGCACAGTCTGGACCGCGCGTGATCCCCGCCCCCTTCGGCGCGATCAGCGCGCCAGTCGCCAATGAATTATCGGGCGATCGCGCGCGGACGACGGTCGGTTTCGTCGAGCGATTTTTTCGACTGCCTGGCAACCGCGGTTTCGATGCGTCGATCGACACGGTGGCCGCATTGCTCGGCGCGGCGGGCTATGTCCCCGAGTCCAACGCGAAGGCGACCGATCGTCTGGTCTTCCGCGTCGAATCACGACCGATGTCCACGCAGGCGTGGACGCCGGACGATGCGTCGCTCACGATCGTGGGTCGCCGTACACCGTTGCTCGCGTGGGCGACGAACCACAACATGATCGCCATCAACTCGTACGCGACGCCAGACGCCGGCGTGACCGCACAAGTCATCGATGTCGGCGCCGGCACGGACGCCGAGCTCGCGAAGCAGGACATCGCCGGCGCCATCGTACTCGTGGACGGCAACTTTCGCGCGGTCTTTCCGAAGGTGATGCAGAAGGGTGCACTGGGTATGCTCGCCGCGCAAAAGCTGCCCGCGTACAACCAGCAGACGAAGAATACGACGGCCATTCAGTTCACGTCGATTGCGAATGATTCCGTGCATCGCGGCTTCACGATCTTCGTCTCGTCCGCCGCGCGCGATTCGCTGAAAGCGGCGTTGTCGGCCGGTGCTGTGCAGGTCCGCGCGATAGTGAAGACGCGCTTCGAGACGCGCCCGGAACGCACGGTCGTTGCCGAAATCCGCGGCGCACAGATTCCCGCGGAACGTTTTGTCTATTCCGCACACGTGCAGGAACCGGGCGCGAACGACAATGCGTCTGGGGTCGGCCTGCTCGCCGAAATGGCCCGTACGGCGGCCGTGATGTTCACGCGCGGTCAGATCAATCCGGCGCGCACGATGACGTTTCTGTGGGGCGATGAGATTCGTTCGACCGATCGATTCATCAAGGAAAACAGCGTGCGCCGCGGCGGCATCAAATGGGGCATGTCGCTCGACATGGTCGGCGAAAACACCGCGCTCACCGGCGGCACGTTCCTGATCGAGAAGATGCCCGATCCCTCGGCGGTGTGGGTGCGCGGAGGCGATCAACACTCGGAGTGGGGTGGCCGCCCGATCAAGACGTCGGAGATCCGCGCCTACTGGTACAACGATTTCGTTCGGCAGCGGTGCCTCGACCGTGCCGCAACCACGGGCTGGATTGTGAAGTCGAACCCGTTCGAGGGGGGCAGCGATCATACGCCATTTCTGGACGCGAATATCCCCGCCGTCCTGCTCTGGCACTTCACCGATCAGTTCTATCACACCGATCGCGATCGCCTCGAGATGGTGAGCGCTTCGACACTCGGCCACGTCGGCAATTGCGCGCTCAGCACCGGGCTGCTGCTCACGAGTGGCACTGCCGCGATCACGACGGCGGCGCTGACCGAGTTGACCCACGTCGCCGTGCAGGCGCTGAATACGCAAGGCGATCTGTCGGCACAGGCGATCCGGGCCGGGTCGACCGCGGCGGCCGAGCGTGCCGTCATCGAGACGTGGCGCGATTATTATCTCGCCGCCCTCACGAAGGTCCCCGAGATTGGTGTCACCCGTACGGGGCTCGCAACGGAGATCGCCGCGGCGCAGGAACGGGTGCGGCAGACGGCGTCGTCGGTCCTCTCGAAGCTCGGCTGGTAACAGTGCCAACTGTGGGGTAAACCCTCACAGTTTCACGGGCTTCCACGGGATGGCATCGGCTGGCCGCAATAGGCACCCTGCAGCTGAGAGATTCGCTCGTTCTCGCTGCCGAGAGAATTTGTATGCCTGCGCCGGTGTCCCAGGATTCTTCGTCGTCTTCACCATCACTGTTTTGCGCTCCGTCACGCTCGTCCGTTCCCCGTGTCGAGCCCACGCTGCTCACACGCTACGATGTGCCCGGGCCGCGCTATACCAGCTATCCCGCCGTTCCGGATTGGACGGGCACGTTCGATGAATCCGCCTGGAAGGGACATCTTCGCGCGCTCTCGACGAACCCGTCACCGCTCGCGCTATACGTCCATCTACCGTTTTGCGCCTCGCGCTGCCTCTACTGCGGTTGTAATGCGACGGTCACGAAACGCGACGCCGTGGTGGATCGATATCTGAATCGACTCGAGCGGGAGCTCGCTTTCCTCGGCGAATCGATCGGCGGCCGCCCACGCGTCGCCGAAATGCACTGGGGCGGCGGCACGCCGAACTTCCTCAACGAAGCGCAGCTGGAACGTCTGGTTGGCATGCTGCAGCAGCCGTTTGACATCGACGCGCGCACCGAATGTTCGATCGAAGCCGATCCCCGCCTCGTGACGCGCGATCAGCTCGCGACACTGCGTCAGCTCGGTTTCTCGCGCATCAGCTTCGGCGTGCAGGACCTCGATCCGATGGTGCAGAAAGCCATCGGACGCGTGCAGCCCACGTCGATGGTACACGATGTCCTCACGGGTGCGCGCGATGCCGGATTCAGCGGCATCAACATGGATCTCATCTACGGGCTGCCACACCAGACTGCGTCGCGCTTTCTCTCGACGCTACGTGAATCGATCGAACTGTCCCCCGATCGCGTGGCGTGCTTCGGGTATGCGCACGTGCCATGGATGCGTCCGCATCAGAGGCGCATGGACGAATCCGCGCTACCGATCGCCCGCGAGCGGTTCGCGCTCTTTCACGAGGCCGTCGACCAATTTCAGGCCGCCGGCTATCGCTGGATCGGGCTCGATCACTTCGCGAAGCCCGATGATCCGCTGGCCCTCGCCGCTGGCGCGGGTCGTCTGCACCGCAATTTCATGGGCTATACGACGCGTACCGGCGAACGTCTGCTTGGTGTCGGGGTCAGTGCCATCTCCGAAATCGATGGATGGTTCCTGCAGCACACCGCCGAGCTGCCGTTCGACCTGTTCACCGACGATATCGAACCGATGGTCGATCGCTTCGAACCGTTCCTCGCCGATGGCTTGGTCACGTTCGAGACCGACAAGGTCGTCGTGACACCGCTCGGCCGTTTCTTCCTGCGCAATCTGTGCGTTGCGCTCGATGCGTATCGCGGTGCGGCCGACGGTGGGCAGCGCTTCTCGCGCGCGGTCTGAGGCATGCGCGTTGCCGATTCACGATCGAGCGAGTAACCTGAGTCCGATATCAGACATCCGACATCGTCTATCAGATATCGTCGTTCAGGTCACCCCTGCATTCCGCGTATGTCCTATCTCTGGATCAAAGCCCTGCATGTCATTGCGGTCATCGCATGGTATGCCGGGCTTTTTTACATCTTCCGTCTGTTCGTATATCACGTGCAGCAACGGAATGAGCCGGCGGTCGTTGCGACGCTCACGGTGATGGAGCGTCGGTTGCTCAAGGCCATCATGCTACCGGCGGCAGTCGTCAGTGTCGCGATGGGCATCACGATGCTCGTGATGAATCCGTCGCTGCTGCAGATGCCGTGGATGCAGGCGAAGATCGGCGCAGTCGTGCTGCTGATCGGCTATCACGCGTACGCCGCGTATGTCTACACGCGCTTCACCGTCGCTGAATACGTGCTGACCGAAAAGCAGTGTCGATACTGGAACGAAGTGCCGACGCTGCTGCTCGTCGCGATTGTTATTGCGGTGATCGTGCGTCCGTGACGCGCAGCGCCTGTCGCAGGAGCGTCGTCGGTCCGACTGGCGTCTCCACCTGCAGCAGTCGCCGCGTGTTCGCGCCGATCCAGACGGTCGCCTCGCTCCCCGCCCCCAGCCGGAACAGCACCACGTGCGCCGGCTCGCCATACATCGTCGTCGAGCCGATCACGCGCACGACATAGTCGCGCATGCCGTTCTCGAGGTCGTACACGCGAAAAACTGTGGCGAAATCTGGCGCCAACGGCATCGCTCGCACGATCATGTCCCAGTTCCCCGAGTCGAACACCGGAAATGACAGCGTCGTGTCGATCGCAACCCCAGGGGCGTCGACCGGCCCGATCGTGCCACGCACGCGGACGCCCGCTAGGTCGATGCGCAGCATGCGCTGTGGCTGCACCGAGCGATGCTGACGCGGCGCCAGCGTCTTCGCGTCCGTCAACGTCGAATCGACGAGGAGCGCAGTACCCCGCGTTACCGTCAGCACGCGACGAATCAGCGGCATCGCATCGCCCTCGCGCGTCGTCACATCGACGATGGTGCCAACAGGAATCTCATCACCGTCGCGGTTGCCGGTCAGCGTGTAGGTCAGCGTATCGACGCGAATCCGGCCCGGACGCAGACTCGTGTCTCCGGGGATCATGCGACGGGAGGGCGGCACAAACGCTGCCGGTGGCCGGGGGGAGCCCGCCGACTGCCCGAGCGCCGAGCGCGCAACAACACAGAACAGGCTCATCGCAAGGCTCATGACCAGCGGGACCGGCCATCGGACAGACATGGCAACCATGGCAGGGGACACCAGCGGAACGAGCCGTGAATTGCCTAACCTCGCGCACACGACCCTCGGCCACCAGCACCAACAACGAGTGGCTCTCGTACTTTCCGTACGACTGGTCGCACGCCGATCAACCCAGCCCTGCTGAGAACCCAGAGCGCAGCGGTGACGATTTCCAATAGTGATCCACCTCGCGTACCTTGCGGAGCGCAGCTCCCGATCGGCTCCACGAGGCACGCATGACCGCACGCGGCAATGACAATCCCCTGATCGTACAAAGCGACCTGACGGTACTCGTCGACGTCGGCGCGTCGCGGTACGCCGACGCGCGTGACGCGCTGGCCCGCTTCGCGGACCTGATTAAGTCACCCGAGCACATTCATACCTATCGCATCACACCGCTCTCCATCTGGAATGCCTGCGCGGCGGGCGTCTCGGTGGACGACATTGTCGCGGCACTCACCGACTTCTCGCGCTTCACCGTGCCAACGCATGTAGCGACGCAGGTGCGCGACTTCGCGCACCGCTTCGGCCGTGTCCGTATCGAGCGGGACCCCGCGGCGCCACTCGGCGATCAACTGCTGGTCTTCACCAGCGATGCCGTCCTCGCCGAAGAGCTGTCACGCGGCAAGCAATTGGCGCCGTTGCTTGCCGAACGCGTGTGGCCCAGCTGTTTTCGCATTCGCCAGCTCGATCGCGGGCGTCTGAAGCAGGCGCTGATCAAGGCCGGGTTTCCCGCCGAAGACCTCGCCGGATACACGCCCGGCGACCCACTCCAACTGTCACTGCGATCAGTCAGCCGGTCCGGCCACGCGTTCGCGCTGCGGGATTATCAACACGAGGCGGTAGCCGCGTTTCACGTCGCGGGGGCGGAACGCGGTGGATCCGGCGTGATCGTCCTGCCCTGCGGCGCCGGCAAGACAGTCACGGCGATGGGCGTCATGGACGCAGTGCAGTCCAGCACGCTGATCCTCACCACCAGTGTATCGGCCGTGCGGCAGTGGATCGCCGAGTTGCTCGATAAGACCAACTTGGCGCCCGAGCAGATCGGCGAGTACACCGTCGGCATCAAGACCGTCCGTCCCATCACCGTCGCGACGTATCAGATGCTCACGCATCGCGCGCACGCCGGCGGTGCGTTCACGCACCTCGCCGTCTTCGATCAGCAGAACTGGGGCCTGATCGTGTACGATGAAGTGCACCTGCTTCCTGCCCCCGTCTTTCAGGTCACCGCTGGATTGCAGGCGCGTCGACGACTGGGACTGACCGCCACGCTGGTGCGCGAAGACGGTCGCGAAGACGACGTCTTCGCCTTGATCGGCCCCAAGAAGGCTGACGTCCCGTGGAAGGTGCTTGAGCGACAGGGGTGGATCGCGACAGCGGTCTGCACGGAAGTCCGCGTGCCGTTGCCGGAGGAAAGTCGAATGCCCTACGCCGTCGCTGACGCGCGACAGAAGTTTCGGGTCGCCTCCGAAAGCGCCGCCAAGATCCCGGTCGTGCGCGAGTTGCTCGCCAAGCACGACGGCGAGCCCGCGTTGGTGATCGGCATGTACGTCGAACAGTTGGCCGCGATCGCGCACGCGCTCGACGCGCCAATCATCACAGGCTCCACCGGACAGCGCACGCGCGATGCACTCTACGCGCAGTTCCGACGTGGTGAGCTGCCGGTGCTCGTGGTCTCCAAGGTGGCCAACTTCGCCATCGATTTGCCAGACGCCGCACTCGCCATCCAAGTGTCGGGCACGTTCGGCTCTCGCCAGGAAGAAGCGCAACGACTCGGCCGCATCTTGCGCCCGAAAGCTGGCGCGAACCAAGCGCACTTTTATAGCATCGTCACCGCCGATACCGTCGAACAGGACTTCGCGCTCAAGCGTCAGCTGTTCCTGTGCGAGCAGGGCTACGAGTACCACATCACCGACGTGAGTCCGCGATGAAACTGTTCGATGTGCCATGGCTCGACGTATTGACACAGTTGCCGCGCTGGAACGCGCTGCCCCTCGACACGCGTCGCGTATTGCTGAGCGAGCTCCACATGAACGGCTACATCGTCGGTTCCACATTCGGCGCGCACCGCGACGTGATTGCGGCCTCCGGCATTGCGCATTTCGATGCCGAACGCAACCGGTTTTCGCTGACCAATCAGCATCGCCCGTTCGTGAAGGTCCTGCGCGCAGCCTCGCGCATCCGGATGTTCGACAATCCGTCGCTGCCGATATTGATCGGGTATCTCGAGGAGCACTTCACGCAGGTTGATATCGAATCGTTGAGCGGCCGCCACACGGGCGGATTTTTCGGCGTGGCCACGCGTGCGGGTTTGGCCGCGCGCGTCGCCTATCCAGACTGGCCCGGCGATCTGCTCGCCGCCACCACCGATGCACGATTGCAGTCATGGGCCACCGCACGCGGCGTTACTGCCGCGAGTGATGTGACACTGCTTCGAATTCGTGCACTCCGCGATCTGCTCGAACTACTCCGCCGCCACGCCGATGGCCTGCCGCTGCGCGAGCTCATCGCGCGCTATAAGCAGTTTGAGCTGCCGGCGCTCGCCGAAACGATCCATCTCGGGCTCGCAACCGTCGTGCTCTTTGTCGGGATGCGCGGCCACGATCTCGACCTGATGATCGGCCTGTGGCCGGAAGCCGCGCACGAACTCGATCGTCCGCCAACTGAACGACCGCATGTCGTCACACCCAGTGAGACGTTCACACTCGCCGTACGGATGGAAGACATGACCGCCGTACTGGCCGCGATCAGCGCCGCGCCGGTGCGCGTGCGGACCGACGACCTGTCAGTCTTCGCGCGCACGCGCGTCGCCATCGAAGCGCAGTTGGTGGCCGTGCCGTCGTGGGTCACACCAGTGGCGTTCAGTCCACTGTTGACGCGCGTCGATGCGGCGGCCCGTGAACTCACTGATCGTGACATGGTCGAACTGCACGAGTTGCAAGGTCACCCGCATCTCGTGCGCACCGCCAGCGGCGCGGCATGGTTGGCATTGTCGTCGGCACATCGACTGCGTGCGCTCATCGAACCACTGCGCCAGTCACCGGAAATCAATCCGCCGAGTCAGTTCGAGCCGTTCGTGCGCGTTGGCTTTTTTTCCTTTGAACTGCCGTATTTTCAAGTACCCGACCAATTGCGCATGCGCGACGCCATCACACGGACGTGGCTCGATCGTCCCGATGACTTCGTATCACTGGAGTCCATCCTTGAGTATGCGACACGTGAAGCGAACCCCTTCACGAAGTTGTCCGGGCTGGCTCTGCGCGACTTGCAGCACATGATGCACTTTGGTGGCGGCGAGCCGCGCGCGCAGTACAACGCGCTCTGGCGAAACGCACTGACCCGTTTTCTGATCGACCGGCTCGTCGCCTTCGGCGGTGCAGAGTTGGGACGGCTCGGCGCCGACGACATCGCCGTGCGACTCACCGGCGTTGGCCGTTATCTATTGGGCGCCGCCAAAGACTTCGAGTACGGCTCGGCCGACATCGCCGACGTCGTGGTGCAGCCCAACTTTGATATCGTGTTCCTTGGCGTCGCGCCGAGCGTGGAAGCGAGCCTCGCCAGGCTCGCCGATCGGGTCGGGCGCGCGCCCGGACTCGTCTTCCGCATCACACGCGCGTCGGTGCTGCGCGCAGCCGAATCGGGGTTGTCGGCCGACGATCTGATCGCCGCACTGACTGCGGCGTCAAGCAAGCCGCTGCCCACCAACGTGCGGCGCGAGATCGCCGGCTGGCTCGCGACCGTACGCCGCGTGACGCTCCGCGCCATCGAGGTCATCACCTGTGACGGCAGCGCCTCGGCCGATCGCGTCGCCGAGCTGCTGGGGAACAAGGTGCTGCGTCTGTCGGAAACGCTGTTCGAGATGCCAGCCGCGACGCCGGCGGCGCGCGCAGCGTTGCTCAAGAAGCTGCGCGCGGCGGGTGTGTTCCTCGATGATCAGTCGGGGACAGGAGCGCGACCGAAGCGGGGCCGGCGGTGAGGGGGCGCCGAAGGAAATCGGGGTGTCCGTGACAACACCAGTTTCATGCGGCCTATTGGGCCGTCTGCCTCATCAAGACCGGCACCAACGGTAACGTTTCCGACGTCGCCCGCTCGATCGCGGCGTGAACACTCGCTCGAAGCACGCAAACAAATGGTCCTAGTTTATCGCATACTATGCGATACTTTGATGTATATCTATTTAGCGCAGCGGCAGTCGTACTGCGCGATCTGCGCGATCCAATGCTGATGCACAACGGACTACACGTTGTGCTCGTTGGCACGCGCGAGGCGATTCATTCTGCGGTGTTGAGTTTCCCGCAGGTACGCACAACATTCGGCGTTACCTACGTCGATCCGGTTCCACGCGCCGACGTACACGCGTTGCTGCAGGCACGCTATGAGTACCTGGCACTGGATCGCGCGCGTCCCGCACTATCCCCCGTCGAACCGGCAGCCGTGGACGTGCTTTACGAACTGTTCAATGGTGACTTGCGCGGTTTGCTGAAAGCGCTGGAGGATGGCGTGAGGCCAAACATCGGATTGGATGGCACCGGTTCCGCCGGCCCCGTTGCTCTTGAAGCGATCTTGCCAACACTTCAGCGCCGTTACGCGGACGACTTGGCCACATTGGATGAAGAAGCGCGCGTCAAGCAGCACGTGAAGTGGGGAACCACGGGGCCAACGACCACCCACACGCAGAAGACGCTCGGAGCGCTCTGGAATGCTCGACAGTCGACGGCGTCTGAAGCACTGAACTTTCTCATTCACACCGGCTAGGTCGCTTCAATCCCGCGACGCGGAATGACGCCTTCTCAGTACGTACTGACCGGCCTCAGTCGCCTTTTCTTTCCGGTCTCAGCCACCAATGCGTGGCGCTACCGTCGCGACTTTCCGGTGCGCGCGCGTTAACGACGACCTGTTAGTCGCTCGACAGTAGGTCAAATATTTACGATGACGTTGTCAGACCCATATCGGATCATTCGCGCATGACGCGGTCGCAGAAGCTGGAACTCACGTGGGTCGGCAAGGATGAACGATCCGATCCCGCTGAGCTCTGGGTTATAAGCAGGGCTGGGCTCTGCTTATAACCCAGAGCTCAGCTGCGACTAATACCGGTAATGATCCGCCTTGAACGGCCCGTTCTTGTTCACGCCAAGATACGCGGCTTGTTCCGTATTCAGCACCGTCAGCTTCACGCCCAGCTTATCCAGGTGCAACCGCGCCACCTTCTCATCAAGATGCTTCGGCAGTGTGAACACCTTCTTCCCGTACTTTTCGGCGTTCGCGTGCAGCTCCAGCTGCGCCAGCACCTGATTCGTAAAGCTTGCACTCATCACAAAACTCGGATGACCCGTCGCGCAGCCCAGATTCATTAGGCGGCCTTCGGCGAGAATCAGAATTGAGCGGCCGCTCGGCAGCACGAACTCGTCGTACTGTGGCTTGATGTTGATACGCTTCAACCCTTCGACCTTCTTGAGACCGGCCATGTCGATCTCATTGTCGAAGTGGCCGATGTTCGACACGATCGCCTTGTCCTTCATGCGGCTCATGTGCTCGACCGTGATAACGTTCTTGTTGCCGGTGGCTGACACGAAGATGTCGGCGATGTCCACGACGTCTTCCAGCGTTGTCACCTGGAAGCCTTCGAGCGCGGCCTGCAATGCGCAGATCGGATCGATTTCCGTCACGATCACGCGCGCGCCCTGCCCCTTGAGCGCCTGCGCGCATCCCTTGCCCACGTCACCGTAGCCAAGCACCACCACGATCTTGCCCGCGAGCATCACGTCGGTCGCGCGATTCAGACCATCGACCACCGAGTGACGGCAGCCGTACAGGTTATCGAACTTCGACTTCGTTACCGCGTCGTTCACATTGATCGCCGGGAACGCCAGCGTGCCCGCGCGCTCCATCTCGTACAGGCGATGCACGCCGGTCGTCGTCTCTTCCGACACGCCGCGAATACCGGCTAGCACCGTCGTCCAGCGGCCCGGGTTCTTCGTGTGTTCGGCCCGCAGCAGATCGAGGATGACGCCCCATTCTTCCGGCTCGTTGTCGGCATCGAACGACGGGATCACGCCCGCCTGCTCGAATTCCGCGCCACGATGCACCAGCAGCGTCGCATCACCACCGTCGTCGAGAATCAGGTTCGGGCCCGTGCCGTCGCTCCACATCAGCGCCTGCTCGGTGCACCACCAGTACTCCTCGAGCGTCTCACCCTTCCACGCGAACACCGGCGTGCCGTGCGGCGCGCTCACGGTGCCAGTCGGCCCGACCGCAACGGCGGCGGCCGCGTGATCCTGCGTCGAGAAGATGTTGCACGAGACCCAGCGCACGTCGGCGCCGAGCGCGACGAGCGTTTCGATCAGCACCGCGGTCTGCACCGTCATGTGCAACGAACCCATGATCTTCGCGCCCGTGAGCGGCATCGTGCCTGCATACTCACCACGTAAGGCCATCAGCCCTGGCATTTCCTGTTCGGCCAGGCGGATTTCCTTGCGGCCCCACTCAGCCAATGCAAGGTCGCGTACCGCGAACGTCGGACGCCCAGCAGCCGCGAGCGTGGTCACGCCGTGGTTTGTCATGACTTCAGTAGCCATCGAAATGAATCCTCTGAAAGTTGGTCGTGCGTGCGATGATGATCACGAGGTCCGTGCGACTGCGGTGAATAACGCGGGTCCGGTAGCGGCGGGATCGACCGGCAACGCCGTGTAGCGCAGACCGTGAAATCCGGCGTCCGACAACCATCTGTCGAGCGTCGGCGCATCGACGCCGAGCCACACATGTCCCATCTGCTGCTGATACTCCTGCTTCGTGTGCGCGCGCATGTCGGCGATCAGCAGTCGGCCACCGGCACGCAAGACACGTCGGACTTCACGCAGCGCGCGCAGGGGATCCGCCACGTGATGCAGCACGAGCAGCATCACCGCGACATCCAGCGACGCGTCGGCCAACGGCAATGTTTCCAGCGCACCGTCGTGCACCGTCACGTTCGACAGCGGCGTCAGTCGCGCGCGCGCCGCCGATAGCATCGCCGGTGACACATCGACGGCGTGCACATGCGCCACGTGCGGCGCGAGCGCGGCCGACAACGAGCCGGTGCCGCAGCCGAGGTCTCCGATGATCCACGACGGGTCCATCAACGCGAGCGCCGCCAGCAAATCTGCGCGCGCGCCGAACATCGCCGTGCGCAACGCATCCCATTCTTCGCTGGCCGTCGCAAAGAAGGCCTCGCTCCGCGTCCGACGGGCGGCGAGCACCGAATCCACGCGGGCCACATCCTGCAACACCGCCGGCGTGTGATGCATCGGCGCGCGCACCAACGCCCACAGTGACGCCGCTTCGCCGTCTAAAGAGGGCGCCAGCCGATACCAGCGGCTGGCGCCATCGGCACGCGACGTCACCCACTGCTCGTCGGCGAGAATCTTGAGATGCCGACTGACCGTGCTCTGCGGCAATTGGAGCGCCGAACAGAGCTCGCCCACGGTCAATTCCTGCCGCTCCAGCGCCAGCAGCAGCCGGCACCGGGTGGCATCGGCCAGTTCGGCCAGCCGTTCGTGAATCGTGAGTTTGAGCGAGGTCATATCCGCATATCCGGATTAATGGATAATAACCAATGTTCTTCTTGTCAATTGATGAGCTTGCTGGAAACCGGCCTCACGGTCGGCGTCTCCCCGCTCGCGTCACGTATGTCCTGTCTTAGCTTGCACCTACATGCTTGATCTTTCCGTCGGACTCGATCTGTTGGTGGCCGCTCTGGTCGGCCTGGCGGTCGGATCGGAGCGCGAGTGGTCCGGACATGCGACCGGGCCAGCCGCGCGCTTCGCCGGCCTTCGCACGTTCACGCTCTTGGGCGTCATTGGCGGCTTCGGGGGCTGGTTCGTTGTGCTAGGTCAGCCCGCGATCGCGGCGTGTCTGGTCGGCGGGACGATCCTGTTTGCGATCGTCGCGTACGCGAGCGCTGTCAACCGGCCGGACGCAAGCGCCGACGGCACCACGGAGATTGCCGCCATCGCCGTCGTCGCAATGGGCGTCGCGGCCGGAAGCGGGAACCGTACGATCGCCAGCGCCGCCGCGGCACTTGTGGTCGTGCTGCTCGCCGAGAAATCGACATTGCAGCGCGTATTGCAGCGCATCGATGCGAGAGAGCTTCGTGCGACGCTGCAATTCGCCGTGATGTCGCTCGTCATCCTGCCGCTGCTTCCCGATCGCGCATACGGGCCGTACGACGCCTTCGTGCCGCGTCAACTGTGGGGCGTCGTACTGCTCTTCAGCGCGCTCAATTTCGCCGGCTATATCGCCCGGCGCATCGTCGGCGAGACGCGCGGACTGGGCATCACGGGACTGCTTGGTGGCCTCGTCTCGTCGACGGCGGTGACGCTCACCTTCAGTCGCCGCAGTCGGGTCGAGCCTGCGCTCAGCACGCCGTTGGCATTCGGCGTGGCTGCCGCCTGCATCGTGCTGATTCCGCGTGTTACCATCATTGGTTCGACGCTGCAGCCGATGCTGCTTCCCGAGTTGTTGCCATTGCTCGCGCCCTCGTTCGTGGTCGGGCTCGCGCTGCTCGGTGTCGCCATGCTGCGCGAGCGCGAAACTCGTCCACGGACGCGGACGCACCTTGGAGAGCTGGCGGCGCCTGAGCCCACCGATGCACCCGATGGCGACGCCTCGCAGGCAGCGCCGCGCGCCAACGGTATGCCGCAGAACCCGTTGGCGCTCGGGACATCGATCCAGATGGCCGTTGCGTTTCAGGTAGTGCTGTTCCTGATCGCCTGGATTCACGCCACCATCGGCGATCCCGGTGTCCTCGCGTCGGCCGCATTCCTCGGCCTGACTGACATGGATGCGCTCACGTTGTCGATGAGCCGACTCGCGGCCACTCCGACGCAGACGCACATCGCCGCCCTCGCGATCGCCATCGGCATGATCGCGAACACCGTCATGAAGACGGCCATGATCCTCGTGATCGGTGCAGCAGGTTTTCGTCAGCGCGCCGCCTTTGCGCTCGTGCTGCTCGGTGCCGCCTTCGCGGTCGCACTCTGGTGGCGGTGGTGAATCTCGACGTGCCTGCAGCCGCATGGTCGCCCGTGACGCTGGTGACACGACTGGGCGCGGCCACACGACGCAGCCTGTCAGCGATCGGTCGCGGCGCGCACTTCGTCGTTGACGTGGTCCGCGCGACCGGTGACGTCGCCGGCTGGCGCAGTGAGTTTTCGTTGCACGCGCGAGTGCTCGGCGTCGAGTCGCTGCCGATCGGCATTTTTATCGCGCTGTTCACCGGTATCGTGCTTGCCTTGCTCGCCAGCTATTCCGTGGGCGATCTCGTACCGCCGTACTTCGTCGGAACGCTCGTGTATAAGACCGTCACACTCGAGCTCGCGCCGGTACTCACCGGCCTCGCACTCGCGGGGCGCGTCGGCGCGAACATCGCCGCCGAACTGGGGACGATGCGTGTGACAGAGCAGATCGATGCGCTCGAGACGCTGTCGTTCGATCCGATGAGCTATCTCGTCGTGCCGCGTGTGTGGGCATCGACCCTGATGTTTCCGATCGTCGTCGGCGTCGCCATGGTGGTTGGCGTAATATCGGGGTGGTTGGCATCGCTGTCGTTGCTCGACATCACCACGCCGCAGTTCCTCAAAGGCGTGCGCATCTTCTTCGCGACCTTCGACGTACGATACGGTCTGGTGAAGTCGGCGTCGTTCGGCGCGGCGGTGGCACTGATCGGCTGTCGCGCAGGGCTGACGGCGGCGGGCGGCGCGCAAGGTGTCGGTCGCAGCGCAACACGTGCCGTCGTGATCAGTGCCGTGATGATTCTCGTGCTCGATGCATTCTGGGCGATGGTATGGCTGACCGGTCAATCGATCAAGTAGACTTCCGATTCCTGTTCTGATTCCGCTATGGGTGCGTCATGATGAACGAAAAGCGATCCAACGACTTTCTGGTCGGCGCCACCGTGTTAATTGTCACGGTGCTGCTGGTCGCCGTCGTGCTCTGGGTCAAGCAGGCCGACTTGGGCGGTGGCACGACGAATCTTGTCGTGCGCACGCGTGATGTCGGCGGTGTCGCGCTCGGGAATCCGGTCGTCATTCGCGGTGTGCGGGCGGGTCAGGTGAAGAGCATCGCCTTGGGTGAAAAGGGCTGGGTGGTGCTCAAGTTGTCGATCGATCGCAAGATCGAGCTGCCGTCGGATCCCGTCGTGCTGCTCGTGGCCTCGAGCCTGTTCGGCGAATGGCAGGTGACGGTGATCGAATCATCCGGCATTCCGGCCGATCGCGAATTGCGCGCTGCACTCGTCGAGGCTCACACGAAGGGCGACACCCTCGCCGGCGCCGTGTTGCCCGACATCGCGCAACTGACATCCGTCGCCGGTCGCATCGCCGGAGATGTCGCGAAGGTCGCTGAACGTGTACAGGTCGCGTTTGACGACAAAGCCGCCAGAGAACTCCGCGAATCGATTCGCAGCTTCGCGCAGCTCTCGAGCGCGCTCGCGAAGACCGTCAACGCGCAATCGAAGAATCTCGACAAAGTCAGCGTCGATGTACGGCAGGGACTCGCGACCGTCAATGCGGCGACGGCCAGCCTCAATCGATTTGCGGGACGTGTCGATTCGGCGACCAGCCGCGGCGAACTGCAGCAGATCATCACCAACTCGCAGCATGCCGCGCATGAACTCATGACTGCGACTACGCGCCTGCGCGAAATCGCAGAAAACGTCGCGAAGACCGAGGCGAAACTGTCGGGGACTGCAT
Source organism: Gemmatimonadaceae bacterium (assembly GCA_031366985.1). Taxonomy (GTDB): domain Bacteria; phylum Gemmatimonadota; class Gemmatimonadetes; order Gemmatimonadales; family Gemmatimonadaceae; genus Gemmatimonas. The sequence goes on from JANLPE010000011.1 coordinate 26,983, forward strand.
CGCGCGCCGACTCGATCTTCGCCAAGGTCAACAGCAGCCAGGGGTCACTCGGGCTGATGGTCAATGACCCGCATCTCTATCGCAACAGCGATTCGCTCATCGTTGAATTGCGCGCGCTGATCGCGGACGTGAAGAAGAATCCGAAGCGGTATATCAACGTGAAGGTGTTCTAGCGCGCGCTACGCCGCGTCGCCGAGCGCGGCACTTGCCGGCGCAGCCGCCGCCGGCACCGCCAAGACCGCGCACCGCGCGGTCCGCATCACCCGCGTCGCCACCGAGCCGACGACCAGTCGTTCGATGAAGCCATGGCGCTGCGTGCCCAATGCGATCAGTTCGGCGTTCGATTGCTGTGCGAACGCGAGGATGGCTGGCGCCGGATCGCCGCGCACCGCCACCGTCTCGATATGCGCCTTGGACTCCGGATCGAGGTGTTGGCGCACCTGCTCAAACAACGGCGGCAACGTCCGCCCGTAGTCGGCATCCCACGCCTGCCAATCGGCCGATGGATGCTCGAAGCGCGGTCGCACATGCACGATCGTGAGCTTCCCTTCCGCCCCGATGAGCATCATCGCCAGTCGTGCCGCATGCATACTCGCCGCGCTGAAATCCATCCCGACAATCGCCTGCGACGGTGCGACGGGGAAGTTCATCCCCACGGCCAGTACCGGGACCGAGGACTCACGAAGCGTCGCGAGCGTCGTTTCGGTACCGAACAAACGATCCAACGGATTGTGCCGGCCGATGCCCATGACAAGCATCGACGCCGCGCGGCGACGGGCCTCATCGGCCAGCGTCCGTGACGGGGAGCCGATCTTCGCATCGGTCGGCCACGCCGGATCGCCGGCGGCCGCGATCGAGACGGTGCGACGAATGTCTTCCAGCATCGACGTACGCCGCATCTCATCGAACTCCACCGGCGCCGCAATGACGTCGATGCCCGCCGCGACGGCGGGGGTCGGCTCGCACACACCCACGACCTCAATGGGCGCGCTCAACACGCGGCCCACAAGACGCGCCGCATTGAACAAGGACTCGTGCGAAGCCGGGGCGCCGTCGGTTGCGACCAGTACAGGACCGCGGGACACGGCGGCGTGCGACATCAGGTTGGACATGGAAGCATTCGCGACGGCTGTCATCGGAAGGACCTCGGGGGGCGAGCGAGTTCTGCGAACACCCGGAGCGCGTGCATGGTGAACGAGAATCGACACCTGATATGGTCGCCCGATTGCGAGCCGCACTCTATCGGGGACTCCGGCGATCCCTGTCGGGGAAAACCGGACCGTTTTGGCAGAATAATCGACGCACGACTCGTTTTTGCACGCCGAACGCACCACTCGGACTGTTGGTCCAGACCGCTACAACGCCCAGCGCAGCTGGCGCGCACACCAGTCACCGAACCGGTGACGCCATGATCGCGTTTCCCACATCGCCGGTGTGATTTCCACGCTGTGCGCACAATCGTCGGCGAACGCCGCTTCCAGCGATGCGGCGAGCGCTTCGTCGAAAAGGAGCACATTGCATTCGGCATTCAACCAGAATGATCGGAAGTCAAGATTGGTCGATCCGATGACGCCCGCAAAGCCATCAACCACCACGGTCTTCGAGTGGAGCGTTGCGCGCTGATACTCGAAGACGCGCACGCCCGCGTCGAGCAGCGCCGCGTAGGCGCCGTGGGCGGCGTGCCGCACGAGTGCGACGTCGGTCTTTTCTCCTGGCACCAGCAGCCGCACGTCGACACCACGACGGGAGGCCGCCTGCAGGAGCGCGAGCGCGCGCGTCGGCGGCGCGAAGTATGGCGTCGTGATCCACAACCGACGTCGTGCGCCCCCAGCAAGCGCCGCGAGCACGGCCAGCACTTCACGCTGACCACGACCGGGACGTGAGTCGAGCACCAACGCCGTCGAATCGTCGGCCGACGACGCCGCACTCGCGGCAGCACTCGCGGCGTCGCTCCGACCATCGCGCCGCACACGTCGGCCCCGCTTCCGATCACGGCGCGTGGCGAGACGCCGCGCCAGTTGACGCGCCAGTCGCCGCGCAACGCGGGCACGCAGCGCGCGCGCACCCCACGCACCCGTCGGTGCCACCAAGGACGGCCCCGCGTCTTCGGCCCACGAGACGTACTCAAGACCGGGCAGTTGTGGGCCCTGCGCGCGATCCCATCCTTCGGCGAAGACAGCGGCCAGCTCTCGCGCCACCGACCCGTTGACGCGAACCAGCGTGTCGCGCCACGCGCCGACGTTGCGACGGCGAATCGACGACCCGTACTCGACCCCGATGTTCATTCCACCCGTGAAGGCGACGGTGCGGTCGACCACCACGATCTTGCGATGATCGCGTCGCAAGGCTTCGAACGGTAGATAGCGCAGGCGGTGAAAGAGCCGGAGCGTGATCCCCTGCGCTTCCCACGCGCTCCAGAACGCGTCCGCAGTTTCCAGCGACCCGACGGCATCAGCGAGCACGTTGACGCGCACGCCGCGCGCGACCGCCGCCGCCAGCGCCTGCTGCACGGCGACCCCGATTCGGTCGTCGCGCAGGATATACGTCTCGAGCAGCACCTCCTCCGTCGCCTCGTCGATCGCGGACAACATGGCGCGAAAGGCAAGTTCCCCGTCAATCAGCAGGCGGGCGCCGGAACACTCATGCAGCGGACTCCGCAAGATCTGCTGCGCCAGCTGGCGAAACGCTGCGTCCCGCACGCCCTGAGGGAGGCGATGGGCCAGCGTCCAGGCACGATAGACGCGCAACTCGCGCGGCGGCGGATCAGCGGTCATACTGCAGCATGACGCTAATTCTTCGCCTGCTCATCAACGCCGTGGCGCTCTGGTGCGCCGCCCGCTTCATCGACGGCATTTCGTACACCGGAAGCTGGCAGGCGCTGGTCGGCCTCGCGCTCGTGTTTGGCTTCGTGAACACGTTCATCCGCCCGGTGCTGCGCTTCTTCACGTTTCCGATCACCATCATCACGCTCGGACTGTTCACGCTCGTCATCAACGCCGCGATGGTGTTGCTCACGGCGCGAATCGCCATGCGCTTCGACATCCCATTCAGTGTACGCGGGTTCATGCCCGCACTGTTCGGTGCGATCCTGATCAGCGTGTTGAGTACCATCCTGAGTGCCATCTTCATCAGCGACGACGAGAAGAAGAACACATAGTTGGGCGGCCGGTGCGCTACCAGATGAAAAATCGGATAAACAGTTGACAGAAGAGCGCTCCCACGATCGTCATGGAGAAGCCCCAGAGCAGCAGCTGTCGGAAAATCTTCTTCGTGTCGTAGCTCGGCGGCACCGCAGCAATGCACAGCGCCCCGATCGTCGATAACGGCGAAACGTCGACAATCGCGGCGCCGACGTTGATGCTGAGCGCGATCTGCAGCGGATCACCGCCGCCAAGTTTCGCGACCAGCCCGGGCACCGCGGGCAGGAACGCGGGATACACGACACCGGATGTCGAACTGTACGTCGACAGCGCGCCGGTGACACCGGCGATAACACCGTTCACGCTGCCCGGCGTCGCAAGCCGAGCGAGCAGCGTAGTGAAGAGATCCATTCCGCCGGTCTTCTCGAGCACTCCCACCAGCACGCTCACACCGCAAATCATGATGAGCACCGCCCACGGCACCTGACGGAGCATCGCGCTGTCATCACCGGTGCCGATGAGCACGAGCAGCGTCGCGGCCGCAAACGCGCTTAAGCCCGGATTCAACTTGAGGAACACCACGCTCACGACCCACGCGACGCCGAGCGCGAGGGTGATTCCGTGATGTCGGGTGAACGGCACGAGATCTTCGGTGATCTCGACCTTGCCACCACGCAGCAACGCCGGTCCGCCAAAGAGCGACCACGCCAGCAGCGCCGCCAATGCATGCGCCACGAAATTGGCCGCCCACACTTCGATCGAATGTCCGCCAAGCCCTGCTTTCCCCATCAGCCCCTGCACCAGCACCCCGATGGCGCTGATCGGCGAGAGGTTGCCTGCATTGGCACCGTTGCCAACCATGAGAATCGTCAGCAGCATCGGTGCCTTCGCGCGATGCGCGACACCGATCGCCAGCGGCCCGACGAGCGCTGATGTCGCGATCGCACCAGGTCCGCACGATGAGATGATGAAGGCCAACGTGAAAAACAACATCGGCAGCAGGCCGATACTGCCACGGATCAAACTCACACCGGCGTTCGCGACCGCGTTCATGGTGCCATTCGCCTGCGCCAGCCCAAACAACAGCGTCACGCCAAGCAACGTCAGGAACAGCGATGACGGGAACGTTGACATGACCTGCTCGACTGTCCAGCCCGCGCCGAACATCGCGATTGGCCACGCGAGCGCCACCGCCAGCACACCCACGTTCACACGCGATGTGAGGCTGGCGACCACGACGACGAGCAGCGCGATGAGTGACATCATCGCCGGATTCATCACCGATTCCTGCATCAGGTCATCGCCGGCAGCAGATGCTTCTGCACCTTGCCCAGCGCCGTCCGAGGTAGCGCGTCGATTTTGACGAACGCGCGTGGAATCTTGAACGACGCCAGCTGACTGCGTAGCGTCGCCGCCAGGGTCGTCGTATCGACGGAATCGTCGCACACGAGATACGCGACGGGCACCTCGCCGCGTGCCGGATCCGGCATGCCGATCACGGTCGCTTCACGAATGCCTGGCAACTCCATCAACAACTCCTCGATCTCGCGCGGGTAGATGTTGAAGCCACCGGAAATGATCAACTCGCTGCGCCGACCTTCCAGCGTGATGTAGCCGTCGTGGGCCCGCACGCCGATGTCGCCGGTGCGGAACCATCCGTCGCGAAACGCGGCATCGGTCGCATCGGGACGCCGCCAGTAGCCGGCGCAGACGTTCGGCCCTTTGACCCACAACTCGCCGCTCGTCCCGTCGGCCACGTCGTTCCCTTCATCGTCGACAATACGCACGGCCGTCAGCGGCAACGGCAACCCGACGGTTCCGGCGCGCCGTTCACCGATGTACGGGTTGCTGACGTTCATCAGGGTTTCCGTCATGCCGTACCGCTCGAGAATTACATGGCCAAACTTCTCGTGAAACGCTTCATGCACGTGTGCCGGCAACGGCGCCGAGCCCGACACGAACAGGCGGGTCTGTTCGCCAATGCGTCGCGCCGTAACCGCATCGATATCGAGCAGGCGCACGTACATCGTCGGCACACCGAAGAACACGGTCGGCTGATATTGCGTGAACCATTCGACGGCGCGTGACGCCTCGAAGCGCTCGACGAGCTTCAGGTGGCCGCCGGTGATCAACCAGCTGTGCACCGCGTTCGCCAGTCCGTGCACATGAAAGAGCGGCAAGGTGCAAAGCAGTCGATCACTCGCATGCATCCCCCAGCTGGCGTTCAGCACGAGCGCATTGCTGGCGAAGTTGCCATGCGTGAGCGCGGCCCCCTTCGAGGCGCCAGTCGTGCCCGAGGTGTATACGAGCGCCGCTGGCGTATCCGCATGACAGACGGTGTCGCGGACAATCGATGGGCGCTCACCCGTATCATCGAGCCACGAGGCATCGCGCGTCATCTCGTCGACGTCCCACGCCGCGATGTCGTCGGGCAGATCGGCGAATCGCGCCGGCGTGGTGATGATGGCTTTCGGGACTGCGTCATGCACAATGTGCCGGATCTCGCGATGCTGATACAGCACATTGATCGGCACTACGATGATGCCAAGCTTCACGCACGCGATCCAGAGATCGATGATCTCGAGGCGATTGGCGAGCAAAAATGCCAAGCGATCGCCGCGCCTGAGGCCGCGCGCGTGCAACACCTTCGCCAGCCGGTTGCTGCGCGATTCGAGCGCACCGAACGTGTAGGAAATCGTCGTGCCATGCGGTCCGTCGATCTCCAACGCCGCCCGTGCGGCCTGTCCGATCAGCGATTGATCAAAGAGCGTGAGCAGCGACATGGTCAGCGCAGCCCGACTTCGCCGACGAGCGCGCGCACACCCGCGAGCTGCAACCCGTCCTCCTCGAACACCAGCACGCCGACCAGCGCACGCGCCACATCATCGGGCAACCGGTCGGCACGGAACGCCTCGATCACTGGGCCGGTCATCATGGCGTCTATCAGGCGCGGGTGCGACCAATCGGGGTCCAGCGTCGGTTCGCTGTCGAAGCCGGTCATCAGAATATCCATCAGCGAGCCCGCAGTCACGCCGCGATACTGCAGCGTGGGAACGTCGCCGCCGAAACTGCGTTCGAACAACACCTGCCACGCCATCGGGCGGGCGCCATCGGTGCGTTTACCGGTCGCCACGACGATCCGCGGCTTCTGCGCGACGACATGCATGCGACCCACCGCGTCCTGCAGGTCAGCAAGAATTCGGGCTTCTTTTCGTGATGAGGAGGAACTTTCGGTCATGACAGAATCTTTCGCGCGATCCGCGCGGTAGCTACCCTTGCCCCATATGATCATCCTTTTTCTTGTTGTTTTTCTCGACCTGGTCGGCTTCGGGATGATTATCCCGGTCTTTCCGTTCTACGCCGAGCAGGTCGGCGTGAATCCCTCGTCCGTGATCTTCTTTCTCGGACTCTATTCGCTCGGACAGCTGGTGGGCGCACCGATCTGGGGCGCCATGTCGGATCGGATCGGACGTCGACCGGTGTTGCTGATCACGTTGCTCGCGAATGCCGCCGCATCATCGATGCTCGCCGTGTCGACCACCGGCATGATGCTCGCGGTCTCTCGCATCCTGGCCGGACTGGCCGCCGGCAACATCTCGGCCGCTTACGCGTACACGACGGACATCACGACCGACGAAACACGCCCCAAGGCGCTCGGACTCCTCGGCTCCGCGTTCGGACTGGGCTTCATTCTTGGGCCCGCGATCGGGGGCCTGCTCGCCGGCAGCAACCAGAACGACCCGTCCGCGCTCGGTCGGGTCGCGCACGGCGCGGCGATCATGTCGCTGATCGCCTTCGTATTGACGGCCGCTCGTCTGCCCGAATCGCTGCCGCCCGAGAAGCGCTCGCAGCGCCAGGCGAAACGCGCTGGCATGGGCACGTACTTTCAGCGTCCGATCCTCCGCGATCTGCTGATCTCGACGATTGTGGTTGTCGCCGCAGTCGCGCTCTTCCAGAGTACACTCGCGTTGTGGGCGGCCGAGCGGCTCGCGGTCGGTCCGCGCATGTTGGGATGGCTCTACGGATTCATCGGTGTGATCTCCGTGGCGATTCAGGCGGGAATCATCGGCAGACTCACGAAACGGTTCGGCGCCGCGAATCTCACCCGCGCGGGCGCGCTGTTGATCGCCGTCGGCATGGCATTTTTGCCCGCGGTGCACACGATCCCCGTGCTCTTGATCGCGCTCGCCCTCTTCGGCGTCGGCTCGGCGATGTTCAATCCGAGCATGAGCGGACTCGTCGCAGCGACCGCCGCCCCGCAGGAACGCGGTGCGGTGCTGGGTGCGTATCAGGGCGCCGCCTCGCTGGGTCGTGTGATCGGCCCGTTCGCCGCAAGTATCATCGCGCGCGTCAGCACGCTCTCGTGGCCGTTCGTCGCCGGTGCCGCCGTCTCCCTGCTCGGCGCCGTCATGATCCACACAAGGAAGCGTAATGAGTAGGGAGTAGGGAGTAGGGAGTAGGGAGAAACGACGAGTATCGGGATCTCGTTACTCGTCGTTTCTCCCTACTTCTTTCTCCCTACTCTCTACTCAATGCTATTCCGCCGACCACGCGCTTCACCAACGCGCCTCTTGGCAGCGCGGTACTCGCCTCCATCGCGTTGATGATGTAGACCTGCGCGGCATCCACGCTGCTCGGGTATCGCTGCATGAACGCCAACCCCGTCATCGCCTCCGGCAACGTCACCAACTGGATCCGCGCCGGCTGCGCATTCAGGACCGCGGGGTCCGTCACCGGGCGGAATGAGCGAATCGCGGCATCCATCACACCGGCGTATTGCGATGTGGTCGCCGATGTCGATAGTCCGAGCAGGACGTATGTTGCGCTCTGGTACGACAGCGCGACCACGGTGCCGCGCAGCGACGCCGTCTGTGTCGTCGCATCGAACGTCGCGAACTCGGCAGCGAGACCGTTGATGTTCGTCTGGCCGCGTTGCAGCACGGTGATCCCCGGCTGCCCAATGAACTGCGCGACGGCTTGCGCGGGCGTGCCCTTGCCCAACTCGAGTTGCAGTTGCGCGGCACCATCCGTGCTTTGTGCAAGTACGACGTCTGGCAGATTGGCAGTCTTCCATCCCGCCGGGAATGTCAGCTCGAAGCGCAGCCCCGGATGCAGGAAACGTGTCGCGCGAAAGAAGCCCTGACGCGGATCCTCACCGAACACCATCCCGTCGAGGATGCGCAGGTACGATTCACGATTGACCTTGGTCGCCGCGAGTTGCGTAAGCGGAACCGTGGCCAAGCGCTCCTGCGCACGCTGCACGCGATTGCCTGGATCCGGGTGCGTGCTCTGCCACTCGGGGATGCGCGAGCCGGCCGCTTCGGAAAGTCGGCCGAGTGTGTTGAACACCTTCGGAGACTCACGCACATCATAGCCAATCGCGAGCGAATATTTGAAACCCAGTGCGTCGGCTTGCGTCTCGTCATCGCGGCCGAATTTAAGAAACAACAAAGACGCGCCGGTGCCGAGCAAGTCGCCGTACTTCGCGACCTGTGGTGAGAGGATGCTCGCACCAACGAGGCCGATTTGCGTGATCTGTTGCTTGCTCATCGCGCTCACCGTGTGCTTCGCGGTCACGTGCCCGATCTCATGGCCGATCACTTCGGACAGTTCGGCTTCGCTGTTCATGTACGTCATCAGACTGCGCGTGACGAAAATAAATCCGCCGGGATACGCGAACGCATTCACGGCGGCGTCATCGAGCAGATGAAACTCCCACGGTAGATTCGGCCGCTCAGATTTTGCCGCGATCGTCGTGCCAATGCGCTTGACGAGTGCCTGCGCTTCCGGACTCGCGTACTCTCCCACGCGTGCGACGTCACCCTTCGACGCGTCGCGGCCCATCTGAATTTCCTGCGATTCAGGAATCAGCGAAAGTTGGCGTTGACCCGTGACGGGGTTCGTGGCGCAGGCGGCCAGGCAGAGTGCCGTCACTGCAATAAGACGAGTCGAAATTGAGCGCATGGGGGCCGTGGATTGCAGTGGAGCATCGTCGCAGCTGCGGGACACTTCTGAAAAATAGCGCGCTGCGAACGGAACGTCGCGTCCGGCAATCGACCTCTTCTGCACGTGACTACGACGTCGGAGCCACCACGCGCGCGTGCCGCAGTCGTCGAACGGCGAGCGCAAGTATAAGGAGCACCGCAAGACTGATGATTGCGGCGATGACAGGGACCAGAATAGCCAGCATGCTCAGCCCGACGGAACCGACGAGTTCGGCTGTTGCCACGAGCGGATTCGCCAATCCGGCCGTCGTACCAAACGACAGCGCACGAGCCTTTACTGTCGTCAGTTGAACGGCTCCCGACATCCCACCGCCTACGAGCACCGCGAGCAGCCAGCCGAGCATGCCGTGGTCACTGCCGATGGACGTGAACATCGCGAACGCGCCCGCCACCACCGACAGCGGGGTCGCGATCACGTCGAGCGCATGATCCAAGACTGGTACGTAGTAACCCGCGACTTCAGCGACGGCCGCCGTACCGAGTGCCATCAATCCGGCCGTGCCCGACAACCAGGCATACTGCGCGTCGAGCGCAAACAATCCGGTGCGCGATGCGATCGCCACACACAGCAATGGCACGAACGTGCGAAATCCACACGCGGCGGCGAGACAAATCCCCGCAGCGATCGGCAACGCCCACGTTGTCCACATCGTTACGCCGTCGCGAACGGATGCTCGAGGCTGGGCGACTGCGGCGTGAACAGCTCGGCGCCGTTCTCCGTGATCAGCATGTCGTCTTCGAGACGAATACCGAACTCGCCCGGGATGTAGATGCCCGGCTCGTCGGAAAAGACCATCCCGGGTTGCATCGGCAGCGTGTTGCCGCGCACGAGATACGGCCACTCATGACCGTCCATCCCCATGCCGTGACCGACGCGATGACTAAAGTACTTGTAATCGGGGCCAAACCCGGCATCGACGATCACTTTGCGCGCCGCCGCATCGACCGCCTCGCATGGTAAGCCTGGGCGCGCCGTCTTTATTGCCATCGACTGGGCGCGGTGCTCAATCTCGAACACATCCTTCATGCGCTGCGTCGGTTTGCCCAGCACGAAGGTGCGCGACAGATCCGAGCTGTACCCTTCGACTTTGCAGCCGCCATCGATCAGCAGAATGCTCCCCTCGCGTACCACCTGCGGCGTCGCGCTGCCGTGCGGTAACGCCGAGTACTTGCCGACCTGTACGCCCGCCGAACCGTCGAAGCCCAGCTGCTTGTGGGCAAGTTGCACGAGTTGCGCGAAATCATCCTGCGTCATGCCCTCTTTCAACGACTTCCATGCGGCCTCGTACGCTTTCAGCGTGATCTGACTCGCCAGACGCATCAGCGCGATTTCGTGCGCGTCTTTCACCATGCGACAACCCGCGGTGATCGGCGTGCCGCTGACGACCTTCACGTTCGGAAGGTGCGCCGCGCCGTCGCTGAACTGAAAGCGCACCGTTTCTTCCGCACCGATCGTCGCGGTCGCCAGGCCTCGCGACTTGAACCCCTGCGCGATCAAGGCGTACGGGCTTTCGTGCTCTTCCCACGCATAGACGTCGGCATCCTTGCCCAGCGGTCCGAGATGCGCTTGCTCCATCGCGCGCGCTTCCTCGAACTTCGGCGTGACGAGAAACGCGCTGCCTTTCACGGGGATCACGGCGGCGAGCAACCGTTCGCTTAATCCCCAGCGGATGCCGGTGAAATACTCCATGCTCGTGCCACCGGTGAGCAGCAACGCGTCGATGTTGTTCGCCGTCATCAGGCTACGCGCTTTCTCCAGACGCGCCCGACGTTCATCCACCGAGATCGGCGTCGCCTGTTTTTTCATGGACGTCAATACGCGAATTGCGGGCGGCAACGGCTTCGCCGGCTGAACCGTCTCCGCGTCAAGCGTCCGCGTGCCAACAAAGAATCCTGCGGCCGATGCCGCGCTGGCGCCAAGCATGGTACGACGTGTGGTCATGACAGGGAGAGCTGAGGGGCCGATCGGGTGACGTGTCATGAATCTACAGCTCGCCAGGAACAGGCGCGGCGCCAAGGTCACGATCCGTGTCGGATTTGACAGCGCCCCGCAGGTCCGTCCACGAGCGACCGCCGGATTCACCGCTTCTACGTAGCCAGTGACCATGCTGCTCGATCACACCAACCGCCGACTCGCCGCGCTGCTCGCCCTCAGCACCGGCGGCGGCGGCAACAGCACCACGCCGAACAGTCGCTGGTCTTTCGCGTACCCGTGACGCCGCACAAGCAGGGCACGCCGTCCGCAACACCGTTGGGGCCCATCGGGATTACGACTAGTGGCGTGGTGATGGAACGGTATGCCGATGGACGCAGCTGCGAGCTCGGGCTTGAGCACGGCACCCATGATGGCTGGTATCCCGATTGCGCGATTCGAATATCGCGACGGGCAGAGTCCGGTCGGCAACAGATGTGGACCGCTGACGGGACGCTGCGCGCCAACTACGTCGTCGATCGCAGCCGTCGCGGCAGCGACGTTCGTGCATTTCTTTTACGCCAACTGCGGCCGCGTCTGTCCGCGCGCCTTCGATTCCATTCAAGGTCTGCTCACGCGAATGAACGCCAACCAACACGCGCTCACCGACCCGCGCTGGCACCTCGTACGGCACCAACGATCTCACCCAAAACCCAAACTGAACACCGACCACCCAGCAGTTTCTCTGTTCTCGGTTCTGTGGCTGTCTCGCTACTCATCCTTTTCTCTCTACTCAGTACTCCCGACTCCGTACTCTAAAGCGCTCGATCGACCCGCAAAGTGGCTCGGTACAGCGATGGCGGGATCGGGCGAGTGGTCGTCGGCACGGGGGCCAGACGGCGCAGGACGATGCGATACGTATCGATGCTCACCGTGTCCATCGGCGATTGCGTTTCCACGCCGACCGTGCGGGTTACACCGCTCGCGCTCGTCACCTGCAGCAACACGCGTGCGCTCCCGGCCACCACGCACTGCACGGTCGTGGGACAGCGTGAATCGCTCGTCACCGACACGAAAGTGAACGACAAACCGCCCGGAGTGATCGCGGCGGACTCGCCCGTGGCCAGCGTGACGTCTGCACCAAGGGCAACAGGGACGAGCGGCGCAGTCGACGCGGTACACGCAGACCCGACGAACAGCAACGCGACGCCGCACGCAGCTCGCCGTAGAAAGATATTGCGCACGCTCATGTCTGAATAACACCACGGCGCGTCACGTCGTCACCCTGTACACGCGACCGCTTGCTCTCACTATCGCGCGCCTGCATGCTAGAGGAGCATCACTGCGCGCGCCAGCGCGACATCGTGAACGCGATAGCGTGCGACGACACTTCGCGAGAGATCGCTGTGACGAGCCTTCCACAAGCAGGCGCCGATGCGCCGACAACAACCTGGCCAGAGGGTCGTGCCACGCCGGTGCCGGTGTCGGGCTCGCCCGAAGAACGTGCGCGATTTGCCGAACTGCAACGTCGTTTGCCGCAGCTGTTCACGCGCGCGTTCCTCGATCGACACGCCCCACAGACGATCGTCGTCATCCCGAGTCTCACCCTCGATCTTGAAGAACTGAAGAAGCTGGTCGGCGCGACCCATTACGAAGAGCGCCTGCTCTGCCTGTTGATGCTGCTGCGGTTTCCGCGCGCCAACATGGTCTACGTCACGAGCGAGCGCCTCTCGCCCGCCATCGTCGACTACTACCTGCACCTGCTGCCCGGCGTGCCGCCCGGACATGCGTTGCCACGATTGACGCTGCTGTCTTGCAATGATACATCCGCCAGTACGCTGACCGCCAAGATCCTCACCCGCCCGTCACTGGTCGATCGTATCCGCGTGATGATCCCCGATCCGATGTCGGCGCACATCACCTGTTTCAATGTCACACCGCTCGAGCGCTCGCTCGCCGTGCAGCTCGGTATTCCCATCTACGGCTGCGATCCCGATCTCGCGCACCTCGGCACCAAGAGCGGTGGCCGCGAAACGTTCAAGCGCGCGGGCGTTCCGCTGCCCGACGGACACGAACATCTGCGCGATGCCAACGACATCGCGCATGCACTGGCCGATCTCAAACATCGGCACCCTGGCTTACGGCGCGCCATGATCAAACTCAATGACGGATTTTCCGGCGAAGGCAACGCCGTCTTCACCTTTGATGGCATGCCGATCGAGGACATCCGCGCGTCAACGAGCGACACGCGCGCGCGATGGGTCCAGGCGGCGATGCCGTCACATGTGCAGTTCGTGGCTGACACCGAAGCGTGGGATCCATTCATGGCAAAATTCGCCACCATGGGTGGTATCGTCGAGGCGTTCGTTTCGGGCGATGAAATCCGATCGCCGTCCGTGCAGTGTCGCATAGACCCGCTCGGACACGCGACGGTGCTCGCCACGCACGATCAACTGCTCGGTGGCCCGTCCAATCAGGTTTATCAGGGGTGCACCTTTCCGGCCAGTCAGGAGTACTGTCGCGATCTGCACACATACGGACTGCGTGTCGCCAACGTGCTCGCGAGCGACGGGGTACTCTCGCGCTTCGCGGTGGATTTCGTCAGTGTCAAACGCGGAGACCTGTGGGAGACGATTGCCATCGAGATCAATCTGCGGAAAGGCGGCACGACACATCCGTATCTCATGCTACAGTTCCTGACCGACGGCACCTATGATTGCGAACTCGGCGTGTATCGCACGGCGAATGGCCAGACATGCTGTTACCATGCCACGGACAATCTGCAGGACCCAGCGTATGTCGGGCTGACGCCCGAGCGGTTGATCGATATCGCCGTCAATAACGATCTCCATTTCGACGCTGCGACGCAGGAAGGCGTGATGTTCCATCTCATCGGTGCGCTCGAAGAGTTCGGCAAGGTCGGCACCATGAGTGTGGGTCGCACGGCGGCGGCGGCCGAGCAGTTCTTCAAACAGACCGTCGATGTGTTGCGGCGCGAGACCGCCACACCGCGTGGTCGCGGTCGTGGCCGCGTCGAGCGCGCCGACTGACGCAGCCCGTACTAAAACGTCTCGTGAAACGTCGGCGCGTCGGTCCCGCCGCCCGCCACGTCGTTGGTATGCAGGCGATGGACCGGCGCGCCGGCGTACACCGCGTGTGATTCAAGCACGGAGAATTTCGGCACGACGCTTAACGCACCGATCTGCGTGTGCTCACCAATCTCCGTCCCGATCCCCACGACGGACCCAATCCCGATCGTCGAACCGCGACCAACCCGGACCGGCGCCGTCTTGAGCATCCCGTTCTCGACCGTGTGTCCGGACACGCGCGCGTCGGCGCCGATGACCACGCCGTCGCCAAAGGTCAGCAGGTTGTGGTCCATCAGGCCGAGACTATTCACCCAGACGCCGTGTCCGATGTGCGCGCCATTCCAGCGCATGTACAGCCCCCACACGGGCGTCGACCGGCAGACTGCGCCGGCAAACATGCGCGCCACATGAATGGACATCAGATAGCGGCCCCAATTCAACACGGGCCACTCGTAGTCTGAGAGTCGCGCCGACAGGTTCGGTTGCGTTCGCCAACCGAGGATGCGCGTGCTCGCCGCCGAGAGCGCGAGAACGGACAGCGCGAAGACGAGATAGCTTGGTACGGCCAGCATCGCGAGAAACAACACGCGTGCCCACTCGGGTACAGCAGTGAACGCCGTGCCGCGTGTCCAGAGCGCGACCGCCGGCACGGCAGACACACCAAGCACCACGATCTCCACGAGGAAGATCGAGACGACCGTCCACACCACGCGTAGACGTCGATGAAGCGTGACGAATCTTTGATCGACTGCCGGGGGTATCATGTCGACGACCTACGTTTCGGTGACCAGAGACCCATGATTGACGGTACCACCACCCGCGACCATCAAACATTGTCGGACCACGAGCTCCGATTTGAAGGCCGCGGTGATCCGCTCGTGTATGTGCCAGGCATCGACGGCACGGGCGCACTATTCTACACCCAAGTGCCGCGACTAGCACATCGATTTCGCGTTGCCACCTATCGGTTACGCGACAGCGCATCCTCCATGGATGACCTCGTCGACGATCTCGCGCACATCGTCGAGCAGGCGGCACCGGGCGGGCAACCGGCGACACTCGTCGCCGAATCGTTCGGTGGCGCCCTCGCGATGAGCTTTGCGCTCCGCCATCGAGCGCTCGTGCAGTCGATGATCGTGCTTAATTCCTTCGCACGATTCCGCGATCCGTGGCAGCTGCACGTCGCGGTGAGCGGCATGCGCGTGCTACCGTGGTCCGTCACACGACAGCTGCAGCGCCTCAGCGCCGGACGACAACACTCGCCGACGACGTTGTCGGATGATATTCGCCGATCCGAACAGCTTCGCCGGACCGCAACGCATTTGGGATATCTCAACCGCCTCCGCATCCTGTCGCGGTACGATGTACGCGAACAACTCCCGCATCTGTCCGTACCAACGTTGTACCTCGCGGCGGATCAGGACTCGCTGATCCCCTCGGTACAGCAGGCGCACTTCATGGCCGCGCGCGTCCCCGGCGCCGATGTACGCATCCTGTCCGGACATGGCCACGCCAGCTTTCTGGCCCCCGATGTCGACCTGGACCGACTGATGCACGAGTGGCACGCGTCACGCTCAGTGGTGCCAGCGACGGCCCCCGCATGACGCGCGCTGTTTGACATTGACCGCGTCATAGCACTTCGTTCAGGTATGCGTCTCCCCATTGTCCTCGGCTTGCTCGCGCTCGGTACTGCGCCGGCATCGCTCGCACTGAACGCGGTCCCGATCCGCAAGACTGTTGCCGTGCTCGCCTTCGACAACAACACCGGCAAGAGCGACTACGATCATCTCGGCAAAGGCATGTCGACGATGATGACGAACGACCTCGCGGCTGTCGACGAGATTCGCGTCGTCGAACGCGATCGCTTGGCCGATGTCATCAAGGAAATCGACGCGCAGCAGACGCGCGCATTCGATTCGACGACCGCCGTGAAAATCGGACGGCTCGCCGGCGCCGAGTACATCGTCACTGGCGCGTTTATCGCTGTCGATCCGAAGATCCGCATCGACACGCGCGTCATCCGGGTCGAGACCGGCGTGATCGTGAAGACCGCCACGGTTACGGGCGCAAGCGATCACTTTCTCGATCTCGAGAAGAAGCTCGCGCGATCGCTCGTGAAGGATCTCGACATCGCCCTGTCACCGGAGGGCGACTCCAAGCTCGATCAGCGACAGGAGACTGGCGTCACTGATATCGCCGACATGAATCGCCTGTCGAATGCGATCGACCTCTCCGACCGCGGCGACTACGCGAGCGCCGCCATCAAGATCGCGCCGCTCGTGCAGAAGTATCCGAACTCCGTGATTCTCAAGGCGACCTCCGAGCAGATCTCCAAGCGCGCCGCGAAAGCCGGCACGCAGAAGGCCAAGGACAAGGTCAACGAGAAGCTCGGTGGCTTGATCCGGAAGAGGTGGCCGCCGGTTGATCGGTAGTCGGTGACGAACGAAAGCCGCGGGCTACCGAATGTTCGCGCCGTTGACCGGCCCGCCGTGGAAGAACGCCGCCGGCGTCATCACGCCGTTTGCCTTGAACACCGCGCCGTCCTTCATGACGAACTTCACGTCGCGCACGGCATCAATGTTCTGCAGCGGGTTGCCGGTCAGCGCGATCAGATCGGCGGCGAGTCCCACCTTGATGGGCCCGCGCTTGTTTTCCGTCTCGCTCACCTTGTACCCGCTGATCGTCATGGCGCGCAGGATGTCGAGCGCGGGGATGCCGGCGGCCTTCCACGTTTCGATGAACTCGATGGCCACCTCGCCACGTGTCTTGCCGGGCACGTAGTAGTCAGCATCCGTGCTGTACGTCAGCGGCACTTTGTTGTCGTACGCGTTCTTGAGGCTCGCCACCGTACGCTGGAAACGCTCGGGTGTGGTGTGGTTCCCTTCCTGTAGCGTGATCGGCGTTTCGGTGCCCGCGCGCCAGATCCCCTTCTGCGCCATCAGCTTGTGCATCTCGTCGTTCATGCCGTTGTCGTGCGCGATTGACCAGATGCCGGCGTCAATCGCGCGGCGCGCGCCGTCCACCGTCTGCACGTGCCCTTCGACTTTCAGGCCGATCTTCTTCGCCTCGCTGATGAACAGCCTGATCTCGTCGGTCGTGTAGCCCCACGGCTTACAGTCCACGCAGATCTTGATCACGCGCGCCCCGAAGAGCGCGTTCTGCCGCACGGCCTTGACGATCTCGTCCGGCGTATCGGCGTCGAGGTACTCGGGGTAGACGATCTTTTTGTCCACGGCCATCTCCGGCGTGGGCCAGAACTGCCCGCCCATTCCGCCGATGATCAATCCCGAATTGATGATGGTCGGTCCCGGCACCCATCCCTGCTCGATGGCTTGGCGCAGCGCGACGTCGGCGTAGTTACCGTTGTTCCCCATGTCGCGCACGATCGTGAATCCGGAGGCCAACATTTGGATGCCGTTGGACACGGCTTGGATCGCGCGCAACGGCGTGGACTCCATGACGTACGTCACGTAGTAGTTGTTGCGCTCGGGGTCCACCTTGTACGTCAGTGCGAGATGATTGTGCGCATCGACGAATCCCGGCAGCACAGTGAGCTGCGACAGATCGATGACCGTTGCGCCGGCGGGAATCGCCACGTTGGAGCCGATGGCAGTGAATTTTCCACGCTCGACGAGCAACACCTGGTTCGTTACCGTGGTGCCGCTCTCGGGGTCGATCAGGCGCCCCGCCTTGATGGCGGTGACTTGGGCCCCGGCGGCACCCGCCAGCGACACGAGCAGGAAGGTGGTCTTTCGGAGATGACGCAACAGATGTCGCATAATGAGTGGCTCGGGCTGAAGGCGGATGGAAAACCATTTCGTAGACAATCGCGTGGGTGATTGCGTGACGGAAGGGAGTGAAACCCCGACAAGTCCCCCCGTCGGGTGTCTTCTTTTAATCTGGCGCGGCCATCCTCTGCAGCTGTGCCCGCACGCTGCCGAGGGCGTTGCCCGCCTGCGTACCCAGTCCGTTCAGCTGCTCGTGCAGGAGTTCCTCGGCGTTGGGATCTGATAACAGCGCGTTCGTAGCCGTGGCGATGAGATGTCGTATACTCTCCGGCGCGGCGTCGCACTCCGCGGCGAGCATCGGCCGAGAGAGAATCACGGCCGCGATGTCTTCCAAATCGTGACTGGCAAACGGATCCGCTTTCCCCCGGTCGTTGAATGCCGCCCATTTAAGCGCGAGGAAGGCGACCGCGCTGGCGTGCCGTATCACGCACGGCGTGCCATGACCGGGTTCCGCGAGATCGACGCTGATGCTGCTGCTCAGCGCGTACGCGTCGGTCATCGATCCGGTGCCGCCGAAGTGTGCGCCTCCTCGTACGATGTCAAAGAGACCGCCGTCGTTCGGTGCGATCCATCGATGGGCGTTGTGGCCACCGGTTGCTCCCGCCGCCATTGCGGCCTCGCGGAAGCCGCCCTTGCGCAGCTCTCGTTGGAACTGGTCGAAGTCTGCATAGGACGTTGACGCCGCGATCGCATCAACGTCTTTCGTCGGCCGAACTCTGGGTAGGCGTTGATCGGTTTGCAGGAGGGGGGCAATGGCCCCTCCAATGAAGACCACTCGCTCGCCGAGGGCTCCCAACGCCATCGCGATACGTCTGAGTTTTGCGAGCGCGGGCGTTTGTTGACCGGTGTACCGCAGCATCGACGGAGTTCGGTGGGAGTGATCGCGAGATTTACGCGGCGTGTTTGCGCAGGTATGTCATAGCCAACTGACGTTCGCGAACTCGGCCGACGCGCAGCGCATCAACCGCCGTCAGCAACGCATACGTATCGTGGCAACGCGTGGCCAACCCGCCAGCGTCGGGCAGTAGCGGGGCGATGGATGCGCCGACGACCGTGCCGCCTAGATCCGACCACACGACCGCTTCCTCGCTGTCGATCTCGGCCGCCAGCGCCGGTCCCGAGTGCGATGTCGGAACCCCGCGCGCGACCGGCCCCAGGACCGCCGGGAAAGCGTAGCGTACCCCATGCTCCAAAAAGGCAAGCAGCGCGTGGCGGTTCACGCGGCGTTCCGCGTCGACTTCGCGCATGAGTCCAGAGTTGAGCAGTCGACGGACGGCCTTGTGCGCCGTACTGCTGCTGATCTTCAAGTCGGCCGCGAGTTGCGCGTACGAGAGGTCGGGATGTTGGAGCAGTCGGAGCGCGACCACGACGTCGGCGGGATGGAGCGCCACCACTTTCATCTTCGTTTCGTAGCTATCAATTGGTGTAGTATTCGCGAATCGCGAACATAGAATAACCTATCGGGATTATCAGGTTTACACAAGCTCGCGTTCACCATCCGAGGCGTTGGGCTGCCCTGTCGCATACTTAGAGACCTGGCGAGTGCGCACTCTCTGAACCCGAAAGCACGTTGCTGAGCCTATTCGATCTCGCGCCGAACGTCTTGCCGAGGAATGGCACCGCACACCAACGGCCCCCTGCGATCACTCGCAGGGGGCCGTTGGTGTTTCAAAACATCCACAGTGGCTAGGGAGGGAATTGAACCCCCGACACGCGGATTTTCAGTCCGCTGCTCTACCAACTGAGCTACCTAGCCGCACCAATCCGAGAGTACCGCCCCGGACCGACCCCCAAGATAATCAGCACCGACCCAGCGCCAACCCCTGACCATCTCATCTCTCCTTTGACGAACCACCAAGGTCCGTCGCATCAGCGTCGTCCCCACCCTCGGCAGCGGCGCTCTCGAGACCCAATGCCTTCATCTTCCGCCAGAGCGTCGTCCG
>JANLPE010000027.1:0-125309 GCA_031366985.1 Gemmatimonadaceae bacterium
GTCGCCGAGGCGACCGCGAAACCCCTCTGATTTCCTGTCGTGAAAGCTGCGCGTTCACTCCTCTCACGACTCGCAGTCGCTCACTACTGCGTACTCCCTACTCCCTACTCGACACAGGCCCGGAGGGAATCGAACCCCCAACCGCCGGTTTTGGAGACCGGTGCTCTACCAATTGAGCTACGGACCTCCGGAAGCGCCTGCTGGTACTCGACGCGCTCAGTGCGTTTCAGGGTGACCGACGGGAATTGAACCCGCAACCCCCGGAACCACAATCCGGTGCTCTAACCGATTGAGCTACGGCCACCGTGGACGAACGATCAGGCCAACCCGCCGTCTCGTTCGCAGCTCCCCTACGATCAAAGCACTTACAAGGGAGTCGGAAATCGTAACCAGTAATGCCGTCGTTTGCAACCCATCGAGCACACTCGAGTCGACATCCACACCGCGTTTTTGCTCAGTCCTTCGCGCGCTCCAGATATTCACCCGTCGACGGATTCACGCGCACGCGGATACCCGACTCGACAAACTCCGGCACGTTGATCGTCACACCGTTCTCCAGCTTCGCCGGCTTCGACGACGCGTTCTTCGTCGCACCACGCACGACCGGCGCCGTATCCACGATCGCAAGCGTCATCGAGTTCGGCAACTCGATCCCGATCGGACGACCGTTGTAATACTCCGCCAGGATCTTCATCCCCGTCTGCATCCACGGCGCCGCATCGCCGAGCGCTTCTTCGTCCATCTCCAGCTGATCGTAGTTCACGATGTTCATGAAGTGGTACGAGTCACCGCCCTGATACATGAACTCGAGTTCGTGCGTTTCCATGTCCGCCTTCACGATCGTGTCGGCCGCACGGAAGCGATGCTCGAAGTTGGAACCGGTGCGCATGTTCTTGAGCTTCGCCTGCACCATCGCCCGCAGGTTACCCGGCGTATGGTGCCGGAATTCGACGACACGGCACGGGTCTCCCTCGAACACGAGAACCATGCCGCGGCGGATCTGAGTCGCGGAAAGAGCCATACAGACGACACCTGAGCAAACGGGGAAACGCACGCCGCGAATGGAATACGCGCGTACGGGGATGGAGCACCTTTACAGGACAGCCACGAAGCATAGCCGAACCGACCCGCAGAGGAAAGGCCGTCCGTTCCGCCCGTCGCGATGCCGCTCACGGCAACCGGACCAGTGCCACGCCTCGGATCAGCGCGATAGCGCCGTGAAGGTCGGCAGCAACGCGTTCCACATCGTCGTGGCCACGCGCACCGATCCCTCGATGTTCGGGTGAATGCCATCCGCCTGATTGAGTCGGGCCACACCGGCCACGCCATCGAGAAGAAATGGCAGCAAGGGCGTATGCGTCTCCTTGGCGGCCGAGGCATAGGCCAGATGGAAGTTGGTCGTATAGCCGCGCCCGAGGTTGGTGGGCGCCTCCATCTGCACCAGCAGCACGGCCGCATTCGGCTGTTGTGTGCGGACGGCCTTGATCAGCGCGACAATGTTGGCTTTCGTCGAGTCAGGGTCCACGCCCCGGAGACCGTCATTCGCACCGACCTCGAGCACCACGGCCGATGACTGCTGATCGAGCACCCACGCGGCCCGTCGCAACGCCCCTGCCGACGTTTCGCCGCTCAGCCCCGCGTTCACGAGCGTGATCGGGAATCCGGCCGAGTCGATTTTGCGTTGGAGTAGGGCCACGTAGGCCTTCTCGGGATCGAGCCCGAGGCCGGCGGTCAAACTGGTGCCGAGGAACACGACTCGCCGACGCGTCATCGGGGTAGCAGACCCGCCGCGTGCGGCGCCGGACGTCGACCCCGGTAACGAGTTCGCGGTTGCTCTGTCGCTAGCCGATCCGGTTGATTCCCCGGTGGCGGTCGATGGCGTTGCCGACGCGCCAGTCTTTTCGTTCGAACCGCAGGCGGCGACCGAAATCGCCAAAAGCGCGATGGCGAAGATCGCCCCGCGTTGCCGTGTCGCTCGTCTCATTTCCCTTCGCACCAATTCCATGCTTGTCGCTCGTGGGTTGACCAAGTCGTATCAGAGCGGAACACAAACGCTCACGGTGTTGCAGGACGTATCGTTCGAAGTGCCGCAGGGCGCCTTCGTCTCGATCGTCGGTCCGTCGGGCAGCGGCAAGACGACCCTGCTCGGGTTACTCGCCGGCCTTGATACACCGAGTCGCGGCACGGTTTCCTTGGATGGTACCGACCTGGGCACCTTGAACGAAGACCAGCGCGCGATGCTGCGCGGTCAGAAAGTTGGGTTTGTGTTCCAAAGCTTTCAATTGATCCCGACGCTGACCGCGCAGGAAAATGTGCAGGTGCCGCTCGAACTCTCCGGCGCGGCGACGGCAAAGGAGGCCGCCACGCGCGCCCGAGACCTCCTCACCCGCGTGGGATTGGGCGACCGCACGCACCACTTTCCGCAACAGCTTTCCGGCGGCGAACAGCAGCGGGTCGCCCTCGCCCGCGCCTTCGTGAACGATCCGCGCATTCTCTTCGCGGACGAGCCCACGGGCAATCTCGATGAAGCCACCGGCGAGCGCATCGTCGAACTGCTCGAATCGCTTAATCGCGAACGTGGCTGCACGATCATTCTGGTCACCCACGATACCGCCTTGGCCGCGCGAACACAGCGCACCATCCGTTTGCGCGACGGTGTCGTCGTCGAGGATGTGCAGCACCGTGATCCCGGCAGTGCCATGCCACCGATCGCCGTCGCCGCGTCGTGACCGCGTCGGCCCTGCTGCGCCTCGCGTGGCGCGAGAGTCGAACCGCCCGTCGACGGCTCGCGCTGTACATGTCGTCGATCGCCTTCGGCGTGGCCGCGCTCGTCGCCATCGATTCCTTCGCGAGGAACGTGACGAGCTCGATTCGCGACCAGTCGCGCACGCTCGTCGGCGGCGACATCGCACTTAAAGCCAGCGCGACGCCGCCCGCGGTCGTCGACACGCTCCTCGACTCGCTCAGCACCGTCGGCATCCCGCATGCGCGTGTCACGACCTTTGCGTCGATGGCGCTTGCCGCACCCTCAGGCGGCACGCGTCTGGTGCAAGTGCGCGCCGTCACCACAGGCTACCCGTTCTACGGCAAGGTCGAGACTATTCCGGCCGACGGCTGGAGTCGCGTGCACAGCGAGCCGATCGCCTTCGTCGATCAATCCCTACTCATCGCCGTCAACGCGACCGTCGGTGATTCGCTGCGCCTCGGCACGCGCATGTTTCGCATCGCGGGCACGCTCGGCAACGCGCCGGGTGACGCCGCCATTGCATCGTTGATCGGTCCGCGCGTCTACATCTCCGACAAATGGGTCGAGTCGACCGGGTTACTCAAGTTCGGCAGCCGCGCGCAGTACGATGTGGTCCTGCGACTGCCGACGTCGCTCGAGGATAAACGTGCCGCGGCGAAATTCGCGCGCACGCTGCGCCGACGCATCGATCCGCGCGCAGCGGCGCTGCAGGAAGCCGCCGATGCACGTCGCGGCCAAGGAGGATCCCGCGGTGCGCCCATCGACGACACGCCAGACAGCGCCGCCTCGCCGCCGCCGCCGCGCACCAGGGCCGCACAGGGCTCGGCAGACAGTACAATCACGGCGGCCGCCGCACCCATTGCGGACTCTACGCGCAATGGCCTGACGACTCCGGCGCCGCGCACGCGCGTGCGCGTCGTCACCGTCGAGAACACCGAGCGGGATCTCACCGAAGCGGTCGGACGTCTCGCCGACTTCCTGAGCATCATCGGACTCATCGCGTTGCTGCTTGGCGGCATCGGTGTTGCGAGCGGTGTGAATGCCTTCGTCTCCGCGAAGATCGATACGGTCGCCGTGCTGCGATGCCTCGGCGCGACGAGCCGACAGGTGCTGGCGCTGTACGTCGTGCAAGCGGCGGCGATGGGATTCGTCGGCGCGGCCGCCGGCGCCCTGATGGGCATCGGCATTCAGTTCCTGCTACCACGCGTTGTCGCGGATTTCCTTCCGGTCGACGTGCAAATCGTTCTCGAGGCCAAGCCGCTGCTGACGGGACTTGGCACCGGCGTCTGGGTGGCATTGGTGTTCGCGATGCGCCCACTGCTGGCGTTGCGCCGCGTGTCGCCGCTGCAGGCGATTCGGCGCGAGATGGATTCGGCGGCGATGCCGAGCGAGTGGAACGACGTTGCGCGATTGAGCGTCGATGGACTACTGGTCGGCAGCTTGGTCGCGATCATCCTCGCGCGACTCGGGAATGTGCGCGATGGACTGATCATCAGCGCCTCGATCACCGGCGCAGTCGGAGTGCTTTGGGTCGCGGCGGCGCTGCTCATCGCGGCCGCACGACGTGTAACGCGTCCATCGTGGCCGTTCACGATGCGTCAAGGGATCGCGAACCTGCATCGACCGGCCAACCAGACACGCGCGGTGACGCTGGCCTTGGGTTTCGGCGCATTCCTGCTCAGCACCGTCTATCTCGTGCAGGCGAATCTGCTGGGACAGGTTCAGGCGACCGCTGACTCGAGCGCCGGCAACCTGTTGTTCTTCGACGTGCAGGACAATCAGGCCGAGCCGTTGGATTCGGTGCTGCGCGCACGCAAGTATGAGATCGTGCAGCGCACGCCGATCGTGACGATGCGTATCGATGCCGTCAATGGACGCAGCGTCTCGGCGTTGATGGCGGACACGAGCCGGAAACGCGCCGGTTGGGCGTTGCGTCGCGAATACCGCTCAACCTATCGTGACAAGATCGTCGGTTCTGAAGTGTTGGCGGGTGGGCAATGGTTCGCGGACAGCGCGACACGTGCGAAAGCGCGTGCCGCAAATCCCGATGCACCCTTCCCTGTCTCGTTCGAGCGCGATTTAGCGACGAATTTGGGGATCGCGCTTGGCGACACCGTGATGTGGAATGTGCAGGGCGTCCCGGTGCGCACGATCGTCACGAGCCTGCGCACGGTGAACTTCGCACGGTTCGAAGCGAACTTCTTTGTGGTCTTCGCGCCCGAGGCGATCCGGCGCGCGCCGCAGCAATACGTCTTCGTCGCGAACGTGCCACCGGGCGATGCACTCGCAGCGATTCAGCGCGATGTGGTGCGGCGTTTCCCGAACATCTCGAGCCTCGATCTGACCCTCGTGCGCCAAACAATCGGCTCAATTGTGAATCGCGTCATTCTCGCGATCCGATTCCTCGGGCTGTTCTCGTTGGCGATGGGTATTCCCGTGTTGTTCAGCGCGGTGGCCGCCACGCGTCGCGCGCGTCTGCGTGAAGGGGTGCTGCTGCGCACGCTCGGCGCATCGCGGGCACAGGTCGCCAAGATCTTGCTGGCCGAGTACGGCGCCTTGGGCGCGCTGGGCGCGCTGACCGGGATGGTGCTCGCCTTTGCCGGCGCGTGGGGGCTGACACGGTTCGTCTTTCACGACGCATTCCATCCGGCGGTCGGCCCGACCGTCGCGCTCGCGGCGGGGATGCTGGCGCTGACGATGGCGATCGGGTGGATGACGAGTCGTGATGTGTATAGGGCGACGCCGATGGCGGCGATCCGAGAAAGCTGAACGGCGACAGGGCATAGCCGCGATATCGGACGAACGAGATCCGATATCGGATATCCGATCTCGGTTAGCCGATCTCGTTTAGCCGATAACGTAGTTGTCCGATATCGTGGTTCAGCCCCACCGCAACCGTTTGCGCCGCCGCTCCAGTCGCCAAAGCCTCGCCCCGCACGCATACTACCCCCAGTTTGGCATACCACCTTCCCGTATGCCTTGATTCGCGTTCACGGAGGACGCAGTGCAGACCACGGAATACGATGCGATCGTCGTCGGCTCAGGCATCTCCGGCGGCTGGGCCGCCAAGGAACTGTCGGAGAAAGGCCTGAACGTGCTGGTGCTCGAACGCGGCAAGAATATCGAGCACATCAAAGACTATGTGAACGCGATCAAACCGCCGTGGGCGTATCCGCATCGCGGTGGTCGCACGCAGGAGATGATCGCGCACTATCCTGTGCTCAAGCGCGACTATCCGCTCAACGAGAAGAATCTCGACTGGTGGGCGAGCGACGACGAGTCGCCGTACTCCGAGGTGAAGCGCTTCGACTGGTTCCGCGGTTATCACGTCGGCGGGCGTTCGCTCATGTGGGGTCGCCAGAGTTATCGGTGGAGCGACTTCGACTTCGACGCGAATGCCAAGGATGGTATCGCGACCGACTGGCCGATCCGTTACAAGGATCTCGCGCCGTGGTATGACCATGTCGAGAAGTTCGCCGGCATTGCGGGTTCACACGAAGGCTTGGCCCAGCTGCCCGACGGACAGTTTCAGCCGGCGTTTCCGCTGAACTGCGGCGAAGAGAAATTCTCGACGGCATTAAAGAAACAGTTCGGCGGCAAGCGCCATGTGATCCCGGCGCGCACGGCGAACCTCACGCAGCCGGTCGAGGGGCGCAACAAATGCCAGGCGCGTGATGCCTGTTGGCTGGGTTGCCCGTTTGGCGGCTACTTCAGCTCGCAATCGTCGACGCTGCCCGCCGCAGTCAAGACGGGGAAGATGACGATGAAGGTGTGGTCGATCGTCACCGAGATTCTCTACGACAAGGACAAGAAGCGCGCGAGCGGCGTGCGCGTGCTGGACGCGATCAGTAATCAGACGACGGATTACCAAGCGAAGATCATCTTTGTCTGTGCATCGACGATCAACTCGGCGTGGTTGCTCATGCGTTCGGCGACGGACCTGTGGCCCGGCGGATTGGGGAGCAGCTCGGGTGAGCTGGGGCACAACCTGATGGATCATCACTTCCGTCTAGGCGCCGAAGGCAAACTCGAAGGACTCGACGACCAGTACTACTTCGGTCGAAAGCCAACGGGCTTCTATGTGCCGCGTTTTCGCAACCTGTTCGGCGATAAGCGCGACTACCTGCGCGGTTTCGGCTACCAAGGCGGCGCCTCACGCTCCGACTGGCAGCGCGTTGTCGCGGAGCTCGGTATTGGCGCGAACTTCAAGGACGAGGCGACCCTTCCGGGTGACTGGAAAGTCGGCGGCTTGGCCTTTGGTGAAATGCTGCCGAATCATGCGAATCAGATCACGCTCGACGAGACGAAGAAGGACAAGTGGGGGCTGCCCGTCGTGAAGATCGACTGTGCAACGGGCGAGAACGAACGACTGATGCGCAAGGACATGATGGCAGACATGGCCGAGATGCTGGAAGCCAGTGGCGTCAAGAACGTGCGCACGTACGACAACGGCTATTTCCCCGGTCAGGGCATTCACGAGATGGGCACCGCCCGCATGGGCACGGACCCGAAGAACTCGGTGCTCAATAAGCACAATCAGGTGTGGGATGCGCCGAACGTTTTCGTCACCGATGGTTCGGCGATGACTTCGGCGGCCTGTGTGAATCCGTCGCTCACCTATATGGCACTGACCGCGCGCGCCGCGGACTTTGCGGTGAGTGAACTCAACAAGCGCAACCTGTAAGGGGACACGACATCATGGCTAGTGATCCGACGCTCGATACCGACGCCCGTGCACTGGCCGACGGCATGATGCATCGCCGCGAGGCCATCAAGCGCGTCAGCATGCTGTTAGGCGGCGTCGCGCTGGTAGGTGGCACCTCAATCCTGCAGGGATGCGCGGGCGACCGCACGCCATCTGCGAAAAGTGGCGCAACGAGTGGCTCCTTCTCGGCCGATGACATCGCGTATCTCGATGAAATCGCGGATACGATCCTGCCCGACACGAAGACGCCAGGCGCCAAGGCCGCCAAGGTTGGCGCGTTCATGGCGGTCATGGTCACCGACTGCTACGACGCCAAGGACCAGACAACGTTCCGCAGTGGAATGAAGACGCTGAACGACGCGTGCCAGACCATGCACACGACGTCGTTCATGAAGGCCACGCCGGCGCAACGGCTCGCGCTGCTGGAACAGGTGGATCGCGACACGAAGCAGTACATGGACGCGAAGCCCGCCGATCAGCCCACGCACTATTTCCGCATGATCAAGGAGCTGACACTGCTCGGCTACTTCACGTCGGAAATCGGGATGACGAAGGCGTTGCGGTACACGGAGACGCCGGGCCGTTACGACCCCTGCGTCCCCTACACCGAGGGTGAAACGTCGTGGGCGAATCACGCGTGAAGCGATGCGTGCGACGATGCGCCGCGAGTGTGCTCGTACTGCTTGTCGGCGCGTGCGGCACGGCGAAGGAGCGCGCGCCGATCGTTGGCCTGATCACGAAGACCGAGAGCAATCCATTCTTCGTGACGATGCGTCAGGGGGCGGATGCCGCCGCGCGAGCCAATGGCTTCGAGTTGATGACCGGCGCCGGAAAGAACGATGGCGACAACGCCGGGCAGGTGACCGCGCTCGAGAACATGGTGGCCGCTGGCGCGAAGACGATTCTCATCACGGTGAATGATTCGAAAGCGATCGTGCCGGCAATTCAGAAGGCTCGGGCGAAAGGTGTGATGATCATTGCACTCGACAGTCCGGCTGATCCGGCCAACGTCACCGATGGCTTGTTCGCGACGGATAATTTCCTCGCCGGCGAACTGATCGGACGATATGCCAAGCAGACACTAGGCGCACGTGCGCCGAAGATCGCCACGATTGATCTGTTGCCAGGCCATCCGGTTGGCGCACAGCGACACAACGGGTTCCTGCAAGGCTTTGGCCTCAGCTCGAACGCCAAATCAAGCAATGAACTCGCGCAGCCGCCGGAAGTGGTGTGCATGGTCGACAGCTACGGCGATCGCGCGAAGGGGCAGACGGGTATGGAGAACTGCCTGCAGAAGAACCCGGAGATCAACGTCGTCTACGCGATCAACGAGCCGGCCGCGGCCGGCGCCTTCAACGCGCTGGAGCAGGCGAAGAAGAGCGACGCCGTCGTGCTCGTGTCTGTCGACGGCGGGTGCCAGGGGATCAAAGCGATTCAGGCTGGTCGACTTGGCGCGACGGCGCAACAGTATCCAACGAAGATGGCCGAGATGGGCGTGGCTGCTGCGGTCGCATTCGCGAAGAGCGGCTCGAAGGCGTCGGGGTATCACGATACCGGTGTGCAGTTGATCACCGCGAAGGCATCGGCGGGCGTGCCGAGTATCGCCGCGGACAGCGCCCTCAAGGTGTGCTGGGGCGAGAAGTGAGCCACGCAGCGTGAGGCAGACCGCGTGACACCACGACGGTGAGGGCACGCGCCCTCGCGACCTTTGGTCCGCTGGTAGCGCTGCTGGTCGCGTGCATTGTATTCAGCATACAGTCGCCGCGATTCCTGGCAACCGAAAATTTCGCGCTGATTCTGCAACAGGTCATGGTGGTCGGCGTGCTGGCGATCGGACAGACGCTCGTCATCCTGACGGCGGGCATCGATCTCTCCTGCGGTCTCGTGATGGCGCTCGGCGCGATTGTGATGACACGACTCGCGACCGTCGGTGGTTGGCCCCCCGCCATGGCGATTCTCGCCGGCGTCGCGGTGACATCGGCGGTCGGCGCACTCAATGGACTGCTCGTCACGCGCGTGAAACTGCCGCCATTTATCGTGACGCTCGGGACGATGAACATCGCGTTTGCCATTACGCAGCTGATCTCGCATTCGCAAAGCATCACCGATGTGCCGCCGATGCTGACCTGGCTGGGGTCGACCGTACGGGTGGGTGGTGCGCCGATCGCCTACGGTGCAGTCCTGATGCTGCTGCTCTACCTCGGCGCGTGGCTCTGGCTGCGCGAGACGGCGTCAGGACGACACATCTATGCCGTTGGCAATCATCGTGAAGCCGCGCGACTCGCCGGCATTCCCACCGAACGCGTGCTGCTCGGCGTCTACGCATTGGCCGGCGCCTGTTATGGGATCGCGGCCCTGCTCTCGGTCGCGCGGACGGGCGCGGGAGATCCGCAGGCGGGCCAAACGGAGAATCTCGACACCGTGACCGCCGTTGTTCTTGGTGGTACGAGCCTTTTCGGCGGACGCGGCATCGTGCTCGGTACGCTTGTTGGTGCGTTGATCGTCGGCGTGTTTCGCAACGGGCTCACGCTGATGGGCGTGTCATCGGTGTACCAGATTCTCGTGACGGGCGTACTGGTGATCGCGTCCGTTGCGCTCGATCAGTGGTCGCGTCGCGCATGAGCACCGCGGCATCCGCTCCGATGGTGCTCGAGGCGCGCGGCCTCGTGAAGCACTTCGGTCAGGTCGTCGCGCTCGACGGCACGGATTTCGAGGTGCGCGCGGGCGAGATCATGGCGATCATTGGCGACAACGGTGCCGGCAAGTCGTCGCTGATCAAGGCGTTGTCTGGAGCGCTCTCACCCGACCACGGGGAGATTCGCCTTGATGGCGTGCCGGTTCGTTTGCGTACGCCAATCGATGCACGCCGACTCGGCATCGAGACGGTCTATCAGGATCTCGCGGTCGCTCCCGCGATGACGATCGCCGAGAATCTCTTTCTGGGCCGCGAGCTGCGACGCGGTGGTCTCGCGGGCAGTCTGCTGCGACTGCTCGATCACGCACGCATGCACATGGAAGCCGAGCAGCATCTGCAGGCGCTCGATATTCGCGTCAAGTCGATGACACAACCGCTCGAGACACTGTCGGGCGGCCAGCGACAGGGCGTCGCCGTGGCGCGCAGCGCCGCATTCGCACGACATGTGGTGATTCTCGATGAACCGACGGCCGCGCTCGGCGTGCGTGAAGGGGCGATGGTGCTCGAGTTGATCAAACGCGTACGGGATCGTGGCCTGTCGGTCGTGCTGATCAGCCACAACATGCCGCACGTTTTCGCGGTGGCTGATCGCGTGCATGTGCAGCGACTTGGCAAGCGCGCGGCGATTCTTGATCCGCAGTCGACCAGCATGTCGGACGCCGTGGCCGTGATGACCGGCGCGATCTAAAATCTCGTACTACGACAGTACGACCGCTCAGTACCGACGGCCGATCGCGCCGAAGGCCATCGGTGCACCACGTTTCGTCGCGATCCAGACGCGCGAGCCCTGCAAGTTCTGCAAAGCCGCGGGTACGGCGGTGAGCGGTTTGCGTCCAGAGCCATCGGTCATCTGCAGGTACCATCCCCCGCCGCCGCCTTCCAACTTGCCGTCTATGGCGGGCTGTCCGTTCGCGGCACGCACAATGAAGTCGGAGACGACGACGTCACGCGGCGACACGCGAACGCCGCGAATAACGAGTTCACTGCCGGCGAGTCGCGCGAGGCCGCTCGTGACCATGCCACTCATCGCGATGTTCGCACCGTCAACGGTGCGCAAGACGACCTGCCGGGCCGGTTCTGTGCCAATCAGCGTGACGACGCCACGCACCGTATCGCCTCGCGACCGCCCGCCGGCGTCAACGCCTACCAACTTCAATGCGGCGGCACGTGCCATGGAATCGCCGCGTGCCTGCGCGCGAATCGACATCGGATTAGCGCCGGGTAACGCAGGCAGCGCCGTCGAAGTGGTGGCGCCTTTTGCGGCATTGTTTCCCTTCGCATTCGCAATCGCAATCGCGCTACTTTTCGACGCTGAATGCGCGCGCGTCACCTTGCCTTCGGCGATCGCACGCAGCGAGTCGATCGCTCGCGGCGGTCGCCCAGCCTGGGCGATCAGCGAGTCGCCACGGAGCGCCAGCGTATCCAGTCCGACGACGTCGCCGCTGATCGTCACACCACCGTCAGCACTGCCAGCGCAGGCCGCCACGCCAGACATGATCGCGACTACGAGGAAGGTCGATTGAACGACCTGCCTCTGGGTCCTGCGCGCACAGCAGGCGGTGTACATTCGTGGGCGAAACGAGAAGGATTTCATGAGCGCGGGTCGGTGTCGATGCTAACCTACGTGTCGCGAACTTTCAGTCAATTCTCAGTTTCCACATTGTGACGTGGAAATCTTTTGGACGCGCCTGCGCTGAACCATCGCGGTTGCGCTGGGTGCACCGCATATTCCTCCTCCCCGCAACGGCGCTGAACAGCGCTGGCACGGACCGGATGATCATCCCCAGCACAACCGTCACAGCACCGGCACACTGCGGTGACGATCGCTGATACGACGCGTCCCACCTTCGAGATGCACGGACTCCTGACGGATGAGCGCGCCATGAGCGCAAAGGATGGCTGGAGCGACGAGAACGCTCGCGGCCTGAGGTATGCGGCGGTCGGCGCGTGGGTGGATGCGATTGACGCGTTCACGGCCGCCGAGGACGCGGTCGCGTCACGCGCAGACATGGCATCGCACGAGGCCCATGCGTTGGTGCTGAACAACCTCGCGCAGGCATGCTTCCGAGGCGGTCGTGTCGAGGATGCTATCCGGCACGCGCAGCGCGCCTGTTCGCTTCGCGCGGCGCTGTTGGGTGAGGATGCGATCGCGGTCGCCCGCGCGCGTTCTGACCTGGCCGTGATGCTGGGGTCGGCCGGACGTGCCGGCGAAGGGCTCGCGTTGATCAGTCGTTCAATTGCGAGCATCGAGCTGCACGCTGGCGACGAGGATCTTCGACTTTCTGATGTCCTCGAAAACGCGGCGCGTCTGGCGATCGCCGCCGGCGCGCCGTCGACCGCCGAACCGTACCTGCTGCGATTGCACGCGCTGCTCGCGGTGCACGATCTGCCGACCTACGCCGCCGATGTCCTGTTGGCGCGTGTGTCGAGCTACCGACGGCACAGCGCGAACACGATTCCGCTGATGACAGCCGTGGCGGCAGAACGCGTCGCCGAACAGGTCGTCGTACACATCGCCGAACACGCGCCGGTCGGACTGGACGCCGCGCCGGACGAAGTGCTCGACGATCAACCGCTGTTCGATGCCGTACTCGTCACCGATGCCCTGCTGCGCAATACGCCGGCCCGTTCACGCGTGATCTACGAAACGCCCGTGCGCATCGTCGCGATTGCCGAACCCACTGTCGTCCCCATGCATACCGTAGCGGAGCCGATGCTCGCCACCGCGCCGGAGATGTCACTCGATCTCGACATCGTCGATCTGCCAATTCGCCATCGCGCGGACGATATCTTCGGCAATACGCGTATCGACCTCGTGGAGTCCGCACCGACGACGGCCGTCGCATTGACCGCCAACAATTCGTTGGGCTTTACGATCGAGTACGGCACGCCCACAGAGCCATCCGCGCAGGAACTCGCCGACATGATCGTGCCGCCACCGACGAGCACGCACATTCCGACGCCCGACGAATCGGTGCCGGCCGTGATGAGTCGCCTGAGCCCGCGCGGATCACCGGTCGTGATGCCGTCCCCGCCGCGTGGTCAGAAGGCGATCAGCACTGTCAGTGAGGTCGCGTCGAAGTCCGATGCGGTCCGCGTGAACGACACGACCGAACCGAGATTGACGCTGCATCACTCCGACGATCTCGCACGCGATCGTCGTCCGAAGAGGCCGAGTCTTCGCTTCCTCTGGTCGCGCGGCTGATTTCGCGCGTGACAAGACAGGGAAATAGGTGACAGACCGCAGAGAGGTCCAGAAGGCGATGGTGGTCGGCCCCGGCTGGCTGGGCGGCGCTGTGGCGCACGAACTCGCCGCGAAGGGCATGCTGGTATGGACCGTACAGCGCAGCGCTCCTGAGGCCACTCCCGGGGCCCACAGTCGGTTCGACGACGGTCGTATCGCGGCACTGCAAGGCGACATCCGACTCGACGGGCCCGATACGCAGCACGATGCATGGCAGCATGCGTGGCGTGAGGCGCTGCCAGCGTCGTTCGATCATCTCGTGGTGTGCGTCGCGCCGTCGCGCGAAGCGGGCGACGACCATACGTCCACGTACCCTGCGGCGCTGCGCGGCGCCCTGGCACTTGCCGACGAACGCGACTGCCGCAACATCGTCTACACGTCGAGCACGGGCGTGTATGGTCGCTCGGACGGGGCGGTCTCTCGCGAGACGGACGAGATCCAGCGACGCGACGCGCGTCAGGGTGCGCTGCTCGACGCCGAGGACGTGCTGGCTGACCAGTCGATCGCACGGGGAACACGTCGGACAATCCTCCGCGTTGCGGGACTGTACGGTCCCGGGCGTGATCCCGCAGGCCGTTTCCGCACGACGATCCCGACAGGCGATCAGGACGTCTGGTGCAACTTCTCGTGGCGCGACGATGTGGTATCAGCCATTGCCCATGTGCTGGCGTATCCTGCCGCAGCCGGAACGTTACGGCGCTTCAATTGCGCCGACGGCACGCCGATCCGCGCGTCCGTCGTCGCGCGTGCGCTCGGCGCGTCGGCGTCGGCCTCGGCCTCGAGGTCGACCACGCCATCGTCCGGCAGGGCGACGTCGCGATCGAACCAGCGCATTCCGATCGACGCATTACGTGCCACCGGTTGGGCACCGAGCAAGCCAACGGTGCTGGACGGCCTCGCGGCGCTCGGCCATCGCGTCGATCGCACGGTACTCACGGACGCCGCGCGATGACCGGCCCCTACGGACCCGCGACGCCCGCCGTGCGCCAGTTTCTCGTGCGACTCGCGGGGCTTGACGCCAATGCGCACGGTGAAGCGGTGCGGCGTTTCCAGGAGATCGCACAGACCCCGGCGTTCGTGGCGGCGGAATTGCGCCTAGCCGAGACGATTGAGCGCTCCGGACGAACGGATGCGCGCGACGCACTCGCCGGTCCGCTGCTTCAGTTAGTACGCATACCGGACGGTCCGGACCGCGACACACCGGTCGTTACACCGGATGACGACGAGGGAGAGGCCGACGCACTGGCTCACCTGGATCCGATCGCCGAGCCGGCACTGGCTGCATTGCTGGCGCTGCTGGTCGCCGACTTGCTCCCGCAATCGACGACCGATCAGCTCTACGCACCATTTGCCGAGCTGATCCCGCGACCGGACGTGTCGTCATCAACCTGAACGCGTCGCGAACGCGACGTGATCGTCAGGACAGCGTATCGGCGCGTGGTTCAGCCGCGAGCGTGAATCGCGGGATGTACGCCTGAAAGGACGAACCGTCGTCGCGCTCGAAGCGATAGGCCCCTTCCATCCAGCCGTGCGGAGACTTGAGCACGCAGAACGAGCGATACTCGTGTACGTGACCGGGCATGAGGTGCGGCTGTTCGCCGACAACGCCTTCGCCTTCCACCACCGAATCGCCGACGGATTCGTCGTGAATCAGCCAGCGCCGGGTCCGCAGCTGGGCCGCGTGCTCGCCGATGTTCTCGATGCGGATGTGATAGGCGAACACGAACTGCCCGAGCATCGGGTTTGAACGATCGCGCAGATACGACGGGCGCACCGTGATGCGAATGCCGTCCGTCATGCGATAGAAGAATGGCGCACGATCAGTGGCCATCAGAACGCCCTCGAGTAATGGACTGGTGAGACGGGTCTTGCGCGGCGGCGTGCCCGCTGGACTGCGAGACAGAAAGCGATACCGAAATCGGCGGACTTTCAACCCCTACGCGATTGAACGCCCGGACCGTGACATCCGTGGCCAGAATGCCGGCCGGTATGGAATAGGTCGTCGCCGCCCCGGGGAGCAGCGTGCTGGTCCATCCCGTGTCGGTGCGCACCTGAACGAGCCACTGCCACGGCATCGCCTTGCGGGTGGTGCCCAACTCCACGGCGATCAACGCATTGCGTGAGGTGATCTGCAGCGCCGGCACGGGTGGAGTCGGCGACTTGAGCCACGGCGTCGCCGGCACGATCGCCAGGCTCGCGTAGGGCCCCGCGGACAGCGTGTCATTCATCCGTCCCTGATTCGTCAGGAAGGACTTCATCGAAAAGTGCACGTTGCCCGTCGCACCGGCCTGCAGACGCGTGACGCGAATCTGCTCGACCAGTTCGGCGACGGAGATCGCGCTCGCCCCCGTGCCGCCGGCGCGCGAGGTGAAGTTACCCGGCCAGAGGTGACGGGAGCGCGTGTTCTCATGCGACCACCATTGCAGCAAGAGCGGATAGGACTGCTCCGCCTTCGTCGTCGGCCAGTAGAGTTGCGGCGTGAAATAGTCCACCCACCCCTCGTTCAACCACTTCTTCGCGTCGGCATACAGTTTTTCATACGAATCGAAGCCGCGAATCTGCGACGGAAACCCGGGACGCCAAATGCCGAACGGGCTGATGCCGAAGCGCACCCACGGTTTGACCTTGTGTATCCCCTCGTCGAGTGCCTTCACGAGCAGATCGACATTCTGCCGGCGCCAGTCCGCGCGACCGAGCGTGCCACCGGTCTTTCGATAGCGTTTGTAACTGACGTTATCCGGGAAGGGGATTTCCTTGCCCCGCTTCGCTTCCGGATACGGATAGAAGTAGTCGTCCAGATGAACGCCGTCGACGTCATAGCGCTTTACGACATCGAGCACGACGCGCAGCGTGCGATCGCGCACGGCCTTCTCACCCGGATCCATCCAGAGCATTTCGCCATACCGCTTGACGAGCGACGGATTGGTCTTCGCGATATGTGTGCGTGCGAGGGCACTGTGCGCGCCCGTCTGTCGCGCGCGATACGGATTGAACCACGCATGCAATTCCAGATTGCGTGCGTGCGCCTCACGGACGGCAAATTCGAGCGGATCCCAGAACGGCGCGGGAGGCTGCCCTTGCGTACCCGTCAGATACTCCGACCACGGTTCGATCTTCGAGTCGTACAACGCGTCGGCGGCCGGTCGCACCTGAAAGATCACCGCATTGAGCTTGAGCGCGGCCGCGCGATCGAGCAGATCGAGCAACTCCTTCTGCTGCTGCGCACTGCTCAGTGAGCGCGACGATGGCCAGTCGATATTCGCGACCGTCGCCACCCACACACCGCGGAACTCGCGAGTCAGTTCTGGCGCGAACGGACCGGCCACTCGTCGGGCCGGCGCGATGCCCGGTCCGGCCGCCGCTCCCGAGACTGGCGCTCCGTCGCCGGTTCTTGGCGCGTCCGTTCGGCTATTCGCGCCGCCCGTCGACGGGGTCGGCAGTACGGCCACCGGTGCGTGCGGACGGCACGCGACCGCCAGTGCGGCGCTCATACACAGCAGGCGGAGTGTGCGATTCATGTCCCCGCCGCGGTGGTCGCCTGCACGTCGGCGAGCATCGCCTGCAGGACGACGCCGGCGCGTCGTGCGGCTTCCACGATGCGTTCCGGCGACTGGATGAACGAAATACGGAAGAACCCTTCCCCACCCGCACCGAATCCCGAGCCCGGCATGACGATCACGCCAGAGCCTTCGCGCAAACGTTCGGCGAATGCGGCGCTGGGGATGCCGTCAGGTAGCGGGATCCAGAGATACATCGTGGCACGCGGCACGTCAGCGGTAAAGCCGTTCGCGCGGAACGCCGCGACGGCGGCGTCGCGCCGCGCCTTGAACACCTCGAGATTCCCGGGCACAAACTCGGCCCAACTCTCGAGCGCCGCGACACCGGCCGCCTGAATCCCCATGTACTGCCCGGTATCCGTGAAGCCTTTCACCTTGGTCAGCGCGCCAGCGATCTCCGGCTGCGCGACGGCCCAGCCGCAACGCCAGCCGGTCATGTTGTACGTCTTCGATAGCGAATGAAACTCGATTGCCACTTGGCGCGCCCCGTCGATTTCGAAAATGCTCGGCGGCACGTATCCATCGAAACCCATCTCCGAGTACGCGTTGTCGTACACCAGCAAAATGTCCCGATCGATGCACGTCTTCACGACGCGCTCGAGGTAATCGCGCGGCGCGATCGCCGCCGTCGGATTATTCGGATAGTTCAGATACAAGACGCGCGTACGTGCCATCACGTCGGCCGGGATCTCGTCGAGATCGATGAGAAAGTTCGTGCGCGGCCGCAGGGCGTACACGTACGGCTGCGCATCGCTGAGCAGCGTCCCGCCGAGATACGCCTGATACGCAGGATCGGGGATGATCGCGACGTCGCCAGGGCCGACGTACGCGAACGCGACATGGGCGAGCCCTTCCTTGCTGCCGAGCAACGGCACGACTTCCGTCATCGGGTTGACGGTTTGCCCGAATCGTTTCTGCATCCATGCGGCGATCGCTTCGCGGTACGGCACGTACCCCATGCCGAAACCATACCGCTGCATCGTCGGCACTTCGGCCGCCCGCTGCAACTCGGCAACCGCCGCCGCGGGAGGCGCGAGATCTGCGTCACCCGCGCCGAGGTCGATGACATCCATGCCCGCGTCGATCAGCGCTCTCTTGCGCGCCGGAATGTGCGCCAACGGATAAACGGGAAAGCCGGCAAAACGTGCAGAAAGACGCGGCATGTGAAGCGGATTACGACGTGGGAGGATTGAACTGCGCGTGTTGATGGTCGAGCCAGCTCTTGTGATATGCGGCGTCTTCGAAGTCCATGGCCGCCTTGGCGACGTGCATGGGCCTGAAGCTGTCCATCATCACGGCCAGTTCGTTCGTGTACTTCGCGCCGATCGACGCCTCGGCACGTCCTGGATGCGGGCCGTGCGGAAGTCCATCGGGATGCAACGTGATCGAGCCGTATTCGATGCCCTTGCGACTCATGAATTCACTCGACGCGTAAAACAGCACCTCGTCGGAGTCGACGTTACTGTGATTGTACGGCGCCGGCACGGCTTCGGGATCGAAGTCGTACGGACGCGGGCAGAACGAGCAGATCACGAAGCCGTCGCCCTGAAACGTCTGATGCACTGGCGGCGGCTGATGAATGCGTCCGACAATCGGCTCGAAGTCGTGGATGCTGAATGCCCACGGATAGAAGTAGCCGTCCCATCCGACGACATCGAACGGATGGTGATCGAGCACGAGTTCGTTGATCGCGTCGTACTGCTTCACGAAAATCGGGAACTCCCCTTTCTCTTCGCGTGGTTCGACATGCTGCGGACGTCGGATATCGCGTTCCGAATATGGCGCTCCTTCGAGCAACTGGCCGAACTCGTTACGATAACGTTTGGGCGTTCGCACGTGACCGGCGCTTTCCATGACGAGAAACTTGGTCTTTCCGGCCGCAGGATCGATGCGCCAACGATGCGTGATGTTGCGATGAATCACGACGTAATCACCGGGCGTGTACGGCAGTTCGCCGAACACCGATTCGAGCACCCCGTGCCCTTCAACCACGTACACGATTTCATCCGCCTGACTGTTGCGGTAGAAGTGCGCGTCGGTGACATCGGGCTCGACGTACAGCATGCCGATGTCATGATTGAACAGGAGCGGGATGCGGTCCATCGTCGGCGAGCCCCCCGGCGTGACGCGTGACGTCAGGAAATGCCGGTGGCGCAGCGAGGTGTCGGTGTCCTTCGTCCAGACAACATCGCGGATCTTTCGTGCCGTCAGGACCGTCGTCGGTGGGAATACGTGATACAGGAGCGATGACGTGCCGACAAATCCTTCGTGTCCCATGAGCTCTTCGGCGTACAAGCCGCCGTCGGGACGCCGAAAGACAATGTGCCGCTTTCGCGGGATGGAGCCGAGCGCGTGGTAGTGAGGCATGATTCGCTCAGAGGTTCCCGCGGAGTTCCTGCTCGCGTTCGATCGATTCGAACAGCGCCCTGAAGTTGCCCTTGCCGAAGCTCTTCGCGCCCTTACGCTGAATGATCTCGTAGAAGAGCGTCGGGCGGTCTTCGACTGGCTTC
The DNA here is from genome assembly GCA_031366985.1 of Gemmatimonadaceae bacterium. Lineage (GTDB taxonomy): Bacteria > Gemmatimonadota > Gemmatimonadetes > Gemmatimonadales > Gemmatimonadaceae > Gemmatimonas. The sequence continues at coordinate 19,458 of JANLPE010000027.1, forward strand.
GTGAAAATCTGCAGCAGATAGCCGTCCGGATCGCGATCGACGAGGATGCCGAGCCTCGCGAGGTCTTCGATCGGCTCGTCGATGATGCCGACGCGCGCCTGCAGTTCGTCGTAGTACGACGTCGGCACCGAGAGGAACTCGACGCCGCGATCGCGCAGCGTCGTCACCGTCGCCAGGATATCGTCCGTCGCGAGGGCGAGGTGCTGCGCGCCCGGTCCGTGATAAAAGTCGAGATACTCTTCGATCTGCGACTTCTTCTTGCCCGACGCCGGCTCGTTGATGGGAAACTTGATCTTGTCGTTGCCGTTCGCCATGACTTTCGACATGAGCGACGAGTACTCCGTGCTGATGTCGCTGTCGTCGAACGTGATCAGATTGCGGAATCCCATGACGTCGGCATAGTACCCGACCCAGCGGTTCATCTGGCCCAGTTCGACGTTGCCGACGCAGTGGTCGACATACTTGAGCCCGACGTCGGCCGGCTGATAGTGCGGCGTAACGGCACGGAAGCCCGGCAGGAAGAGTCCGCGGTAATTCCGTCGTTCGACCAGCGAGTGAATCGTGTCGCCGTAGGTTGCGATCGCCGCGATGACGACTTCACCGTCGGCGTCACGGAACAGTTCCGGCGCGCGCACCGCGATGGCACCGCGTTCGATCGCGGTCGCGTACGCGAGACGTGCGTCGTCGACCCAGAGCGCGTAATCTTTTACCCCATCACCGTGCCGAAGTACGTGTTCGGCGATCGGCGAATCTGGATGCATCGCCGTCGTGAGCACCAGACGGATCTTGCCCTGCTGCAGCAAGTAGCTGGCGCGATCACGAACGCCGGTTTCTGGGCCGCGGTACGCGACGAGCTGATAGCCGAATGCGGCACGATAATAGTGACTGGCCTGCTTGGCATTGCCGACGTAGAACTCGACGTAGTCGGTGCCGTTGATCGGAAAGGCATCCTGCTCGATGCCGACCTCTGGAGCGGTGAGCGTCGCCATGACAACCTCGGAGTCAGTGTGAATCGGATAAGGAACGGTGTGCGTTTCTCGATCCGACCGACTCAGATGTGAGAACGCGGGAGCGCACCGATCCAGGCGCGCTCCCGCTGATCTCCTTGGCTTCCCAGCTGGCAGAGTGACATACCGGAAAGTTAATACGGGGACCTTACTGCTTGGCGATGAGCTGTTCCTTGATCTTGTCGTACGCGGCCTGACTCATGACCTTCTTCGCGACGAGCTGTCCCTTATTCGCCCACGGGCGTCCTTTGATGATCTTGGCGGCAATCGCCTTGCCGATCCCTGGGAACGCTTCGAGTTCGGCAGCCGTCGCTGTGTTGATGTCGATCTTGGCGGCCGTGGGCGCTGCGGCGGCCTTGGCAGGGGCCGAGGCGGGCTTGGCGGCCGCGGCCGGCTTCTCGGCCTTCTTGGGCTGGGCGGGCAGCGACGGCGCGGCCAGCACCAGTGCGGCGAAGGCAAGCGGGCGAATCCACGAACGTATCATGCGATCTCCTGCGGTGTGTCGTGAGACGGCGAGGGGCGGGCGATGCGCGAATAGATCAGTACCCGTCAAGTTCCGGAAGATTCCGGAAAAGCGCTAGAGCGTCCGGGTTGGCAAGCGCGTCGGAATTGCGCACCGGACGACCGTGCACGACATCGCGCACCGTGATCTCCGTAATCTTCCCACTGATCGTGCGCGGCAGATCCGCGACGGGCAGCACCACCCGCGGTACGTGATGCGGTGAGGCGTGCTGGCGAATCCGCGTACGGATCTCCTCACGAAGCGCCTCGTCGCACGGGACACCCTCGCGCAACCGTACGAATAGCACGATGCGCGAGTCGCCGGGCGAACGCGTCGATTGCTGCTCGATCACCATCGACTCCAGCACCGCCGGCACTTGCTCGACCTGCCGATAGATCTCGGCCGTGCCAATGCGCACGCCGCCGGGATTGAGCGTTGCGTCACTGCGGCCGTGAATGATCAGCCCGTCGTGCGCGGTGATTTCCGCCCAGTCCCCATGGCGCCAGACGCCGGGAACATGCTCGAAGTAGGCCGCCCGATAGAGAGTACAGTCGGCATCGTTCCAGAAGGCCACCGGCATACTTGGAAACGGCGCGGTGCATACCAACTCGCCGGCTTCGCCGCGCAGTGGACGCCCGTCTGCATCGAAGACATCGACGGCCATTCCAAGGCCACGCATCTGCAATTCGCCGCGGTACACGGGGCCCGTCGGATCGCCGAGGGCAAAGCAGCTGACAATATCCGTTCCGCCGCTAATGCTCGACAGTCGGACATCGGCCTTGATGTCGCGATAGACGTATTCGTAGCTGTGCGCCGCCAGCGGGCTGCCCGTGGAGAGGATCGCTCGCAGCGACGACACGTCGAAACGTTCACGCGGCACGACCCCCTCCTTCTCGAGGACGGCCAGATACTTCGCGCTCGTGCCGAAGACCGAGACGCGCTCGTCCGACGCCATCGACCAGAGAATCGCCGGATTCGGCGACAGCGGCGCACCGTCGTACAGGACGATCGTCACGCCAAGTGAGAGCGCCGACACCAGCCAGTTCCACATCATCCATCCGCAGGTGGTGAAGTAGAACAGCACGTCGTCCGGCCGCAGGTCCGAGTGCAGCGCGTGTTCTTTCCAGTGCTGCAGGAGCGTGCCACCGGCGCCGTGCACCATGCACTTTGGGAGCCCGGTCGTGCCCGATGAATACAGAATGTACAGCGGATGATCGAATGGCAGCCGCGCAAACGTTGGCTCGGTCACGTGCGCACACTCAGCGAGGACGTGATCAAATCGGACCGCCTTCGGAATCTCGGCAAGCGACGGGTCAGCATCCATCCACGGTACGACCCAGACCGCGCGCAGCGACGGGATCGCCTCGGCGACGTCGCGAATGCGCGTGCGGCAGTCGATCACCTTGCCGGCGTAGCGATAACCATCAGCGGCGACGAGCAGCACCGGTTCGATCTGTCCGAAGCGATCGAGCACGCCTTTCGTGCCGAAGTCGGGAGAGCACGATGACCATATTGCGCCGATGGATGAGGCGGCGAGCATCGCGACGACCGCTTCGGTGAGATTCGGCAGATATCCGGCCACACGTTCGCCCGGCGCGACACCAATCGCACGCATTGCCGCCGCCGCGCGTGCCACGAGCACCGTCAATGCGGCAAACGTCGTGCGCCGCTGCACGCCAGCTTCCGTCCACGAGACGATCGCAACCGCGTCATCGCGGCGACGCAGCAGATGCTCAGCGAAGTTGAGTCGCGTGTCGGTGAACCAGCGTGGGCCAAGGTCGGGGTCGGGCGGCGCCATGCGGTCACCGCCGTGCAGCACCGCGGACCACGGGGCATCCGGCGAACCGGGGCCGTCGGCCATGACGCCGGCCGCACGCCAGATCTCGCGCCAGAATACATCCGGATGCCGCACCGACCATGCCTGCAACGCGTGTGCGTCGCCGACCTCGGCCGACAGCACGCCGCGCGCGATCAGCCCTTCGCGGAACTGCGTCATGCGCGCCGAGGCGCGCTGTGCCGCTGTGGGCGTCCAAAGCGGATCGGCGAGCGACGGCGCGCGGGTCACGTGAGCGGATGCGAGAGCGCCTTGTCTCGCGCCAACTTCACCGCGTAGCACTGCGGCCCGTGCGCCTCGCAGTACCACCCGTGGCGATCATGGAAGACGAGATGCGGTGCCTCGTTGGCGCGCCCGCGAACGCGAACAAGATGCTCGACACCGGTTCGCGCCCCGACGACGGTGCGTGGGTCGAGGACGTCGACGACCGGCGCCACCGGAAAGAGATCGAACTGTGTCGCCGCGTCCGGCGCGGCACCGTCGGATTTCGCGCGAGACGAGCGGGCCATCTTTCAATCCTCTCGTGGAATCAGCACAACCGCCTCACCGTCGAGCACCAGCTTTCCCACCTGGTTGTGGCACGTCGTCGCGACTCGGACGTGTCGCTTCGTCGCGATACGCTCGACGATCTCGACGCGCGTAGTGATGGTATCGCCGATCTTCGCCGGACGCACAAATCGCAGCGACTGCGACACGTAGACGGACCCCGGCCCCGGAACATGCATCGCCATGGTCGCGGAGATGAATCCGGCGGTCAGCATACCATGCGCGATACGCTCGCCGAACCGCGATTGCGTCGCGTGGGCCTGATCGATGTGGACGGGATTCAGGTCGCCCGTCACCGCAGCAAACAACACGATGTCCGTATCCGTGATGGTGCGCTTCGTCACCGCGCACGCGCCAACGGCCAACTCGGAGAAACGGTCGCGACCGGTTGACTCCGATGATTCTGTGGACATCGAGTGTTCCTCGCAGTGGATCTGACCGTCAGCGAATACGGATACGCTATCTTAAACGCATGACTGACGCACCCCAACCGGCGCCGAAAGGCTGGCTCAAGGCGGGCGCGGCGGCTCCTCAGCTGCCGCGCCGCCGACCGCTGGTGCGTATTCTGCTGGCGCTTACCAGCAGTACGGCGCTGATGGGCGTCGCCGCGCTGGTGGCGGCCGCCGCCATTGTGCCGCCGATTGGTGCGCGTCGAGCCGCGCGGGAGTCCGCGCAACGTGAAATCAAGTCGCAGATGCCGGCCGACGAGCGCATCGTCGCCTCAGTCTTCGCCTCGCAACGGCGCTGGACCGACATGTGGCGTGAGTCGTTCGGCGTCGTCGTGGCGACCGATCGCCGGATGCTCTATGTGGGCGCGCCGCCGACCCCGCTGCTCCGTCCTCGCGACGACGGCCCGCAGGAGCTCCTCGTTGAAAGCTTTCCATACGACGCATCCTTTACCCTCGAGCCGCGCACGCGGTTTCGCGGGCTTGGCCGCGGACTCGCGCTACGGACACCTTCGATCGAAGTTGATTTTCTCGTCGACGCGTCATCGTGGGATGATGCCATCCGCGTGATGCAGGCGAGTGCCGACGCGCGTCGCGTCGCCACACAGCAAGACGATGCGTTCAATGCGAGTAACCGTCCGCCGCCGGCGCCGGCGGCCGAGTATACGCCGTATGTCGTCCAGCGCGGCGAAACGCTGATCGGTCTGGCCCGACGGTTCGGCACATCGGCCGACGTCCTGCGTCAGCTCAACCAGCTCACCTCCGACGACATCCGCAGCGGTCAACGCATCCGGGTGCCGCGCGTGGATAGCCTGCGCTGATGCGCGTGCTCGCGTTCGCGCTGCTGTGCGCGTCCTTCGTTGGGCACGAGTCTGGTGCCCAAACGCTGTCGACGGCCACGCGATTCCGCGTGCGGCTCCTCGACGCCGTCAGCAGTGAGCCGAAGGGCATCGGCCAGCGCGTGAATGCCGTGGTGATGCGGTCGGTCGAGGAAGCCGGCGTGGTCGCGCTTCCGGCCGGTACGCGGATTGCCGGCATCGTGCGTGACGGCGGCGTATTGCGCGCGCACGCGCAGCAGCACTACGTCGATCTCGCGTTCACCGACGTGATCGTGGCCAATGGCACGAGCACGCCGTTTCGAGGACGTGTCGTCGCGATCGAGAATGCGCGCGAGACCGTCGACTCTCTGGGCCGCCTGCTCGGGCCGCCGATGCATGGCTTTGCCAAGTCGGCATCGACCTGGGCGATGATGGCGCTCGGCCTCGTCGAGCCGATACCGGCGATTGTGGCGATCGGAGCCTTTCGCGCCGCACAACACCAGCGGCACCGCGACATTCACATCCCGGCTGGCACCGATCTCACCATCGAACTTGAGGCGGTCCTTCGCATCACCGATGCGCCAGTCGTGGCGGAGCGTGCGCTGGCATCCGGCATCTCGTCGCCAGCGCGCATTGATAGTCTGCTGGCGCAACTCCCGCGCCGCGCGGTGCTCAGACTCAGCGGACCGTACGGCGACTTCGTCAACGTCGTGATGATCGGATCGCGCGCGCAGCTCGACAGTGCATTCGTATCCGCCGGTTGGACGACGGCGCAGCGTATTTCGGCCCGCAGCGATTTGCGCACGTTTGCCAGCGCGGTCCGTGGCAGTGGCTACTCACACCAGCCCGTGTCACAGCAACTGCTCTTTGATCGGCCGCCCGACGTGGTCTATCAGCGGGTGGTCAACACGTTCGCCAAGCGGCACCACATCCGCATTTGGCAGTCACCGCGCGTCTGGAACGGGCAGCCAGTATGGGTTGCCGCGGCGACGAACGATGTCGGATTGGCGCTTTCGCTCGCTCATCGCGGCTTCACGCATCGCATCGACCCTGAGATCGACGAGGAGCGTGAGATCGTGGTCGATGATCTATCGATCGTGAACGGCGTCGAGATGATCAACCGACACGCGAGCCTGACCCCGCCGTTCGATTTCTTCAAGGCGCGCGTCGAGTCGGACGGACAAATCGCCGTCATGACGTTGCGTTCAGCAACGGCGCGCGATCTGCGGTTTACTCCTTCCCGCTGAGTCGTCTGTTGGCTCTACGGGTTACGTCGCTGGCAATTCGACGGTGGCTTTGCGTTCGAGCTTCCCCCACCCGACCAGTCCACCACGGGCCGCGGCAACGAACGCCTTCAGCACCACCCAATACATGAATTGGCGATACGCGAACCGCTGCAGGAACACCAGCCAGGTGAGGCGCCAGTCTTCCTGTGGCTCGACGAGCAACGCGAGCACGGCGACGGCCCAATCCAACAGCAGAAAGATCGCATAGAGCGTTAGCACCTGTTCGAGCGGCGCCACGGCGTACGTCGCACCGTGCTGCACACCAACAAGCCAGACCGACACCAGACTCCACACGAACATCAGATCCGCGAGCGGCGCAATCGCGTTGACGATCAACTGGAACACCCACGTGTTCGGCAGTGCCACCATGCCGAGTGAGCCAAAACGCGGGCGCAGCAACGCGTGCCGGTGCTTCCACATGCACTGCAACGTGCCGAAGCTCCAGCGAAATCGCTGCTTCAGCAGTCCACGCACGGTATCCGGTGCCTCGGTCCATGCAATCGCGCGCGCGGCGTACGCGACGTGATGTCCGTCTTCCAGCAGCGAGAGCGTCAGGTCCTGATCTTCCGCGAGGGTGTCGTGTGAAAAGCCGCCGGCGTTCATCACGGCGTCCCGACGCCATGCGCCGACGGCTCCGGGCACCACGGTGATGCCGTTGATGAGCGCGAAGGCGCGACGATCCAGATTCTGACTGGTGATGTATTCGATCGCCTGCCAGCGGGTGATGAGGTTCAGGCGGTTCCCCACCTTCGCATTGCCGGCGACGGCCGCGACCGTGGGATCCTCCAGTGGCTGCACCAACTGCGCAACGGTGTCCGCTTCAAAGAGCGTGTCGGCGTCGAGACCGATCACCACATCGTAGTGAGCGAGTTGCAGGCCGAAGTTGAGCGCGCTGGCCTTGCCGCCGTTCGGCTTGGTGAACACGCGCACCCGCGGATTCCCGGCGAATGCCGCCTGTGCGATCGCGTACGTGTCGTCCGGAGACCCATCGTCGACGATCAACACTTCGAGCTCACCCTCGTACCGCTGGGCCAGCAGCGACTCGACCGTCCGCACGATGACCGTCGATTCGCGAAACGCCGGCACGATCACCGAAACCGGGGGCGCAAAGGGCACCTCACCGTGCGCGAGCGTCTGGACCCGCCGCACGCGGCGTTCACGCGCATGTTGCACCAGCGCGAGCGAGCTCACAAACAGCACGCGACCAATACCAAGCGTGACCGCGACTAGGAACAGCCAGGTCAGCAACCACTCGACGGTACCTACGAGGGCAAAGCCGGCGAATTCGAGCGACCGGGTCGCTTCGGCGCCGGGCGGCAGCGGCACCATGCCCTGCACCACGCCGTCACTCAGTTCCGACAACGTCACGAGCGTGTCGCCGCGTGCACGCAGCGAATCGATGATCGGACCGATCGCGGCCAACGTCTGCGCACGGTCGCCACCGCCGTCGTGTAGCAGCACGATATTGCCGCGCGATCGCGCTTCCAGCACGTTGCGGATGATCGCGTCGACCCCGGGACGTTCCCAATCCCGCGAATCGACGTGCAAGCCGGCAATGATGTAGCCGCGATCCGAGGCCACCGCGGCCGGGATCAGTTCATCGACAGTGGTCGGCTCGGCGTCGCCGAAGAATGGCGCGCGAAAGAACACCACGCGTCGATCGAGTGCCGCTTCGAGCAATCGCTGATTGAAATCCAGCTCCATGCCGACCAGACGCGGCGAGAGCAGCGACAGGTTCGGATGCGTAAACGTGTGGCTGCCGACCTCATGCCCTTCGTCCATGACTCGACGTGTCAGTCGCAAATGCCGCTCGACCTGTGTACCGATCATGAAGAACGTCGCGTGCGCCTCGCGAGCGGCTAGCGTATCGAGCATCGGCGCCGTCCAGACCGGATCCGGCCCGTCGTCGAACGTCAGGGCGACCTTGTGCTTCTGTGCCCCAAAACGCTCCACGATCCACGGTGAGGGGAAGGTCGTGACCTCCTGCCCGACCACCAAGCCGCGCGCCGCATCGAAGCGCGTGCTGCGCCGGCCCTCGGCCGGACGCGAGCGAATGCGCAGCAACTCCCCGACGCTGTCGAACTGCACGTCGTAGCCCGGTGTGATACGACTCAACGCGGCGACGGCGGCCGCGGCCGTCAGACTCGGCAGCGACGACGCGCTCGTCGCCGGTGCATTGGGCGATCGCTGCACATCGGGCGTGAAATCACCGAGTGCGCGCCAGATAGACGGATCTTCTGCGCCGAGCCGCCAGAGCGCGTGCCCGCGAACACCCATGCGTTGACCGGCGGCCATCTCATTCCACGCGGTCACGCCGTCGAGATACCACGCGACGTGATCGGTGGAATCCGCATCGGTCCACGTGATGTACGGATTCAGCGCCACGCTGTCGAACCGCACGCGGGCGCCGTGATCGCGCGCGCGCTGCATCACATCCTGAAACGTCATCGCGTCGCCTGAGGAGGCGGGCCCGGCATCGTTCCAGTCGTAGCCGTAGGCGCCGACCGCGAGCATGGCCTTGTCAGTCGGGACCTGACGCAGCAGGCGCGTCGCTTGCTGCTCATACCACGCCTGACTCGCCACCGGACCAGGCTCGCCGCGCCCGTAGTGTTCATCGTACAGCATCAAGAAGATGCGATCATTGAGGGCCGCGTAACGGCGCAGCACCGCAGGCGACACATCCGTGCCCAATGCCTGCGTGATCATGAACGGACTCGCGCCGGGTGCACGCGGCAGCGCATCGAGTCCGCGCCGCAGGTCGATCAAGAACTGCGCCACCGCCGGGTGCAGCGCGTTGGGGATCTCTTCGAAGTCGACGCTGACGCCAGCGAGTCCCCACGTGCGAACGAGCGACACCAGCTGCGCCACGGCCGCCGCACGTCGCGCCGGATTGCCCACGAGCGCGGTCAGGCGCACGGGATCGAACGTCTGCGTCGCGCGATCGACGTTGCTGACCATCGCGAGCACACGCGGTCGCGCCTCCGCCGGCATGCGTGACAGCAGAAATGGCACGCGCCGATCGACCATGATCTGCAGCGAGTCGCCGCCCGGCACGACGAACACCCATTCGCAGACCAGCAGATCGATCACATCCGCATGCGCCGACAGCGCCGCAAACGCGTTGTCATCCCAATTGACATAGAACGCGGCAAACTCGCCGCGCGTGGGCCGCGGACGCTGCGATCCGGCGACGGACTGCACGGGAATGTTCGACGGTCTGGTGGCCGGCACCGCGGGCTTTCGCTCGAGCGACGCGAGGAGTCGGCGACGCGCCGCTTCACGCTCGCGTACCCCCTTGGTCCCACGCCAGATCGGCAACGCCGCCAGCCCTCGCGTGGCGCGCACGCCCGGGATCGACGGCAACGCCGGTGGCACGAGTAGATAGCCCACCAGCGCCAGCGCCAGGCACGTTGTCGCGATTCCAACGACCATCGCGGCGCGACGAACGCGTCGCCAGCGCCGTCCGGTTGGATCCGCAAAGATGGCACGCGTCATGGGCTCGTTCCACACCGGGAATACACGCAGAAGGTCCGGTCGACCACGAGGGTCTGCCGGACCTTCTGAATTGAATCGCCTGACCTTACATCGCGATTAACACGACGCGCTACTGCCCGAGCACGATGGCGAACACCAACGGCGCAACGATCGACGCGTCCGACTCGATGATGAACTTCGGCGTCTCGATGCCCAGCTTGCCCCACGTGATTTTCTCATTCGGGACGGCACCGGAATATGAGCCGTAGCTGGTCGTCGAATCGCTGATCTGGCAGAAGTATCCCCAGAGAGGTACTTCGGTCCGTTTCAGATCCTGATGCAGCATCGGCACGACGCAGATCGGGAAGTCGCCTGCGATGCCGCCGCCCACCTGGAAGAACCCGATTGTTGACTCGTTCGTCGCCGTCTTCGTATACCAGTCGGCGAGATACATCATGTACTCGATGCCGCTACGAACCGTGTGCACGTTCTTCACGTTGCCGTCGATGACGTGCGACGCAAAGATGTTGCCGGTCGTCGAGTCTTCCCAGCCCGGTACGATGATCGGTAAATTCTTCTGCGCCGCGGCCAGCATCCACGAGTTCTTTGGATCGATCTGGTAGTACTGCTCGAGCTTGCCGCTCAGCAGAATGCGGTACATGAACTCGTGCGGGAAGTAGCGCAGCCCCGCCTGATCCGCCGTCGTCCATTCGTCGAGAATCGCATGCTCGATGCGCCGAATCGCCTCCGCTTCGGGAATGCAGGTGTCCGTCACCCGATTGAAATGCTTGTCGAGCAACCGCTGCTCATCCTGCGGCGTCAGATCGCGATAGTTCGGCACGCGCTCGTAGTGGTCATGCGCCACGAGGTTGTAGATGTCCTCTTCGAGATTCGCGCCCGTGCAGGTGATGGCGTGCACCTTGTCGTGGCGGATCATTTCGGCGAGCGAGAGGCCGAGTTCGGCGGTGCTCATCGCACCGGCCAACGTGACCATCATTTTGCCACCCTCATCGAGATGGGCGATGTACCCATCGGCCGCGTCAATCAGTGCGGCGGCATTGAAGTGACGATAGTGATGACGGAGAAACGCCGAAATCGGCGCAGACGACGACGCAGTCATGTGCGGCACTCGAGAGATGGCGACTGGAAAGGGCGCCGAACGACGATCGGCTGCCACCGCCGCGCGACACGTCAACGTGCGTGGCGGCGACCGCGCACAATCTATCGCGTCGAGGGCGGCTCGTGGGTATCAGAACGGCCGCCGTGCCGGAGGCCGAGCCACGTCGCGCCCGCGGCGAGGCCAAGGGCCAGTCCGCCGTGCCCCAGCACCAGCGCGCCCAGCGCGAGCGCGACGCAGACGAGGGCGATCGCACGCAGCCCCGCCCCGGCCGACCAATCCGTCGGCGGTTGCCCGTTCGCCGTGCTGGCACTGGCCGCCGCGCCCCAGCCGATCCCGGAAGACTCCGCACCGTGCATCCCGATATCGTCACCGATCGCCCGCATCGTTCCCGTAACCGTCCACGCGGCATGCGCAGGGTCCAACGCCGCGCGCGTCGCTGGCGTCTCTTCGAGCAGGCCGAGCCCCAAGCGAATGGGGATCACGGGACCGCGATCGGGTTCGCTGCGTACGACGCCTGAACCACTCGCGCGTGTCGGGTCGGGGTCGAACAGGGCGCCCGACGTCGCTCCCGACGCCGCTCCGGACGTGTACGCATTGATGCGACCATCGATCTCGGTCATGACGTCGCGCCCCGCGGCGAGGAGCGCACCGCGCACCACGGCCATCAACAGGCGGCCAATGGGCTCGCGCGCGAGAGCATTTTGGCGGCGCACCAGGCGCTCCGCGTCGTCAGCGCGCCCCTGCTGCAGCCATGGAATGATCTGTTCGACCATCGCCCGCACGGGTGTCGGCGTCTCGGCGCGTTCGCCCGTCGCGACCGCAAGAAACGTCATCAGTACGATACGCGATGCGTGAGCCTGCTCGGCGCTCGTCGCGGCCGCCAGCGTGCCGCCCGCGCTGAAGGCACGCATCAGCATGCGCGCCTCGCGCGCCAGTTCCGCGAGTGGGCGCATGGCCATGCGCGCGCCGAAGCGCTCCAACGCTGCGGCGGCGACATCCGGCGAGGACTTGTCGCGTTCATGCACCACGCTCGCAGAGGACGTGTCGTCATTCGGGGCCGTGATCGCGGGCCCGAATATCGCCGTGTCCGCGCCGCGCTTCGGTGAGGCGGCTGTCGTATCGATCGACGAGGGCCAATCAGACGGCGTCGGGCATGACCGCTGTCGCATGGCGTCCGCGACGATCGTGCGCAGCGTGGCTCGTCCCCAGAGCAGTGTCGGATGATCGGGCGCCGCGGACTCAAGTCGCGCGAGCATGCGTTCCGCCGAGCTCGTGTCGCCCTGTCGCGCCTGCACCAGCGCGTTCTGAATGACCAGCAACGGATCGCCCGGTGCGCGTTGGAGTGCCGGCTGCAACACGGCGCGTGCGCCGTCAAGGTCACCGATCGCCACACGGGCAATCGACTGCATGAAGCGCAACGCCATCGACGCGGGGCGCTGCGCCAGCGCGTCGCCGACCACGCGCTCACTTTCGCCGGGTAGTCCGAGCACCGTCAACGCCCCACTGCGCAAATACCACCCCTCTTCCGTCTGTCGGGCGCGATCCCAAATCCCGTCCAACAGCGCGAGTGCGTCGCCTGGAAGATTCCGCAGCAACGCACCGCGAGCCTGTTCAAGGCCGACCTCCATTGCGACCGGACCCGTGACTGGGCGCGACGTGAAGACATCGGTCGTCTCGAACAGGTCGAGCAGATCGAGCCCGCTGCGGCCCAACGGCTGCGTCGGGTGCGAGACTGGCGTCGCGGTCCCGACGCCACCATGCGGGTCGACCGGATCGATGCGCATCAGCGCGCGCGATGGCCCGGCGGCCCCCGAGCCCGCGTTACCGGCGGCGTTCGGAAGTCGGCTGGCGCGATCGGCGGACGAAAGACCGGTCAGGTCGGAAGGCACACGGGACGAGAGAGGGACGTGGTCGCGGCCCGATTACCGGCATCGCTCCGTTGGTGAGTCTCGGCAGGTACGGGCGTCGACTTCATGACCGATCATGGCCGATCACGCCAGAGCTTCGACAAGCGCTTCCTCGACGGTGATGCGACTGTAGCCCTCAAACACCGAAAACCAGCGATACGCTCCGCCCGTCCGGTCGAGGACCACGCGACGTCGCGTCACGCTGTGCTCATAGAGGCGCAGCTCCCCAACGTCCGCCGGCCCATCAATGAATTTGATGAACCAGAAGGCCGGCGATGCCTTCACCGCCGCCGCGCCGAATTCGGCAGCCAGCGCGCGTTGCCCATGGGACGCGTTGCATCTGGTGCGGTCACGAACCGTCACCGTCAGGGCGCACGCTATTCAATCGGGCGAGCGCCCGCGCCTTCCTTGGTGCAGGCGCGCCGTGTGCCGCGACGGAACATGTCGCTCGATGAAGCGCCCGACATCGCACAACGATTCGCTGGCCTCGGGCAGTATCGCCGGGAAAAATTGCCACACGTGCGGGACGCCTCGCCACAGGCGGAATTCAACGTTGACGCCAGCCGCCCGTGCGCGCTCGACCACGCGCGTCGCATCATCACGCAGCACTTCGTCCTGACTCGCGTGAATCAGCAGCGGCGGGAATCCGGCGTACTCGCCATAGAGTGGCGACAGATACGGCAGGGTAGGGTCCGCATTGCCGCGGTAGAAGCGCGAGGCGCGACGAATCGTGTCGCCGGCAAACATCGCGCAGCGATCCGTGTTCTCGTCAAGCGAATGACCGGTCACGGCAAGATCGGTCCACGGACTGAACGCCACGACAGCGGCGGGCATCGTGAATCCGCGGTCGCGCAATGCGAGGACGAGCGCAATCGCCAATCCACCACCGGCCGAGTCGCCGGCGATGACGATGCGCGTCGCGTCGATCCCGCGCGTCTCCGTCAGATACCGATAGGCGGTCTGCGCATCGTCCAGCGCGGCGGGATACGGATGTTCCGGCGCGAGCCGGTAGTTCGGCACGAACGCCCTGCCATGAATACGGCGGACGAGTGACGCCGCGAGTGGACGATGGGTCTCAGCCGAACAGGCGATGTAGCCGCCGCCATGCAGATACAGCAGCACGGGCGCCGACGGCTCGGCGTAGGGCCACGTGACGACTTCACCACCGGGCCAGTGCCCGTCTGCGTCGAGCGACGCCACCGACGCTCCGGTGGACCGGACCATCCAACGACGCGGGGCTTTCGGGCGTCCCATTTGGCGTCGCACCCACGTTGGATCGATCGGGCGCAACGCATACGGCCGCATCCGCGCGCGCACCAACAGGTCGATGATGCGCGATTGCCAGCTGCGCGCGCCTACGGCGGAGTCTGATCCGGTGACGGAGGACGGCGTGGTGAATCCCGGTGCGGCCATGCCGAATGCTACTCGAAAAAGACCGACCGTGGGCCCCGCGTCCTAGACGCCGACCTGTTTCTCTACGCGATCGCGATAGTGCCGGCTGAGGCGCAAGCGGGTCGCGTCTTCGAGGATGACGACATAGTCCCCCGAAAACCACTGTTGCATCTCGCGGACGCGATTGAGGTTCACGATTGTCGACCGGTGAATACGCGCGAACAACCGTGGATCGAGCGTCTCCTCGAGATGACTGATGCGTTCGCGTATCGTATGCGCCACCGTGCCGACGTGCAGCCGCACATAGTTGCGATCGGCTTCGATCCAGTCGATCTCGGTGGTCTTCACGAAGAACATGCGCCCGTCCTGCTTAACGAGAATCCGACTCGCGAAGCGCCCGTTGGCGACGTTGGCGTTGGCGCTGTGGCCCGCCGCGGCAAACGCGCCGTTGAAGTTGCCTGAGGGGTCTGCCACACGATCACCCGGGGCGCCACCGTCGGAGATGCGGCGGACCGTCGCCAGCAGCTCCAGCAACCGTTCCGCCGCGACGGCGTGCGCGCGCTGCGTCCGGGCCCGCTGGAATGCCGCGCGGAAGCGGTCCGCGTCGACCGGCTTGAGCACGTAGTCGACGGCGTGCACATCGAACGCGCGCTGCGCGTGCTCGTCGTACGCGGTGACGAAGAGCACCATCGGGACCCGCTCGCCGTCCAACGCCTGCAGCACGCCGAAACCATCCAGCTCGGGCATCTGTACGTCGAGGCACACCAGATCGGGCTGCAGGTCGCGAATCATGCGGACCGCATCGCGGCCGGTTTCCGCTTCACCCACGACCTCGACATCGGCCTCGACCTGCAGCAAGCGCCGCACGCGCTGACGCGCCAGGGCTTCATCATCCACGATCAGTACTCGCACGCTGTCCCTCCAGAGACTTGCGGTTGGCTTTCGTAGCGCGCTCCCGAAGCGAATATCCATCTGACGCGGCGATTAACTTTCGTCGTGTCAGATGCCATCGCGTTCCAAGACGCCCTCTCAGGTGCTTATGGTTGCTTCGTCCCAATCACTCACCATCTCCGACGAAGGCGCCCGCCTCCGGGTGCTGACCCGCATCGGATTTGCGCTGGTTTGGCTGATTCCGGGTACGCTGGCGGCGCTCCAACTCACGATCTTCGGCGATGCGTCCGGAACCCACTACGGGTTCTGGCGTGCTTTGGTTTGGCAGGGTGCGGCGTGGTTGCTCTGGAGTGTCTGGTCGCAAGCGATTCTCACGTTGGTCGATCGGGTCAAGCTCGGCACCGGACGTATCTGGAGGTGGGTCGGCGTCCATGTAGCGGCCACGCTCCTGATTTGTTCCCTCAACGTCCTGGCCATCGCGTGGTTGGACCACGAATTCGCGACGATCGGCCGGGCGACGAGTTATGCATTCGCGGTCCGGCTCGTGCTGGTGAATCACCTGGACTTCCAGGTGGTGCTGTACTGGGCCGTACTAGGGGCCGCGTATATGGTCGAGTTCGTCCGGCGTTATCGCGAACGGGATCGTGATGCGGCCGAGCTCGAGCAGAAGTTGGCCCGCAGCCAGCTTGATGCGCTGCGCATGCAGCTCAATCCACACTTCCTGTTCAATGCGCTGAATTCGGTCGCCGAGCTCATGGAAGAAGACGTGCGCGAGGCGCAGAGGACGCTCACACGGGTCAGTGATCTGCTCCGCCTGTCCTTGCGCAGCGCGGCCTCATCGACGATTCCACTCTGGCAGGAGATCGAACTGGTCGAGCTGTACCTGCAGATCGCGCGCGTACGCTACGGCACGGGACTCGATGTCGATATCGAAGTCGACTCGTCCGCGGTCGATATCGACGTGCCGAGTTTTTTGCTGCAGCCGCTGGTCGAGAATGCCCTGAAACACGGGCTCGCGCCCGGTCATCGCGATCAGGCGATTCAGGTGTCGGCCAAGCGACTCGGTGACACATTGGAGTTGATCGTCGAAGACAACGGGAAGGGTCTCGACGGCCTGATCACGACGAGCGGGCGCTTCCTCGCCGCGCGCCCCAACCTCGACGGGCTCGGCATCGGCCTGACCAATACTCGCTCGCGCCTGACCATGCTGTACGGCGACCGTTACGCGTTCCTGATGAGCAACCATGCCGCGGGCGGGTGTCGCGTCGAGATCCGGCTGCCGATCGACTGAGTTTGTGCCGTGCTATTCCGCAAACAAAAAAACAGAACCAACAAACAACTTTGCCGCGGAAACATACGGATGAAAAGCGCGGAAACGGCACGGATTACGACGGCTCGAGACGCACGAGTCCGCGTTTTTCCCGCGTTTTTTTCGCGTGTGTCCGCGGCAAGGTCGTTGGCTTTTGTTGTTTGTTGTCGTTGTTCGTGTGATCCCTGCCACAGCTGCGCGCGAACGCTCAGTCGTGAATGAACGCGTCGACTTCGATTTCGACGAGCATCGCGGGATCGACCAGCGCACTGATCTGCACGAGCGTCGACGCGGGGCGAATGTCGCGGAAGATCTCGCCGTGCGCACGGCCAATCGCTTCCCAATGCGCGACGTCGGTCACGAAGATGCGCGTACGCACCACATGCTCGAAGCGTGCGCCGGCGCGTTCGAGCGCGGCACCGATATTGGAAAAGATCTGCACCGCTTGGGCGTAGGGATCACCCGCGCCGACGACGCGTCCGTCCGCATCCGTGGCCGTGGTCCCTGCCAGGAAGACCTGCGGTCCGACGCGCACCGCGCGCGAATAACCGACGATCGGTTCCCACGGCGTGCCCGTGGCGTAGATGTGACGCTCCATCGTCGTCCGTCCTCGCTGGTCGTATGTGATCGGATGTATGTTCTGTCATGACTCGATCCGCCTTCCGCCGACTGGCCGTGACCGCGCTGGCCACTATCGCCGTACTGCTCCCCAGCAATCTCGCTGCATGGGGCGACGCGGGACACCGTCTGATCGGTCTCGCGGCCGCGCAGCAGCTCCCCGCGGATATGCCTGCGTTCTTCCGCAAGGCGGGCGCACAGCTGTCGTATCTGAATCCGGAACCGGATCGGTGGAAGGATCGCGCCGAACGCACGATTGATCCGGCGCTCGAGGGTGGTACGTCGCCGGATCACTACATGGACATGGATCTGGTGACGCCGGACGTACTCAAGGCCGCGCTGGCCGCACCGAATCGTTTCGCCTTCAGCGACTCACTGCGCTTGGGTGGTGTTGCCGCGAACACCGTCGGCCTCCTGCCCTTCGCGATGATCGAGCAGGCACAGCGACTGCGTGGCGACTTCCGATTGTGGCGCATCGCCCCCGACTCGACCGTGCGTGCGTGGATCGAAGCCCGCATCATCGATGACGCCGGCATGCTCGGACATTTCGTCGCTGATGGCTCGAATCCCCATCACACGACCAAGCACCACAACGGCTGGGTCCGCGATAATCCGAAGGGCTACACGACGGACAATCGATTTCACTCGCGCTTCGAATCAGCGTACGTGCAGGCGCACATGAAACTGTCCGACGTGCTCGGCGGAATGACCAACGCACCGCGTCTTTTGCCGAATTTTCGCGAGGCGATCATCGCGTACATCAGTACCAGCTTCGGGCAACTCGAGCGCCTGTATGAACTGGACAAGGTGTCGCCCTTTCAGCCAGAGTCGACAACGCCGGACCAGAAGGCGTTTGCGGCCGCACGCCTCGCCGCCGGAGCCGAGATGCTGCGTGACATCTGGTACACGGCGTGGGTGACGAGCGCGCCGGTCGCGCCGAAGTAACGCGTCTTGCGAATCGCGGCGGCGGAATCAGCCGTGGCGACTCATCAGCTCCACGAGTTCGTCAATCATCGTGTCGGCTTCGGCGTCACCTGCGCGCAGCGCATGTGCGGCACAGTGTTTGAGATGATTACGCAACAGTTCCCGGCCCACGCTGTGCAACGCCTGCTCGACCGATGAAATCTGCGTGAGGATGTCCGCGCAATAGCGATCTTCCTCGATCATCTTGTGCAGCCCTCGCACCTGCCCCTCGATGCGGCGCAGGCGCGTCAGATTGCGTGCTTTGATGTCGGGATCGACGCCCATCGCATGTTCAGGATGATGGCTCATGTGATCGACGCTCGGCGCAGTCGCAGGCTGTTGGTCACGACACTCACGGAACTGAACGCCATCGCCGCGCTCGCAATCGTCGGGCTCAGCATGATGCCGAAGGCCGGATACAACACACCGGCCGCGATCGGAATGCCGATGACGTTGTAGATGAACGCCCAGAAGAGATTCTGCTTCATCGTCGCCATCGTCTTCTGCGAAAGCAGAATGGCCTGTGCGACGCTGCGCAGATCACCACGCATGAGGACGACGTCGGCGGCGTTGATCGCGACATCGGTCCCGGTGCCGATGGCCATGCCGACGTCCGCCTGCGCGAGTGCCGGCGCATCGTTGATGCCATCGCCCACCATCGCGACCACGCGTCCGCCACGTTCTTCCTGCAGCCGCTTCACCTCGGCCACTTTGCCGGCGGGCAAAACTTCGGCGACGACGCGCGTAATCCCCGCTTCGCGCGCGACCGCATCGGCCGTCTGCTGCCCATCACCAGTCAGCATCACCACGTCGATACCCATCGCCGTCAGACGTGCGATCGCGTCACGCGCGGTCGTCTTCACCGGATCCGCGACGGCGATCAATCCCCAGAGCACCCCATCCACAGCGGCATACATCGTGGTGCGTCCGCGCGACGACAACCGGTCGGCATCGGCACGCAACGGATCGATATCCACCGAATAGTCGTGCATGAACGCCGCATTGCCCACCTGCACCGCTCGACTCTCGACGACACCCATCGCGCCGCGACCTGTGACGGCGTCGAACTGCTCCGGCGTTGTGATCGTCAGCCGCGCACCGTTCGCACCGGTGCCGTCGCGGTCGCGAGCTTTTTGAACAATGGCATCAGCCAACGGATGTTCACTCACCGACTCGAGCGAGGCGACCAGTGCCAGCATCTCATCCTCCGACGGCGCGTCGACCGCCAGCACGATATCGGTCACGACCGGCCGGCCTTCCGTCACGGTCCCCGTCTTGTCCAGCACCACTGTCTGCACATCACCCGCGCGCTGCAACATCTCGCCGCCCTTGATCAATACGCCGAGTTCCGCTCCCTTCCCCGTCGCGACCATCACCGCAGTCGGCACCGCGAGCCCCATCGCGCAGGGGCACGCAATAATCAGCACCGACACGGCCGCGGCAAAGGCACGCACCATCGGCGCCGAATCCGACGCGAAGTACCACACGACGAACGTCAACAGCGAAAGACCCAACACGACCGGCACGAAGATCGAGGAAATCCGGTCCGCGAGATTCTGAATCGGCGCGCGTGACCCCTGCGCATCACGCATCA
This sequence comes from Gemmatimonadaceae bacterium, assembly GCA_031366985.1. Taxonomy (GTDB): domain Bacteria; phylum Gemmatimonadota; class Gemmatimonadetes; order Gemmatimonadales; family Gemmatimonadaceae; genus Gemmatimonas. The sequence goes on from JANLPE010000027.1 coordinate 39,165, forward strand.
GCGCCACAATCTGCGCCAGCACGCTGTCACTGCCGAGCGTCGTCGCGCGCAATCGGAACGCACCCGTTCGGTTGATGGTGCCGCCGATCACGCGGTCGTTGGCGCGCTTGGTCACGGGCATCGACTCACCGGTGATCATGCTCTCATCGACCGCACTCTCGCCGGAGAGCACCTCGCCATCGACTGGCACCCGCTCACCAGGGCGCACGCTGATGACATCTCCGGAGACGAGCTGCCCGATCGGCAACTCGAATTCCCGTTCGTCGCGCACGACGCGCGCGGTCTTGGGTTGCAGCTGCGCGAGCGCCCGCAGCGCGGACGTGGTCCGGGTCTTGGCGCGCGCCTCGAACGTATTGCCCGTCAGGATGAATGCGATGATGATGATCACCGCCTCGAAGTAGACGTTCGGCGCCACGCCACGACTCGTAAACAGCTGTGGTGCGACCGTCGCGACCAACGAGTAGACGAACGCCGAGCCCGTGCCGAGGGCGATCAACGTGTTCATGTCCGACGCGCCATGACGGAGCGCCATCCACGCGCGCACATAGAAGTGCCGACCGGCCCATGTCATCACCCCTACCGCCAGCACGAGTTGTGCCCACAGCGGCACCATGAGCGGCATGGACACAAACATGGTGAATGCGCCGATCACGCCGCTGACGATGGCCTTGGTGCGCAGTGCTCGGTATTCGGACAGATCCGACGCGTCGCGCGCATCCTGCTCTTCGATCGGATTCGCATCCGGCGGCGCCAATTCCGCGCCGTATCCGGTATCGCGAATCGCCGCAACCAGCTGCTCCGGCGTCGTGGCCGTCGGATCAAAGCTGATCGTGGCATCGTGCATCATCAGGTTCACCGATGCGTCGGCAACGCCCGGCTGCTTGCGCAACGTGCGCTGCACCCGCGCCTGACAGGCGGCACACGTCATGCCGGTGACGGGAATGCGAATCGTGCTCGCCGCCCCAGTCGGCGTCAGCGGTGCCGACTCCGTTGCCGACGGCGTGGTCGGCGTGATCGCGGTGGTCATAGACCGCTCCGCGCGACCGCGGTCTTCACGGTGTGAGTGTGACCGCGTAGCCCTCGTCTTCGACGGCCTGCGTAATCACGTTGGCGGTGGTGGCCGACTCGTCGTACGACACCGTCGCGGAACCGATGGCCAGCTGCTCGACCGTGGCACTGGGAACGGCTTCCAGTGCCTTACGGACGGCGGACACACAGTGGCCGCAGGTCATCCCACTGATTTGCATCGACACAGTCGTCATCGTCGGAATCCTCTGAAGAAAGAGCCCGGCCCCAGACGGATCGGGGCGTCGGTCCCGTAATACTATATACCCCCTCCCCCTATTGCAATAGCGCCCTGGTGGCATCGGTTATTGTTGACGTCATGACCGACACTTCGCGTTCTGAGCTGATTAGGGGTAGCCCACGGGCCGCTGCACCCGGTGTGCTCGGCGCCCTCGTCCTCGCCGCCGGCTTGGCCGCCGGTGGCTACTTCGCCGGCGCCGGCGTCGCCCGGATTCGCACCGGCGACCGCACCGTGTCGGTGAAGGGAGTGGCCGAGCAGGAGGCCAAGGCCGATCTCGCGATCTGGCCGCTGCATCTGGTCGTCACCGACAACGACCTCGCCCGCGCCAACGCGTCGCTCGAACGCAACGTGCAGTTGGTGCGCAGCTTCCTGAAGGACACGGGCGTCGACTCGGCCGGCACAGAAATCACCGGGCAGGAATTTTCGGTGCAAGACCAGCGCGCCCAAGGCGCGAACGAAAACGGCAGTCGCTACATCATCAAGCAGACGTTGGTCGTGCGCTCGGCCCGCGTCGATGTCGTGCAGGCCGCGAGTCAGCGTGTTTCGGAGTTGGTCCGCAATGGCGTCGTGCTGTCGTCAGGTCAGGAGTACGGGACCGGCGGACCGACCTTCGTTTTTACGAAGCTCAACGATCTGAAGCCCCGTATGATTGCCGATGCCACGGCGCGTGCGCGCGAAGGCGCGGAACAGTTCGCGCGCGATTCCAAGAGCACGCTGTCTGGTATTCGCACAGCGAGTCAGGGAGTCTTCGAGATTCTGCCGCGCGATCAGGCCGCCGGCATCACCGAAGAGAGTCAGGTGCGGAAGCGCGTGCGCGTCGTGACCACAGTCGAATACGGATTGCGTGACTGATCAGCGACGGACTCTCGGCGCATCGGCGTTCAGGGTTCTTCCGGTGGCAGGAATTTCTTCGACCTCGGCGGCGGCCTATACGGGTGCTTCGGCTCGAACTCGTTCCAGAGCAATGCAGACAGCGCGCGGATAAGCGTGTACCCCTCGTTCTCGTTCGTCCACGTCGAGTCCTGCTGATTCTTGGTCGAGATCGCGAACACGTAGTCGCCCGACGGGCCGTTTACGAGCACGACTTCCGATCGGGCTTTGTCGACCATCCCCTGCTTCGAGGCGGCCTGCACCCACGGCGGCAGCTGCGACAGCGCCTCACCGTTCCAGTAGCTGCGCGTGAGATGGCGATACATCGCCTCGCTGGCGCCGGGATCGACGGCGCGGCCATCGCGGATCATCGTCACGAGGCCCGCCATTTCGCGCGGGGTGGTTTGTCCCCATCCGAATGCCGCGCGGGCGGTTTCGCGCCCGGGGACACGCGAGTTCACGCGCGTTGAATCGAACCCGTGATCGTGCAGCCATGCATTGATCGTGGCACCACCGACCAGCCCTTGCAGCCAGAGCGAAGCCGTGTTGTCGCTCAACGACATCATCAGCATCGACACCTTTGCCACCGCGATCTTCGTCGAGTCGCGCAGATCACCGACCAGATCGTCCCGACTGTAGATCAGCGAATCGCGAAACGTGAGCAGCGAATCGTACCGTAACTGACCGCGCGCGATCGCGTCGAACGTGCCGATTAGGATCGGCACTTTGATCAGGCTCGCTGTTGGAAACAATTCATCGGCGCGAACCGCCGCGGACCTCCCGGTGCGCAGATGACGCACGTAGACGCCGACATCGCCGCGAAACCCCTGTACGAGCGCCTCGATCTTCCGCTGCAGTCGCGCGTCTGCGCGGTCACGCGGTCGCGGGAGGCGGGTGGATTGTGCCACGACGGTCTGCGCCGCGACGGTCTGACCCGCAATCGCTGTGGGCGCCACCGCGACCGCGAGTGACACCGCGACGGCGCAAATCGTCACGCCGCGCATCAGGATGCCGCGGGTCACACGTCGGACGCCGAGCTGAATTCGCATCGCTGAAGTCTTGAGCGATCCGCACGAACGCGAAAGGGTGCTATTTCTCGCCGACCAGTCGAGCGATTGCTGGACGGAGCGTGACCGCACCGATCGGTCCGAGGACCACGTGACGGATCTTGCCATGTTTGTCGAGCAATATGCTCGTCGGATATCCGCGCACACCGCCCAGCGCATCAATCGTCGACCGATCGACGATTGCGATGGGATACGTAATGCCCCGCTCGCGCAGGAACGCGTCGACGTCTGACGGCGGCCCCTGATCCACCGACAATCCGATCACCGTGAACGCGTTTGCCGGATAGGCCCCGGACAACTGCTGCATGGCCGGCATCTCGGCGCGACACGGAAAGCACCACGTCGCCCATACGTTCAAGAGGACCACGCGACCTTCGAGACTGTCCGTGGTGATCGCGCGCCCGTCTCGCGTGATGATAGATAGCACGGGCCGCATCGGAGCCCGCGAAGCGACACCGACGATGGCGCCCAGGTGCGGCAGCAATCGTGGCGCGCTCCAAAGCAGCACCAGTACAAGCAGGAGATTCGGCCAGCGGATGTGTCGTCGCCAGCCGTGATCCCAGCGGCTCAGGGCTTCGTCTCCGACCTGGCAGCCTTCGCACCAGCTCCGGCGGCAGGCGCGGCGGCGGATGTCTTGCCGGACGTTGCGTCGCGCGCGATGGCCCGAACGCGTGCACCGTCCGCGAGCTGTTCGCTCGGATTCACGATCAACTGCGCGCCGACGTCGACTCCGCTGAACACTTCGAGCGTCGATCCAAAATCACGACCGAGGCCAATCTTCGTCATGTGGACCACGCCGTCTTCCACGCGGGCCACCTGTGGACCGTCGGCACGAATGATCAGCGCCGTCGCCGGGATGCGGATACCGGCACCGGCCGCAGGAACGGTCAGCGTGACATGCGCGAACATGCCAGGCAACAGCTTGCGGTCCGTATTGACGATATGGATCTCGGTGAGCAATGTGCGCGTTGCTGGGTCCATCGCGCGTGACGTTAGCGCGACCGTTCCCTTGAAGACCAAGTCGCCCAACTCGTGAATGATCACGCTGGCCGGCTGACCGATATGCACTTGTGCCGCGGTGCTTTGCGGCACGCTGAGCATGACTCGCAGCGTGTCCAATTGCACCAGCGTCAGCAGCGCTTTGTTGCCGGTCACCGCACCCGCCGATACCAACGTGCCGATATCGATCGAGCGCGAGGTCACGATCCCCGAGAACGGCGCGACGAGTGCGCCGAAGCGCAACACTTCACTTAGGCTCGCGACGTTCGCCTTGGCGGCCCGCACGCTTGCGTCGGCAACGTTCGCGGACGCCTGCTTCTCATCAAACTCCTGCGGCGCCACGACGCCCTTGTCATTCAGCGTCCGCCAGCGCGCCAGCGTCGAACGCGCCAGTGCGGCCGTCGCTTCGGCTTGGTCGAGCGTCGCACGCGCCTGTCGCAACTGCTCCGTCACGTCCGGCATGTCGAGCAGCGCCAGCGTATCGCCGCGGCGGACGATGGAACCCATGTCTACGCGCAGCGACTTCACGAAAGCATTGGCGCGCGCATAGATCCCGATCTCATGCAGGCCGTTGATCGATGCCGGCAAATCGAGCTTCGTGGCGCTGGTATCACGACGCACCGTTTCGGTAAACACGGTCGGCACGGCGGTGGCCGCCGCGCGCTCCTGCACGCGATCGCGCGACTGCCGGAGACGCGGCACCGCGCCTGCCACCAGCATCGCAATCAACACCAGCACGATCACGATCACGATCGGTAGCACTCGACCACGGCGTGTCGGTATGCGACGGGTCCGGTCAGGCCGCGTCACGCGCCCTCCGACATCGGTGCGAACGTAATCGGCATCTCAGTAGTGGCGTTGAGGACCGTGCGGTCCGTGCGCAGTCGGCTGTAGACGTACGGTACGACGAAGAGCGTGGCGATGGTGGCGAACGTCAGGCCGCCGATGACCGCCCGGCCAAGCGGTGCATTCTGTTCTCCGCCCTCACCGAAACCGAGCGCCATCGGCAGCATGCCGACGATCATCGCGAGCGCGGTCATGACGACCGGGCGGAGTCGCGTCGACGCCGCTTCGATCGCCGCATCACGCGCTCGCAGCCCCGAGTCCATGCGCTCGTTCGCGAACGAGATGATGAGAATGCTGTTCGCCGTCGCCACACCCATGCTCATGATCGCGCCCATGAATGCAGGCACACTGAGCGTATTACCACACGCGAACAGCGCCCACACGATGCCGGCCAGTGCGCCCGGGAGCGCACAGCTGATGATGAACGGGTCCAACCATGACTGGAAATTGATCACCATCACCAGATACACCAGCACGATCGCGAAGGCGAGACCGATGCTGAGGCCCGTGTACGAGGCCCGCATGCTGGCGACCTGTCCGCGCATCACGATGGTGGTGCCGCGCGGCAACGTCGGTCGCAGCGAGTCCATCACCGCATCGGCCTCGCGCGCCACACCGCCCAGATCGCGATCTTGTACGTTCGCGAAAACGTTGTAGACCGGCGCCACATCGTAGTGGCTGACGACGGCCACGCCGTTGCGGCGGGTGATGTCGGAGATGTTGTCAAGCATCTGCGGCGTGCCGCCGGCCGCGCCGAGCAACGGCGTGCGGTTGAGCTCATCGAGCGACGACATCCGGAACTGCGGGGTCTGCACGCTGACGGTGTATTGCACGCCATTTTGCGGATTCAACCAGACGTTCGGCGACGCCACGCCACTGGAGGCCAGCGACACCAGTAGATCGTTGGCGACATCGCGCTCCGACAGCGCGAGGAACGCCGCGCGGGTGCGATCGACCGTGATGGCCAGTTCCGGCGCATTGATGCGTTCGTGCAGATAGACGTCGACGGCACCAGGGATCGCGCGCAGGCGCTGCTCCAGAAATTGCGCGATCTTCATGTTCTGCAGCTTGTTCGTGCCGACCACCTGCAGGTTGATCGGCGCCGGCAACCCAAAATTGAGAATCTGTCCGACGATATCCGCGGCCTGAAAGAAGAACGACAGCTGCGGGAACTCGGTGCGCAGCATCTGCCGCAGCGCTCGGCGATAGGTATCGACGCGACCGCGATGTTTGGGCGACAGCACAATGAGCACGTCGGCGTCGGTGACGCCCGTCGTGGGGTTGTCGCTGTAGGCAAGATTCGTCGAGCTGGTCGTACTCATGCCCACGTTGTCGAGGATCGTGCCGACCTCCGACGCGGGAATCACGCGACGCATCGACTCTTCGACTTGGGCTACGACGCGGGCGGTTTCCTCGACCCGCGTACCGATGGGCGCACGCAGGTGCACCCGGATCTGGCCCGCATCCACGGTGGGAAAGAAATCTTGGCCGAGGTACGGCACCAGCGCGCCGGCGATCACGATTACGAGGAGCATCGAACCGAGCATCGCGCCGGGTCGTGTCAGCACGCGCGACAGCGAGGCTTGATATCGCGCGCGCGTGCGCTCGAACGTCCGCTCGAACGCCTGATGAAAGCGTGAGAAGGGTCCGGTCTTCTGCACGTGCACGCCGCCGTGTCTGGACTCGCTCAACAGGGCATAGCGCACCAAGGTCGGCACCAGCGTGCGTGAAATCACATACGATGCCAGCATCGCGAACACGACCGCCATCGCCAGCGGTGCGAACAGTGAACCGGCCGCGCCGCTGAGAAAAAATATCGGCACAAACACGATGCAGATGGCCAGCGTCGAGACCAGCGTCGGTACGGCGATCTGGCCGGCCCCCTCAAGAATCGCTTGCTCGATGTCCGGCTCGTAGTCCAGCACGCGGTGAATGTTCTCGATGCCGACCGTCGCGTCGTCGACGAGTACGCCGACCGCGAGCGCCAAGCCGCCTAAGGTCATCACGTTGATTGTCTGTCCCAACGCGGCGAGGATCGCGATCGAACTCAGAATCGACAGCGGAATCGACAGCGCCACGATCAGCGTTGAACGCCAGCTGCCGAGAAAGAGCAGAATCATGGAGGCCGTCAACAGCGCGGCGATCAACGCCTCGAACAGCACGCCATTGAGCGCCGCTTTTACGAATAGCGATTGATCTGCCAGCACATCGACCTTGAGCGCGGTCGGCAGCGTCGTCAAGATTCCGGGAAGCGCCTCGCGTACACGTTTCACGACGTCGATCGTCGACGCACCGCCGGACTTGAGCACGGTGATCAGCGCCCCGCGGACGCCGTCGCGATGCACGATGTTCGTCTGCACGGAGTAGCCGTCGCGCACATGTGCGACGTCACGGATGCGAATGATCGCGCCGCCGACTGTCTTGACCGGCAGGTCGTTCATCGCCTCGACGACGTCGGGACTGCCGTTCAGGCGAACTGAGTATTCGCGCTCGCCGATCTTCGCGGTGCCCGACGGCAACACGAGGTTCTGCGCGTTGATCGCGTCGCTGATGTCCGTCGGCGAGAGCCCGCGCGCCAGCAGCTGGTCAGGATCGAGGTCGACGTTGATAACGCGTGAGCGGCCGCCATATGGGGACGGCACGCTGGCACCGCGCACCGTTGCCAGCTTGGTGCGGATCCCGTTCGTGCCGATGTCGTAGAGCTCCTGCTCCGACAACGAGTCGCCACCAAGTGCCAGCTGCAACACCGGTACGTTGGCGGCGTTGTAGCGAATGATGAATGGCGGCGCGGCGCCCGGCGGCATGATGCGCAGAATGCTCTGCGAGACCGCCGCCAGCTGCGCGACCGCCGACTGGATCTCGGCGCCTCGCTGAAAGAACACCTTGATGACATTGACACCGGCGACCGACTGCGACTCGATATGTTCGACGTCGTTGACCGTGGTCGTGACCGCGCGCTCATAGGGCGTCGCGAATCGCCGCTCCATTTCTTCCGGCGGCAGCCCGTTGTAGGACCAGATGACCGTCACCACCGGAATGTCGATATCCGGGAAGATGTCGGTCGGCATCCGGACGAGTGCGAGCACCCCGAAGATCACCACCAACAGGGCGCCAACGATGAACGTGTACGGGCGCCGCAGCGCGAGGTGTACGATCCACATCAGATGACGGTTGGTCTCGCAAAGGTCGCGGGGGCGATGGTACCCCAAACGCTGATGAGTTTACGCGCAGCGTCACCGTTCCGCTCGACTTCCAAAGCTAAATTCCCCGCGTGCAGACTGCCCGATGTATCGCCACGCCAGGGGCCCCGAGAACTCAAGTCTCCCTACTCAGTCTCCCGAGTCCCGACCCCCTACTCCATACTCCGCAGATGTCGCTCGTGAAGTACCTCGGAAACCTCGGCTACGGTACCCGCCGCGAAGTCACGTGGCTGGTCGAACAGCGGCGCGTCACGGATCGCGATGGCTGCATGCTCCGGTCAGATCAGCGCGTCGACCATGACGCCATTCGCGTCGATGGCGATCCGCTCGATCCCAAGCCGGGCAGCGTGTTGATGCTGCACAAACCGGTCGGCTATGTCTGTTCGACGCAGGACACCACGAATCCGGTGATTTACGAGCTGTTGCCGCAGCGTTTCCGAGCGCGATCGCCGATCATGGCACCGATCGGCCGGCTGGATCTCGAGACGTCAGGACTGCTGCTCGTGTCGGACGACGGTACGCTCAACCATCGCCTCACGTCACCCAAGTCGCACGTGCCCAAGGTGTATGAGGCGACGCTCGCGGAGCCGCTGCGGGACGACGCGATCGCGCTCTTTGCGAGTGGCACGCTGCGACTGGCGTCAGAGCCCGATCCGCTGCGACCGGCACAGCTCGAGTGTCTCTCACCCACCCAGGTTCGCCTGACGTTACACGAGGGTAAATACCATCAGGCCCGCCGCATGTTTGCCGCCGTCGGTGGTCACGTCACGCAGTTGACCCGGGTCGCGATCGGCCAACTCCCGTTGGGCGCTCAGGCGGTCGGGACGTGGCGCGTGCTGGATGAGGACGAGCGCGCGCTGGTGATGACGTCTACTCCGCGCGTCGGACCGCCGACAACACCTTGAATCGCCGACCGTCGTGCAGTGTGTTTACTGAGCCGAACACGTCGCGCACGACCGCCTCGTAGGGCAGTGTGCGGTTGGCGACAATCAGCATGCGCCCCCGCACATGCAACACCGTGTGTGCGTCGCGAATGAACTGGCGCGGAATGTCGAGATTGGTCGCTTTCCCGAGATGGAATGGCGGGTTGGCCACGACCACATCGAAACATTCGTCGATCACGGCCGATGCGACGTCGCTCGCGAGCACGCGCGCATTCGGTACGCCGGCCTGCTGCACCGTGCGCAGCGCGCAGCGCAACGCTTCATGATCTTCATCGACGAGACAGACATCGCCGGTGCCCGACGCGAACGCCGCCGCAACACCGAGCGCACCCGAGCCGCACCCGATATCGAGCACGCGCTGCCCCGGAACAATGTCGAGCAATCCGGCCAGTACGTCGCTCGCCTCATCGAGATGCTCCCAAGAAAAGACGCCCGGTCGCGAGCTTATTGTGAACCTATGCCCGCCCAGTGTGACGGGCACCTCGTGAAACGTCGAGGCGTCCAGATAGGGGCTCGCGAGATCGTCCGGGATCTCCGGAAGCGTGTCCGTGCGAACCGCCGACACCATGCGATGTGCGCTGTGTTGGGCAAGCAACTTCACGTTACCGAACAGGCGCTCGAGGGCGCGCGCCGCGGACTTGGCGCCTTCGTGATTGCCGCCGGCAAACAGACAGCGCCCGCCGGGCTTGAGCAGCCGACGCGCATCGTTAAAGAGCTGATGCATCGGAATTCGCTCAGGCACGGCACGAATCACAACGAGGTCGGCGACGAGTTCCGCCGGGAGCGGCGCGGCGCCGTGCCCGAGCCGTACCGTTGCAGGCGGCGGGCACGCCTCAGCCTCCGGCGTCTGCGCCTTCCCCAGCCCCTTGGCCAACGTCCGCGTCGAGGCGTCGATCGCCAGCAGATGCCGATCAGTCATCCACACGTGGGCCGCACCGGCACGCGCCGCCGCCAGACCGACGAGGCCGTTCCCGCACGAGAGCGACACAACCACCTGTCCATCGAGATCGACCATCGCCGACGCGAGCATCTGCGCAGCCGGATCGTCCTGTGCATGCGCGAAGACGCCGGGCTTGGTCGCGACCATCATGGCCCGCTCATTGACGACGACGCGTTGCTGCTGCCACGTGCGATAATCGAAAGCCAGCATAGCGGAACCCGCGCTCGGGGTGGGAAACGTGGACAAGAAAGCCCCTGTCACGGAGATCCGAGACAGGGGCGTTTCTCAACGCACAATGGGCCTTGTAGGAGTTGAACCTACGACCTCACGCTTATCAGGCGTGCGCTCTAACCACCTGAGCTAAAGGCCCGACACAAACGGGTCCGGAGAAACCCGAACCCGTTTTACCAGAACCAAGTAATTAAACCAGGCACTTCCCCAGCGTCAACGGGAGTCGACCCGATGACCGCGGTCAGGCGTCTGGATCGTCGCCAGTGTCGTCGACGTCCTCTTCGAGATCGTCGAGGCTTTCGAACTCGTCGTCCTCGTCGTCATCATCATCGTCGTCATCGTCGAGATCGTCGTCATCATCGTCGTCGTCATCATCGTCGTCGAAATCGACATCATCCTCCTCGTCGAGATCGTCGTCGTCATCATCGTCGACATCATCGATGTCGTCGAATTCGTCATCACCCAACGCGAAGATTGAGGACGGCACCTTCTCTTCGAGCGCGTCGTCGGACGACGACCCGAACAGCTCCAACATGGGACGATTCTCCTGCACGATGTGAAGTAAGATGACCCCCGGCTGGATTCCGGGAGGCCGATGCCGAAACAGGATACACCGAACGCTCGGTGAAGACTGATTGGCGATCAATGGCAAGTATCGGACGGGACGCGCTCAGACGCAACTGCCATCGTCACGCATCTCTCATCGGAATGTTGCCGAACGGTGGTCAGCCTTAATCGCGGTCCCGCTCGCGCTTGGCTTCGCGGCTCGTACGCTTGCGATCGCTGGTGGCTAGCAGACGCTTGCGCAGTCTGATGTTGAGCGGCGTCACTTCGATCAGCTCGTCGTCTTCGATGTACTCGAGTGCGCTTTCCAGCGTGATCTCGCGCGGCGGCTCGAGGGTGATATTCTCATCCGTCGACTTGGTGCGGATATTCGTGAGCTTCTTTTCTTTCGTCGGGTTCACGTCCATATCGCCTGGACGCGAGTTTTCACCGACCAACATGCCTTCGTACACGGCATCGCCCGGCTGCACGAACAGCGTCGAGCGCTCCTGCAAGCTGAACAACGCGAACGCGATGATCGTGCCGTTTTCCATCGACACCAGCACGCCGCGTGAACGGCCCGCCAGCGGCCCCGCCCACGGTCCGTACTCGAGGAACCGGTGGTGCAGGATACCCGTACCGCGCGTATCGGTGAGGAACTCGCTGCGATAGCCGAACAGACCACGGGCTGGCACCTTGTACAGCAGCCGCACGAGCCCTTGGCCGGGATTCTTCATCTCGATCATTTCGGCGCGGCGCGGTCCGAGCTTTTCGATGACGGTACCGAGGTATTCCTCGGGGACGTCGATCGCGAGCTCTTCGAACGGCTCCAGACGCTCGCCGTTCTCGCCGCGCTTCGTGATCACGCGCGGGCGCGAGACCTGAAACTCGAAGCCTTCGCGGCGCATCGTCTCCATCAGGATGGAGAGGTGCAATTCACCGCGCCCCGACACGCTCCACGCATCGGTGCTGTCGCTGTCCGCGACCTTGAGCGCCACGTTGCGCTCGAGCTCCTTGTACAGACGCTCGCGCAGCTGACGCGACGTGACGAACTTGCCGTCCTTGCCCGCGAACGGCGAGTTGTTGACGAGGAAGTCGACACTGATCGTTGGCTCTTCGACGCTGATGCCTGGCAACGCTTCCTGATTTTCTGGATCGGTCAGCGTGCTGCCGATATCGCAATCTTCGAAGCCGGCAAGCAGCACGATCTCACCCGCCGACGCTTCCTTGATTTCGATGCGCTCGAGGCCTTCGTAGCCGTACAACTTCGTCACGCGTCCGCGCTGAATCGGCTTCTCGCTTTCGAACGGCAGCAACGTGATTGAGTCGCCATGATGGATCACGCCGCGCTCAACGCGCCCGATCGCCATGCGTCCGAGGTATGCGGAGTACTCGATCGTGGAGACCAACATCTGGAAGGTGCCCTCCGCATCGGACGGCGGCGGCGGCACCACGTCAACGATCGTCTGGTACAGCGGCGCCAGATCGACCGGCGTGATGTCGAGATCCATCGTCGCGATGCCCAGCTTCGCGCTCGCATACACGACGGGCGCATTGAGCTGCTCCTCGGTCGCTTCCAGTTCGATGAACAACGACAGGACTTCGTCGTGCACGCGCATCGGATCAGCGCCGGGACGATCGATCTTGTTGATCACGACGATCGGCGTGCAGCCGAGTTCGAGCGCCTTGCGCAAGACGAAACGCGTCTGCGGCATTGGGCCGTCAAACGCATCGACCACGAGAAGCACACCGTCGACCATGCGCAAAATGCGTTCGACTTCACCACCGAAATCCGCGTGGCCTGGCGTGTCGACGATGTTGATCTTCACGTCGTGCCAACGGATGGATGTATTTTTGGCGAGGATGGTGATCCCGCGCTCTTTTTCGAGCGGGTTCGAATCCATCACGCGATCTTCGACGACCTGATTCTCGCGGAACGCTCCAGCCTGACGGAGCATTTTGTCGACGAGGGTGGTCTTCCCGTGGTCGACGTGCGCGATGATGGCTACGTTGCGAATCTGCATAGCCTTAGAAGATAGCGGGGGCGAGGATCGGTATTCAATGCCCAGCGACGGGTATTTCTCCGTTCTGGAGCGGTTCTAAATGCTTTTCCCATCGTTCGTTACGCGCCGCGTACAAACGGGACGCCACAGATCCCCCTCAGTTCGGCTCGTAAGGCAAACTCCGTCTTGCAGGGCCTATGAACTGAGCCTAGCGTTTCCATACACCCGCTACTGGAGGCTCCGATGCACGAACAGCAGAAGCCCAGCGCGAAAGGGTATCCGCTAGGCCGAGGCTACGGCCATGATTACATGCGCGGCGGTGAAGTGTTCGGTGGGTATGGCTACAGCGATCGCCCGGAGTACGAGCAGCGTCGTGGGGATACGGACGAGCATCGCGCGCAGTCGCCGCCAAAAGAGGCGCGAAGTCCGTAGCGGCGATGCGAAGCTGGGGGAAAGCGCGCGATCAGAACCCCGCACCTGCCTAGGGCTGAGAGCTAAGCTGAGTTCTCTCCTGAGTTCTCAGCTCCAAGCAGTGCTCCGTTCTGATCGCGCGCCGTTACGTTCGGCCGCGCTCCCGCCGCCGCCCCACTAGCGCTACCGCCATCTGTATTGCGCGAATCATGCTCTCGGCCGACGCCACACCCTGCCCCGCTATATCGATCGCGGTGCCGTGATCCGGTGACGTGCGGACAAAGGGCAGCCCCAGCGTAACGTTCACCGCCTCGCCGAACGAGGCTACCTTGATGGCGGTCATGCCGACGTCGTGGTAGGGTGCAATAACCGCATCGAACTCGCCGCGCATGGCGCGCACGAAGACCGTGTCCGCCGGGAACGGGCCATCAATTCCCGCCGCGCGGGCGGCCGGCGCGAGCAGTCGAGCGTCCTCGTCGCCAAAGCGACCGCCGTCTCCGGCGTGCGGGTTTAGCGCACACAGCGCGATGCGCGGCGCCGCGATACCGAAGTCACCGCGTAACCCCTCGCGCGTCGCATTCGCCGTCCGCACGATCACATCGTGCGTCAGTACGGTCGTGACATCGCGTAGCGCGATGTGCGTGGTCGCGAGCACCACGCGCAGCCTCTCCGACGCGAGCATCATCGTCGTCGGTACGCCAGCGCGCGCACCGAGCATTTCAGTGTGTCCAGGATAGTCATAGCCGCCGGCAAGCAACGCGGCTTTGTCCAGCGGTGCGGTGACGATGCCGTCCACGTCGTGGGCCAGCGCCATGTCTGCGGAACGCATGACGGCGCGGCCAGCCAGCGCTCCCGCCTGCACCGCATCCTCCACGGGCTCGCCGCGCGGACGCCACGCGCCGATGGATTCATCGACGGACTGCTCGGTACCCATTGGCCCGACGACGATCCATTGCACGTCGAGCGCGGTCGCGAGCGCACGAAGGCGCTCGTCACCGAGCGCCTTGTGTGTGATCTCCGGACCGATGCCACGCGGGTCACCCAGCGTGATGGCCAAACGGATCGTCATGTCAGTCTGCCGTCCGCGACGGCCTTAACGAGTCACTGCGGAACGATGCCGTCGACGACCTTCGCCGGATCGTAGCGGATCGAGATGTACGTCTGTTTCTTGAGCGCGTCGATGAGTCGGCGCATGCTGCGCTCTTCGGACAGCTGCGCGCGGATACGCACGCGCATTTCCGGCAGCGTGTACGCGCCGGCCTCATCGAGGAACGTGATCTCTGCGATCACGAACTTGTTCACACCCGATGAACCGCTCGGAATCGGGAACGGGTCTAGAATATCGTGCAGCTTGTGCCCTTCGATCGCGTTGCGATACATCTGTGGCAGTGAGTCGCGCGGGTACTCGGGAATGGTCTTCTCTTCCCCGCCCGCGAGATCGTGAAAGCGCACACTGAGCGAATCGAAGCTCGCGCCTTTTCGCCAGGCGGTCGTGATCGAGTCGGCCTGAATCTTCGAGCGCCTTTCATCCGCGGAATCGAGCGCCCAGCTAATGAGAATGTGCCTAGCCTTTACTTCGGCCGGCTGCACGCGATCGACGCGAATGATGTGAAAGCCAAACGCCGTTTCGACGACCGGGCTGATGACGCCGGGATTGAGCGCAAACATCATACGATCGAACTCCGGGACCATTTTGCCGCGCCGGTTCCAGCCCAGATCTCCGCCAACCTCTTTCGAACCTGGGTCCATCGACATCTTCTTCGCCATCAACTCGAAATCTTCCGGATGCGTATCGAGTGCGGTGCGGAGTGAATCGATGATGGCGCGCGCCCGCTTTTTCGACGCCTCGGACGGCTTGGTCGAGAGCACGATCTGTCGCAGGCCGACTCGCGCATCCTTCCGCGGCAAACGCGCCTTGTTCGACTCGTACGCTTCCGTCACCTCCGCCTCACTGACGTTGACGGCCGTCATCTTGCCATCACGCTTGAGCTTCTGCAGCAGGTCGCGCTGCATGTTGTCACGCTTGAGCAGATCGGTCTGCATCTTGCGCCATTCTTCATACGAGCCGAATCCGCTTTCCTTGAGCGCCGCCCGGAACTCGATATCGGTCTTGAATTGCGCACGAATCTTCTTCTCGTTTTCGTCAACGGAGCGCGTGATTTCCGCTTCGTTGGTTTCGATTTTTTCCGCCTTGGCCTTCTGCACCAGCAACTCGGCTTCGAGCAGCTGATCGCGCACCTCGCTCTCCAGCCTGACCAGATCTTCTTTGGTCCTAACCTGCGCCCCAGCAGAACGTCGGCGGAGCGTTTCGGCCGTGACTTCGGAGATCAACACCACCTGATCGCCGACAATGGCCGCAACGCCGTCGATTGGGAGCGTGTTCACGTGGGCAGTATCCGTCGGAGACTTGGCGGCCTTCGTCTTGGACGAATCCGGAACGCCCAATTTGAAGCGCGTCTTGGCGGGCGCCTTCATCGGCGGCTTCACCTGCGCAGCCATCGGCGTGAATGCAGCGGACAGGGCTGACGCCACGACAGATGCCGCGGCCAACGAGAGGCAAAGTGACAGCGGCGCCGCAAACATCGCGGCGCCGGTCAGAGAGCGAGGCAAAGTGATCATCCGGGGGTGTACCCGTCTCACAGATCAGGGTTTCGGTCGATCGGAGTCCTACGGCTTCTTGGCTGCGGGCGGCAACGTCACCGGCGGTTTGCCAACCGGCGGCTTACCCTGCGGGGCCGGCGCGGCACCTGGCACGGCACCTGGAATGGCACCTGGAATGGCACCGCCCGGCTTCGGCGCCTGCTGTGCGCGGAGCGAGTCCGCGGTCGCACGCACGGACTTGGCGCGTTCGACGGCCTTGTCCAGTCCGACATCGTTCACCGAGAACTCGTACTTGTGGTGCAACGCCCGGGCGACCGGGTATGGCACGTCGATGAACTGTGCTTCGTTCTTCACCAGCTTGTTGAAATACGCTTCGACCTTGCCGGAGGCGATCTTCGAGGCGTCGCCGCCCTTCTTCGCGCTGTCGGCCAGTGACTTCGGATCGACGCCAAGACCCGTCCAAGTCTGCGTGACGGCGTTTTTGAAGTTGAGATAGAGATTGCCCATCTCCGCCGTGTCGACCTTGACCTTGGCGCTATCGGCGGCGCGAAGCATCAGTTCGTTTCGCACGATCTGACGGACGAACTTCTCAACCATCGAATCCGGCGCCGCGATCAGCTGCGGCCGCACCTGCGACTGCGGCGGATAGGCGGAGAGCCAATCGGCAAACTCGGCGGCCGTCAACTCACCGCCCTTGTATGTCGCGAGCTTGGCGTTGTCCTTCGCGTAACCGAGCGGGTTGCGCGCAATGGCCTTTGCCTTGATCGCCGAGCCACCGACGATCGCAACCGCCGCCTTCTTCTCGGCGATCGAAAGATAGATGCTGTCGGCAATGGCCGAGTTCCGCTGCTTCGCGAGCGGCGTAAACTTGTCCTTCACTTCGGCATAGGTTGAGCGATAGATGACGTGATATCCGAACGACGTCTGCACCACTGGCGAGATCTCGCCCGGCTTCATGGCGAGGACCGCCTTTTCGAACTCAGGTACCATCTGCGTCTTGCCGAAGATGCCGAGATCGCCACCGCGCTCGGCGGCACCTGGCTCGTCGCTCTTGGCGGCCAGCTTGGCGAAATTCGCCGGCGTGGCTTCGGCCCGGATCCCCTCGGCCTTCTTCTTGGCCGCGGCCTTCTGTTCCGGCGTGGCATTCGGGTCGACCTTCACCAGAATGTGGCGCGCGGCCATGGCTTCGCCCGAATTGAAACGCTCTTCATCGGTGCCAACCTTGACCGTGTCCCACGTCTTCTGGTACGTGTCATAGAACTTCTTGACACGCATATTCTCGACGTTCGACCAGAGGGCGTCGTCCATCGACTTTTTGTCAGACATGGAATCCCCCTTCGCGCCGGCCATGCCGATCAACTGATAGTTGACCCACAGTTCGGCGATCGAACGCGCCACGTCTTTTTCCAATGGCGCCTGCGAGCTGCCCAGGATTTCGGCCAGTCGCGTGACGGAGAGTTGTTGCGTGCCAACCGTGGCGGCGACGTCGGGATTGGACGCAGCGCCACAGGCAATGGCGAAAGCGGCGGCGGCAAATGCAGGCAGACGATACGATTTCATCGAGTCGAACTCCGGAACCGGAGTGAGTAAGGTGTCGCTGTCAGGGTGCGAGCGCGCGGAGCGCGCGCACTAATCCTTCGAGCATCTCCGCGCCTCCCAAACGAGTGAGTTTGAGAGCGAGCGGCTGCGTTCGGCGAACGTCCACCTGGAACTGTACCCCGTGGAAGGCCGCCGAGAGCCCTTTCAGGCGCGGAATGGCGTCAGCCCTGAAACTAACACGGGCTTCGGAGGCGCGCACAAGCACCCCGTCGACGCCAAGGGCGGCGCCAAGCACCCGGAGCATGGCGGAGCCGAACAGCGCCAAGGCCGGCGGCGGCAGCGGACCGAACCGGTCTCTGACCTCCGACTGCAGGGCTTCAATGTCCATTGAGGCGCGGAGCGACGTCAGCCGGCGGTAGACGTCCAGCTTCGCGTCCTGCGAGAGGATGTAGTCATCCGGCAGGAACGACGGGAAGTCGAGCGAGACATCGGACGGGATCCACGCCTTGTGGCTCTCCCCTTCCGCCTGCTGCCGGACCGTCTCCTCCAGCAGCCGCAGATAGAGGTCGAAGCCGACCGAGTGGACGAACCCGGACTGCTCGGGGCCAAGCAGGTTTCCGGCGCCGCGTAGTTCCAGATCTTTGAGCGCCACCCGGTAGCCGGACCCGAGCTCGGTGTGATGCTCGAGGACGGAGAGCCGGCGTTCGGCGTCGTCATCAATGCGCTCGGGGACCAGCAGGAAACAGTAGGCGCGGCGATGCGAACGACCGACGCGACCGCGTAACTGGTACAGCTGCGCGAGGCCCAAGTGATCGGCGCGATTCACGAACATAGTGTTCGCATTGGGGACGTCGAGCCCGCTCTCGACGATCAACGTCGAGACGAGGATGTCGACCTCGCCGTCGACGAACTGCCGCATAACCGATTCGAGTTCGCGCTCCTTCATTTGCCCGTGACCGACGGCCACCCGCGCGCGCGGCACGATGCGCTTGAGGTGATCGGCGATCGCGAGAATCGTCTCGATGCGGTTGTGCACGAAGAACACCTGGCCGCCGCGGTCCAGCTCGCGCGAGACGGCCTCTTCGATGAGCGCGTCATCGAACGGCTCGATGAACGTAAGAACCGGCGAACGATCGCGCGGCGCCGTCTGCATGATCGTCAGATCGCGCAACCCGGCGAGCGACTGATGCAGCGTGCGCGGGATGGGCGTCGCCGTCAGCGTCAGGACATCGGTCTCGAGCTTGAGCTGCTTGAGCCGTTCTTTGTGCTTCACGCCGAAGCGATGTTCTTCGTCAACGACGATCAGTCCGAGGTTCGCGAACTGGACGTCAGGGCTGAGCAACCGATGCGTGCCGATGACGATGTCGACCTGCTTCTTCTTCAGCTTCTCGACGACGATCGCCTGTTCTTTCGCCGTCTGGAAGCGACTCATCACTTCGATCGTGACCGGGAAGTCGGCGAGGCGATCTCCGAAGCTGCGCGCATGCTGCTCGGCCAGAATCGTCGTCGGAACGAGCACGGCCACCTGTCGGCCACTTTGCACCGCCTTGAACGCGGCGCGAATCGCAATTTCGGTCTTGCCGTAACCCACGTCGCCGACGAGCAGGCGATCCATCGGGCGTTCGCTCTCGAGGTCACGCTTGACGTCATCCGTCGCTTTGCGCTGATCCGGCGTATCCTCAAAGAGAAACGAACTCTCGAGTTGACGCTGCCACGCGCCGTCCACGGCGTGCGGCGGACGCGTGGTGACTTTGCGCTTGGCGTACAGATCGAGCAGTTCCTGCGTCATCTCGAGAATCGCCATACGCGTTTTGTCACGCGCCTGCTTCCAACGATTCCCGCCCAGCTTGTGCAGACGAGGTGCCGGCGCATCATCCGATACGTCGCTGGCGCTGCGATACCGCTCGATCTGATCGATGCGATACAGCGGAACGTTCAGCCGATCGCCGCCCTCGTACTCGATGACGGCGGCTTCAATCGTCGCCTCGCGTACGAAAATCTTTTCGATGCCGCGATAGATGCCGATGCCGTGCTCGAGATGCACGACATAGTCGCCAGGCTTGAGGGCGCCAAGGGTGTCGAGCGCCGCACCGGTCGAATACTTGCGCGTGCGCCGAAGGCGGCGATCACGACGGAAGATTTCGTGATCTGTGAGCACTCGCACCACATTCGGCACGATGAACCCGCCGCCCAACACACCGATGGCGAGCGATGCCGCGACCGGTCCGTCCTCGATCAATAGCTCTTCGAGACGCTCCGCCTGTCCGGCGTTATCGCACAGGATGACCGTGTGCAGTCCGTCGCGTTGCAGACGACGCAACACGCGCAGATCGCGCGAGATCGTCTCGGGCGGACGAATCGGAAACGAGATGTCGGGCTCCGGGCCCGCCGGCTGCACATCGGCGCTGTTCGCACTGGCCGCTCGCTGTGGAGGCGGCGCGATGCGCACCGTTCCGAATCGCGCGAGACGCGACGCCATCTCCGGCGGCGGCAGAAAGAGCATGTCCCGTCGCACGAACTCTTCACCGCGTCGGCGCGCGAGCTCGATATGGTGCGCCGCTTCATCCCACGTCCGCACGAGTTCCGGCAGCACACTGCTACCGGGCGGCATGACCACAATCGCATCGGGTGGCCACAGCTCGGGCAGCGTGACGCGCTCCAGCGTGCCGCTCTCGTCCTGCAACCGACCATCGACTGGCAGAATCAGCGCGAGTTCGGCATCGCGCGTACTGCGTTGCGAATTCAGGTCGAAATGACGCAGTTCGACGATATCGTCGCCCCAGAACTCAAGGCGCACGGGCTCGGCCATGCCAAACGAATAAATGTCGAAGATGCCGCCGCGCACGGAGAACTGTGCGACGTCTTCGACCATAGGCACGCGCTCAAAGCCGATCGACTCGAGATGCGCTGCGAGATCCTCAGGACGACGTTCGTCGCCTTTGCGAAGTTCGAGCCGAGCACCGCCGAGGGCCTTGGGCAACGTGGTGCGCTCCAGCACGGCGCGCGCCGTGGTGAGCAGCAGTCGCACACCGCTGCGTCCCAGCTTCTCGAGTGTCTCGACACGTTCGCCAGCGACTTCGGCATGCGCTTCGACTTCGCCGAATCCTTCACGCGGCGGGTACAGCGCAACGGGAATGTCGTCGACGAGCGACTGAAGATCGGCCAACCAGCGTTCCGCGTCACCGACCTGATCGGCGACGACGACAATCAGTCGTTGCGGCAACGCGCGAGCCAACGCGGCGACGAACACCGCGTCGCTGCTGCCAGCAAGTCCGCCCACGCGAAGCGATGCGCCCGGCCCGGGTAACGCGCGCGTGACGCGAGAAAACGCTGGCAATGCCTCGACGGCGTCGAGAAGACGTGGAAGACCCATCAGGTTTTTGAAGGTGACGATACGCCGCGCGAGAACCACGCTTCGAGCAGCAGCGCCAGCAACGCCAGCGCAACCAGCGGTAATAATAGCGAGCGGCCGGCCGCCTGATCGAGTGCATGCCGTCGCCACACATCGGACACCGTGTCGATGGCAATCGAACGCCCGTCAATGCGCGCGCGGAATGCCGTGCCGTACTCCGCCGCAGTCGCTGGTCTCATATCCGACTCCTGCGGTTCCGGATTCGCGACGAGTGCTCCGATGCGCGCGTTCTGCCGACGAAGAAAGTAGACCCCGCTCTCGTTCGGCATCGTGACGCGGTCCGATGCGAGTGGAACGAGTGACCCGTCAGGACGTTCCAACGCCGACGCCGCGGCGAGCGCACGATCGACCACCAACTGGCCCGGCGTCACCTGCAGGATCGTGCCGTCGTCGCCGAGTCGGCGAGAGAGCGCATCGAGCAACCACGGTACGAAGCCTGCGCGGAGCGGCAGATCGGTCGCATCCGGATTGATCGGTGAGGCGATCAGCACGTACCCCTCACCCGCGACGGCCCACGCCGCGCCGCCCGCCGTCGCCAGCGTGTCACTGGACGCGTTGGCCGTTCCGCCGGGAGAACGCTGCAGCGGATAGCGCACGCGCACCTGCACACCCTCAAGCGCACTCGTCCCGCGCACCAGCACGAGATCCCGCGCAATGGCTCCGAAACGCCAGGGAATGCCGAGCCGCGCGAGCGTGCGGTTTGCTTCGCCAACGCGTACAGGATCTGCCGGCGCGGTCAGGAAGACGGGCGTCGCCGTGACCGGGGCGTCGGCGCCGGTGATGGTGACGACACCTTTCGCGCCGTTGATGCCGCGGGCCAGCCGTTTCTCTTCGACGAGCGTCGTCAGTGCCGTCGAAAGGAAGGGCCCAGATTCTGCACGCGTGATGACCAGCGGTGGTGGCGCGACACGGACGGCGAAGAAGCGCGCATCGTCGCCGCGCAGTTCGTCGGCATTGATCTCGACGCTTCCGCGCACCCACCCCGTCGCGCTGCTCGCAAGCTTCTGCGTCACCGTCGTCGGCGCATCTGCGGAACCGGGCGCCGCCTTCCCGCGTGCAACGGTACGCCCGTCGAGCGACACGCGCCATTCGGCAGAATCGGGCGCGCTGATCGCGAACGCGACCGCACCAGTCGGCGTCCACCGTTCAGGTTCTGCGCGTACACGCACTACGGCCGCATTGCGGATCGCGCGCGTTGTGCGCGACAGGAGTTGCACGGGCGTCGTACCTGCATCGATCCGGCGAATCGCGCCAGTGTCGGCGGCGGACGGCGCCCAGGTAGTGCGTTGGCCGTCGCTGACCACCGCGACGACCGGTGCTCGTGGCGCGCCACTACGGGCCAGTGTGATCGCGCGTCGCGTCGCCGCGGCCATGTCACCGGCGCCGCCGAGAGGTCGCATCGCGGCGAGGGCCTGATCGAGCGCCGCCGTCGATCCGCCGATGACGCGGCCGTCAGCGGTGACGATCCAAGCGCGATCGTCCGGCGTCAAGTCGGCGATCAGTGCGCGCGCTGACGCGCGCAAGTCATCGAGCATGGCGCGCCCGTCGTGCACCGCGCCGCTGCTCATCGAGTTATCGACGACGAGCGCGACGGCGACGGGCGCATGACCCAGACCGGCGAGTCGCGCGAGTGGCCGCGCGGCCGCCAGCGCCAGCGCGATCACGGCGAGCATGCGCAGTAGCAGCAACAGTCGATGACGCAGTTTTCGCTCGCGACTGTGCTCCTGCTCCATACGTTCGAGATAGCGCACGGCTGGAAAGTCGACCGTGCGACCGACCCGACGGCGCAGCAGATGCACCAGTAACGGCACACCGGCGAGGATGGATAGCGCGAGAAATGCGGGGGCGAGAAATGCCATCAGCGCGTACGTTCCGAACGACGTGACATCTGGGAGGACACGACCACGATCAGATCATCGCCCCGCGTCCATTGACGCCAACGAGATGCCGGAGCGGACGCCCGAAGGGCTCATCCGTCATGGCCAACGCGTAGCGCGCTCCCGCGCGACCCAGTGCACCACGCCACTCGTCTAGCGCGTCACGCACGGTTGCCTGATAGCTCTCGCGCACATCCGACGTCGCGGCCGGCACTTCAAGGCGAGATTCGGGGTCGCGATACTTCGCCTCGCCGTCATCGGGGAAATCCCGTTCGGCGGGATCCATCACCTGCACCATCAGCACTTCGTGCCCACGTGCGCGAAGCGTGCGGGCTGCGTCGGCAACCGGCTGCGGGTCCACGAGAAGATCGGAGACGACGACGACGAATCCCGGACGCCGAACAATGCGACCCGCCTGCATCATCGCGCCGGCCACGTCCGACTGGTCGCCCCCGCCAGGTTCATCGAGAGCGGCGACGATGCGCCGCCATTGAGCGCGCTGGGCGCGCGGCGGAATCACGTTCCGCAATCCATTGTCGAAGCGCACGAGTCCGACGGCGTCGCGCTGACGAATCAGCAGCAAGGCGATCGCGGCAATCAGGCGTTCGGCGTACGCCAGCTTCGAGAGTCGAGCCGGGTCACTCGTCCACTGCATCGATTTGCTGGTATCAAGGACCAACACGGCGCGCGCGTTGGTCTCCTCTTCGAATTGCTTGACGACCCAGCGATCGGCCCGCGCGGCGATCCGCCAGTCGAGGTATCGGAGGTCGTCACCCGGCATGTACGGTCGGTGTTCCGCGAATTCGACGCTGAAGCCCTTGCGTGGCGATCGATGCAAGCCCGTGATGAAGCCGTCAACGACCCACCGGGCCACCAGTTCGAGGTGGCCCAGGGCGGCGAGGACGGCAGGGTCGAGTTGATCGGCGCGCGCGGACATGGCCGTAAAGTGTCATGACGACGGGGCTGGGACCATGGCTTAATGCAGATGGCGGGCGGAACGGCGCGCGATGAGAACCCAGCACGGCTCAGATCTGAGATCTCAGCGGTGCGAGGCTCTGCTCGCGCGCGGTTTGGTTGACGTTCCGGTTCTCGACGACCTACACTCGACGACGGCGTGTCGCGACGGCTGCGCAGCCGACCAGCCCAGCAACCAGCAACGCGAACGTCGACGGTTCCGGCACAGAGGTGGTCGGAATTGTTATGGGCGGCGGCTGGTTCGTGCCAGCGGCGGCGCCAACGAGCAAACCGTCGGTCTGCCCGTCGCCTTCGACAACGAACGTCAGTGTTGTGCCCTGCCCGGCGGCGAGGCTGATCGCTACGTTGAGTACGCAGTTCGGATACTGGCTGGATGGAAATACGCCGTCTCCGTCGCGGCAAAAACCCGCTTTGCCCCCACTGTAGGGGGTTCCCGGGGAGACCGCGCCGAGCAAGCTCGTGCCGCCCGTCAGAATGCCGTTCAGGAAATCAATCGAGCCACCGGCGTACGCGCCCACTAGCCGATTGTCCCAACCGAGCCCGAAGCTCGTGGTCCCCGCGATCAGCGACGCGAACGTCGTCTGAAAGAAGTAGCGTGTGTTGCCACCGACGGACGCCGAATTATTTGCGCCGATCCACTGCTGCGTCCCCGGCACATTCGGCGCCCACACTCCGCCCACCGCCGGGATGATCGCCGCCTTCGAGAGCGAGCCTTTGGCGCTGCCGCTGAGATCCGTCCAAACCACCGACCAGTTTACATCGCAGGTCGTGATGCCAGATGCGCAGGTGGTCGTCGTGGACGCGCCGGTTCGCGCGAACTGGGCGGAGGCGGGCATCGTCACGGCGGCGAGGAGCGCGCTCGCGGCAAACAGAAGTCCTTTGGCGGAGGGCATAATCGAACTCACTGGTAGCGAGGATTTGTGCGGCGGCCATCAAACGTGCGGATTCGTGGTCCGCGCCGACATTCCCCCAGCGGGCAATTGGGACTCATCCCGCAGGAATAGCGCGCGATCCGAGCCCCGCACGGCTCAGATCTGAGATCTCAGCGGGGCTGATTGCTCACCGCGCGAGGTTTGGTAGTCCCACTAGATTTAAGGGCTGCCCCTGCTCCGTCCCTCATCAGCCCGGCCACGTCTTGAAGCTCAGCCACATCCGCAACTTCTGCATCGTCGCGCATATCGATCATGGCAAGTCGACGTTGGCCGATCGTCTGATCGAAAAGACCGGCACGTTGCAAAAACGCGAAATGAAATCGCAGGTGCTCGACACGCTCGATCTCGAGCGCGAGCGCGGCATCACGATCAAGCTCAATGCGGTGCGCATGAGCTACAAGGCGAACGATGGTGAGACCTACGAGCTGAACCTGATCGACACGCCTGGTCACGTGGACTTCACGTATGAAGTCTCGCGGTCGCTGGCGGCGTGCGAAGGCGCAATCCTCGTCGTTGATGCCTCCCAGGGCATTCAGGCGCAGACGCTGTCGAACCTGTTTCTCGCCATGGACGCGGGCCTCGACATCATTCCGGTCCTCAACAAGATCGATCTGCCGGGTGCGGAGCCGGAGCGTCGCCGCCAAGAAGTGTGTGACCTGATCGGTTGCCTGCCGGAAGACGTGCTGTCGGTGAGCGCCAAAGAAGGTACCGGCGTGCCGGAACTGCTGGAGCGCATCGTCGAGTTAGTACCGGCCCCCAAGGGGAATCTGGACGGACCGCTGCGCGCGCTGATTTTCGACTCGTACTACGACAAGTATCGCGGCGCCATTCCGAGCGTCCGCGTCGTCGACGGCGAAGTGAAGAAGGGTACGAAGATCACCTTCGGCGCGTCGGACAACATCTACGAGGTCGACGAGGTGGGTTACCTGCAACTGCGGCAGGTGCCGGCCCCCGTGCTGCGCGCGGGCGAAGTCGGCTACGTGCTCGCATCGGTCCGCTCCGTGCGCGAAACGCGCGCCGGCGACACGATTTTCGACGCGAACAATCGGGCGACTGAAGCACTGCCCGGCTATCAGGAAGTGAAGTCGTTTGTGTTCGCCGGCATCTACCCAACCGACACCACGCAGTACGAAACCCTGCGCGACGCGCTCGAAAAAATGAAACTGAACGACGCGTCGCTGCAGTACGAGCCGGAAACCTCCACCGCATTGGGTTTCGGCTTTCGCTGCGGCTTTCTCGGTTTGCTGCACATGGAAATCGTGCAGGAGCGACTGGAGCGCGAGTACAATCTGGATCTCGTGACGACGGTGCCCAGCGTGGAGTACCACGTCACCAAGACCGACGGGACCGAAATGTTGGTCGAAAATCCGGCGCTCATGCCGCCGGCGGTTGTGATCTCGAAGGTCGAAGAACCGTATGTGCGGGCGCGCATCATGTGCCCGGCCGACTACATCGGCCCGATTATGACGTTGGGCATGGAGCGCCGCGGCATTTACAAGAACACCCGCTTTCTCGATACGGTGCGCGTCGAGTTGGACTGGGAGTTCCCGCTCGGCGAGATCATTCTCGACTTTTTCGACAAGATGAAAACGGTGAGCCGAGGCTACGCCTCGCTCGACTACGAGATGCTGGAGTATCGCTCGAGTGAACTGGTGCGACTCGACATGCTCATCAACGGCGACGCGATCGACGCGTTCTCGGTGATCGTACACAAGGACAAGGCGTACGAGTGGGGCCGCAAGGTCGCTGAAAAGCTCAAGGAGCTGATTCCACGTCAGCTATTCGAGGTCGTCATTCAGGCGACGATCGGCCAAAAAGTTATTGCGCGCGAAACGGTGAAGCCGTTGCGCAAGGACGTGCTGGCCAAGTGTTACGGCGGCGACATTTCGCGGAAGCGCAAGCTGCTCGAGAAGCAGAAAGAAGGAAAAAAGCGCATGAAGCAGGTCGGCAGCGTGGAAATTCCGCAGGAAGCATTCCTCGCGGTCCTGCAGGTCGACTGACGACTGAGCACTCACACTGACCGCTGACCACTCAGCCGTTTCGGTCGTCCTGCAGACATCCTTCTTGGGCGACATGATCCTGACCACGCCGCTCCTCGAACGGTTGGCACAGGACGGGCCAGTGCATGTCGTTGCGACGCCGGCGAACGCGGGAATCCTCGCCAATCACCGCGCCGTTGCGTCCGTGATCGTGTTCGATAAGCGTCGCGCCGATCGCGGCCTGGCCGGCTTGCGTCGCGTTGCCGCTGCCGTGCGCGCCACCGGCGCTCGGCGCGCGTACCTCGCGCAAGGTTCCCTGCGCACGGCGGCGGTGGCATGGCTCGCCGGCGTGCCGGAGCGTATTGGATTCGCGACATCACCCGGTCGGCTGCTGTATACGAAACAGATCGCGTTCGATCGCACGCACCATCACGCGCAACGACTGTCGCAGCTCGCGTCGGCTGCCACAGCGAATGACGCGGTGCCGGTGTTGCGGCCGTCGCTGTTCCCGAGCGCAAACGACGTCGCGCAGGTCGATGCGCTGCTGCGCGAGTATCACGCCGGCGCGACTGACGCACTCATCGCCGTCGCGCCGGGCAGTGTGTGGGCGACCAAACGCTGGCCATCATACGATGCGCTCGGCGCCGAGTTGGTGGCACGCATCGCCGATGGACGGTTGCCGGCAGGCACGCGTCTCGTCGTGGTGGGAGGCGCCGACGACGCGCCGTTGGCGGCCGCCATCGTGCAGCGCGCGGCCGAATGCGGCGGCGCACCGGTGATCGACGCGACCGGACGGCTGTCGCTGCTGGCATCGGCGGCGCTGATCGGACGCGCCCGCGTGCTGATCACCAATGATTCCGCGCCGCTGCATCTCGCGTCCGCGATGAATACGCCGACGGTCGCCGTATTCGGACCGACGATTCCCGCGTTCGGCTTCGGTCCGTTGGCGGATGTCCGGAAGATCGTCGAACGTGAAGGCCTCGCGTGCCGACCTTGCAGTGCGCACGGTCCGCAGTCGTGTCCGCTCGGCCACTGGCAGTGCATGCGGGACCTCGCGCCCGATCGGGTCGCCAATGTCGCGCAACGCCTCGCAAGCGATTCCGCCGGCGATTTCGCACGCTGACCGCCTGACCGTTGTCCGGTGGTCTGCTATCTTTCCCGTCATGCCTCACAACCAATTTATCGTCGGCGTCGATCTTGGCGGGACGAACATTGTCGTCTGTGCCATGTCCGCAGACGGTACCAAGCAGCATGGCCTGCACGACGAACCCACGCGTGCGCACGAAGGGACCGATGCCGTGATTTCGCGCATGGCGCGCATGGTCAATGAAACCGTCGCCATCACGTTACGTGAGACCGGCGTGTCGCGAGAGGCCATTCGCGGCGTCGGCGTCGGTGCGCCGGGACCACTCGATCGCGAAGCGGGCATCGTGTTCGTCGCGCCGAATCTTGGCTGGCACAACGTGCCCTTGCGCGCGCGGATGACCGAACTCACCGGGCTCGACGCGGCGATCGACAACGATGCGAACTGCGCGACCTTCGGCGAGTGGTGGATCGGCGCGGCGAAGGGCGGTCGGAATGTCATCGGCGTCACGATCGGCACCGGCATCGGCGGCGGTCTGATTGTCGACGGCAAACTGTATCACGGTTCGAGCGACTCCGCCGGCGAGATCGGCCACGTCACGATCGATCAGACGGGTCGACGTTGCGGCTGCGGCAATTACGGATGTCTCGAGGCGTACGCGTCGGGCACCGCCATCGCCGAGCGTGCGCGGGAGGCGCTGGCGTACGACCAGGCATCGATTCTGCCAGATCTCGTCGGCGGCGATGTCAGCAAAATCACCGCGGCAACCGTGTACGAGGCCGCCGCGACAGGCGACGCGATCGCGACGGAAGTCGTTCGTGATACGGCACGATTTCTCGGCACGGGATTGGCCAATCTGCTGAACATTTTTAATCCGGATGTCGTCGTCATCTCGGGTGGTGTTACGCAGGCCGGCGAAGCGCTCTTTGGCCCGTTGCGCACCGAAATCCGCCGACGCGCATTCAAGAGTTCTGTCGACGCGTGCCGCATCGTGCCGGGCACGCTGCCGGGAACGGCCGGTGTGGTCGGCGCCGTCGCGACGTTCATCGCACAGCGCGGCGCGGCGCTGGTCCCACCGCTCAGCTGAGCCGGATGCTTGCCGGCACCGAGACCTCATCGGAGACCGCGTCCACACCAACTCCGCGCAAGAAGCGCGTCGGGGTGATCAGCACGTTCGTCTGGGACGTGATTCATGGCCGCGACAAGCGTCAGGTCGCGGTCGAGGAATGGGGCGGCGTTTCGTATGCGCTCTCCGGGTTCGACGCGGCCTTGCCCGATGATTGGGAGATCGTTCCACTCGTGAAAGTGGGCACCGACCTGATCGAACGCGCGAGCCTGTACTGCCGTTCGCTGCGCCGCATGGCGCCGGACTTCGCGCTGATCGAAGTGCCCTATCCGAACAATCGCGTCGAGCTGCGCTATCTCGATGACGAGCGTCGCGCGGAATACCTCACTGGCGGTGTGCCGGGCTGGACGTGGCTCGGCCTGAAGCCCGTACTCGAGGCGGCGAATCTCGATGCGTTGTACATCAACTACCTCGCCGGCTGGGAGCTGGACCTCGAGACCACGCAGCTGGTGCGCACGCACTTTGCCGGACCGATCTACGCGGATCTGCATATGCTCGTGATGGCCGTGCAGTCCGACGGCCTGCGCGTGGCGCAGCCACTGCCCGATGTCGCGGCCTGGTGCGCCTGCTTTGACGTGCTGCAGGTGAACGAGGAAGAGATGTCGATGATGGCGCCGGATTCGATGGCGCTGGCCGCTACGGCGATGGCGGCGGGTGTTTCCGTCCTGTGCGTCACGCTCGGAAAGCGAGGCGCCGTGTACGTCGCGGCCCCCGGGATTGACGTGCTGTCCAACATTCCTCGTCTTGCAGGTCACACATCATCGTTGTCCACATCACCACGCGGCGGACACGGTGCATTCGGTGCCGTGCGCACCGAGCTGGTGCCGCCGGTTCCAGCGCGCCTCGATGGCCCCGGAGATCCCACCGGATGCGGCGATGTTTGGGGCGCGACCCATTTCTCCCGACTGCTCGCGGGTGATAGGTTGACGGACGCGATACGCGCGGCGAATCACGCAGCATCCCGCAATGTCGAGCATCGCGGCGCGTCCGGACTCGCACATCACCTTCGGGGAGAGCTCAGCACGACGTGACCACCGTGATCAGCGTGCCGCCATCACTCGATGAGCAAACGTTCGAGCACGTCATCGAACAGCTGACGCCCGTCCCCGAGGGGCAGAAGCTCCTCGTCGATGCGCGCCACGCCCGATGGGCCTCGCCGTACGGACTGACCGCGCTGCTCTGCCTCGCGCAGTCGCGTGCCGAACGCATGGCGTTCGCAGTGCCCGAGCATCCCGATACCGTATCGTACTGGTCGCGTGCAGGGTTCTTCCGTCACGCTGGCGAGTTGTACGATCTGCATGGCAGCGTGCCGCGAGCACGCGAGGCGCACGAGTCTGATGTGCTGCTCGAGATCACACCGATTGTGCAGACGGACGACGTCCATGGCGTCGTTGGCCGCATTCAGCAGAAGGCCGCCGACATCCTGCATGGCCAGCTCGGTCTCGACACGGCGATCACCGGCGCGTTCGGCATGACGCTCAGCGAATCGTGCCAGAATATTGTCGAACACGCCGGACAGGGCGGATGGGTCGCCGTGCAGACCTACAAATACGCACGACGCCTTGGACGTCGCGTCGTCGTCATCGCCGTGTGCGACGCCGGCGTGGGCTTTCGCACATCGCTGGAGAGTTCACCGGGTCATCGGCGCAGCGATCGCTGGGATGACGCGATGGCACTTGAGGACGCGGTGTTGCGCGCGGTCAGTCGCTTCCGTCACGGCGACAAGGGACGCGGGCAGGGTCTCGCGGGGATTCGCCGATTTGTCGGTCGATGGCACGGCAAGTTGACCGTACGCAGCGGCACCGCGCGATTGGCAATTACGCCCGAATGGGACGAAGATGTGCCGATGACCGAAGCGATGCCGTTCTTTCCCGGTACGCAGATGCAGATCACGATCCCCGAGCGGATCGGCGATCCTGTGCCGCGCGCGAGCGTCGGCGCGAACGCGCCGACGTCGACACGTCCTCGTCCGCGAGGCACACCGCTGTGACGCATCTGATCGACGTCAGCACGGTCCTTCAAGGGACGGTCGCGCGTCTGTATTCGAACCTCGTCACACGCCCAACCGGCGCGGCGGTGCGAACCGCCATTGAGCGTCAGGTTGTCGAGATTGGTTCCCCCGTCGTGACGACAATCGACTTCTCGCAGGTCAACCTGCTCGATTTTTCGTGCGCGGACGAAATCGTTGCGAAACTGCTGCTGCGCTACGCCGACACCGATGGTCTGACGGGGTACGTGCTGTTTCGCGGGATCCACGACGGGCATCTCGATCCGATCGAAACGGTCCTCGAGCGGCATGATCTGGCGCTCGTCGCCTGGCGCGATGGGCGCGCCGAGTTGTACGGGACGGTCACCGACCCCGAACGGTGGCTCTGGGAGGTCGTGCGCGACGAGGGGCCGATCGTGTCCCACGATGCGGCGTACGCGCTCGACGCCGATCTGGACGAGACCGTACGGTTGCTCGATCGCTTGGCGCAGCGCCGGCTGATCATGCACCACGATGCGGG
This sequence comes from Gemmatimonadaceae bacterium, assembly GCA_031366985.1. Taxonomy (GTDB): domain Bacteria; phylum Gemmatimonadota; class Gemmatimonadetes; order Gemmatimonadales; family Gemmatimonadaceae; genus Gemmatimonas. The sequence continues at coordinate 70,557 of JANLPE010000027.1, forward strand.
GTACATCGTGCCAGGATTCGCGTTCCCGACCGCCTGACTGCCTTACTGCCCATGGCTAAGTTCACTGGTTTTTCGCCGCCACTGCAAGTGGTCGGATTCATTGCGACCCGCCCGGGTGACGCGGAACGTGGCCCGATGGTGCGGATGCGTCCGGAAGACGCGCTGATTCGCCTCGTGACCGATGGCGAGTTGGTGCGTGTGGTATCGGCACGTCACTCGGAACTCGCCGTCTTGCAGGTCGACGACAGCCTGCCGCGCGGTGGTGTCATCGTGCGCGACGTCCTTGGCGCGTCGCCGTCCGAAATCGTGCGGATCATCAAGCTCGATATGGACACACCGGGACGCTTCGCCTGAGCCTACGCACGCTGACTTACCATCGACCGATTCACCCGTGAAACGCGCCACACTGCTCCTGCATGGCGGACGCGCGCCGAGCGTCGTCGGTGATCCCGCGGTCACGCCGATCCTGAATCGCCGACTCGCCGCGCTGGAAGGCGCGGAGTCGGCGGTCGTGCTCTCGAGCGGCATGGCCGCGACGACCTGCACGATGCTCGCGCTGTTGCGGTCGGGCGATCATCTCGTGGCCAGCAGTTGGCTGTACGGTGGCACACGGCGATTTCTCGAGCAGGAACTCGCCCCAATGGGGATCGACGTCACCTTCATCGATCCGATGGAAACGCGCGCGTGGCGTAAGGCGATGCGCCGCAATACCCGCGTGCTCTTTCTCGAGTCGCCGGTGAACCCGACGACGCGTATCGTGGACCTGCGTCCGGCCCGCATGCTGGCGCAGGAGCACGGCGTGGCGCTGGTGATCGACTCCACGTTCGCGACGCCGATCAACTGTCGCCCACTGGAGCACGGCGCAGACGTCGTGATCCATTCAGCGACGAAGTACCTGAACGGCCATCATGACGTACTCGCCGGCGTCGTCTGCAGCACGGAAGCCGTCGTCGACGAAGTCCGCGCAAAGATGTCGGTATGGGGTCAGGCGCCCAGTCCGTTCGCCGTGTCGATGCTCGAACGCGGGCTCAAGACTCTCGACGTGCGGGTGCAGCGGCAGAACGCGAGCGCGCTCGCCATTGCGCAGTGGGCCACCACGCACGCCGGTATTCACGCGGTGCACTACCCGGGTCTGCCGTCGCATCCGGACCACGAGATCGCGCGCGCGATGCTCGACGGGTTCGGTGGGATGATCGCCATCGAAGTCAGCGGCGGCGACGCGGCCGGCCGCGTGTTGTCGAAGCTGACGGTCTTCGCACACGCGACGTCGCTCGGTGGCGTCGAATCCCTCGTCAGTGAACCGCGATTCACGACGCATCGACATTTGTCCGCCGAGCAACGAACCTCAATGGGTATTCTCGACGGCCTTCTCTGTCTCAGCGTCGGCTTGGAAGATCCGAACGATCTCATTGCCGATCTCACGCAGGCGCTGGAGCCATAGTGGCGGGGATTCTCCGGCTCACGAACGTGACGAAGGAGTACCGCTCGGGTGCGGCCGTCCGCGACATTTCGTTTGAGCTGAACAAGGGTGAATTTCTCTTCCTCGCCGGCCATAGTGGCGCGGGCAAGAGCACGCTGCTCAAGCTGCTGTCGATGGCCGAGCGTCCGACGACCGGGGAGGTACGCGTTTCCGGCTTCTCGTCGGCGACGATCAAGGAGCGCGAGATTCCGAAACTCCGTCGTCGCCTAGGCATCGTGTTTCAGGATTTCCGTCTGCTCCCTGACCGAACGGCCGAAGCCAACGTCGCGTTCGCGCTCGAAGTGACGGGCGCGTCGCGTTCGTCCATCAGGCCCAAGGTCGCGCGCTTGTTGACGCAGGTTGGATTGGCTTCGAAGTCGACCGCGTTCCCGCATGAACTCTCGGGTGGTGAGCAGCAGCGCGTCGCGATCGCTCGCGCCCTCGTCAATGACCCGTTTGTGTTACTGGCCGATGAGCCCACCGGGAATCTCGACGACAAAGCGACACACGCGATCTACCTGTTGCTGCGTGAGATCAACGCCTCCGGCACCGCCGTCGTGATGGCCACGCACGATGTCTCGCTGATCGAACGGACCGGACTGCGCTTCCTCGAGTTGTCGCGCGGCGCACTCATATTCGACGGTACGGACGTGGCGCGCCTCAAAGCGGATTTGCGCGGCGGCGGGCGGCCATGACCACAATCGCCGCCGTCGCGGTATCGAGGCCGTCATGAGACTGGCGTGGCGTGAAGTCCTCCTCGCGTTCCGTCGCTCACCGGCGCTCGCATTCCTGAGTATCACCACGATCGCGTTTTCGCTTTTTGCGTTCGGCCTCTTCGGCCTCGTCGCGATCAACATCAAGTCGGCCTTGCGCGCCATCGAGGATCGCGTGGAGATCCGCGCGTTTCTCGTCGATGGCGCGAAGGAGCCGCAGATCAACGAGTTGCTCGCCGCGGTGCAAAGAATGCCGCAGGTGGCCGACGTGGGATATGTCAGCCCCGATTCGGCGCTGGTCCGCGCGAAGGCCGAGCTGGATGAGTTTCGCGACGTCATGGATGGCGCCATGCTTCCCGCGTCGATCGAATTGCGTCTAACGCAGGGCGCGCGCGACCCCGAAACGATTAAAATCGTCACCGGGCGCCTGCAGACGTATCCGGTCGTGGAAGAGGTCCGCTACGGTCGGGAGTGGGTGGAGAAGCTGTACAAAGTACAGACCGTCGCCGGTGTTGTCGGTATGGGACTCGGCCTGGTGTTCGCGCTCGTCGCGGTGATCATCATCGGCGCGACGATTCGCATGGCGATCCTGGCGCGCACGAAAGAGATCGAGGTCATGCGATTGGTTGGGGCCACGAACAGCTACGTGCGGCTGCCGTACCTGATCGACGGGACGATCAAAGGCATTCTGGGCGGACTCATCGCACTGGCGCTCGCCTACACCGCCAACACGCTCGTGTCCAGTTCGTTCATGCGCACGGAGTTCTTCACGACGCAGCAAATGTTGCTCGGCGTGGCGGCAGGTGCGGGCATCGGACTGCTCGGCAGCTGGATTTCCGTGGGCCGCCACCTACGTCGCGTGTGGCACGACTAACGTGGCGCGACGCGTGATAGCCTCGCGGGCCCGCTGGCTCGTGCTGGGGTTGCTCGCGGTCGTCACGTCGTCCGGTGGGTGGTTGCACGCGGCCGTGGCGCAGCACGCTGTGCAGCCACCGGCGGGCACCCCCGAACAGCGCATGCGGCAGCAGCAGGACGAGCTCGACAAGCTGCGTCGCGAGCGCGCGAACCTCGAAGCGAAGATGGCGAATCTGCAGCGCAGTGCGCGATCGCTCGCCGATGAAGTTGGCAACATCGAAGCGCAACGCGCAACGACGGCGCGCCTCGTCGATGCGCTCGATCGACAGCTCGCCACCATCACACGCGAAGTCGCTGCGGCGAGCTCCGGCCTCGTCCGCGCCGAACAGGAGATTGTGAGCAAGCGCAGTGCGCTGCAGCGGCGCATGGAGCAGATCTACAAGCGTGGACGTCTGTACGACGTCGAAGCCCTGTTGTCGGCCCAGTCCTTCGCGGCGCTGGTCGCGCGATACAAATACCTGCACGACCTAACGCTGCACGATCGGACGCTGGTCCATCGCGTCGAGTCGCTGCGCAACAACATCGTCACGCAGCGTGAGCTGCTGGTCCGTCTGCAGGACGATGTCACGCGCAATCGCAGCGAAAAAGACCTCGAAGCCAAGCGCCTGCGGGGACTCGAGTCCCAACGGCAACGCAATTTGACCCTAGTGCAGCGCAGTGCGACGCAGACGCGCGAACGGCTCACGCAGCTGGCACGCGATGAAGCGCGTCTTGCCAGCGTCCTCGCCTCGCTCGAAACGGCGCGTCGTCGCGCGGAACTTTCGCCGAACGCGCGACCGGCGGCACCGTCGACGATCAAGACATCGGACCTCGGCCGACTTGACTGGCCCGTCGATGGTGACATCCTGTACCGTTTCGGCAAGGTCATCAATCCGAACAACACGACAACGCGCTGGAACGGACTGGGCATCGGCGCGAATGCCGGCACCGCCGTTCGCGCCATCGCGTCGGGTGAGATTGTGCTCGCCGAGAATTTCGGCACGTACGGGCCCACCGTGATCGTGCAGCACGGTGGCGGCGACTACTCGGTGTACGGATCACTCGGGCGCATCGACGTGCGCAAAGGGCAGGACGTCGCGAAAGGCGCGCTCCTCGGAACGGTTGGTGCGACCGATCCGGAACTACCGCCTCACCTGCACTTCGAGGTGCGCCCCAAGGGTCGCGCCGTCGACCCGCTCGAGTGGCTGCGGGCGCAGCGGAAATAGCGTACGCGCCCGGTTAGTCTTCAGGCAGACCGCCGTGACTCCCTCAGCACCGACGTTGATGCCTGCGAAGAAAACCGCCGCGAAGGATACGAGAGCGACACCGATTGTCGCCGCGAAGACGCCATCCACACGCAAAGCGGCGACTCCGCCTGCGCCGAGCATCGACGCCGAGATCGTCGTCGACGCCGGTGATTGGACGAAGGACCGCGGACCACTCGGCGCACACGTGTCGATCGCCGGCGGCAGCTGGGAGTCCGCCGCGCGTTCGCGCGAGATCAGCGCCACGGCGGCTCAGATCTTCACGAAACAGGCCAATCGATGGGTCGAGCGCGAGATCGCACCCGAGGAGGCGGAGCGGTACCGTTCGGCGATGCGCGAGACGAAGGTGCGATGGACATGCGCGCACGATTCATATCTGATCAATCTCGCGTCGCCGGATGATGGCCTGCGCGCGAAATCGGTAGAGAGCTTTCGCCACGAGCTCCGTCGCTGTCATGCGCTTGGACTGAACGCGCTCGTGTCGCATCCCGGCAACTTCATGGATGAGCGAGCCAGCGGTATCGCACGCAATGCGGACGGTATCATCGAAGCGCTGGAAGCGGAGCCCGGCGACACGAAGCTGTTGATGGAACTCACGGCCGGCCAAGGCACCGTGTTGGGTTCGACGTTCGAGGAGATGGCTGACCTACTCACCCGCATTCCCACCACGCTGCAGTCGCGTGTTGGCGTCTGTCTGGATACGGCGCACATCTGGGCCGCCGGCTACGATCTCATCACTGACTTCGACGGCGTGTGGCAACGCTTCGGCGACACGATCGGTTTCGCACGGCTCGGCTGCCTGCACTTGAATGACTCCAAGGCGACGCTGGGCTCCCATCTGGACCGGCACGAACTGATCGGCGAGGGCACCATCGGTCGCGAGGCGTTCGGACGCATCATGCGCGATGAACGCCTCGGCACGACTCCCAAGATTATCGAGACACCGAAAGGCGATGCGCCCGCCGAGACCGACGGGCGCATGCTCAAGTTGTTGCGCGAACTCGCCGTCTAGCCACGGCGAGCGTTCGTCAGAACAACAGCTTGTAGACGACGCTGAGATTGCGCCCCGGGTTGAACGCGAAGCTTTTGATGCGGCTGGTGGCGTCCCGATACTGCGCGTCCAACAGGTTGTCCGCGCGCAACGTGAGTGAGTTGACCGTGCTGCCACGAACCGTGAACAGCCACGTCACATTCACGTTCATCAGCGTGTACGCGGACGTCGCCACATCGAGCGCATCCCCACCCACCTTATCCTGTGCGAACACACGTCGCACGTCACCGCCGGCAGACCACACGCCGTTGTCGTAGCGCAACGACGCGCCCAAGCGTCCAGCCGGAATGTACGGCAAGTTTACATCGCTGCCCCGGAGCTTGGCCCGCGTGAAATCGCCCATCATGCCGCCCACCAAATGCTGCGGCAGTTTGGTCTCCACCTGCCCTTCGAGACCATACAACGACGCGTTCCCCTGCATGTAGTTTACCAGCGGCACCGTCGTTCCGTCCACGTTCCGCGTGCCCACCGCCACTGGACGGATGTAGCGATCGATCAGGTTGTAGTACGCGTTAAGCTGCGCAAACGTGCTGCCTGTTTGCGCGCGCAGTCCCGCTTCGAATCCGGTACTCTGCTCGGGCTGGAGTGCGGGATTGCCCAAATCGAACGTGCCGACGGCCGCGTGAAAGCCGTTGGCAAACAGTTCCTCCACCGTGGGCGCCCGGAACCCGCGCGAGGCATTGCCCGTCACCGACACATTGCGTGCGACGGGGACACTCAGCCCCACCGACCCGGCGAGGTTATTGTAACCGAGCGACCTCGCCGCGCCGAATCGCGCGACTTCATCGGAGGACGTGGGTGCCGTGGTCAGTGTGAAATGATCGTAGCGCGCGCCAAGCTGCAGCCGAGGCGACTGCTCCTCCACGCCGCTGACAGACAGCGGCACCTCCTGGAAGATGAACGCCGCGACGTTGTTGTTGTTGGCGGCCGGCGTGAAGGCTTCATCGCCTTCGGGCGTGTACTGTCGGAAGAGGCCCTGCAGACCGATCGCGCCCGTACTGCGACCGAACTGCGTGCGCGCCGTGATGTTGGCCGTTTGCGTGTTGAGCGCGAACCGTGTGCCCACCGCGCCATCGGGTGCGATCTCGCGGTGCTGGTACCACTGCGCGCTGCCGGCGGCTTTGATCGAGCTCAGCGGGGCGTAGTGCGTTCCAAAGGTGGACTGCAGTTGCAGCATGCGTCGTTTGCCATCGATACGCACGGCCTCGTTGCCCACTGCATGCGGCAGACCGTACTCAAAGTCCATCTGCCGGTACACCACTCCAACAGACGCGTGATCGCCCACGAAGCCGCCACCGAGTGTCGCGTTGTTCGTGCTGCCATGCGTATTATCCTGCGCCGCACCGCCGCCCACACGCATGTCATCGAAGTGACGCAAGCCGCCTCGGGCGGTGAACGCAAACTGCGAACCGAGTGGCACCGTGAGGCCGAGTGAACCGACGCCGCCTGGCGTGACCGTTTCGCCCTGGCCCAGCAGATAGCCCGACGCGCGCTTGGGAATGCTGGTCGGGATGTCGCTCGAAATCACATTCACCACACCGCCCAGCGCATTGTTGCCGTACAACAGCGAGGCGGGTCCGCGAATGACTTCGATGCGCTCGGCGCTGCTGGGATCTACGGCATTCATATGGTCGGCGGCCGCTGACGACAGGTCGCCAGCACGATCACCGTCTTGCAGCACCAGCACGCGTTCGCCGGTAAGACCGCGGATCACCGGCGCGTTCGCCATCGGTCCGTTGAAGCGTGTCGCCATCCCGGGCTCACCCGCCAGCGTCTGACCGATCGATGAACTCAGTGCACGCTGCAACTCCTTCCCCGACAGCTGTACAGTGGCCTGGGTGACGTTGAGAGGATCGGCGCCGTTTGGCGTCGCCGTCACGTTCACGCTGGAGAGGCGAACGGTCGCAAGGCGCATCACAATCGACACGCGCACGGTCGGCCCGTCCGCGGGCACCGTGATCACCTCATGTTCGGCGACATAGCCGATGCGCACCAAGTTGAGGTGATAAGTGCCAGCGGGCAAACCTCGCAGCACAAACTCGCCGCGGTCATCGGTGAGGGCGACCCGATTCAAGGTGCTGACCACGACCTGCACGTTACTGAGCGGCGTGCCGGCGCTGTCGCGCACGATGCCGCTGACGATTACTTCGATGGCGCGTGTCCCGGCAGACGGACGCGTTCGCGCCGCCAGGGACGACGGCGATGCGAATGACGCCGTCACGGCCATCGCGACGAATGCACACAGACGCGGCGCCGGTGTCGGGCGCGCGAAGCATGAAAACATGTTGAACTCCACGCAATTGAAGGATGCGTACGCACGTCATGATCGCGGGGCGCGATGCAACGGCGGGTACACGGAGACGGGCACCGGCGAACCGGTGCAGAACGACTCAGCCTTCGAGCGTGGGCGGAGCGCGCGGTGACGACGCACGCGTGCGGGTGGCGTGATGCGAGCGAACATCACCCTTCGTTACGTGCGTGCGCGTCGCGCACGAGTGATCGGGCACCGCAGACGGCGGCACGGCACCAGTCGGCCCCGTCGCGATGGAGCACAGTACGCAGTCGTGCGCATGGACGACGACACAGGACTTCGATGACTCCGACTCCACATGCACGTACGCCTCGCGCTGATCCATGCGCCACGCATCCGCGATGGCCGCGACCGAAGGCGCGAACAGCTGGAAGAGGGCGAGGAGGACCAGCATCCGCGACAGCTGCGGACGGCGCGTGAAATGCATGTCGGGATTCGTGAAGCGAAGGAGGCGAAGATTCTGTGGGGCGCGTTACATTTGCCTCAAGCAGAGAAGTATAGCGTCAATCGTCGGCTGCTTCTACCTGTCCGCCCTTTCCGAGCGCCCGTGTTGCGCGTCCAGATGGCCCGATCACATTCCGCTGCCGCAGTGGCATTGCTTCGCGCGCTCATGTTGACGGTCAGTGCTGCCGCGGCAAGCCCGTCGAGAGCAGCCGCGCAACCACATCGCACGCCGCCTGTGACAACGTCGGCGGACTACGATCCTCGCTGGCTGTTCGCCGGCGAAGTCGGGGGCGTTATTGGGGGACTGTGGCTTAAAGGCGATGGCACTCCCACGGTCCACACCGGCACCGGGGCAATGGTCGCGCTGGCCGCCCATCGCGCCACGAGTGCGCGCATCGATGCCGGGTTCGCGCTGCGCGTTGGCGCGCAACCGCTGCGACTCCGCGAGCATAGTGAAAGTTGGGACGGCGGCACACTGACGGACACGCAGTTGATGGGAACGGTCGCCGTGGCCATTTGGCAAACCGGCGGCGTCTTAAGCGAGCTCAATCTTGGCGCTGGTGCGAGCGCGATATCCGGAGCTCGTTCAATCGCACCGTTCGCGAATGCGCCGAGCATTGCACCGGTCGCCGAAGCGGGCGTGACAGTTCACCGCGGTCTGGCAGGTGATCGCGACGCCGCCCCGCCCCCGCTCGCGCTCTTCGCGCGCTACAGCGTGGTACGCGTCGACCCCGGCCTGCCCGGCACCCTGACGACGAGTAACGCCTCCGCCGTCGCGGGCTGGGTCAGTCGTGTCACCGTCGGCATTCGGGTGCAGCGATGATGATGTCGAAATTCGCACGAGTCGCCACGCTGTTCACAGCGCTATTCACCCTCGCGTGCGATACGCCGTCGGTGACCCGCCCCGACTACGCGTACGATCCGACGCAGCTCTCCCGTGGTCTGCTGTACCGGTGGGCGAGCGGCACCACCGTCCGCGTCTGGGTGGTCAGCGACGGCTCGACGGCGCTCGATCTAGGCGTCGCGACGCGGAGCGCGATGAGTCGTTGGAACGCCGTGCCGCAGTTCGGTGAGTTCAGGCTGATGGCGGCTACCAGCATCGATGCCGCGGACATCGTCGTGTACGATCGGGTCAGCAGTATGCCGGTACAGTCGGGCAGTTGTACGTTTGATGCGCGCGGCGCGACCGGCTACACGTATTTCTGCCCCAGTTCGACGACGCCGCGTCGTGCGGAACGGCTCCCGTTGGCGGCCGGAGGTACCGGGGCGGTCACGGTCGTCATCCGCGTCGACCGAGGGCGGGTCGACTCGCAGCGCAGCTATAGCGCTATTGTCGCGCATGAGTTCGGCCATGCACTTGGCATCGGGGCGCACAGCGACAACGCGGCCGACCTGATGTTCAGCCTGCCGACCGTCGAGTCGCCATCGGCCCGTGATGCGGCGACGTTGCAGTACGTACTTGGGCAAATTCCCGGCGCGATCCTCTGACCGCTTGAGCCACAGGCCGTGCGAGGTCATGTTTCGCGCTTGCTCCGTAATCGCTTTCGGGATCCTGTTCGGTCGTTGCCGAGGGGTGACCAAAGCGTCCTCAAAGAACACCCGTAGGAACGATTCACGCCGCTCTTGGTGAACGTCTGTCTGAATGCGACGCTGGCCTCGCATTCAGTCTTGCGACGTTCTCGATCATTTCGCGAAGGCGGTTGAGCCGTCGTCGCAGTCCTAAGAAAGGGAGTCGCGGTCATGGCGACACAGCTGTCCCCGTCCACGTCCGTTGCACGCGAAAGCATCGATGGCCTCGCCCCGCAGGGGCTCGCCCCAACCGGTCGCGTTCACTGGAATCTTGTCGCGCCTGAACTCGTCGAAGCCGCCGTTCGTCGCGGCGAAGGCGAACTGGCCGAGATGGGGCCGTTCGTCGCGGTCACGACACCGCACACGGGCCGCTCACCGAACGACAAGTTCGTGGTGCAGGAACCGTCCAGCGAAGCCCATGTGGACTGGGGCTCGGTCAACCAGCCGATCTCGCCGGAGCATTACGCGACGTTGAAGGCCGATGTGCAGCAGTATCTCAATGGACTGGACGAACTGTTCGTGCAGGATCTGTACTGCGGCGCCGATTCGGCGACGCGCCTGAGCGTGCGATACCTGCTGCCCAATGCGTGGCATGCAAACTTCGTGCGCAACATGTTCATTCGGCCGGAGATCGACGCGCTCGCGATGTTCGCGCCGAACTTCACGGTCTATCACGCGCCGGAGATGCAGGCAGACCCCGCGCGCCACGGTACGCGTACGGGCACGTTCATCGTGCTGAATCTGGCGGAGCACACGATCCTCATCGGTGGCACACGATACGCCGGTGAGTTGAAGAAGGCGATGTTCACGGTCATGAACTACCTGTTGCCGAAGCAAGGCGTGCTGTCGATGCATTGCTCCGCCAACATCGGCGCTGGCGGCGATACGGCGCTCTTCTTCGGACTCTCTGGGACGGGCAAAACTACCTTGTCGGCCGACCCGGAGCGTGGACTGATTGGCGATGACGAGCATGGTTGGTCACCCGACGGCACGTTCAACTTCGAAGGCGGCTGCTACGCGAAGGTGATCAACCTCTCGGCCGAGAGTGAGCCGGACATCTTTGCGACCACGCAGATGTTCGGCACCGTGCTCGAGAACGTGGTGCTGCATCGCCCGTCGCGTGCGGTCGACTTTGCCAGCCAGACGATCACCGAGAACACGCGCGCGTCGTACCCGTTGCACTACATCAAGAACCACGTGCCGAGTGGCCGCGGCGGACATCCGTTAAACGTCGTGTTCCTGACCGCCGATGCGTTTGGTGTGTTGCCGCCGATCGCGAAGCTCACGCCCGAACAGGCGATGTTCTACTTCCTCTCCGGCTATACAGCCAAGGTCGCGGGGACCGAACGTGGTGTCACGGAACCGCAGGCGACGTTCAGCGCGTGCTTCGGTGCGGTGTTCCTCGTGTGGCATCCGACGAAGTACGCGACGATGCTCGGCGAACTGCTGCGCACGCACAACGCGCAGGTCTGGTTGGTGAACACGGGATGGAGCGGCGGCGCGTATGGTGTCGGTCAACGCATGAAGCTGTCGCACACGCGGGCGATGATCCGCGCCGTGCTCGATGGCACGCTGCACGACGAATCCACGGTGACGGACCCGATATTCGGGCTGCACATGCCGACGGCCGTCGCCGGCGTGCCGAGTTACGTGCTGAACCCACGCGCGACGTGGGCGGATACCGCGGCGTACGATGCGCAGGCAACGACGCTTGCCGACATGTTTCGCGAGAACATCAAGAAGTTCGGGGATGCGGTCGGGGCGAAGGTTCTGGCGGCGGGACCGCGAGGGTAGGAGGCGCGTAGTTCTCAGCCGCCGCTGATCAGTTCACCAATCTCGTCTTCTCAAGAAAAATCGCCCGCGCCATCCCTTCGCGCGACGCCAGGTATATCACCCCGCCCTTCCCGAAGCCCACAATCTGTCGGCCTGCGGGCAGCTGCACGCGATGCACAAGCTCGCCCTTCCGGTTGACCACATCGTACACGAGCGGCGCCGACACCGGCATCAGACCCGGCGGCAGGCCACCGAATCCGCCGCGGCCCGTCGAATCGCCCGGTGCTGCACCGCGACGGGTCGAATCGCCCGGTGCTCCACCGCGGCCACCGCCGCCGAATCCGCCGCGACCACCACCCTGCATCATCTGCTGCGCGAGCTGGGCCGACAGATTCGACGTCGTCGGCAGGATCCAGACGTTGCCATCAAGATCCGCGATCGACGAGCCCGCGCGAATCGGCGGATAGTAGTCGGGCAACTTTTCCGGCGACGTGACTTCAAAATTCATCTGGAATCCGCCACGCGCGTTGTTGCCCGCAGCGGCGGCCTGCCGATCGAGCAAGGCCTTCGCCATCGACTTCAACGAGTCAACGAGCTTGATCTTGTCGTCGTCAGAGATGCGCTTCCAGTCGAACGGCAGGCGCGGTGACGACTCACGCTTGCCGTCGGTCGTGAAGAAGTCGACGTGATAGTCGAGCACGCGAATCACCGCGATTGTGCCATCGCTCAGCAGCGCCCAATCATCGCCCTGTGGTAACGGATTGATCTTCGCCGTCATGCGCGTGCTGCCATCTGCGCCGCGCGACATCGAGGTTTCGTTCTTGGGGACCTTGACCCACGCGACGCTGTCGGCTTTGCGCGTATCGAAGTTCACCCGCACGATCGGTACACTGTCCGGTTGGTTCGCAGGATTGAATCCACGACCACCGCCCGGACCGCCGCCGAATCCACCAGCGCCACCGAAGCCGCCACCGGTATCACCGCCCCGCCCACCGCCCGCATCGCCGGCACGAGCCCCCTGCGCGACCGGCGCACCAGCGGCGCCACCCGTCGCACCGCCGCGAGTGTTCGGCGGCGCCGGCTGGCCCGGTTGACCACCTCGGCCACCGCCGGGATTGCCGGAACCGAACATCGCGCCAATGGGGGGTCCGCCGCCTGCACTGCCCTGGCGATACACCAGCTGCCCGTTGGTATCGAACGCGTTCGATCCAAGGTTTGCCGTCGACAGCAGATTGATGTCGTTATTGCGCGGCGACGCCATGATGCGCGAAACCTTACCGTCTTTGTTCAGCACGACGAGCGCGGAGGTCGTCGGATCGACGATGATCGTCGAATCACCGGCGTACGGCAGCAGTCCCTGTGGACGCTGCGAGTACGGCAACGGCGAGCCTGGCATCGTGTCGGCGATGACGCGCACATCCTGCAGCGTCGCATCGAAGCGCAGCAGCTGACGTCGTGACGCGTCATTGATGAACACGCTGCCGTCTGGCAGTGCACGGAGCGAGGACACGGCACCGAGCGATCGCGCGCTACGCGCCTCGACCGGCGCGACCTGCTTCACCGGAACCTTGACCGTCGAGTCCTGCGCCTGTGCCGTCGCTGCTGCGAACAGCGCGCCGGTGCCGGCGATTCCGGCCTGCAGCAATCGTGTGGTGATACTCATGTATGCGTTCCGTGAAGGACCATCGTGAAATGCGCGCTGAATTCGAGCGGCGCGTAGCGTCGTGCGTCCGTCATGTGATCAACCACCGCGACGGCCGCCGCCCCCACCACCGCCGCTGAATCCACCGCCGCCACCGCCGCCGCCCATCGTGCCCGAGCGAATGCCGAGCAACGTGCGCTTGTCGACGAAGCCGGCAAGCTGCGTGGGCAGAATACGGTACTGCGCATCGGTCAACAGCGAGCGCAGCTCCGGCGCGATGCGGATCAGCAGATCGACCGTCTGCTCGCGGGCATGGCGGTACTTATCGTATGCCGCATCGTGATCGAACTTGTCCGGCAACTCGGAAAGGAATTTTGCGATCGGCGTCCAGATCGAATCCGACTTCAGCACGTATGCGTGATTGAGCGTGGCGATGATATCCGCCTGACGACGCGTCAGCTTCAGCGTATCGGCCTGCTGGAGCAGCTGCTGCATTGGGTTGATGATGCCGACGTTGGCGGTCCCGCGCAGTTGCTGCAACGACGGCTTGTTCCCCGGGCTCGAGCGGCCACGATTGAGCTGCTGGATCAGCTGCTCTTGTTCACGCGCCGGCCCGAGGTCGTACCGCAGCAAGGCCGTTATCGCCGTCGGCGAACGGAACGCGCTCTGCGAAACACGCGTCGAACCGAAGCGCTGATTGACGTCATACTTGAACGCGTTCGTATTCGGATCGAAGCCGCGCACGAAGAGCAGTTGCTGATCAGGCTGAACGTTCTGCCCCCATCCCTTCAAATTGTCTTCGCCGTGCAGCATGCGATCGATGCCGCTGAGCGGGTTCGTAATCTGGAACGACAGATTCGCGCGCTGCGGGAGGCCGATGCGCAGCGAGTTCACGGATACGCTCAGGTTCCCCGTGAGCGTCCACGGTCCTTCGCAGGAATTCCGGCCGGCGAGCGTGCCGATCTGACTCTTGAGGCACGCCACCGCTTCCTTCGTGCCGGTATTCAGCAGCGACTGGATGCCGGCATTCACCGCGGCATCGGCGTTCTTGGCGGGATCGAAGATGAATGCCCGATCGTTGCCGAAGCTGTCGCCGTTCACGTCGCCGCTGACGACCGGCGTGTACAACACGCCCGACCGCAGACCGCCCGACCACGAGATGCGCATCGTGTTCAACCAGTTGTAGTTCAGCGAATACTGGAGCTGATGACGCGAGAAATTCTGCCCCGGTGACCATTCGCGTGAGCGCGGGTCGCCGACAGTGCTGTTGAAGCCGAGGAACTGTTCACGTACATCCGCGAGCACGTACGAGAGGCTCCAGTTGAAGCGCGAGCTGAACGACACCGGCCGAATACTGGCCGTCAGCTGCTTGCTCTCCGACTGCAGATCCGAACGCTGTTCGCTCACGCGGCCATAGGCTTCGGCGACACGCGAGCCGCGCCAGGCGATGACACCCGTCGTCGGCACGATCGACGTGACAGGAACGTACATCGGACGATTGGCTTCACTGGCCAGCGAGAACGTCCGCAGGCCCGGGAAATTGAGATCGACTGAACCCTGCTGATTCAGATTCTTCGACCACGTCCCGTCGAGCGTCGCCTGGAAGCGGTTGCCCAGGACCGCGCCACTCCACTGCAGATTTGAACGCAGCGACCGCTGCGCCACGTAGCTCGGGCTGAACAGCGTGACGTTCGGCGCGCTGTTCGAAAAGACCGTGCCGCCGCTGCCGTCTGCACACGTCGTCGGAATGCTGCCGACGTTGGCCGCGTACTGCGTCCAGTCGGGAATCGGCGTGGCGGCACCAAGACACGTCAGCGACTGCAGGCCGGACGGGAGCCCGGTGTTGTCGATCGCACCTTGAATGAGGTTAACGCTTGGCGTGTTCTGAAAGACGCCGAAGCCGCCACGCAGCACCGCGCGGGGAGCGCGCACCATGCCGGGGACCAGCGTCAGTTGATCCGCCTGCCCATACGTCCACGAGAAGCCGACGCGCGGGCTGACGTAATAGCGGTTCGGCGTTTCGGCGTTGTCGAGATTGAACGCCGTGGCGATCGCGCTGTTCGACCGCGGACTCGTGAGGAACTTGTTGCCGTCCATACGCAGGCCGTACTGCACCTGCAGATCATTCGTGGGCCGCCATGCATCGCCCAGCGACAGCGCACCGACCAGCTCCGCGCCGTTGCGACGACGGGGAGACAGCTGGCGCGAGAACGACGCGGGAATGTTCGCCTGCAAATCGGCGAGTGAGTTATACGAGAAGGAACCGAGTTTGTTCGTCGTGAAGTCCTGCCAGTACGTGTCGCGACGCAGTTCCGTCGTGAATTTCACGCGGTGACGATTGTCCGCGCTGAACCATGACATTGTGTTGTTGCCCGCCAGCGACGAATTCTCGGACGACGTGTTCAGGTTTGTGCTGCCGGCGTAGCTCAGCGTCTTGACCGACTGCGTGCCGTCGCTCAAGAGGGAATTCACGCGCACGGAGCCGGACGGCAACTCGACGAACGGATCCGACGCATTGCGCGAGACGTTGTAGCCGAGGGTGGTTTCGGTAAACAATCCGAAGATGCCCAGCTGTCCGCTTTGGCGCAGCTGACCCGAACCGCCCCACGACGAGCGCGTGCCATCGCGCGACGGCGTCAGAAGCGATGTCGAACCGGCGGCACCCGGCGACGTACGATTGATGTTGCCGGTCAGCGTGGCCGTATACGTGTTGCCGCGCGTCGAGCTCGGCGGCACAAAATCGAAGCTGCTCAGGAATGACCCGCGATCGTTGACACGCTGATTGCTGTAGTCCGAGAGGCTGAATGGCGCATTCTGTCCGCGCAGGATCCCCAGCATCCGCGAGACCGAGTCCGGCGACACACCGATGGTCTGGAAGCCGAGATCGCTGCTGTTGAGCAGCGTCTGCAGATCCTGCAGGCGGCGATCGAACTGGAACGAGCCGTTGTAGAACGACTGATCCTGCTTGAACGGTCCAGACATCGAGCCGCCCGCTGACAGATTCGTGTACTGCTGATTGGTCGCGATGCCGGCTCGATCGACCCACTGCAGTGGTGGCGCGACCATGTTATAACTGAGCGCCCGCGTGCGGAAATTGCTGCCCGATCGCGTACGGACCTGCAACTGTCCGCCGGAGAATCCGCCCCGCGATACATCGTACGGTGAAGTCGACAGCGACGTGCTCACCGCCGCGTCACGCGGCACGTTCGAGTCGCCGAAGTTCAGACCGTTCAACTGCGTGTTGTTCTGATCACCACCAAGGCCGAACACGGAGAACTGATCGGCGGCACCATCGGCGCCAAGCAGCAGTTGCACGCCGGGGATCGACGCGGCCATCGCAGCCAGATCACCCATCTGTTCGGCCGAGAGGAACCCGGGATCGGTCGAGATCGCCTTCTCAGAACCGCTCACGTCCGACACGGTGTCGCTGCGCGAGGCGGCGGCGCGCTCCGAGACCTGAATCGCGTCGAGCGTCACCGTCGCCGGGCTCAACCGCGCATCGGCGATGAGGATCTCCTGCTCCGCCGTGCGCAGCACCTGATAGCGTCGCGGCGTGAAGCCGAGTGCCGCAAAGGTCACCCAGTAGTTGCCTTCACCACCGGGGAAAGAAATCGTGTAGCGACCATTTTTGTCGGTGCGCGCACTGCGGCTGACGTTGCCACTCAGGGTGGTTGCCGTCACGAGCACGCTCTGCACGCCAAGCGCGTCGGGACCCAGCACACGCCCGCGGATAATGTCGACCGACTGCGCGTGCGCAGTGGCCGCAGTCAGCATGATGAATCCGAGCAGCGCAACAAAGCGGCGAAATATGAGTCGATGAGTCACGTTGGACGTTGACGAGGAACCGTTTGAACGAGGAGCGCGCGTGCTGGCGTCGAGTCCAATACAGAATGCCCGGTGATTCCGTTGGATGTCGTGTCGCTCGTGCGTACAGGCCACTGATGCCACGTCACCTTATCCCGGTAGACAATCGACCAGGCAGAGGGACGAAACCCTTGGTCCCGGCGCGGCGATTTCATCGCGCGGCGGTCACCAAAGGACACTGATGCATTGCCATGATTCGTCTACGCACAAAATGCGTCTGCCGTTGACGCGTTCGGGCGGTATCTTGGCTCGATGGAGATTCTTCGCGACCCGCTCTGGAATAACGTCCGGCTCGATCCGCTGGCGCTGGCGCTGCTCGATACGCCGGTCGTTCAGCGACTGCGATACGTGCGTCAGCTTGGACTGGCGTTTCTCGTCTATCCCGGTGCGACGCATTCCCGGTTTGAGCACGCCGTCGGTGCGTATCATCTCGCCGGCGTCGCCCTGCGCCTCCTTGAAGAGCAAGGCACGTTACGCGGCCGCGAGCCGCGCGAGTCGGCGATCGTGCGCGCGGCGGCACTGTTACACGACGTCGGCCACTATCCCTTCTCGCACGCGCTCGAAGAGATCGGTGTCACGCACCACGAAGAAGTCGCCCGTCCGTTGCTCCTCAGTGGCCCAGTGGCCGAGGTGCTCGTGCGCGAATTGGGCGCCGGTGCCCCCGACGAGGTGTTCGCGCTCATCACCGGCCGCAGCGAGAGTGCGCTGCAGGGGCTGATCTCGGGGTCCATCGATCTCGACAAGATCGAGTATCTCAAGCGCGATGCGACAATGTGCGGAGTGCCGTACGGCGAGATCGACGTCGACCGGCTGCTGAACTCGATCGTCCTCGTCGCGCATCCTGAGACGGGCCGCGAAACGATCGGCGTCCGCGAAAAGGGACTCTCGGCGCTCGAATCACTCCTGTTCGCGAAGTATCAGATGTACCGCAACGTCTACTGGCACCATGCGGTGCGCAGTGCCACCGCCATGTACAAACGATTGGTGGCCGTCAGCCTCGATGCGCAGATCGTCGCCGGTGGTTCCGTCGCGCGCTTCACCGACGAAGAACTGCTGGTGCACCTCGACCGATCAGACCTGCCGGACGACGCGCGCGCACAGCTGCAGGGACTACGTCAACGGCATCTGCACAAACGCGCGTACGAATGCCCGGCCGCAACATTGGGCGACGAAATCGGCGAATGGATCGCCTCAGACTACGCACTCACACGGCGCGTCGAAGACGCCCTAGCCGCGGAACTGGGCCTGTTGCCTGGCGCGCTCCTACTGGACTACCCGGCGAAGACGCAGATGCTGGGACTCGAACTGCCGATGCAACGCCGTGACGGACGCGTCGAACTGCTGACCGCCGCAGGATGGGAGGGTGCAATGAACCTGCCGCGCCTGAGCGACGAGTTTTATCGATCGGCCCGGCGACTGCGCGTCTTCACCGCCGATCGGGCGCCAATACCGGCCGAGCGGTTGATTGCGCTGCTCAGGCAGGATGCCGCGGCGGTTCGGGAAAAGCTGGACCGCGGACAGGAACTGCTGAGTTTTCGGTCGTCGGTTTGAATCAGAGATCCGTTCGTCCCGCCCGGTGCGCCGCCGCCAGCTTTCGCCCGATCCCGCGGTAGAACGCGGCATCCAACGGTTTGCCATCGTCGTCAAGCGAGACCGCACATCGCTCGATCGCGTAGAGGATGTTGCCGAGGTAGAGCTGCGCCAATTCGGCCACCGAGTCGCTTGATGGGGGCGACCCCGCGTTGGAAGGGTCAGGCACGCGGCGCGGCGGCCATTTCGCCAGTCGTCCCGGTCGGCATGCCGTACACCGACATCACCTGCACGACGATTGCCGTGATATTGTCGAGGCCTCCACGACGATTGGCTTCGGTAATCATTGCATCGACCATGCGACCAGGCGTCCCCTTGGTCTCCAGAATTTTCCGGAGCTGCGGGTCTTCGACCATACCGGTCAGTCCGTCGGAGCAGAGCAGATAGACGTCGCCGTTCTGCAGGTCGCCCTGCAGAACGTCCGCCTCGACCGCGGCGTTTGCCCCGACGCAGCGCGTGATCACGTTGCTGTAGGGGTGATAACGGGCCTGCTCGGGCGTGAGGAAGCCGGCATCGACCTGCTCCTGCACGTACGAGTGATCCTTGGTGACCTGACGAAACACGCCATCGCGCAGGAGATACACGCGTGAGTCGCCGATGTGGCCAATGATCCATCGACCGCCGCCCATGACTATGCACGACGCGGTGGTGCCCATCCCCTGCTTGTCCGCTTCAACAATGGTCCGCTCGTAGATGGCCTTATTGGCCTCCCTGAGCGCTTCAGCCATGCGGGTCGGCGGCGTTGGACCCGAAAGGTCCCGTACGGTGGTCAGTTCGCGTGCCACGATTTGCACAGCCATTTCGCTCGCCACCTCACCTGCAGCATGACCTCCCATACCGTCGGCGACGATAAAGAGGCCGCGCTCGGCGTCGGCGTCGGCATAAAGGCTGTCTTCGTTGCCTACGCGAACGCGCCCGACGTCGGTGCCGGCGGCGACGGAAAGCTGCACGTGGGTGGGGTGGGCTTTGCTCGAAAGTAGCTACTAAGGAAGACGAAGCTATCCGTGGGCAACGCTGCTTCGCAAGCGTGTAGACGGTCCGGACTCGGCGGTTCCTTCTGCGATTCCTATCGTCAGCCCCAGCTCCCCCTCGCCCACTTGTAAGCGGAATAGGCGGTCATAGAGGCCGCCGGTCGCCCGCAGCGTACGATGCGTCCCTCGCTCCACCACCTCACCGTGGTGTAGGACGAGAATCTCCGTCGCGTCGACGATCGTGCTCAGACGATGGGCGATGGCGATGGTAGTGCGTCCGCGCATCAGCTCCGCCACCGCGCGCTGGATATCCGCCTCGATCTGGGAATCCACCGCACTGGTCGCTTCGTCGAGTATGAGCAGTGCGGGGTCCGCGGCGATCGCACGGGCGAAGGCGAGGAGTTGCCGTTCGCCGACGCTGACGCTGGCGCCCCGCTCGGCCAGTTCGTGCTGCCAGCGACCCGGGAGCCGGTCAATAACACGGTCGGCCCCGACGCGCTGGGCGGCGAGCGTCAATGCCGCGTCGTCAAGTGGCGCGCTGAGCCGGATGTTCATCGCGACATCGCCGGCAAACAGAAAGATGTCCTGCTGGACGTAGCCGATCACGGACCGTAGTACGTCGACGGGCAGCGTACGCACGTCGACCCCGTTGATCAGAATCCGCCCTCGCTGCGGTTCATAGAAGCGCAGGAGCAGATTCACGACCGTGGTCTTCCCTGCTCCCGTATGACCGACCAACGCAACGGTTTCGCCGGGTCGTACGGTGAAGCTCACGCCGCGCAGGACCCAGCGCTCGGCGCGGTCATCGGCGGAGGGCGGCGGCGCTGCCGATGTCGCCGCGGGCACGCCGCGATCGGGCGCCACATCTTCACTGACCCCGCCGCCGACACCATAGCTGAACCACACGCCGTCGAAGGTGATCGTGATGCCGGTCCTTCGCAGCGCTGCGACCTGCACCTCGCGGTCGACGGTCGGTTCGAGTCCCGGCCCTTCCGGCGTGTCCAGCAGCCCGAATATTCGCTCCGACGAGGCCATCGCCTGCTGCAGGATGTTGTACTTCTCGGACAGGTCCTGCAGCGGCTGGAAGAACCGTCGTACGAGCTGCAGAAACGCCGCCACCGTGCCGACCGTGAGCGCACCGCTCCCGACGCGGAATCCGCTCGTGACAAGGAGACTGGCCAACGCGAAGGTCGTGAGAAATTCAATGACCGGGAAATAGAACGCGTAGACCCGGATTGACTTGATGTGAGCGTCGAGATGTGCCGCGTTGAGTTCGTCGAATCGCTGCACTTCGGCGGCTTCGCGTCCGAACAGTTGCACGATGCGGATGCCGGCAAGCCGCTCCTGCAGGAATGCGTTCACCTGCGCGAGACGTGTCCGGATATCGCGATAGGCGGTCCGGACTCGCGACTGAAAAATCCTCGACGCGAGGAAGACGAACGGGATCACGGCAAACGACGCCAGCGCGAGATGCCAGTCGACGCTCAGCATGACGACGCTGATCGCCAGCAGCGTGCAGAGGTCACCCAGACCCGCGACGACCCCCGACGTGAACAGTTCGTTTAGCGCTTCGACGTCGCTCGTAACGCGTGTGACGAGCCGTCCGACCGGTGTGCGGTCAAAGTACGTGATCGGCAACCGCTGCAGGCGCGCGAACAGCTGCGCCCGCAGATCGCGCATGACCCGCTGACCGAGTAGGCTCGTGAAGTAGGTCTCGCCGTAAGCCGCCCCGAATTGCGCGACCAATAGTCCGACGTACGCGAACGCGACGCGCACCACAAGCGACGGATCATGCGCCGGCAACGCCTTATCGATGACCCACCGCGTCAGCAGTGGACCCGCCAGCTGCATCGCCGCATCGACGGCAATGAGCGAGAGCGCTGCGGCCACCAGATTGCGATAGGGCCGGACGTACTGCGTCAGGCGTCGGACCAGGCGGGCATCGTACGCCTTTCCAGCGGCTTCGTCGTCGACGGACTTGGTATTCGGGGCGGCGGCCATTCGATCCGGAATCTAGTCCGCTGCTAGTTTTCCCGGCATGAAGGATCGCATTCGCATTCGCGGCGCCCGCCAGCACAATCTGAAAGGGTTCGACCTCGACATCCCGCGCCGCGCCATCACAGTCGTGACCGGCGTGTCGGGCTCGGGTAAATCGTCGTTGGCCTTCGATACGTTGTACGCCGAGGGCCAGCGTCGCTACGTCGAGTCGTTATCTGCGTATGCACGGCAGTTTCTCGAGCGCATGGAAAAGCCGCTCGTCGATTCGATCGAAGGACTGTCGCCAGCCGTCGCCATCGAGCAGAAGAATCCGACGAGGACATCTCGGTCGACGGTCGGTACGTCGACCGAGATTTACGACTATTTACGCCTGCTCTGGGCGCGTGTAGGCCGCAGCTACTGCCGCGTTTGCGGGCGTGAGCTCAAGCCGGACACGGTGCAGTCGGTGACTGACACGGCGATGGCGTTGCCGGACGGCACGCGGTTCGCCGTTGCATGCCCATTGATTCGTTCCAGCGAAGTCACGCACGCGGTGATTGAGGAGAACCTGCGCTTCCGCGGCTTCGTACGCATCGCGATCGGCGAACGCATGGTGCACCTCGACGACGTCAAGGCCGAGGGCATTGATCTCGCGGCGGCGCGCGACGTGTTCATCGTCGTCGACCGTTTGCGCGCCGACGCAACGGTGCGCGGGCGTATCGCCGACGCCGTGCAGACTGCCTTCATTGAAGGCGACGGCGATGTCTCGCTGTTGTTCACTGAGTCGATCGTGCTGTCACCGGCCGTGCGTGCACGCGTCGGTGGTGATCATCCGCCAGAACGTGCCGCGCGCATCTCGTTCACTGAGCGTTTTGAGTGCCCGAATGACGGTACGCGTGCGCCGGTGCCGACACCGCAGTTATTCTCGTTCAATAACCCGCGCGGCGCCTGTCCGACGTGCAATGGCTTCGGTGCAAACCTCACGTATGATGAATCGCTGATCGTGCCGAACGTCGAGCGTTCCGTGCGCGACGGCGCCATCGATCCATGGACGGCACCGCGGTACGAAAAGCAGCGCCGCACCGTCGTCGAATTCGCACGCGCGCTCGGCGTCTCACCCGACGCGGCGTGGAAGACATTGCCCGTGAAAGCCCGCGAACAGCTGCTGCGCGCCAAATCGCGCGCATACACCGGCATCTTCCCGTTTCTCGACGCGCTCGAAGAGAAGAAGTACAAGCAGTACATCCGCGTCTTCCTGCGCAAATACCAACGCGCAATGACGTGCAGCGATTGCGGCGGCAGCAAGCTGCAACCGGATGCGATGCATGTGCGTGTGGACGGAAAGACGATCGCGGACGTCACCGCGATGCCGATCCGCGATCTCAAGACGTGGGTCGATGAACTGCGGCTTGCCGGATCGGATCAACACATTGCCGACACCGTGCTGCGCGAAGCGCGTTCACGTACGCGCTTTCTGTACGACGTCGGGTTGACGTATCTGACGCTCGATCGCGCGACGCGCACGCTTTCCGGCGGGGAAGCGCAGCGCATCACCCTCTCGAATGCGTTGGGCGCCGCGCTCGTCGATGCCATGTATGTATTGGATGAGCCGAGCATCGGGTTGCATCCGCGCGATCTCGACCGGTTGTTGTCGTTGTTGCGCGCGCTGCGTGATGGCGGCAACACGGTGGTGATGGTCGAGCACGACCTCGAAGCGATGCGGATCGCGGACTACATGGTGGAACTCGGACCGGGCGCGGGCGAACTCGGTGGACATGTCGTATTCGCCGGTCCGATTTCCGAAGCCGAGAACAGTCCGTTGACGGGCCAGTATCTCACCGGCGCGCGCACGATTCCCGTGCCAGCGAAGCGGCGCAAGCTCGGACCGCGCTGGCTCGAGATGACGGGCGCGACGGCCAACAACGTGCACGGGGTGTCGGTCAAAATTCCGATCGGCGCGATGACCGTAGTCACGGGCGTGTCCGGCTCTGGTAAGAGCACGTTGGTGCACGACATCCTGTTTCACGGCATCGAGTCGCGCGTGCACGGTGAACATTCAGCCAAAGAACATCTTGGCGAGACGGTCGGAACGTTCGCGACGCTGACGGGCGATGATGCGTTCGATGATGTAGTGCTGGTCGATCAGAGTCCGATCGGGAAGTCGCCGAGGTCGAATCCCGTGACGTATGTGAAGGCGTACGATGAGATCCGGCGCCTGTTCAGCGAGACAACGCTCGCGCGGACCCGTGGCTACGGCCCCGGGCACTTCTCGTTCAACGTTGTCGGTGGAAGATGCGACACGTGCGAAGGCGCCGGCGCGATCGAAGTCGAGATGGTGTTCATGGCCGACGTGTTCGTGCCCTGCGACGCCTGCGGCGGCAAGCGCTTCAAGCCGGAGCTGCTAGAAGTGCGCTTCAAAAACAAGACGATTGCCGACGTGCTCGAACTGACGGTGGACGAGTCGATCAAGTTTTTCCCGCGCGAAGACAAACTCGCGCAGGCGCTCTGGCACGTACAGCAGGTGGGTCTGGGCTACCTGCGGCTTGGTCAGCCAGCGACGACGCTGTCCGGTGGCGAAGCGCAACGCCTCAAGATCGCCCGGGAACTCGCGCTGACGGCAAAAGGCGCCGCCCGCAAACTTTACGTGCTCGACGAACCAACGACCGGCTTACACCTCGAAGACATCAGAAGATTGGCGAGCGTTTTCGACCGACTGCTGGACCAGGGTCACACGCTGTTGTTGATCGAACACAATCTGGATGTTATCAAACTGGCCGACTGGATCGTCGACATGGGCCCGGATGGCGGTGACGGCGGCGGACAGGTCGTCGCAATGGGTCGGCCAGAGGAAATCATGACGGTGGCGGCAAGCCACACGGGTCGGTGGCTCAAGACCGTGCTCTAGCTTGACTTGAAGCCGCGAGAAGGCGAACTTTGGTGGCTGATAGTTGTATTCCCGGGTAGCTCAGCCAGGTAGAGCAGGTGACTGTTAATCACCCTGTCGGGGGTTCGAGTCCCTCCCCGGGAGCTAGCGCAGCATTACGAGTTACGCAAAACGGGTCGCCTGCAAGGGCAACCCGTTTTGCGTTTCGCCGATGGCGTCAGCGCGTGCGATGAGTTCCGTCGGCAGAACTCGCGTAGACTGGCAGGCGGACCAGCCGGTTCATGCGTGAGGGTTCATGCGACATTTGATCGGCTGGAAATTTTGCTCGCCCGCGCGCTAGAGCTTCGCCAGTGCCGCCGCCATCAGCTTTTCGCTCGCGGCCGCCTCGTACACCATCCCCTGTGCATTCGCGTTCGTCACTGACGCAATCACGAAGACGCCGCCCTTGATCACCGACCGTTCCTTGTTGCGCTTGATGTAGTACTCGTTGGTCTTCACCAGCGTCGCCGCCGGGCCCCACATCAGCATCACTCTCGCGCCACGCGCGTCCTGTCCCGACAAGGTATATGTGCAGTTGGAGACGGTGACCTCACCTTCGGTCTTGGGCCCGTTCGAGCCGATGGCAAAGATGGTGACACGTGCGCCGACAATCGCCCGCACCTCATCGAGTGTCAGCAATGTGCAGGCGTCGATCGGGCCACGCGCCGGTGCAGCGCCCGTAGTTCGTCCGGTGACGTTCGCGACCGTGATGGCGAGGGCCGAGCCGATGATCCAGCGTGCAGCGTGCATGGAGTGACCAGAGCGGGAAGCCGACGGAAAAGTCTATCGAACAGCCTACGTTAACTTTCGTCTGTCGACAAGACTGAACTGCACTCGGACGCGTAGCCTGCTCAACGCCGCCGCGAGTACATCACGCGAGCGTCAGGCGTCGCGAACAGCGACTTCACTTTCGTCATGCATCACGGGGGCATCCCGGGCACGGGGGCCACGTTCACGTGGGCCTTCGGCGATGCCAGCGGGCTGGTCACCAAAACGACCGATAGCACCGTCGTGCATCAGTGGAAAAACGTGCGCGTGTACACACTCATCGCGACGATGCGCGATGCCACTGGCACGATCGTGCTGCAGGATTAAACGACCGTAACCATCGACGGCACGCCGTCGATCCAGTTCGTCATTGCCGGACCGACGGACCGTAACGTCACCGCGCCAAACGGCAGCTATGGGTTTGCCGATCTCAGCGGCGGCCCGAACGTGCTGCCAGCGCCCGGCGTGGATGCGCTGCTCCGTAATTGGGATCGGAACGCGCAGCGGAACACGGCGGGCGTGACCCTGCTGATCGTGACGCCGACCGGCACGAAAATCACCCGGGGCCACACATTCACCAAGTATCAGAACACGGGTTTCGTGAAGGCCGGAGAGTTTCAGCTCACCCTGGCACTCAGCCTCAGCGATCCCGAATCCGCCGCACGGCCTCCGACGGGCACGGGCTCACTGACCTTCACCGGTATCGGCCGCCTCTCCAACGGCTACTATGTCGGGCAGTTTACCTTCGTCATCACCAACGCACAGGGCGGCATCATCTCGGGCAACGGCGTGGCGACGTGGCAATAGCGTGCGGTTCGGAACGGTTGTCGCTCAGCCCGCCGGAGCAGCCAATTCGTCCACGCACTTCTCGTTCGTCGGCCATTCGAAATTCCACGGCACATGCAGCAGCACGTTGCACACCGCACTTGAGCTGGGCAGCGCCACACCCGCGCCACACATCGCCAATTTGACCTCGGCGAACGTGTTGGCGCACAAACGCTCACCGCGTCGGGGCCGACACGCAGTTAATCACCCGGTCGGGGGTTCGAGTCCCTCCCCGGGAGCTAGCGAAAGCCTTACAGGACGAATACTTACGGAAAGCCTCAACCTCTGTTGGCACGACTTTCGCGCGGCGCTGACGGCGCGCGGCCTACCCTATTGCGTGCAAGTCGCCACGAGTGTGAAGGGCTGGACGACCGCGCCACCCGCCCCACCGCCCTATGCGGGACGCGGACGCCCGCGCCGACGCCCCTCCGATCAGGATGTCTCGCCGACGCACGATCTGCCGGCGCTGGCGGCGGCACTCCCCGCGACCGCGTGGCGCAGCATCACGTGGCGCGCCGGCACGACGGGGCCGCTGCGCTCACGGTTCGCCGCAACGGCGTTTTGGCCCGCACCTGGCGTGAGTAGTCGCGGGCCACTGCCCACCGCGCCCGTGCAGCTGCTCATCGAATGGCCCACGGCGGCCGCCGCGCCCATCAAGTACTGGCTGGCGTCGCTTGGGGACGAAGCCCTTGGCCTTCGCCGCTTCGTGCGCCTCGCCAAAGGACGGTGGCGCATCGCGCAGGACTCCCGCGAACTCAAAGACGAACTCGGCCTCGATCATTTCGAGGGACGCTCGTGGCCCGGCTGGCACCATCACATCACGTTGGCCTCGATGGCCTACGCGTTTTCGGTGTGCGAAACGCGGCGCCGAAAAAACAACCGCGGGAATGACGCTCCCCGCCGTGCGCCGCGCGCTGCAGGCGCTGTTGATTCGACTGGGAGCGTGGTGCCCGACGTGTCATCGCACGTGGGAGACTCCTCATAACTGAACCTAGAAGTACTAGAAAACACCACACCACCAAATCCTTGGCCCTCGAGCACAATTTGTCGCTTCCCAGATATCGACGCTGCCGGCGCGTCAGACACGTCGCTCGACCACCACGCTCGCGTCACGGTCTCGGTCGTCCGTCGCGCAGGATGTCGTAGTTCCGTCCGATCTTGCGCACGTACCCGAGCGTTTCCTGATAGCGCCAGCGCGGAATCTCGGGCGCGACCAGTTCGATGGCCGGCCAGTGCACGTGATCGAGCTTCTTGGCTTTCGCGACGGCCGCGGCGCGCGTGATGGGACCTTCTCCGGCGTTGTATGCGCCGAACATGAACGGTGGCCGCGCCTCGTCGTCCACCGTCGCCGACCACATCGTCCAAAGATCGCGATCGTGCAGAATACCGGCGGCAACGTTCCACTCCGGATCGTCGATCGAGGTAAAGTCCGGACGATGCGTGACGATCTGCTGATACGTCGACGGCATCAGTTGCATCAATCCGCGCGCGCCCACGCGGCTGCGCGCCCGCGGATTGAGTTCGCTCTCTGCCATCGCCTGCGCCTTGAAGTAGCGCCAATCGAATGCAATGCTGAAATAACGTTTGGAATACTTGCGAAAGATCGGATCGTACTTGGACGTGACATTCTTGCGCGCGGCGCCGTTGCGCTGCGCCAGCACAGCACGCATCGGAAACACACTCATCGCGCCGGCGACGCACGCTGCAAGCGCGATGACACGGAACAGACGCACCGCCGGTATAAGCACGGCGATCAGTTAAGCGAGTGCCCGATGATGATCGCGATCGACAGGAAAATCGCCGCGATAAAGATCGCCACGGCAACATTCCCTTTCTTCAGCTCTTCCGGGAAGTCGACCTGTGGCGTCAGCATGTCGATGAGGCGGTACGCGGCGTACATCAACAGCACGCCGCCAATGGCGTAGATGAAGTTGATGCCGATGATGGACAGCTGCACGCGACCTCCGCACGGGATGGGACAGCTCGAACCGTTCCTCGAAGCGTTCCTCGAAGCGTTCCTCGAAGCTACGCCGCAGCGCAGCTGACTTCCACTCCGTGCGCCGCGCAAGAGCCGCCGCCCTGCTCTGACGCGTTCGCGATCCTGGCTGCATCTTCGGTCGTCCGCGCACCCCCTGACCGTCGCCGTTTGGAGACCCGCATGAGCATCGCCGAAGACCGCCTCGAAGCCACCGAAGCCCAGATCGCCACGATGGCCGAGGAGCTCGAAGAGACAGCGGGCATCGATCGCCGCCACTTCATGTTCTATTCGCTGGTCGCGGCCGCGGCGAGCACGTTCGGTATGGACGTCGCACGCGCACAGGGTGCGCCGATTCCTTCATCCGACGCGTGGGTTCCCACGCCCGAACTTCCGCTCAGCCTCTTTCAGCCGCCCGTCGTGGCCCCATTCCCACTCGGCAATGGCGAAGCGCCGGCGCTGCAGTTTCAAGCGTACCCAGGCGGCACGGGCGCGTTGCTCGAAAAGCTCGCCAAGGAACGCGGTCGGGCCGCGTTCGATCGCGCCGTGTTCGTCGTTGAGAAGTACTCCGGCGCGGTTCCCACGTCGGATGAAGATCTCGCGTTCCTGCCGGCACATCGGATCTCGGCGTTGATCAAGGCGCGCAAGCTCACGTCGACCAAGATCACGAATATTTATCTCGAGCGACTGACGCGGTTGAATCCGACGCTGTTGTGTGCCGTGACGATCATGGAAGATTCTGCGCGCGCCGAAGCGAAGAAGGCCGACGAAGAGATCGCCGCCGGCAAGTATCGCGGCGCGCTGCACGGCGTTCCTTACGGCGTGAAGGATCTCTTCTCGACCAAGGGCGTGCCGACGACGTGGGGCGCGGCGGACTTTGAGAATCGCATCATTGACGAAGACGCCGAGATCGTGGTGCGACTGCGCGACGCGGGCGCGGTGTTGCTCGCCAAACTTGCGACTGGACTGTTCGCGCAAAACGATCAGTGGTTCCGCGGACGCACCAACAATCCGTGGAACCTGAACATTGGCTCCAGCGGATCATCGGCGGGCCCGGCCTCAGCGACGGCGGCGGGCTGTGTCGCATTCAGCATCGGCACTGAAACGCAGGGTTCGATCGTCTCGCCGGCCATTCGCTGTGGGGTAAGTGCGCTGCGTCCGACGTTTGGCCGCTCGACGCGGCATGGCGGCATGGTACTCGCCTGGTCGCAGGATCGCGTCGGACCGATCTGTCGAACGATCGAAGACTGCGCGATGGTCTTCAACGCGTATCACGGCGTCGACGAGAAGGACCCCTCGACGATCACCACGCCGTTTCACTTCGAGCGCAATATCTCGTTGGGGTCGCTGAAAGTCGGCGTCGATCCGCAAGCGCCCAAGGAACTCGTCAAGAAGCTCAACGCACTCGGCATGGCGCCCAAGGACGTTGGCCCGAGGCCGACCGTTCCGGGTATGGGAGGAGGTGGTCTCAGCGCCGAGGGCGCCGCGGCGTTCGATTCGTACGTGCAGCGCAAAGCGAAGGAGATCAACCTCGATCTCGCCACGCTGCCTGAGCCGATCCCCGGCGGTCGTGGCGGCTTCGCGCCGTTCGGAAGCCAGCCAGCGAACAGCAGCCCGATGGCGCCCGCCGACTGGAACCCGCGTTTCGTCGGCGGCCGCATGACGAAGGCCTTCGAATTCATGCAGAACCAGCGGCGTCGCATGGTGCTCGTCGCCAAGTGGGGCGAGTACATGAAGGATCTCGATCTGTTCATCGGCGGACCGAACGCCGATGTCGGTCCCAACGCACAGACGGGGCATCCCTGCGTCGTCGTGCCGTACACGTTCGATGTGCCGCAGTTCGGTGGTCAGGGCGGCGGACGTGGCGGCGCCACTGCGGCGGACGCGCCGCCACCACCGACGTACAAGCCGCAGCCGGTCTGCGCCGTCATCACGGGTGCGTTGTTCAACGACGACAAGATACTTTCCGTCGCTCATCAGTTTCAAAAGGCGACGGATTTTCATACGAAGCGCCCCACACTGGCCTAGTCGGCACCTCGCCCGCTCGTCGCACAACGGGACCGCTTTCTGACGCTACTGTAATCCTGTGGACAGGGAGTTAGGGCGAAGTTTCTGCTCTGCCTCCCTGTCTGCCGACCCGGCCTCTCTCTCGATGGTTGCCTTCTGTGCTTGTGCGCGTTAGCCGTCTCACCGTCGCCGTCACGCTCGTGGGGTGCGCGTTGTCGGTCGCCGACCGCTCGGCGATCGCGCAAGCGACGACCGCGAAGTCCCCAGTCACGCGACAAGCTGCTATCACCAGCGCGATCAGTCGCAGCCCGCAGGCCACGCTCGCGGCCGCTGATACCGCCAGCGCCACAGCCAATGTTCTTCTTGCCCGCCAATTCGAGAACCCAATATTGGGGACGAGCTTCACACAGTCCGCGCCGCAGCAACACTTCACGCTCGACATCCCGCTCGACCCGTGGTGGATCCGGTCCCCTCGCGTGGCCGCCGCCGACGCGGCGCGTGCGGCATCTCGCTTTCGCTTCGCGTTTGCGACACGGAGCATTGGATTCAACGCCGACACCGCGTACACGCGCGCCCAACTGACCGTAGCGCGCAGTCGACTGTCCGCGCGCACGGCGCGCGACGCCGACAGTCTGCTGGTACTCGCCCGGGTGAGGCGCGACGCGGGTGACGCGAGCGAATTGGACGTAGAACTCGCAGCGGTCTTCGCCGGCCAGAGCCGCAATGCAGCAAGCGCCGACTCCGTCGCTACGCAGTCGGCCGCGTTGACGCTGCAAACCATAATGGGCATTTCCACCGACTCGGCGCACATTGTCGTGACGGATTCTCTGATGCTCGAGACGCCGGAATCGACGCCGCTGTCATCCGCCGCGGTTACGCCGTTGCTGGTCGACGCCGCGTCACGTGACGTCGCGGCGGCCGAGTCGCGTGTGTTGACCGAGCGCCGTCGCCGTTTCGGCGCACCGTCGTTGTCCGTCGGCTTTGAGAACATCAATCCGGGTGGACCGAATGGCCCCTTGGCATCGGCCGGTGTGTCGTTCCCGCTGCCGTTGTTCAATCGCAACGGCGCGGCGGTAATGAGCGCTCGTGCCGAACTGCTCCGCGCGGAGGCACAACTCGCGTTGGCGCGACTGTCGACCTCCGCCGCCGTTGTCGCCACGACACGGGACGCTGAGGCGGCTCGCGCCCGCGCGCTGCGCAGCTCTCAGTTAGTCGCGTCCGCCGATCGCATCGCCGCGCTATCGCTACTGGCCTACCGCGAAGGTGCCTCAACGCTGATGCTCGTACTCGAAGCGCAGCGCGCAGCGCGCGAGACCCTCGGCCAATACTTCGACGATGTGGCGGCGTCGCGCACTGCGACCAGCCTGCTTCGCTTGCTCACGACCCTCGCACCAGACTCCCGTCCGTGACTCGACTTCCGATGATCCCCCTCGCGCGAAGTGCGTGCGTCGCGATGCTCTTCGCCGTTGCCTGCAAGGGCGCACCAGACAAGGACGACGAGAAGGCGGCTGAGAAAAAAGCGCCGGCGGTGGTGACGGCTTCGACAGATACCGTGCGTACCGCGGCGTTCTTGGAGACAGTCGACGGCGTTGGTTCGGTCGTGCCCCGCATCGGTCACGTTGCCGTGCTCGCGGCGCCGTCTCCGACCCGCGTGACGACGATCCACGTGGCCATCGGCGATCATGTGGCCGCGAATGCGGCGTTGATCGACTTCGAGCAACCAACGTTCGACGCGGCGGTCAGCAGTGCCGAGGCGGCGCTACGGGCAGCGGAACAGGCGGCTGCTCGCGCCACGCGATTAGTCGATGCCGGCGTCGCACCGCGGAAGGAAGCCGAAGCCGCCGCCACTGAACTGGAGGTCGCGCGGTTGAATGCGCACACCGCGCGTCGGGCGCGTGAGTTGTCGCATGTGCGCGCGCCTTTCGCAGGCGTCGTCACGCGACTAACGGCCGTAGTCGGCGCCAATGTCGACGTCGGTCAACCGCTCGTCGAGATCACCGACCCTTCGGTGCTCGACATCGTGATGCCGGTCGCCCCTGCCGATGCCGGTGGCATCCGCCCAGGACAGGCAGCCGACGTATACGAAGGCAATGCGGCGGATCGGGCACCCATCGGGCGGGCGATCGTGGCCGACGTATCCGCAGTCGTCGACAGCGCGACCCGCGGTGTTCCCGTGCGCCTCGCGCTGCGGTCCAACACGCGCATCTTGCGTGTCGGTGAATCGATCTTCGCACGCATCGTGGTCGCGAAGCACGCGGATGCGCTCGTGATCGCGGACGAAGCCCTCGTGCCTACCGGCGAGGGCTTCCATGTATTCGTGGTCGATGCTGCGGGCGTGGCGCACGCGCGCGAGGTGAAGGTCGGCGGTCGCGCCGAGCATCGTTTGTGGATCACCGACGGTCTGAAAGCCGGCGAGGTGATCGTGACAAAGGGCGCGTTCGGCATGGACGAAGGCGCGCACGTGGTCGGCGCAAAACCGTGAGCCACGAGGGAAATCACTCGGGGTCTGGCGCGCCGGGCCCATCGATCCATCGCGCGGTCGCATTATTCGATGTGCTCGCAACGCAGCGTCGATTCATCTATCTCGTCGTGGCCCTGCTCACGATCGGCGGGATCTGGTCGGCCTTCCGGCTCCCGTCGGCGATCTATCCCGAGCTCGTGTTTCCTCGCATCACCATCGTCGTCGAGGGCTCATCGCTCGGTGCGCGTCAGGTGGTGTTCTCCATTACGCGCCCAATTGAAGAAGCCGTCAGCATCGTGCCCGGCGTCGAGCGTGTGCGGTCGCGGTCCATTCGCGGCAGCAGTGAGATCAACATCAGTTTTTCCGAGCACACGGACATGGCGTACGCCCTGCAGCTGGTGCGTACGCGCGTGGAACAGATTCGTGGCGAGTTGCCGACTGGGCTGCGCGTCGAAGTCGAACGTCTCGCACCGTCGCTCTTTCCGATCCTGTCGTACAATCTGGAGGGTGGCGACGCCGCGACGCTCTACGACATCGCGCGATACCAGATCCGCCCGGTACTCTCCCGCGTCCCCGGCGTCGGCCGTGTAGAGGTGCAAGGCACCGACGTGCGTGAAATTGAAGTGGTCGCAGATCCGGCCCGTCTCGCCGCCGTGCGTTTGACCTACGACCAGCTCGCCACGGCGATCCGTGACAACATTACCGTCAACGCTGTCGGTCGGGTTGCGCAGGACTACAGGCAGTATCTCGTGATTGCTGCGCAGGAAGCGCACTCCGCCGAAGATGTCGGCAATGTCGTGGTGGCGCCCGGTGTGCGGGTGCGCGATCTCGCCTCGGTCGTGCTCGGCACCGAAGATCACGTCCGCATCATTTCGGGCAACGGGCATCCCGCCGCGCTCTTGAACATCACGCGCCAAGTTGGCGGCAACACGGTGGCGATCGCCGACAGCATTACACGTGTGGTGGAGTCGTTGCGCGCAGGACTTCCGGCCGGCGTGCGGATCATGCCGGTATACGATCAGGCCGAGCTAGTACGCGACGGGGTCTCCTCCGTCCGCGATGCCATGCTCATCGGCGCTGCGCTCGCGGTGTTGATTTTGCTGATCTTTCTGCGCGAGTGGCGCATTACGGCTATCAGCGCCTCGGCTATCCCGCTCACGCTGATCATTACTGTGCTGCTGATGCGGGTCTTCGGGCAGACGTTCAATCTCATGACGCTGGGCGCGATGGCGATCGCTATCGGTCTCGTGATCGACGACGCGGTGGTCGTCACCGAGAACATCGTGCGCCACTTCGGCTTCGAGCCCAGCAAGCGGCTCGCCATTCGCGGTGCGTTGCAGGAGCTGATCTGGCCCGTGACGTCGTCGACGCTGACCACCGTCGTAGTGTTTCTGCCGCTCGGCTTGCTGCAGGGAGTGACCGGACAATTCTTCACGGCGCTGTCGATCACGTTGACTGTCAGTGTGCTAGTCTCGCTCGTGCTCGCGATCACGCTCATCCCATTGCTCAGTCAGCAGTGGCTGAGCGGTGTAAGGCATGAGGCATCGACGGAAAGGGCGGTTGGTGTGAGCGGCGCAGTCGGTCGATTGCTCGAACGGCTGACCGATCTATACACGCGGCTGTTGGACGGCCTCATGCACCGGGCGGGACTCGTCGTAGTGTTCGCGATGCTCCTGGTCGGCGGTGGAGTGGTGACCTACCGCGCCCTCGGCACGGGCTTTCTGCCGGACATGGACGAGGGCTCGTTCATTCTCGACTACTGGACGCCGGGCGGCACGGCGCTGACCGAGACTGACCGGCAGCTGCATATCGTCGAGCAGATTCTCGCCGAGACGCCGGAAGTCCTTGGTACCTCGCGGCGCACGGGTGCAGAGCTCGGGCTGTTCGCGACCCAACAAAATCGCGGCGACATCGCCGTCCGGCTCACGCGCCGCTCCGCGCGCGATCGTGGCATTCTGGAGGTCATTGCGGAAGTGCGCGGAAAAGTGGAGTCATCGGTTCCGCGTATGCGCGTCGAGTTCGTGCAGATTCTCAGTGACGTGCTCGACGACCTGTCGGGCGCCAGCAAGCCGGTGGAGATTAAGCTGTTCGGTTCAGACCTGCACGCGCTCGAGGCCTATGCCGAGAAACTCGCCCCCGGACTCTCCAAGATTGAGGGAATGGCGGATTTTTACTCGGGCATCGCGGAACCGAGCGCCGAGATTGCCATGAGCGTGCGCGGCGCCGATGCCGTGCGAGCGGGGCTCACGGCCGGTCAGGTTAGCGCGGCCGTGGGAGGCGCGTTGCTGGGCGTTGATGCCGGGGAGATCCGACTCGACGATCGCGCGATCGGCGTGCGTGTCCGAGCGCCGGACTCGGTCCGCTTCGATGCCACGCGTTTGGGCTCGTTGCCGATCCTGTCCCCCTCTGGCGCGCAGACCGTCCCGTTGGCCTCACTGGCGTCGTTCGCGACGCAGGATGTACGCAGCGAACATTTGCGCGAGAACCAGCAGCAGGTCGTGCTGCTCACTGCCGGGGTTGAGAATCGTGCGCTGAGTGAAGTCATGACCGACGTGAAAGCGGTGTTGGCTGCGGCACCCGTACCGTCAGGCATTCGCATGGAACTCGGAGGCCGGTACGCCAGCCAGCAAGACGCCTTTCGCGCGCTGTTAATGGTGTTGGCGCTCGCCATTCTCAGCGTGATGGCGGTGATGCTGGTGCAGTTCCGCTCGTTTCTCGAGCCATTGGTGGTGCTGTTGGCTGCGCCGCTGTCGTTCGTCGGCGCGTTCCTTGCTCTGCTGGTCACCGGTACCGCGCTCAATGTTTCGAGTTTCATGGGACTGATTTTGCTGGTCGGGCTGATCGTGAAGAACGGCATCATCCTGCTCGACTTCACGCGACATCGGATGATCGACGGCGGCGTCGATCTCGAGACCGGACTGCGTGAAGCGGCGCGTGTGCGTCTGCGTCCGATTCTCATGACGACGCTGTGCACGTTGTTCGGTCTCGCACCGCTGGCGCTGGGATTGGGCGCCGGCAGCGAGATGCAAAAGCCGCTCGCGCTTGCCGTGATCGGCGGCTTGGCGTTATCAACGCCGATCACGCTGCTGGTCGTGCCGGTCCTACTCGTCGCGATTCGTGGTCGAGGCTATCGGGCGGAGTAGAACGGCGCCGACTCCAGAGATTGTGCGGCGGGCCGCGGCGTGACAGTCGCGGCCCGCGATGTAATGAGGACGCGTCGGACGTCTCTCGAGTGTGACCTTATCGTACAGTGCGGTGATGTTCTGTGACATCGGTCGAGGTCCGCTGGTCTGCAATCGTACGCAGTTTCCTTCGACCGACCTCGCATGCCCTCACGTCCATCCGCTCGCCACGGTGCTTCGCTTGCCGAAGTGCTGATTGTCGTGGCGATCTTCGCCATTCTGTTCGCGTTGGTGTTCCCGAAGATCGCCGCCGCGCGTGACAGCGCGAGCCGGCGGGCCGCGCGACAGGAACTGCTGGCTTCCTTCGCGGCAACGCGCGCGGCCGCACTGCAGAAGGGGAAGACCGCAACGCTGACGTTGACCGCGACCACAGCCACCGTGACGGCCCAGAGCGGTCTGGCAGGCAACGTTGTCACGTTGATGGGCCCGGTGGACTTCAGCACCTCACTGAATTCGTCGATTGCTGCATTGAGCGGCTCCGCCACGACCATCACGTATAACGCACGCGGCCTGCTGACACCGACGCCGTCCGGCAACTTGATGTACCGCATCACGACGGGCGCCGTGCAAGACACGGTGTGTATCAGTCCGGTCGGCGTCATTCTTCCGAAGGGGTGCATTCTATGACAACGGCTGCGCGCTTCCGTCTTCGCGCCCGCCGCGGCATCACGATCGTCGAGATCCTGGTCGCGGTGTTACTGATGTCGGTCGGCTTGGTTGGCGCGATGGGCAGTGCCGGCGCGGTCGCCTCGAGCATGGGCGGCGGCATTCGTCAGACCGTCGCGGCGGGCCTCGCACAGGCGCGTCTCGATTCGCTGGCGAGTCTCTCGTGTGCACAGCTCGTGGATGGTCTGAGCGGTTACGCGACGACCCGCGGTGTTCAGGAATTCTGGACCGTCACTGATGGTCGGAACATCAAGACGCTGTCCGTCACGCTCACGATTCCCAAAAAGACGCAGAAACCCGTGTACTCGACGGTGATCCCATGCCGCGACTGATGCGCTTCTCTCCCGTTCGCGCCGCTCGCCGGGGCTTCACGCTCGTCGAACTGCTCGTCACGCTCGCGATGCTCGGTGTCGTCGGCACCATCTTGTCGCGCATGATGCTGGATCAGCAACGTTTTTACCAAAAGACGAACGAGCAAATGGGCGTTCGCCGTGAGCTTCGCACCGCTATGAGCACGGTGCCGGGTGACCTGCGTAGCATCTCGTCGGTTGGCGGTGACATCCTGAGCTTCGGTACGACACAAATCACGTTCCGTTCAACCTTTGGTGCGTCCGTTGTTTGCAACAAACCGAATCCCAGCACGATTGATATCCCGCCGCTCAACATGGCGCGCACCACGCTGACCGCCTGGGCGTCGCAACCGACGGTCGGCGACACGATCTACGCGTTCCGCTCAGACTCGATGGGCGCCGGTGGTGATTCATGGACCGCGCATCGCATCTTGGCCGTGTCGTCGGACCCGTCGTTCTGCCCGGGCTCTGCCTTCGTCGACGCGGCGCTCGATGCTGGCAAACTACGCTGGCGCTTCACGGTCAGCCCGGTCATTGCGGATTCTGTGAAGGTCGGCGCCGCCATTCGCTTCACCCGTCCGACCAAATACGAGCTGACACAGGGAAGCAGCGACAGGTGGTATCTGGCGCGCTCCGAGCTGAACGGCGGCGCATGGACCGCAGCGACTCCCATGGCCGGCCCGTTCCTCGAGCCCAGCAGTAGCGGTTCGGGCGGACTGCGATTCGCCATGTACGACAGTCTCGGCGCCGTGGTGGCGTCGGGCGGAAACGCCATGAGTATTTCTCGCATCGATCTGACCTTCCGCGCGCAAGGTGCGAGCTCGTCCGGTGCCGTCGGCGGCAGTAGCTCAACCAAAGACTCGCTTGCCTTTCGTATCGCCCTGAGGAACCGTCAATGACACATCGCGCGCGTAGTGACCACGACCTCGTGACGCCGCGTTCCCGCCGGACAGGACGGGTTCGACGCGGAATGGCGGTATTGCTCACGCTCATCGCGATCATCCTGCTCGCTGTGCTGTCGACGGGCGCTGTGATGGGATCGATGCAGGAGTTCAGAGCCGGCCGGAATTCGATGGTCGAGCAGCGCGCATTCGCGGTGGCCGAGTTCGGCCTCAATCGAGAGATCGCCAACTGGGATCGCAGCAGGAATCTGCCGCCCCCGGTGGGGCGCGCGGTCGGCGTGACCGACTCATCGCCGGTGTACGTCGCGCAGGGCGACTCGGCACGTGTATACATCACGCGCCTCTCGCCCAACACGTTCTGGGTGGTGTCGATAGGACGTGCCAGTATCGGAAACGGTCAGCTCGAGTCACAGCGTCAGACGCACGTATTCGTGCGACTGGCCTATCCGTCTATCAGTCCCGGTGGCGCGATCGTGACGGCTGGCAACATCGATGTGAAGGGATCGGCCGATATCACCGGAAAGAACACGGATCCGATCGGCTGGACCCAGTGTCCGAGCATCGCCGGCCGCGACACGTTCGCAATCTCCTATGCGCCGAACATGACCGCGACGATTCAGAAACCGCAGCAGGTCATCGGTGGCGTCGTGAAGGACGCCGCGGCTGCCGACTCCAACACGTACGTCCGCTATGGCACGGAATCCTGGAATACTTTGGCGGCGAACGCCGACGTCACGATCAATGGCGGCACGTTCTCGCCGTCACCGAATGGAACGGCGACGACGTGCAACTACGGTGATCAGGCGAACTGGGGTGAACCGTCGCGCGCGGCGGGCTTTATCGCCGGCTGCAAGGATTATTTCCCCATCATCTATTCGAAGGGCAGCCTAGCGCTCAGCAAAGGCAGCGGTCAGGGGGTCTTGCTCGTCGACGGCGACATTCGCATCAACGGCAACTTCCAATGGTACGGGCTGATTATCGCCCGCGATGACATCAATAAGGGTAACGGTACGACGAATATCTGGGGCAGCGTGATGTCGCGGAACTCCGACGTGACCGATGGCAATTCGATCACTGGCAACTCGTCATTCAGCTGGTCCAAGTGCGCGGTCGAGTCGGCGCTGCGCGGATCTGCGATCCTCACGCGTACCAAGCAGCGCAGCTGGGTACAGATGTTCTAACGCGCGGCCCATTCGATGTTCGACACAAGATCACCCACGCGGACCACCCCCGGCGCTGCGTGGGTGATGTTCATGCCGAACATCACGTCGCCAGCCTGTCGCCGATACGTCGCCAGGGTGCGCAGCGGCTCCACGCCCCGCTCGCCGGTGGTCGGATCGATGGTCGTCATCACGCAGCGAGAGCATGGCGATCCGATGCCGAATCGCACGGCCCCGATCGCAATCGAGCGCCACGTGTCTTCTTCATGCGGCGCGGTGTGCGCCAGCACAATATTCGGTCGAAAGCGCGCGACGACCATCGGTTCGCCGCCCTGCTCCACCAGTCGATCACTCAGCGCATCGACGCTGGCCTGACCGAGCAGGAGCAACGGCGCGCCGTCAGTAAACGCGACACACCGCCCATCGCGCGGTACTGGGCCCGCATGCTTCACGGCTAACGGTCGACGGGCGGACTCGGCGAGCCGCACCACGCGACACGATGTCGCGAGTACGCGCGACATCCACTCGGCAACCGCGTCTCCGGCGTCGTGCGCCATCACCGCATCATCCCACACGCGCACGACACGCGTCGCCGCGGTCGTCGGAACCTCGACGCGGATGCCAGCGCTGTCGGCCGCCTCGAGCCGTAGCGCCCCATCGACGTTACGTCGCGGTCGCTCCTCGGGATCTACAACGTCGGCAAAGCGCTGCCGAACCAGTGCGAGCGCCGGCGTTTCGCGCGCGGTAACCTGATTGCCCGCGTCATCGATGACGAGCCATCGCCGATCACCGACCGCGCCGCGGTCGTCGAGCGTCATCACATCGATCGGTATCGCCGCGGCCGACTTGATCGGATGCACGAACAGCGCGGCGACATGTGCGCCTCTGGTGGGCTCCACTACGCGATCGTCCGCGGCGCCACGCCGTCGCGTTTCGCCTGTCGATTCCAGTACCAAAAGACCGGCACGCCGAGCAGGAGCAGCGTGGCGCCTCGTGCGGCGTTTCCAGGGTTCGATGTGATCGACCCGATCATGACGTACACCGCCGCGCCGATGAAGATGAGCGTCGAGAACGGATGCAACGGCGTCCGCACCCGAGCGCTGACCCCCGCTCGTGCATCTCGTGCGCGCAGCACGA
Organism: Gemmatimonadaceae bacterium; assembly: GCA_031366985.1. Taxonomy (GTDB): domain Bacteria; phylum Gemmatimonadota; class Gemmatimonadetes; order Gemmatimonadales; family Gemmatimonadaceae; genus Gemmatimonas. The sequence continues at coordinate 110,436 of JANLPE010000027.1, forward strand.
ACAGACTCGCCGCCGTCGCGCCGAAGAAGATCCAATCCGCGAATACGACATAGTCCAGCAGTTGCCCGTACGTCCCGGACAGTAGCAGCAACAGCGCGACGACCCATTGCGCAAGCAGCGCCGCGACCGGCGTTCGCGTGCGCGGATGGAGCGTGGCCATGCTCCTGAAGAACAAGCCATCCGCCGCCATCGCTTGATACACGCGCGCTGACATCAGGATGACCATACTGAGGAAGCCGACGGTCGACGTCACGATGCCAAATCCGATCAACGTACGCCCGGTCGGACCAAGATACACCGCCATGGTATCGGCGGCCGGTGCCGTGCTCGCCGCGAGACCATCGACACCGAGCGCGCGCAGATACGCGAGATTCACCAGCAAGTACGTCGCTGCGACGACCAACACCCCGATGATCAATGCACGTGGCAACGTGCGCGCTGGGTCGACGAGTTCTTCCGCGACGGCGTTCGTCTGTTGCCATCCACCAAATGAGAACAGCACTGGCACGAGCGCGGCGCCCATCGCCAGCACGAGTGGGCCAGACCCGACCGGCGCATGTACCGGCGCGGCGTGCGCGATCGTATCGGCCAAAGGATAGTGCGGCGAGAGCACCAACGCCGAGAAGACGAGCGCCGCAATCGCCGACAGCTTGAAAATCGTGAGGATATTTCCAGCGGTCGCCCCGACACGCACTCCGACCACGTTGAGCGCGGTCAGCACGGTCAACAGCGCGATCGCTAGTGGACGAATGTTCTCGGTCGGCATCCCGATCAGCGTCGTCAGATAGCTCGCACCCGACATCGCCACCGCCGCGATGGCGCCGGTCCCAATCACCAAAAACAGCGCCCACCCATACAGGAACGCCGGCAGCGGTCCCCAGGCGTCGCGCATGTAGACGTACGTACCGCCAGCAAGCGGTCGACGTGCGCCGAGTTCCGCGTAGATGAAGCCGCCGATGATCGCGACGATCGCACCGAGCCCCCAGGCACCCAGCGTCAGCGCAGACGTGCCCACGCGCTGCGCCACGACCGCCGGGGACAGAAAGATCCCCGAGCCGATGATGCCGCCGACGACGAGCATGGTGCCCGAGAAGGTGCCGAGGCGTGCGGCGTAGCCGACGTGATTGCTGGGCCCTGCGGGGGCGGTCACATGAGATGCGGTGGGTGTCATTGCCATAGGCGCAAAGTGCACCGTATACATTGAGGATGCTACCACAGCCTCCCTCTGCCGCAACAGGACTCCCTATGAGCCGGACCCGATTGTTCGCCGTGTGTGCCATGCTTGTGAGCTCGGCCTGCCACCGTTCGAATACGTCGACCAGCGCCAGACCCTCCGCGCAGAACATGCTCGTGTCGACCGCGTGGGTCGCCGAACACGCGCGTGATGCGAACGTCGTGCTGCTACACGTGGGCAGCAAAGCACAGTATGACAGCGGCCATGTCGCGGGCTCGCGACATGTGATGCTCACGGAACTGGCCATTCCGCAAGTCGAAGGCGCGCTGTCATTGCAGATGGCATCGGTGGAACAGCTGACCGCGTGGGCCAAGCGCAACGGCATCGGTGATCAGACGCACGTGGTGATCATGCCGCACGACGAAAGTCTACAGTCGGCAACGCGCGCGTTCATCACGATGGCGTACCTCGGCGCGTTCGATCGCACGTCCGTCGTCAATGGGTCTTTTAAAGCGTGGCGTACCGAAGGGCGCACGGTGTCGATAGCGGCACCACCGGCCGCGAATATGACCCTCACGTTCACGCCGAAGCTGCGTCCTGAACTCATCGCGACCATCACGCAGGTCGAAGCCGTCACCAAGGACTCGGGACGCACGAATCTGATCGACGCGCGCCTGGCGCGTTTCTACAACGGTGACGGCGGTGGCTATCCGCGCCCGGGTCACATCCCGACGGCGGTGAACATTCCGCTCAACACGATGAGCACGAACGGTTTTATGAAGCCCGCGTCCGAACTCAAGACGTTGTTCGATCAGGCCGGCGTGAACGGCGACAAGCTGATCATCACGTACTGCCATATCGGTCAACAGGCGACGATGCTCTGGTTCGTCGCGACATTGCTCGGCTACGACGCCAAGATGTTCGACGGCAGCTTCCAGGAATGGAGTGGGACGGCTCGTCTTCCGGTCGTCGCGCCGCCCGGGGCGAAGTAGCCCATCGCGAAGTAGCCCAGTTGGTCCGGGTCGGGCATCGCGGTACTTTTCGCGATCCCGATTCCCCTGTCTTCGGAGCTTGCTGTGCCCGCTGCCACCGATAGCCCTCTTGCCTCGTCGACGACCCCAGTGGTCGGTGTCGTCATGGGAAGCGCCAGCGACTACGAGACGCTGGCCCCAGCCTGCGAGATTCTGGCCGAGTTAGGGATTCCGTACGAGGCCCGGGTGGTCTCGGCACATCGCACGCCCGATTGGCTGTTCGAGTACGCGGAACAGGCGCACGTCCGTGGACTCCAGGTGATCATCGCCGGTGCGGGCGGTGCGGCCCATCTCCCCGGCATGCTTGCGGCCAAGACGTTGGTGCCGATCCTCGGCGTGCCTGTGGTCGCGACGCCGCTGAACGGCATGGACGCGCTGCTCAGCATCGTGCAGATGCCCGCCGGCGTGCCCGTCGCGACGTTTGCCATCGGCAAGCCCGGTGCGGCCAATGCCGCCCTCTTCGCGGCGCAACTATTATCGCTGCACGACGACGCACTGCGCGTAGCGCTGGCGGTCCGTCGCGCCGAAAAGGCGGCCGATGCACGCTCGCGTAATCTGAGCGCGCCCAACGCCATCATGCCGTGAGCAGTACGACCAGCTCCGCGCCGATTCTTCCGGGCGCGACCATCGGGTTTCTCGGCGGTGGACAACTTGGTCGGATGACGGCGATGGCGGCCCGATCGATGGGATACGATGTGCACGTGCTCGATCCCGAGGGCGCGTGCGCGACGCGTCCCATCGCGTCGCGTACCATCACCGCGTCGTTCAGTGATGTCGACGCCGCGGTGGATCTCGCGAAACAGTGCGATGTGATCACGCTGGAGATCGAGCAGATCCACCCCGACGTTCTGGCCGCCGCCGCGGAACATGCTCCGGTGCGACCAAGTCGCGATGCGGTGTACATCATTCAGGAACGCATCCGCCAGAAGCAGTGGCTCGCGGACAATCACTTCCCGATCGGCGCATTCGTCGCGGCGGCATCCGCTGAGCAAATCGCCCAGGCCATCCGCCTGTTCGGCCCGTCGATCGCGAAGTCGACGCAAGGTGGTTATGACGGTCGTGGGCAGGCACGACTCACGTCGCCTGAGCAGGCCGGCGGCGCTTGGAGTGCCCTCGGTGGCCGCATGTGTCTGGTCGAGCAGCGCGTCGATATTGATTACGAGATCAGTGTGCTCGTTGCTCGTCGTCCGTCCGGCGACATGGCGGTGTATCCACCATCGCGCAATCACCACACGAACGGCATACTGACCTGGGCCGTCGCGCCGGCGATGATCAGTGATGCGATGTCGGCGCGCGCACAGCATCTCGCAATGCGCATCGCCGAACGCATCGGTATCGTCGGCCTGCTCGCCGTCGAGTGTTTCGTCACGATGGGCGGCGAACTGCTCGTCAACGAACTCGCGCCGCGTCCACATAATACGTATCACCACAGCGAACGTGGGTTTGCGACCAGTCAGTTCGAACAACTGGTCCGCGCGATTTGCGACATCCCGCTCGGCAGCACCACGCTGCACGCCCCGTCGGCGATCGTGAACCTGCTGGGCGAAGTGTGGCTCGGTGACGCACCGCCCAATATCACGAACGCGCTCGAGGTGCCGGGCACACGCCTCCATCTGTACGGCAAGACCGGCGCACGCGCCGGACGAAAAATGGGGCATCTCTCCGCGGTCGGCGACAGCGCACAAGATGCCCTGAGCCGCGTCCTCGAGAGTTATCGACGTCTCGCACCGCACACGACCGACGCTTTCGAGGTGCACGAACTGATGCTGCCCACAGCCCAGCCGTAGTCTCGGCTCTGAGTTCTGAGTTTTGAGTTCTGAGCTCTCGTCTCGATCGTCTCCCTACTCCCTACTCACGACTCTCTACTCACCAATGTTTCCTCGGGACTTTTACGAGATCATTCACGTCATCGGCCTTGCAATGTTTTTCATGTCGATGGGCGGCATCGCGATCCACGCCGCCAACGGAGGCAGCAAGACGAACACATCGACGCGCTGGTTCGTCGGCGGCCTGTTTACCGGTGGCGCGTTCCTGATTTTGCTGGGCGGCTTCGGCATGATGGCGCGACTGAATCTGGTCCGCGGTGTTCCGCCCAACTGGCTGATTGGGAAGATGGTGATCTGGTTGTTGCTCGGCACATTCGGCATGTTGCCGTATCGCAAGCCGCAGCTGGCCAAGCCTTTTGCGATCGGACTGCCGTTGCTGGCCGGCGTGGCCGTCTGGATGGCCGTCTACAAGCCTCTCTAACACGATGGTCCGAGTGAGCGTGCCGGTATGAATGTTCTCGTCCTCAACGTCGGATCCGCGACCCTCAAGTTCCAGGTGGTCGTCACGGACGAGGACGCCATCGCGTCCGATCACGATCGCGCGCTCATTCGCGGACAGATCGAACGGATCGGCGGCGAGGCGGTCGTCACGGTGCGGTCGATCGACGGCACGACACGCACCTACACGGCCGAGATGCGAGACCTGCGTGCGGCGGTGGAGTGGCTTGTCGCCTTTGTCACGTCGGCGGAGGGCGCGACAGGGCTGACATCGCGCGCGGATCTACACGCCGTCGGGCATCGTGTCGTGCATGGCGGCGAGCGCTTTCAGGAGAGCGTGCGCGTGACCGATGACGTCGTCCGCGGCATTGAAGCGATGATCGAACTCGCGCCGTTGCACAATCCGCATAATCTGCGTGGCATCGACGCCGCGCGCGCCGCCCTTGGCGAGGGCGTGCCGCAGGTCGCTGTCTTCGATACCGCGTTTCATCACACGCTGCCGGAGCATGCGTATCTGTACGCGATTCCGTATCCGCTCTATCGGCGCCACAAAGTGCGTCGGTATGGCTTTCACGGCACGTCGCATCGCAGCATCGCCTGGCGGTGGCGTCAGCTGACCAAGCGTGAACGCACCGACGTCCGCATCGTGACGCTCCATCTGGGCAACGGCTGTTCCGCCTGCGCGATTCAGCACGGGCGTTCGATCGACACCTCGATGGGCTTCACGCCGCTCGAAGGGCTCGTGATGGGCACGCGGTCGGGAGACGTCGACGCCGCGATGCTGGATTACATCGCCGGTAAGGAAGGGCTGACGCTGCCCCAAGTCGAGGCGCTGCTCAACAAGCAATCAGGATTGCTGGGCATCTCCGGGCTCACGAACGACATGCGGGATCTGTTGGCGGAAGCGCACGAGCATGACGATCGGCGCGCGCGACTCGCGATCGAGATCTTCTGCTACCGCGCGCGGAAGTACATCGGCAGCTACCTCGCGGCGTTGGGGGGCGCCGACGCGGTCGTATTCGCCGGTGGCATCGGTGAAAACGCCGCGGAGATCCGGGCGAACATTTGCGATGGACTCCAGTGGGCCGGCCTCACCGTCGACCCGGCCGCGAACGCACAGCTCGTGGGCGGACGAGAAGGTCGTTTTTCGGCGGAGGGTTCTACGCTCGAGGCGTGGGTCGTGCCGACTGACGAGGAACTGCTGATTGCCCGCGATACATTTCGCGTGGTGCAAGGCATCGAATCGCCGTTTTAGCACGCGCCGGCGATCACGATTCGGTGGTCCACTTGATCTTTGCCCCCAAGTGGTCGATACTGTCTTGTGCGCGGCGATTTGCCCCGATTTGACGGGCCGCGCACCAGTGCCCGAGGCACTGGCATTCCGTCTAAGTCGCGGCCCTGACGGCCCACGACGAGAAATCGGCGTGGGCCGTCAGTGTTTTTTCGGTCTACGGATTCGTACGCAACAGGACAACTGAAACGTCTGGTGACTCGTCCCGAGTTGCCCGTGGTGATTTGCCGCCGATTGCCGCCACGCAAAATAAGGAGCTAAACCGCGACTGCGCCCGGCGGCCGTCCACCGCCCGGGCGCAGTTTCGTTGGCGGCACTCACCCGCTCCTTCCGGAGAGTGCCTGATGTCCGATCGTACCCGTTCGTCCGCATCCGCTGTCTCTCGTCCCCGCGGCGCCGATACCATCGCGCTGCACGCAGGTCAGGAGCACGCAGACCCTACCACGGGCGCGCGCGCCGTGCCGATTTACGCGACGAGTTCGTTCGTCTTCGAGAGCCCCGAGCACGCGGCCGATCTGTTCGGCCTGCGTGCGTTCGGCAACATCTACACGCGCATCAACAATCCGACGACGGACGTCTTCGAAAAGCGCATCGCCGCACTCGAGGGCGGCGTCGCCGCCGTCGCCACCGCAAGTGGTCAGGCCGCGCTCACGTTGGCCATTCTGAATCTTGCAGAAGCCGGCGACAATATCGTCGCCTCTCAGTCGCTGTACGGCGGCACCGTCGCACTCCTCACGCACACACTGCCACGACTGGGCATCAAGACGCGCTTCGTCGACATTCACGATCATCGCGCCGTGGCCGCCGCGATCGACGATAACACGCGCGCCCTCTTCGTCGAAACCGTCGGCAATCCCAGGCTCGATGTGCCGGATCTCGCCGGTCTCGCGAAACTGGCACATCAGTTCAATCTTCCGTTCGTTGTCGACAACACCTTCGCGCCGATCATCACGCGCCCGATCGAGCACGGCGCTGACATCGTGTTGCATAGCGCGACGAAATGGATCGGCGGTCACGGCACGTCGATCGGCGGGGTGATTGTCGACGCCGGCCGCTTCGACTGGGGGGCGACCGCACGCTTCCGGAAATTCTACAGCGATCCGGAGCCTGCGTATCACGGGCTGCGCTTCGCCGAAGCGTTTGGTAACGTCGGTGGCGCAAACATCGCGTATGCCGTGCGACTGCGCGTGCTCCTGCTGCGCGACATCGGTGCCGCGCTGTCGCCGTTCAATGCGTTTCTCTTCCTGCAGGGACTCGAGACGTTGCCGCTCCGCATCCGACAGCACAGCGCCAACGCCTTGGCCGTCGCGCAGTTTCTGTCGGCACACCCGGCGGTCTCGTGGGTCAACTATCCGGGCCTCACGTCGCACGACACGCATGCGAACGCGTCGCGCTTTCTGCACGGTGGTTTCGGCGGCGTGCTGACGTTCGGTGTGCGCGGCGGCGAAGCAGGCGCCAGACGATTCATCAAGGAGACCGAACTCTTTTCGCTGCTCGCGAACGTCGGCGATGCGAAGAGTCTCGTCATTCATCCATGGACGACGACGCACGCGCAACTCGGCGATCTTGAACGCAAGGCCGCCGGCGTCACGCCGGACCTCGTGCGCCTGTCCGTCGGCCTCGAACATATCGACGACCTGCTCGCCGATCTGGAGCGCGCATTGGCCGCAGCGGTCGCCACCGACGCGACCCGTACCACGACGAATGCCGGTCCGCATCGGGCCGAGACCGCTGCATGAGCACCGTACGCACCCCACGCCAGCGCCAGAATCCGCCAATGACCGCGCGCCCTCCTCATGACGCAACCCAACACAACGTGAAGCGGGTCCAGACACCATGGTCCGTGCGTGACGAGATCCTCACGTTTCACGATGTCGCAATGGAAAGCGGCCAGCGCATCGAGGCGCTGCGCGTGCACTACCGCGTCGAAGGCACGCTCTCCGCCGCGCGCGACAACGTGGTACTGGTCGTTCACGCGCTCACGGGAACGGTGCACGCGACCGAGTGGTGGAAAGGCGTTGCGGAGGCGGGAGGCGCGATTGACCCGACTCGACATGCCATCGTCACGGTGAACCTGCTCGGTGGCTGCGACGGCACCACCGGTCCGAGTAATCAGGACCCCGATGCACTTCCCGCGTTCACGACACGAGATCAAGCGGTCGTCCTCGCCCGCGTACTCGACGCGCTCGGTGTCGACGCGCCGTTACTGATCTGCGGCGGATCGCTCGGCGGTCAGGTGACGCTGGAGTTCGCCGCCACGTGTCCGCAGCGCGTGCGCGAGGCCGTCGTGTTGGCCGCGCCTGCCGCACAGACCGCGCAGGGACTCGCGTGGAATGCGATCATGCGTCGCGCCATCGAACTCGGCGGTGTGCGCGAGGGGCTTGCACTGGCGCGCATGGTCGGCATGCTCAGCTATCGTACGCCGCACGGCCTGGAACGGCGATTCGGCCGCGCGCGCAGCGGAAACGATACCTTTCTCATCAACGATTGGCTGGATGCGCACGGCGAGAAGCTGGTCGGCCGTTTCGACGCGACGAGCTACCGGGCGCTAATCGACGCCATGGATACGCACGATGTCGGTCGGGGGCGCGGCGGCATCGCGGCCGCACTCACGCCAGTGGCGCACCGCATCACCGGTGTCGGAATCCCGGGTGACCAACTATATCCGGCCGAATGCGTGCGCGAGTGGACGAGTGCCATCAAGGCGCGCTACGTCGACCTGCCATCGGAGCACGGCCATGACGCGTTCCTCCTCGAGTCCGCGCAGGTGAGTGTCATTCTCCGCGAGGCGATCGCGCGAGCGGAAGCGCGCGTGGAGGCGCGCGTGGAGGCGCGCGCGCAGGCATATCCGTTCGAGGCCACGCGCGTATCGGCCGTGCGGGACCGCGAGCAGATCAATACGACGTCGATCATCACGGTGCGGCCGCTCCGCATCGCGCTCGCCGGCTGCGGTCACGTCGGCGGCAGCGTGCTCGATCTCTTCGCCGAACGCGGCGAACGCCGCGCCCCCGATCATCCCGCCGTGCGCGTCGACCGCGTGCTCGTGCGCGACCCACAGCGACCGCGACCCGCCCTTGCGCACGCGATCGCGCGTGGCCTCGCCCCCGCATCGGCGCGCATCACCGACCCGACCGAGCTGCTGGACGACGACATCGACGTGTTCGTCGAAGCCATCGGCGGCACCACGACGGCGCGTACCCTCGTCGAGAGTGCGCTCCGTCGTGGTATTCGCGTGGTCACGGCGAACAAGGCGCTGCTCGCCGAACGCGGACCGCAGCTGCAGGAAATTGCGCGAACGAATGGCACGCGACTGGACTTCGAAGGCGCGGTCGCGGGCGCGATTCCCATTGTGCGCTGCATCCGAAGCGGTGCCGCAGGGGTCGGCATTACGAAGTTCAGCGGGATCCTGAACGGCACCAGCAATTTTGTCCTCGATCGTGTCGCGGAGGGGGCATCGCTGACCGATGCCATCATCATCGCGCAAGAACTCGGGCTTGCCGAGGCAGATCCGACGCGCGATCTCTCCGGCGAGGATGCCGAAGACAAACTGCGCGTGCTGGCGTGGCTGATCTTCGGTGTGGACCCATCCACACTCAAGGTCACTCGTCGAGGCATCGATGGAGAGACCGCCGCGTGGGCGGCTCGGGTCGCGAGCGACGGTGATCGCGTCAAACTGATTGCCAGCTGCGCGCTCGATCAGGGCGAGCTGGTGGCGCGCATCATCCCGACGCGCGTCACGCGCGACGATGCGTGGGCGTCGGTCTCGGGACCGAACAACCGTATCGTCGTCGACAGTGCCTCCGCCGGATCACTGGTGTTCCACGGCGCCGGCGCCGGCGGCCGCGCGACCGCGGGCGCCGTGCTGAGCGACGTGTTCTCCAGCGGCGCTACGGGGGCGTGACACGACCCGCGATTCGTGCCGGAACGGCTGGAACCGTTACGTCGAAGGCGGCCGTTTCGACCACGCCACGACGTTTGATCTGCACGAACACGCGATAGTCTCCCGCCGATGGGAACGCGAACGGGAAATACAGCTTGGCGTGCGCGACGGTATCAGGAGTCGGTGTATCTGCCATGTTCGGCATGGCCATCATCATCGCGATGGCCGCGGAGTCGAGACGAACCGTGTCGCCACGTTCTCGGCCCAGCAACTGCGCCTGCGCCGTCATGCTGGCCGAGCCCATCGGGTGCAGGTGCATGAAAACACCCGCGTCACGCCGAAGCACCATCGCGTGACCGCCCATGCCCATGTACGACTCGGTCTTCGAGGTCGAGCCGTCCGCATCGCGCATGGTGACCGCGAGACGCAGATCGCGCTTCGCGCGCACGTCGCCGTCTGCCATCAACCGAATGCTGCCGCCGGACGCGAGCACCACCGAGTCACCGAAGGCGACTGGCGTCACGACGCGCCACGCGTCATCGGCATCGATGAATTTCGACACGGCGGCAGACGGCGCGACCGTGCGACCTGCGTTCTCAGCGACCACGGGAGCCACCGGTAACTCGATGGTATCCACGACCGTCCGTTGCATGCCGCTCTGAAAGAGCAGATCGCCGAACAGCAGATAGCGACCCGCCGGCAACTCCGGAACGCGAGTGACAAACGAGTCGGCCTGTACTCGCAGTGGATGCAGATGGGCGATCGCGTTCTCCTGTCCGACGCCGATCAGGAACAGATGCATCAACTTCCCATGATCGGGGATGAGCGGCTGCCGGCGATTCGTCCGCCACGTCGTATCTCGAATCGCGATGCGCAAGAGTCGATCTCCATCAATGGTGCTAACGCTCGTCGAGATGGCCATCGGCTTGTACAAGGTCGCTCGGTACGCCGCTTCCTCGGCGTTCCACCACTTCGCGCCGCCAATGAGCGCCAGGGCAATGACGCCGGCGGCCATCGCCGTTGCGCTGCGTGCACGTCGGCGACGCGCCGGCGTCGGCTCGACGCCTGGTGGCAGCGATCCTTCACGCGCCGACGCACCGACGATACTGAGTACGCCTGCGACAAGCAGCGCTCCCAGCACCAGCAACAGCGCGCTCATCCCCGCGTTCATGCCGAGGGTCCGCGTCGCGGTTGTCTCCAACGGGACCACCAGAGTGCCACTGCCGGCCGGCCCTTCGGTGGCGACGTATACCGCATACGTGCTCGACGTCATGATCCACAGATCGTGCGACCACAGTCCAGGCTCGCCCGCCACGACCGTCATGGCTTCTGACGGCGGTGCGCCCTTGGTACCGACGTTCCATTGTGCCGCGCGCACGGTGACGCGTGTCGGCGCACCATTCAGCACCCGCACGAGGATCGGCACCTGCGCTGGCACGACGCCGGGCGGATCGATCATGACGCGCACGTCGTAGCCACCGGCCTTGCCTTCCATCACTACCTGATTGGTCCCGACGTGTCCGCTGAATACCGTCCACGTGAGCACAACACAGGCGAGCGCGGCCAACCGACGCGCGTACCGCGTCGCGAACGGCAGGCCGCTCATCGGCGCACCGAGCGCAGCCAGTCGCCACGTGCGAGGCCGAGGCGCGCGGAAAGCACGCCAATGAGCAACGCGAATCCGAAACCGCGAACCGTCTCGCCAGTTGTCTGCGTGAAGAGTTCGCCCTTCACCAACGGCCAGTCGGACGACATCATGTACGGGAAGTTGTCGGTTCTGAACAAGGCGTTACGCGACGCGTCGCTGACCAGAAAATCGGCGAACGGCCACTGCACCGCGGCGAATGTCACGACGAACGTCACACCGAGCAGCGCGGCGCGCAGCCACACACCCCGTCCTTCGGTACGGCGCAACACGACATCGATGAAGAACGCCGGTACGAGCAGTAACAGCGGGAAATCGAGTGGCACCATGTGCGTGACGTCGTGCCTGATCGGACCAAGCTTTGGCGACGCGGCAAAGAGCGGCAGCACCCACACTTGGATACACATCACCAGCGAGTAGACCGCCGCCGTCGCGGTGGCGGGAAATCTCATGCGCGCCGAACGGCCGGCCGCGACCAACGCGAACGGAAAGGCGAGCGCGGCCACGATGTAGAAGATTCCTTCGTGCATCATCGTGCGTTCATGAAACTGCGTGGTGAAGATCGACACCAACGTGAGTACCAGCCCGCTGGCATACACGACGACCCACGGCACCATCGATGATGCGCCGCCCTCGGCCTCACGCACCTGTACCGCCATCGCCATGACGACGGCGCCGCTCAGAATCGCGACAAATCCCAGCGCGAGTAGCGCATGCGGTGGGCTGATGATCCGCACATCGAGTCCATACGCGGCATGCCACCAGTCGTCGAATGGTCCGGACGTCAACATCGCGACCGCGCCCCAGATCGCCAGCCAGCCGCCGAGCGGACCGTTGAACACGCGCCAGATCGTGACGCCGTCGTTCACCGGCGTTTTGCTGAAGAATGAACGGCGCAACACTTCAAACCCGCTCGCGAGTCCCGCCACCGCGCCACCGGTGTAGATCGCCATGTGCGCCGGTGTCCAGAACGTGTCCCGGCCAATCGACATGTGCCACGAGATGTCCCAGATCAGTCCGAATATCACGCTCGTTGCTGCAAAAACGATGGCGGCCAACAACACTGGTCTATTTCGATCCACGAATTCCTCGCGCCCGTAAGAGTGTCGTCACCGAGTCGACCGGCAACGGGTTCACGCGACCCGCCCGGCTCGACACCGGCGTCGCCATGAGCATCGCATCATATAACGCCTCTTCTGTCGCCTCCGTCACCGCGTGAAACAGTGCGGACATCGCCTCGTTCCCGACGTCCTGCGTCGACACCAGCATTGCGTCGGGACTGTGTCGCACCGATAGTGCCGTGGAGAAGGCTAAGATGTAATCGCCCGACCCGTTTGATGCGCTGCTGCCAGTACGCCCGAGCGCCATGACACCGCGCGCGGCCAGTCGTTCCAGATTTCGTGCCAGCATCGGCGCGTCGGTCGCGATCACAATCATGCATGAACCGTCACCGTGCTCCGCGTTCGCATCGCCACGAGGCGCCTCCAACGGATTGAGCGTTCCGCCCGGCCTGCGAGGCGGCTCGACCTCTCGCTGAAACGAGTAGCGCCCGAGCAGCTGCCCAATCGGAACGCCGCCCATCTGCAGCACGCCCCCGTAGTTGCCCTGCACCAGCACCCCCACCGTGTAGCCACCGAGGGACACGGGCAATACGCGACTCGACGTGCCGATCCCGCCCTTCCATCCGAACATCACCGTGCCGTGACCGGCGCCGACGCTCCCTTCAGCCACCGCACCCGTATCGGCCGATTGCAGCGCGCGCACCACCGCGGCGCCGATTCCAGGACGCAACCGCGTCGCGTTCAACCCACCATCGTTCGTTTCGCCCACCACCGGATTGATCGACCGCACGGTCGCATTCTCCGGCTTCTGCAGCATCCACTGCGCGAGCGCATCGCCCGCCTGCCAGATGCAGAGCGTGCACGTCAGCAGGATAGGGGTCTCGATCTCGCCGAGTTCACGCAGCTGCGTGACGCCAAGCAATTTGCCGAACCCGTTCCCGACGTGCAGCGCCGCGGGCACGCGGTCGCGGAACAGATCACCCGGGTGTGGGATGATCGCCGTGACCCCGGTCCGCAGCGAGTCGCCTTCACTGATCGTGGCATGCCCCACCCGCACGCCAGCCACGTCCGTGATCGCATTCCATCGCCCCGGCGTGAATATCCCCGGCGCGAGCCCAATCGCCCGCGCTCGCGTCGGTTGGGCCACAGAGACGCTGCTAGTGACAAGCGACCCGACGAGGATCGCGACTGCCGCACGATGAATCATCCCGGAGAATATGATGAGTCGTGAGTATCGAGTAGCGAGTCGGGCGAAACAGCCAGACGGTCGAGACCTCGGCCGTCTCCGGTCTCGCTGTTTCTCAAGACTCCAGACTCATTACTTTCTACTCTGTGTCCTTCCGCCCTCTTTACGGTCATCACGCGCTCCGCGCCCGCCTCGCTGCCGCCTGGCTGGCCGGTCGTCTGCCGGCGAGCCTTCTGCTCGTCGGTCGTCGCGGCGTCGGCAAGCAACGACTGGCGCTCTGGCTTGGCCAACTCCTGCTCTGCGAGCGAGCCACCGCGGAGCAATTGCTCGAGCCGTGCGGACAGTGTCAGCAGTGTCGGTATGCCAACCGCGCGGTGCACCCCGATCTCCACTGGTTCTTTCCACGCAAAAAGGATGGGGACCCGTCGCCTGAGGACATGAAGACCTTGCAGGAGGAGGCGATCGCTGAACGCATCGAGGCGGAGGGCCTTTGGGCCCCGACGAGCGGCACCGAGGGCATACATATCAACACGATCCGCGCGCTGCTCAAACAGTCGTCGACCCGCCCCGCGATGGCGGCCCGTTCGGTTTTCGTGATCGGCGACGCGGAGCGGATGGTTTCTCAGGAGGGCTCCGATCAGGCCGCGAATGCCTTTCTCAAACTCCTCGAAGAGCCGAATGCGAGCACCACGCTGATTCTCACGACGAGCGAGCCCGGCGCCCTGCTGCCGACGATCCGGTCGCGGGTCGTGACCATGCGGGTACCGCCAGTCAGCCGACACGACATCGAGTTGTTTTTGGACGACCCGGCGGTGCAGCGTCGGCTGTCCAAGCTTCCGCGTGACGAAGCGATCGCCCGATCCGGCGGCGCCCCGGGCGAACTGCTCGCGGGTGAGACGACCGCCGCGTCGTTTACCTCGGCGCGGCGCTTGCTCGACGCCGCGCTGCTACCGTCGACACCCGCGGGCACGGCCGATCGCATCAAAGCGGCCGCGCGTCAGGGCGTCGCCGGCGCACGCGGCGCATTCACCGATATGCTCGATGCGCTCACCGTGTTACTGCATGAGCGCGCGAAGCAGCTCGTTGCGTCGGGACACGAGCAGGACGCGCGGCGCACCTCGATGGCGCTGATCGATGTTGAACAGGCGAAACAGAAAGCGCAGGGCAACGTCAGTCCGCAACTCCTCAGTGCATCACTGCTTGGCGCGTTGCATCGCACGTTGCGACCGTAACGAGTGGTGGGCTGTCACCCGCGATCCCGATCCATGAGGCGCACGTGAACGCAGGCAAGCCGGACACCGACATGTCCGAACTTCAGCCCCCGGAAGGGGTCGCGCGCGAG
>JANLPE010000035.1:0-2724 GCA_031366985.1 Gemmatimonadaceae bacterium
ATCGGGCCGCGCGTTGAAGCCAACGTGGTGTTCGTGCAAATACATCGTCGCCAGCGATGCCCAGCAATCGGCGTTGTCCGGCGCTTTTTCCACAGCGTACTCGAGGCACGCGCGCGCCACCGCATGTTCTTCTGCCGTGGCCCGTTCCAGATAGCCGAAGCTGCGCAACAATGCCTGGTACGGCGTCAGTTGATCCGGTGCCCGACCGCGCAGCGTCGCGCTCATGCTGTGCGGCAGCACGCCATAGGAATCCGCAACCGTGGAAACGATGCGCGGAACAAGATCATCCTGCAACGCAAAAATATCTGCCGCGTTGAACGCGCGTTCATACGTCTCGGCCCAGAGATTTGCGCCGGTTTCGGCGTCAATCAGTTGCACCGCGACGCGCAGTGTGGTGCCCGCCTGGCGAACCGTGCCTTCCATCACATAGCGCGCACCGAGCGCCTTGCCGACCGCACGCGCGTCGGCAGCCTTGCCGGCGTAATGCAGGGTCGCGCTTCGGGCGATAACGCGCAGATACGAGAATCGCGAAAGCCCCGCGACGATTTCCTCGCTCAATCCTTCCGCGAGCGCGTTCAACCCGGCGTCAGTCCCGCTATATTTGAACGGCAATACTGCGACCCAGAAACCGTCGTCGGCGCGCTTGGGAGCGGCCTTCTGCGCATGTGTGCCTGAAGTGCCTGAAACGCCGCTCCCAGCAAGGAGTTTACTCACGCGTGCCGCAAACGCAGCGACGCTTCCTTCATCGTTCAATCGCGACCATTGCCGCTCGCGAAACTTGTCCGGCACCAGCGCGGCAGGTTCAGAGACATCGCCCAGTATCACCGGTACAAAGAACGCTTTGTTATCGGCCATCAAATGCGAACGATCCACCGCGAGTTTCCATTCGAGACGGAAATAGCCTTCTTCGCGTTGCTGCGTGTTGTTGGAAATAATCGGCACGAACAGCGCGCATTCTTTAATTTGTTTGCGGATGGAAGCATCCCACGCATCGCCACCGCGCAATTCAGATTGGTCGAACCAGACTTCAAGACCCGCTGCGCGAAGTGCGTCGCAGATGCGGCGCGCGGTATCGGCATCCTGGGAGGCGTAGGATAAAAAGATGGCTTGGGTCATGGCGTGTCGCGCAAACGCTACGCGGCGTTTAACAAAAATTCTACCTTGACTTTGTCGTATGGAAACCCGATGCCCTCACGTTCAACACGATTGAGCAAACCCGCGTTGATGAGCGCGGTTACGTCGCCATGCACCGCTTTAACGTCGCGACCGACGCGCCGCGCCGCCTCACGAATGGAAACTGGCCCCGCGCCGCACAGTACCTTGAGTAGCTCCCAGCGTTTCGCAGTGAGCACCTTCCAGAGCAATTCAGGTGACGAAAAAGCAATGCTCACGCGTGGCGGCGCGCCGGATTTCCATGCGCGCCCGACGTCGCCATAAACCGCCGACGGCTCGCGGACTTCAGGAATGACTGTTTTCAGTTGATGCCTCCGGGTATCGCGTTGAAAATCGGCAAGAAATTTTTCAATGGTGACAAACACGTGTTGCACGTCGCGCGCAGCATCGCGTTTACGTGCCCGGCTTCGGAAAGCCCATGCGCTCGATGACCGTCTTGTAGCGCGCGTTGCCGGCCAGCTCGCGGCTGATGCCGGGGAGGGTGAAGGCGTAGACCATGTTCGGTGTCCGGTCTTCGAAGGCCTTCCCGTACCAGCGCAGCGACTCGTCCATTTCGCCCAGGGCGCCGTGGATCTGGGCGAACGTCACCGGGTCGACGTACTGCTTTTTTTCCAGCGCATGGAGTTCGTCGAGCTTCTCGCGGGCGCGCTTTGTGTCCCCGCAGAGCGCGTAGGTCGCGCCCAGCCACGACCGCGACAAGGCCGCGGCACCGCCAGCGATTCTCCTTTCGGCGTTTTCGGCCTGCACGAAGGCTTCCGTGCACTTCTTCTGCAGAGCCAGCGTCCGCGCGAGCTTTACATAACCCCAGGTCCAGTTGGGGTCGATCTCGATCGCGCGGCGAAAGCCTGCGGCCGCCTGCTCGTCCTCGCCCCTGATCAGGTGGTTGACCGCGATGTCGTGTGCAGGGCCGACCGAGAGCGGGTCGAGCCGTGCGGCCTCGCGGCTCTGCGCCAGCCCCTCGTCGAGGCGGCCCATCGCGGCCAGGAAAACCCCGTATTCATCGTGGGCGGCAACGCCGCCGGGGTCGAGCTGGAGCGCCCGGCGGAACGCGGCCTCCGCGCCCGGCCAGTCCCACTCGAAGTAGAAGCGGATCAGGCCGAGCGCGGTGTGGGCCTCGGCGACATCGGGGTCGAGCTCGAGCGCGCGTGTCACCGCCGCGCGCGCCTTGCCCACCGACTCGCTGCGACTGGCGGCGCGGAGGAAGGCCTGCCGTGTGTAGACTTCCGCAAGTCCGGCGTGCGCCAGTGCGTAATCGGGCGCCTTGGCCACGGCCTGTTGGAAGTAGTCGACACTCTTGTCCATCTCCTGCTGGTTGCCGACGAGATAGTCGCGGCCTTTCAAGTACAGGCGATAGGCTTCCGGGTTCGAGGTCGCGGTGCGGGCGAGCTTGACCTTCTCTTCGCCGCTCAGCTGACGGCGCAGGGTTTGCGCGATGGTGGCGGCCATCGTGGTTGCCATTTCACCCTCGACTTTCAGCACGTCGTCCGCTTGCCGGCTGTACTTCTCGCCCCACACTTGCGTCGCGTTGCTGACGCGCACCAGCTCGGCGCT
>JANLPE010000089.1:0-12667 GCA_031366985.1 Gemmatimonadaceae bacterium
CTCAGGACTGCATCGATGGGCGTTGGCTTTGGACATGGCTCCAAGTTCTCACACAGTGGAGCCTTCTGTAGTCCCGGCGCGGTTCAGTACGATGCGCCACACACTGCTCGTCGGCGCGGAGTTCTCCACACAGCGCACAGACAACCTCCGGAACTCGGCGTATTTCGGGGCGACCGGCAGCACCGCCACGTCGGTGAGCGTGCCATTTGATCGCCCCACCGTGCAGGCTCCCGTCACCTTCCGCGCCAGCGCTTCAGATGCCGACGGCCGCACGACGTTCGACACACGGGCGCTCTACGCACAGGACCAGATCGACCTCGCTGCACACGTGCAGGCGGTACTCGGCCTGCGGCTTGACGACCTCTCAATCGATTACCTGAACCGGCGCAACAACCAGCGACTACGCCGCACCGACCGACTCGTGTCGCCGCGCGTGGGACTGGTGATCAAGCCGGTGCTCCCGCTCTCGATCTACGGCAGCCTCGCCGTATCATTCCTGCCCGGTAGCGGCGACCAGTTCGGTGCACTGAGCGTGACCACGCAAACGCTCAAGCCCGAGCAATTCACGAACCACGAAGTCGGCCTCAAATGGGATGTGACGCCGGCGCTCGCACTCACGGCAGCCGCAGACCGACTCGATCGCACCAACACGACGGCGCCAGACCCGTCGAATCCCGCCGTCGTCGTGCAGACCGGTGCGCAGCGAACGACCGGATGGGAACTCGGCGCCACCGGCGCCATGACGTCACGATGGCGGATAGCCGGCGGCTACGCGAGGCAAGACGCGCGAATCGTATCACAAACCAGTGCCGCGAGTGCTGGCGCGCGAGTGCCGCTCGTCCCGGAACAGACCTTCTCGCTCTGGAACCACTATCAGCTCTCGACGCGATTCGGTGCCAGCATCGGTACCGTGTACCAAGCGAGAATGTTCGCCGCGATCGACAACACCGTCACGCTGCCGACGTTCACCCGCCTCGATGGTGCGCTGTTCGCCACCGTCGCGAAAGGTCTGCGTGCACAAGTGAACATCGAGAACCTGTTCAATGCCCGGTACTACGCCACGGCGCACAGCAACAACAACATCATGCCCGGTTCTCCGCGACTGGTTCGCCTGACGTTCAACGTGGCGCCGTGACCCGATCCGAACGCGGCCGGCTGGCCGTAGCCGTCATCAGCCCCCAAAACCGGTCGATTTTGCATCGTGACAATTGAACATTCTCAAAGCCGACCTCCCGCATCAATTGCACCAGCGTCTCTCCGCTCAGCGTGGCGACATGGGCCGCATCAATCCATCGCAGCACGCGATCGAAGGCGCGCATGGTCCAGTAGTCTCGACACCAGTCGCCGACGATCACCGTGCCGCCGGGCACGAGCAGTCGATACGCCTCCCGCAGCATCCCCATCGGGTCGCGCATGTAGTGCAAGGCGTTGGTCGAGACAACAAGGTCCGCGCTCGCAGTACGAAGCGGCACCGTGTCGCCGGACGCACACACCAGCGGTACAGTACTGGGCAATCGCTGCGCTGCATGACGCAGCATGTGCACCGTGATGTCCACCCCAATGGCCGAACGCGTTGCATCGGCATCCAGCGCGCGCCGCAACAGCACACCGGTACCACAGCCGATATCGAGCACGCGAAGCGCGGGTGAGGTAGGGAACTCTGCCAGCGCGAGTGCGGTGCTGTCGCGTATGTAGCGCGCCCATATACGATCGTAGGACGCGGCGAGCACGCGATACTCACGACGGACGGCGTCCTGCGTCACGGGTCGGTGGTCCGTGCGGGTCACTTCACGCCGAGTTTTTTCGCATTCGCCTGTGAGTTGAGCGTCCAATCATACTTTGTTTCGACTGCCTTGAACGACCCGCTCTCGAGGAGCATGCGCTCCGGCGAACCCGCCGGGAACCAGTGCGCCGCGAATTTTCCGGCGCTCTGCAGTGACCCGCCAAAATCGACCTTGTAGGAGCCGAAGATCATCGAGTGGTAGAACTTCTTCTCACCGAGGTCCACACGATTCTTGGTCGGCGAGAAGAGCAGAAACTGGGCGCCCTGTTCTTCCAGCTGCACATTCAGCCTGGCGCCCGTGTACGCCTCGCTGCGCAGCGGCGGACAGCCCATCGCCGCGCACACCAGCGCGAAGTGAATGCGCGGCTCTTTGTAGGTCGGGCGAATGATCTTGTGCTCGATGTCGTCAAGCGTGAACGACTTACCGCCGACCTTCGCGAGAGCTTCGGACCAGGGCCCCTTGAGCTTCAGACCGAACGTCTTGTTGATGTTGCGGATACTCTCCGTTTCGCCGTGGGAGACGATCAGCTGAATCGTGTACGCGTTGTAGGCGTTGATCCACAGGGCGAGCTGTTCGTCGCGCGGCAGTGACGCCGGATCCTGCTTCGAAAGTGCCGTGAGATAGCGCGCAAACGTCGGGGCGTTCTTGAACGCGTCGTAATCGACCATCCCGTTGCTCACGTGCTTGCGCAGCAGCGCATCGAACGCCGCGTGATCGAACGTCTGGGCGGCAGCCGCGGACGGAAGCGCGACGCTCATCGCCGTCACGGTAAGCGCAATGGTAGCGACCGCGCGCGCGAGCGCGTGCGCGAACGCGGGTTGCAGCAGCGGGCGAGACCCGCGCCGTGAGCGAACGGGCATAGCATAACTCCAGAAGAGATCGAGGTCAGGAGAACCACCGGAACCATCGCGTGAAGAGCGAACGCACGGCGGGAGTGAGTTTCGTTTTGCGCCACGCGTCGGCACATTTGCGCAGTGCGTCGACTTGCGTGGGGTACGGGTGAATGGTGGAACCAATCGACGCCAAACCGAGGCCGTTGGTCATGCACAACGTGACTTCGGCGAGCAGATCGCCCGCGTGTTCGGCGACGATGGTGGCGCCCACGATCGTGTCGCTGCCGTGACGCACATGCACACGGGCAAACCCGTCGGCCTGACCATCGAGAATCGCGCGGTCCACGTCGTGAAATGGCACCGTGAACGTCTGAACCGCGATGCCCGCGGCGCGCGCGGATATGTCGGTGTGGCCAACGTGTGCCACTTCTGGCGACGTGTACGTAGCCCACGGGATCACCAGCTGACTCGTCTTTTTGCGCCCGAAGAACAGCGCATTCTGAATCACGGCGCGCGCTTGAAAGTCAGCCACGTGCGTGAACTGCAACGGCGAACAAACATCGCCGCACGCGAAGACCTTCGCGTTACTCGTGCGCAGTCGATCGTTCACCATCACGCCATTCGGTGTGTAAGCGATCCCCGCCACATCGAGCCCCAACTCCTCGATGTTCGGCGTCCGCCCGATTGCGACCAGCAACCGATCGCCTTCTACGACTTCGTCGCGACCGCCTCTCGTGCACGACACGATGACGCCTTGCGCCGATCGCGCCACCGAAGTGACCGCGCATTCGAAGCGCAGATCGACGCCATCGCGTTGCAAGGCGGCCGCGACAAGCACCGACGCATCCGGATCGTCGCGCGGCAGAAGCCGCGCACCGCGATCAATCAGCGTGACCGCACACCCGAGCCGCGCAAACGTCTGCGCCATCTCGCAACCGATCGGTCCACCGCCCAGGACAATGAGATGCGCTGGCCGTTCCGTAAGTTCAAAAAGCGTCTCGTTGGTCAGGTACGGCACATCCGTCAGGCCGGGAATCGGCGGTGCAGAAGCACGTGCACCCGTCGCGATGACGGCGCGCCGGAATGCGAGCCGAGCGCCGCCAACCGTCACGGTATCCCGATCGGCAAAGCGCGCGTTGCCGAGAAACACGTCGACGCCAAGCGACGTGAAGCGCGCAACACCGTCGACCGGTGCGATGTCGGCACGCAGTCGTCGCATGCGCTCCATCACGCGCGAGAAATCGCCGTCACCGGTCGCGGCGGGTCCGTGAAAGTCGCGTGCAGCATGGCGAGCCGCGGCCCACTGCCGTGATGCGCCGATCATCCCCTTGCTCGGCACACAGCCCACGTTCAGACAATCGCCCCCCATCAGCCCACGCTCGATCAAGGCGACGCGCGCGCCGAGTCCGGCGGCACCCGCCGCCGTCACAAGTCCCGCCGTGCCGGCGCCGATGACCACCAAGTGATAGCGATTCTTCGGAGTCGGATTCACCCACGATGCCGGATGCAGCTGCTCGACCAGTCGCGCGTTATGCGCGTCGTTGGGACGAATCTCTACGCTCATGCGGACTCCGTCGCGGTGCGCAGCGCCGCACGCGCCGTACGCGTCACGACGGCCGTCACGATCACGGTGGCAAGTAGCCCCACAATCAACACCATGTAGTACGCCGTGTCGCGCCGCGGCGCGGCACCACCGGCGAGCGCCGCGACATCGCCAGCGAGTTTGCCGTAGTACACATACAGGATGGTGCCTGGCAGCATACCCACGCTGGCCAGCACGTAGTCGCGCAGGGAAATGCGCGTTAGCCCGAGTGCGTAGTTCAGCAATGAGAACGGAAAGGCCGGTGACAGGCGGAGCAGAATCACAATGCGACGCCCCTGCGCGGCGATCGCGCGGTCGACGGCAGCAAATCGGGCATTTCCCACAAGCCGTCGTTCAACCGCGCGTCGCGCGACATACCGCGACAACAGAAACGCCAGCGTCGAGCCGAGCGTCGCACCGACGAAGACGAACATCACACCCCGTGTCAATCCAAACATCGCGCCGGCCGCCAACGTAAGCAGCGATCCCGGAATGAACGCGACCGTCGCCAGTGCATAGCCGGCCACGAAGACCAGCGGGCCGAGCGCGCCCAAGCCGTCGATGTATTGCGCGAACTCCGGGACCAATGTGCCAAGGCGGCGACCGCCGAGTACGAGGGCCACGAGAATCGCGACAACGACCGCTGCGCGAAGCCAGGTCACGGTGCGCGAGTTCGTGGCGTTCGATGTCGGCGCGTCAGGCGCCACTGGACGCGGGTCTGATCCGGGAGTCACGATGGGCTTCAGGTCATGGGTGCGCTGCCAGCGACCGGCGATCGCCGATTCGCGCGTCGCTCGTCACGGTGCGCGCAGTGCGATGAAGACTACTGCTCCCGGTCGCTTTCAGTACGTCGGCCATCGGCAGTGGGATGTACCCCCGCCCTGATACCCGCGAGCCATGTCGTTTCCCCGGAAACCATCGGCGTCGCAATCCCATTGGCCTCGCATGACCTCTCCCGTTCATCTTATTCTCGGTGCCACCGGCGGCATCGGGTCGGCGCTGGCACGACAGCTGGCGGCGACCGGCGCCCAATTGGTTCTCGCCGCCCGACGGGCCGACGCTCTCGAGGCGCTCGGCGCCGAGTTGGGCGCGACCACGGTGCTCACCGATGCGACGCAGCCGGGCGACGTCGATCGGGCTGTCGCGACAGCGGTGCAGACCTTCGGACGACTGGATGGCGCCGCGAACTGCGTTGGGTCGCTGCTGCTCAAGCCGGCCCACCTCACCTCGCCGGACGAGTTCGACGACGTGCTCGCGATGAACTTGCGATCCGCCTTTTCGCTGGTGCGAAGTGCCACGCGGGCGATGATGAACAACCGCGAGCCCGCCGGCGGGAGCATCGTGCTCGTGGCGTCGGCCGCAGCGCGGATTGGACTCGCGAACCACGAAGCGATCGCCGCCGCCAAAGGCGGCGTCATCAGCCTCACGCTGTCGGCGGCGGCGAGCTATGCCTCGAAACAGGTGCGTGTGAACTGCGTGGCGCCGGGCCTCGTCCGGACGCCTTTGACCGCGCGCATCACGGGGAACGCCGCGGCCGAGCAGGCATCGGTCGCGATGCACGCCCTCGGACGGCTGGGCGAGCCAGCCGATGTCGCTAACGCCATCGAATTCTTGCTCAATCCAGCCAACAGTTGGATCACCGGGCAAACGCTCGGCGTTGATGGTGGGCTCGGCACGCTCCGCAGTCGCTGATCGCGGGAGATGAAGACATGACGTCCATACCTGCCAACCTCCGCGCCGAGCCGACGCGTTTCTCGTACGCACGCAAGCGCCTGCTACTCGGCATCACGGGTGTTGGCACTGTCGTGCTGCTTGCCCTCGCGACGCTGACGTTTCGTCTGCCGGCGCGCGTGCTGTCAACGTCCGCCGCGCAACCGGCATGGGCGGCGATTGCTTCCGTCACGCTCACGTTCGCCGCCATGATTGTCGCGTTGATGCAGTTCGACCTGATCGGCGGAGCGTGGCTGGTCCGTCGGCGTGTCATGCCGCCGGCGTGGCTCGCCCGGTGGGCGCGCGGTGCTGGTGTTCAATTGCTCGTGTTCGCCGTGAGCGTGACGCTGTTGCTGAGTGTCGCGCGACGTGCGGGTGCGCAGAGCCTGATGGCCTGCACCGTCGCCTTCGTGTTGCTGCAATTGGCGCTGGCAACGCTGCGTGGACGGATGGCCCGTCTTGTCGGCGCCATGCGCGTCGTGCCGGCGCCGCCCAACCTGATCGCCGCCGCCACAAGCGCCAGACTCGATGCATCGCGCATCACCTGCGTCGACGTCGACGACGAGGGGTATGTTGGCGGCTGGAGCGGTATCGGTGCGCGCAAGTTGATCGTACCGCTGCACTGGGCCTCACTGTCGGAGTCGGCGCTCATGGCGACGCTCGTTCGACGCCGCATCATCGGCGAGAGTGGAGCGCACACGCGCGGCGTCATCGGTGCGATGGTGTGGAACAGCATCGGATTCGTCGCGGTGCTTGCCCTCACGGGTGCGACCATGGCGACGGCAGCCGGCGTGGTCACTGCGGCGGCGGGGATGACGCTGTGGGCGTTTCTTGGCGTGCTAGTGCTGCCGACGCCGTCACGTGCGGCAGTCGTTGCGGTGGACCTGGCCGCGGCCGCCGAAGTCGGTGAGTTGCCAATGCGCATGGCGATCGAACAGCTCGATCGATGGCAGGACGACGAGCCCGTACGACCGCGCGCCATCGAAACGATCTTTCATCCGGTGCCCGAGCGTTCGGCGCGTATCGCGCGTTTGGTCAACGCGCGCGTCGGAGGGCGGGTCCGCGTCACGCAAGCCCACCATCTCGCACGTCACGCACTCTGGTTGAGCTGGGCGTCACTCTCGCCGATCGCGCGCCTGGTGCATTGCAACGTCGGGCGCCCCGCGCTCTGGGTGATGCTACCGGGAGACTGAGGACACTCCGTGGATGCCGGCGGCGAACGTTTCTCCTCCGACGCCTCCGGCCCTCAGCCCGGGAACGGCGCGCGCGTCACTCGATTCCAGTAGGCCGAAAAGGATTTTTGCAGCACATCCGGATCAGCAAACGCGCGCGGCGGTGCAGTGACCTCGCCACCGCGATCGGCGAATACACTCGCGAAATCGCGATACCCGGCGTGAGGCGTACGCATGAGCGTGACGCGCGTGCATGAGTGCAGCGGGACGTCGGTGCCGATGAAAACGTTGCACGTGGACTCGCCACCGCACTCCGCCATTGCCTGCAGTACGAATCGCCAGCGCCGTTCGCTCCATCGATACGTCTGGTGGAAACTGGGAACGATCAATCCAGTGATCGGGCCGCCGTTGCGCGTGTGCATCGACCACGGGTGCAGAAGCTCGCCGGCAAAGTCGACCGGGAGCTCGTGAATCACGCGCAGTCCGAGTTCACGCGCGAGTGCCGGAACGATGTCGGCGTCGAAGCTCGGCGGCACCGCGGCTTCAGCGGGCGACCTGGCACGGCCAACGTGAGGCGGCTCGGCATACGCTTGCGCACGCCTCGCCATGGCGTCGAGCGCATCGTACGTCGCATCGATGCTCGTACCGCGATGTTCACGTCCCGGTGCATACTTCGCCACGTTCTCTGCATTGAACAAATACGGCTTGCCCGTCCACGTTCCGGCCACCCATTGCCAGCCTAGAGTGTTGGCGGCCAAATCGCCATCGAGCAAGTGCGCGTACATCCACGATGCACCGACGCGCCACTCGACCTTGCGTAGATGCACCACGTACGACGCGATCCACATTCGCGCGTGATTGTGCAGCAGCCCCGTCGCGTACAACGCCCGGATCTGCTCATCGATGATCACGACACCCGTGGAGGCGGTGACAACATCATGCGGCATCTCGCGCGCATATGTCGCATCGCCGGCGGCGGGCGGTGGCACCGGTTCCCGCCACAGGTTGTCACCGAGCTTGCGCCAGACGTGCTGTGCGTACTCTCGCCACCCGAGTTCGTTGATGAATTTATCACTCCAGTCGAGTGGACCTCGTGTGCTCAAACGCGACAGCACGTCCGACACATCAGTCACGCCGTGCGTGAGATACGGACCAAGCCACGAGACGTGCCCGTCGAGCGCGTTCCGCGTGCGTGCGTATCGCGCGAGATCGACGGCGTCAGTGCGCGCGAGTGCGACGTCGCGCACGCGTCGCTCGTTGGGCATACGGGCGACCACATCAGTGTGACGCGCAACCGGAGTGTATTCGCTCACAGTGCGTCCACGTTCGCCAATACCCACGTTGCCCGTTCCTTGATCGCGTCGCGAACCGGCGCTGACAGCCGGCTCACGTTCTTGGTCATGAGCGACGTGCGCGGGTTGGCCATCAGCATCGTTTCGTGTTTGTCGAGGAAATTCCAGTAGAGCGTGCTCACCGGGCATGCACGATCACCCACTTTCTCGTCGGGCTTGTAGCGGCAGCCCACGCAATAGTTGGACATACGCTTGATGTACTGTCCGCTTGCGATGTACGGCTTCGAGGTGAAGCGGCCACCGTTTGCATAGAGCGCCATACCCGCCACGTTGGGCAACTCCACCCAATCGACCGCATCGATGTACACGGCGAGATACCAGTCCTCGACCAGCTGTGGCTGCACCTCGGCAAGTAACGCAAAAATACCGGTCACCATCAGCCGCTGGATGTGATGCGCATACCCGTGCGTCAACGTCTGGCCAATCGTCTGTTGCATGCAACGCATTTGTGTGTCGCCCGACCAGTACCACTGCGGGAGTGCTCGCGTGTGCTCAAAGAAATTCGCCGCGCGCATGCCGGGCATGTCCATCCAGTAAAGGCCACGCACGAACTCACGCCAGCCCAGGACTTGCCGAACGAACCCCTCGGCGGCTTCGATGGGCGCACCACCGCGTTGGTACGCCTCTATCGCAGACGCAATGACCTCACGCGGATTGAGCAGTTTGACGTTGAGCAGCGCCGAAATGTGTGCGTGATACAGGAACGGCTGGCCGGTCCACATAGCATCCTGCCACGCGCCAAACTGCGACAATCGCTCGTTCACAAAACCGCGCAGCGCATTTAGCGCCTCGGCCCGCGACACGGGCCACGCAAAGTCGGCGAGCGTTCCCGGATGGTTTGTGAAGTGCGCCTCCACGTCGGCGATGGCCTGTTGCGTGACGCTATCGGGCGTGATCTGCAACGGGCGCGGTACGGCACCCGGACCGGTCTTGGGAAACGCACCCCGATTGTCGCTGTCAAAATTCCAACGGCCATCGATCGGCTGGTCGCCCTCCATCAGCACGTCGTACCGCTTTCGCATCATGCGATAGAAGTACTCGAGACGGAGCTGACGTCCGCTGCCTGCCCACGCGCGAAACTCCTCGCGCGAACACATGAAGTGCGCATCTGGTCGCAGCTCGATCGCAAAGGATTCGGCCTCGGCGCACGCCACCAGCGCCTGTTCGACGCGCCAATCGCCCGGCTCGACCATCACGACACGAGACGGTGCGTGTCGCACGACCGCGTCGCGCAGTACATCGGCGAGTGACGCAAAGCCGTGCGACCCAATCCGATGATACTCGACACGGAGCCCACGCACCGTGAGCGACTCGGCGAAGTGCCGCATCGCGGCAAAGAAGAACGCAGTGCGCGGTTTCGACGACCACACGTGCGTCGATTCCTCCGGTACCTCCGCCATAAGCACTACATCGGATTCGACATCGAAATCGGCGAGCGCTGAAGACTCGGCATCGAGCTGATCGCCGAGTATGAAAACCAAGTGACGACAGGGATGCATTGTCTTCATACGTCGACTCGCTGCAACGGAAAGACCGTCACGTTTACACCGTGGGACATGATCACATGATCGGCGCAGCGGTTGGCGGGCAAGAAGCCGTTGAGCGTTAAGAGATGTTCGTCCCACACCGACACGTCGGCGCGACGCAGCGGATACGGCTCATGATGCACGGCGCCCCGCCACAAGCGATCGCCCGCCGCGGCATAGAGCCGGTAGCGTTCGATGAGAAAGAATTCCAGTGATGCGGGCGCAGCCTCCGGCAACGCCCCGCCAGCCGTATACTCAAATACAGAAGCTTCGCCGATCGCTTCGTCACCACGGCGACGGGATGCAAAGCGGATCACGCCGTGAGGCGATCGGCTCGATGTCATCGTCGCGTGTTCGTATGGCAGATGAAAAATACGCTGGGCGATGGCCACAGCGAGTGGTTGATTTGCATCCAGCGAGTAAAACCAGACTCCGGGCACGCCGTCGCGATCATGAACGTACGTGCGCAAGTTCAGTTCCATGAAGGTCGAAAGTCCGGGCACGGCGGGCAAAAACCGCGGCCGGACATTCTTCATGATGAACGGGACGACGCCGAGGTACGCCTTGCCCGCAAACGTGTCCACGAACAACCCATCCGGTAGCGTCTTCTGAATCTCGGCGACGGAATATTCCCAGTGCAAAAAGAGCAGGTCGCGCCATTCTTGAAACATGACGCGTCGGGCCGAAGGCAACTGTCGCATCGCGAGGCGCGCCGCCTCGTCGGGTGGGTGTGGCGTTGGCACGCGTGCCGTCACGAATGTACTCACGAGTGTAGCCATGACAGGAAAGGTATGGGATGACACCATCGTCGCCGCACGGCGCAGACATCCTGATCCTCGGCGCCGGGATGGCTGGATTGAGCGCGGCGACCGTGCTCCAACGCGCCGGGCGGCGCGTGCTCGTGCTCGATAAGGGCCGCAGTGTCGGAGGTCGGATGGCCACGCGTCGAATAGGCGAGGCGGTCTTTGATCACGGCGCACAGTTCATGACGGCGCGTAGCGCACGGTTCGCAGCGACCCTCGGCGACATGGTAGAGAACGGCGCCGTCGTCGAATGGTGTCGAGGGTTTGCCGAACAGTCCGATGGTCATCCCCGATGGCGTGGTCATCCCGGCATGACTGCGGTGCCGAAGCGCTTGGCGGCAGGCGTTGACGTGCGCTTGGAGACGCAGATCGTCTCGGTGAGCGAGACGGCGTCCGGCTGGCTGGCGAGCACGAATGACGGCGAAACCTTCACGGCGGGTGCGCTGTTGCTCACGGCGCCAGTCCCGCAGTCGCTCGCGCTGTTGGATGTCGGAGGATTTCAACTGACTGAGCCGATGAGGACGCGACTCGAAGCGATCGAATACGAGCGCTGTCTCGTCGTGCTGGCGGTGCTCGATGGGCCGTCGCAGCTCTCGTCGCCCGGCGGACGTCAATTTACCGACGGACCGATCTCGTTTCTGGCCGACAATCAGGTCAAAGGCATTTCGTCCGAGCCTGCCGTGACCATTCACGCCACGCATGCTTTCAGCATCGAACACTGGGACGGCGACCGGCAGCAGAGTGGACGTGAACTGTTGCTCGCGGCGGCTCCTTGGCTGGGCGCGTCGGTGAAAGAATTTCACGGGCACGCGTGGCGCTACAGCAAGCCGATGCGAGCGGAAGACTCCGCCTGTGTGCTCGCGAACGAAGCGCCGCCACTGGTGTTCGCTGGCGATGCCTTCGCCGGGTCAAAAGTTGAGGGCGCAGCGCTATCGGGTTGGGCCGCAGCGGAAGTCCTCACGCAGTACTAGAGCGGTCGTACGAGCCACACCGTACGCGAGAGGTCGTACGCGAGAGAGGGGCACCGCATCACGGCGCCCCTCTCTACATCCACTGCCCAACCCCAGATCAGATCAGACGGCAGCGGGAACTGACGGCATCAACACCGTATCAATGACGTGGATCACGCCATTCGACGTCGCGATGTCGGCCGAAATCACGTGGGAATTGCCGTTCAACACGACCTTTCCGTCGACGACGGCGATCCGCACCGTGCTGCCCTCGAGCGTCGTGGCTTCGTGCAACGTCGTCACGACCGACGCCGGCACATTGCCGGCAACGACGTGATACGTCAGGACGGCCGTCAGCTTTTCCTTGTCGGCCAGCAGCGCATTCAGGTCCGACCCTGAGATCTTCGCAAACGCGTCGTCCGTCGGCGCGAGTACGGTGAACGGGCCTGCGCCCTTCAACGTATCGATCAGCCCGGCCGCGGTTAGCGCGGCGGCGAGCGTGTTGAACGTGCCTGCGGCAACTGCGGTGTCGATAATGTCCTTCATGTTTCGTCTGCCTGGATTTGCGTGGACTGCATCACACGGGAACCTGCGACCACAACGACACCGCCTGCCGACCAGCGTCGCTCACTGCTTCCACGGCATCAACACACTGTTGCAAAGACAGGCCACGGTTCGGACTTTCGCGTCCGCCGACGGGCGTGTGTGCATGCGTTCGACACCACTCACCGGCTCAACGACTTGCTCGGCGCTTCGTTCCCATGATACTCCAAGGGTACGCACCGAACAGGCAGGTGCGCCGCGCACGGCGTACCATCTCTCACGCAAGCCTGTTAACGATGTCCCCAAACAACGAGGCTGTAGGAAAAGTCCCGAAGCAAGCCAATGTGGAAACGGAACTCGATGGCACGCGGCGGGTTGGTCTCGCATCGAATGTGGTGTCGTTTCGTCTCGC
>JANLPE010000092.1:0-34883 GCA_031366985.1 Gemmatimonadaceae bacterium
GCACAGCATCGGCTCGAGCGCGATGTCCTGATCACGCGCGGCTTGCTCAACTCGTCGCTGGTGCATCCGCGCGAAGTGTTTCGCGAGGCGATCGCGGAACGCGCGGCGGCGGTGATTCTGGTGCACAATCATCCCAGCGGCGATCCGACGCCGTCGGCGGAGGACCGTGCGGTCACGGAGCAGTTGGTGGCGGCCGGGCGCCTGTTGGACATCCCGGTGCACGACCACATCATCGTGGGTCGTGGCTGCTACATGAGCTTTGCGGAGGCAGGTCTGCTGTGACGACCATCTCGCTGCACGAAGCGATTCCTGGATTTGGCCCGAGTGCCGATACGTCGTACGAGCGGCTCGATCACGAGTTGCTTGTCAAGGCGTATCGGTTCTCGGACGCCGCGCATGCCGGTCAGGTGCGCCATTCCGGCGAACCGTACGTGTCGCACTGCGTCGAGGTCGCGCGCATTCTCGCCGACCTGCAGCTGGACACCACCACGGTGACCAGCGGCCTGTTGCATGACATCGTCGAAGACACCGATGTCACGATCGAGGATATCCAACGGGAGTTCGGTCCGGAGATCGCGCAGATCGTCGACGGCCTGACGAAGATCGCGAGTCTGCCGTTGTCGTCGCGCGAGGAGCGCCAAGTTGAGAATTATCGCAAGCTGCTGTTGTCGATCGCGAAGGATGCCCGCGTCATCCTGATCAAGCTGGCCGATCGGCTGCACAACATGCGCACGCTGGACTATCTGGCGCCGGAGAAGCGCCGCCGCATTGCGCAGGAAACGCGTGATCTGTACGCGCCGCTCGCGCATCGCTTCGGTATGGCGAAGATGCGGTGGGAACTGGAAGATCTTGCGTTCAAGCATCTCGAGCCGGAAGCGTACAAGACGCTGGCCAAGCTGGTGGCGGCGAAACGTGGCGAGCGCGAGACGCTCATTTCGCAGATGAAAGAGCCGCTGCTCAAGCGGCTCTCGGATGCCGGGATCGTCGACGTCGACGTGACGGGGCGCCCGAAGCACCTGTGGTCGATCTACAAGAAGATGCAGCAGCGCGACCGTCCGTATGAGGACATTTATGACCTGCTCGCTATTCGGGTGATCGTCCCCAACGTCCTCGAGTGCTATCACGCACTCGGCGTCATACACGATGGGTGGACGCCGGTGCAGGAGCGCATCAAGGACTACATCGCGCAACCGAAGTCGAACGGCTATCAATCGCTGCACACCACCGTCTTCGGGCCGGGGCGGCAGCTGTTCGAAATCCAGATCCGCACTCGCGACATGCATCGCACGGCGGACTTCGGCATCGCGGCCCACTGGCTGTACAAAGAGTCGAGCAAGAACACGGACGAGCTGGATCGCCATTTGGCGTGGTTCCGTCAGGTCCTTGAACTGCAGTTGGATGCCGAGACGCCCGGTGAGTTTCTCGAATTCCTCAAGCTCGACCTGTATCAGGATGAGATCTTCGTGTTCACGCCGACCGGCGACGTCATTCAGCTGCCCAAGGGCGCGACGTCGCTCGATTTCGCGTTCGCGGTGCACACGCAAGTCGGCGCACGGTGCGCCGGCGCGAAGATCAACGGCCGCATCGCGCCGTTGTCGCGTGAACTGAAGAATTCGGAAACGGTCGAGATCCTGACCAACCCGAATGCGAAACCGAGCCGTGACTGGCTGGCGCACGTGCGCACGGGCCGCGCGCGGCACAAGATCCGCCAGATGCTCCGGCTCGAGGAGCGTTCTTCGGCAATGCGACTGGGTCGAGAGATCATTGAACGCGAATTGCGCCGCCGCCGCTTGCCCAAGGTCGACGACCATGCGCTGCAGCCGATTGCCAAGGTGCTCAAACTGAAGGACTCACTGCATCTGATCGCGTCGGTGGGCGCTGGCGATGTCCACGTGATGCAGGTCCTCAAAGCGCTGCATCCGGAACTCGAGACGGCGCCGGATCCCGCGGTGCGACCGAGCACGATGGAGCGGATCGTTGATCGCGTCCGCGGCACTGGGAAGGGCGTCCGGATTCAGGGCGCCGATGGCTTGCTCGTGCGCTATTCGCAATGCTGTCAGCCGGTGCCCGGTGATCGCGTGGTCGGATACGTCACGCGCGGGCGCGGCGTGAGCATTCACCGCGGTGACTGCCCCAATCTGTTGCTGCTGGCACACGAGCCGGAACGGCGACTCGACATCGACTGGCATGAGATGGAAGGCGAGCGTTTCGTCGTGCGCCTCGCGTTGGAAGGCTACGACCGTCGTGGACTGTATGCTGATGTCGCCGCCGCGGTCAGTGCGACGGGTACGGACATCAAGAGTCTGGAGCTGAAGACAACCGATGGACGTGTCACGGGGGCCGCGATGGTCGAGGTCGAGAATCTCGCGCATCTCGAGCGCATCATGAAAGCCGCACGGCGCGTGAAGGGTATCGGCGCGGTCAGTCGACGGGAAAAGATCACCGCCGACGAATAGCGGCGCCGCGGCGAGTACCGTGTTCCGCACTTGCTGCGTGGTGTTTACGTCCAGGCGCCGCGGGACATCAACTCGCCCACTGCTCCCGTTCGGGCGCGAAGTTCCGGCGTTCGCGGGCGATGCGCTGGCCTTTCTGCGCCGTGACGTCGCGACGGGCAAGCTTTCGTGAATCGCCCGCGGAATCGGAGACCTTGAACTGCTGGACCAGGTCGCGCATGGTGGTCGCCTGTGCGTTGAGTTCCTCGGCGGCGCTGGCCGATTCTTCCGCATTCGCCGCGGCCAATTGTGTCTGATTGTTCACCGCCTCGACGGCTGCGCCGACTTCACGGATCTGATCGCGCTGCGCTTCGCAATCGGTCGCGATATCCTGCACCAGTTTCGTCACGCGATCGACATCGGCATCGACGGTGCCCAGCTGCTCGCGGACCTGTCGACTGATCTCGGTGCTGGCGAGGGTCGTCTGGACCGTCTCTTCGATCAGCGTCGACGTTTCGCGAGCGGCGCTTGCCGCACGAATCGCGAGCTGGCGTACTTCATCGGCCACGACTGCGAATCCACGACCCGCGTCGCCGGCGCGTGCCGCTTCGACGGCCGCGTTCAGTGCCAAGAGGTTGGTCTGGAACGCGATTTCGTCGATCGTCTTCACGATCTTCGCGGTCCGCTCCGCTGACGACGTCATGCGGGCCATCGCGTCGTCCAGTGATTGCATCGATTGCGTGCCATGGCGCACGCGATCGCGAACCTGCTGCGTGAGCGTGCGCGCCGCCTGGACGCTCGTCGTCGTGCGCGACGTCACCGCCGCTTGCTCTTGGACCGCCGCCGTGATCTCTTCGACCGATGCGGCCTGTGTGGATGCGCCCTCGGCCATCGCCTGACTACCATTCGCGACCTGACTGGCGGCGCCGGCGATCTGTTCCGCCGCGACTTCGACCTCGTGCAGCGCGGTGGAGATGTTAATGATCGCCGTGTTGACCGAGTTAATGAGGCGCGCATGGTCGCCGACGTACGTGCCTTCGACGAGCACCGAGAGGTTGCGATCCGCAGCCAGTTCGAGCACGGCCAGCGCCGCAGTCACCGGTTCGCGGGCGACGTCCTGTGCACTGTTGAAGCCGGCGAGCAGTTCGCCGTAGGCACCGGGGAAGCGCTCGGCCTGCGCGCGCACTGACGCGTCACCGACACGGGCTCCCTCGACGACACGCGTGGTTTCCGAAAGCATATCGCGTAGGGTGCGCATCGCCCGATAATGCGCCCCGATCGTCTCCAATGTCTGCTGGCCGATCGAGTTGACGGCCTTCGCGAGCGTGGTCAATTCGTCGTTCCCGACGACGGCGACTGGCTCAACGTTTGCTGAGATATCGCACTGGACGTCGCCCGACGCGAGCCGCGTCATCGCGCCACCAAGCGCCGCGACGGCCTCGCGTTGCAGCGACTCGACGGCACTGACAATGCCTTTCGTCGTGGACTGAATACGGCGGCCCACTTTTGCGCCGGCGCCAAAAACCACGGCGGCGGTGATCAGTGTCGACGCGAGCAGCAACTTCGACAGCGACGCGAAAAGGCGCTCGTCGGCCTTCGTGGTTTTCTCCGCGTCTTCGGCAATCGCATCGCCAAATTTCTCCATGCGTCCCTCGAGCACCGTGAAGTACTCCTGGAACACCTTGTTACGCTTGTTGACGGTGGCCGTGTCGCCCTTGTCGATGGCCTGCACCACCGCGTCCGCCTCGGCCAGATACGCGTCGACGGGACGCTTCAGCGAGTCGATTATTGACTGCGTCGAGGGCGTCGCGATCTCTCGCGTTTCCGCGATACTTTTGCGGAAACGCGTGCGATGTTCAGCTAACGCGTCCTTGCCGTCCTTGATGCGCGCCGCGTCGTGCGACACCACACCGAGCAGCGCGGCCAAAATATCGGCGCGGATGGCGTCGTGCATCATGTCGGCGTCCATTTGCAGGCGCTGCGCATGCGTACTGGTCACGAGCGCATCCATGCCGCTACGTGCGCTACGCAGGCCCGTCGTGCCAACGGCGGCAACCAGCAGTGTCCCCGCCGCGCCAAGCGCCGCAAGTCCAATCAAGGTCCGACCGAGCGTCCATTGGAATTTCATCTGCGTCCGACCCGCGACGTAGGACGAGGTGCCAGATGAAGTGCCGGGGTCCCGAACGCAACGAATGACACGTGGCGTTCGGAAGACTAGCACAGCGGCATGCCAACAACTTATCGCGACGTCGCGGCAAGATCCGTCGGAGATTCCGGCGCCCGGAAAAGAGTTTCTGGCGACGAGCGGACTTTCTTGAGCGTGCTACTGTTCTGCGGCGTGTAACGAGGCCGCGGATGACGGACACGTGACGCGAGCATCCCGAACAAAAGCCGACTGGCGTGCTATATTGTACCAATGGCTGCGAACTTCATCCTCCAGAGCCCCTTCTCGCCCGCCGGCGATCAGCCGCGCGCGATCGGTGAATTGAATCGCGGCCTCGCGCACGGCGACCGTTTTCAGACGCTGCTCGGCGTCACCGGCTCCGGCAAGACGATGACCATCGCGAATGTCATCGAGCACTGGGGACGGCCGACGCTGGTGCTGTCGCATAACAAGACGCTGGCGGCACAGTTGTATGGAGAGCTTAAGAGCTTCTTTCCGAACAATGCGGTCGAGTACTTCATCTCGTACTATGACTATTACCAGCCCGAAGCGTACGTCCCCTCGAGTGACACATACATCGAGAAGGATGCGAGCATCAACGAGGATATCGATCGCCTGCGACTGCGCGCGACGTCGTCGTTGATGGAGCGGGAGGACGTCGTCATCGTCTCGACCGTGTCCGCAATCTACGGATTGGGTGACCCGATTTCGTATCGCGAACGCATGGTCTCGTTGACCAAAGGACAACAGATCGCGCGCGACGATATCCTGCGCGCGCTGGTGGGCATTCAGTATCTGCGCAACGA
Source organism: Gemmatimonadaceae bacterium (assembly GCA_031366985.1). Classification (GTDB taxonomy): domain Bacteria; phylum Gemmatimonadota; class Gemmatimonadetes; order Gemmatimonadales; family Gemmatimonadaceae; genus Gemmatimonas. Next base: position 5,403 of record JANLPE010000092.1, read on the forward strand.
CGTGGCGTTCGATCGGGGTACGTTCCGGGTTCGTGGCGACACGGTGGAGATTTTTCCGGCCTACGAGGAGCAGGCCGTTCGTCTGGAACTCTGGGGCGATGAGATCGAGCGCATTTCGAAGATCGATCCGTTGACCGGCGAGACGATCGCGACGCTTGAGCGGACCGCGGTGTATCCGGCGAAGCACTTCATTACGAGTCGGCCAACCATTGAGCGGGCGTCACACCTGATTCGCGAAGAGTTGGCAGCGCGGCTGATCGAACTCAAGGGCGCCAACAAGTTGCTCGAGGCCCAGCGGCTTGAGCAGCGCACGCAGTTCGATCTGGAGATGCTCGCGGAGATCGGCACTTGCGCCGGGATCGAGAATTATTCGCGACACTTGAGCGGGCGCGACGCTGGCGAGCGTCCGGCCTGTCTGCTGGACTATTTCCCGGACGATTACCTCGTCGTCATTGACGAGTCGCACGTGACGTTGCCGCAGATCCGCGGCATGTACAACGGTGATCGCGCGCGCAAGTTGACCCTCGTGGACTATGGATTCCGTCTGCCGAGTGCGCTCGACAATCGGCCGCTCGTCTTCGAAGAGTTCATGGCACTGGCGCCCCGGCTGATCAACGTGTCGGCAACGCCGGGCGAACTCGAACTCCAGTTGTCCGAGGGGGTGGTCGTCGAACAGGTCATCCGCCCGACCGGCCTGCTTGATCCAATCATCGAAATCCGTCCGGTGAAGGGGCAGGTCGATGATCTTTTGAACGAGATCCGCCTTCGGGAGCGCAAAGGCGAGCGTGTACTGGTTACGACGCTGACAAAGCGTATGTCGGAAGATCTGACGGACTATCTGCAACAGACGGGTGTGCGCGTGCGGTACATGCACTCGGACATCGATGCGATCGAACGCGTCGAGATTGTACGCGGATTGCGACTCGGCGAATTCGACGTGCTGGTGGGCATCAATCTCCTGCGGGAAGGATTGGACATGCCCGAGGTGTCGTTGGTGGCCATTCTTGACGCGGATCAGGAAGGTTTCCTGCGCAGCGACCGATCGTTGATCCAGACCATCGGGCGTGCCGCGCGGCACATGAATGGCATGGCGATCCTTTATGCGGACCGGATGACGGGTTCCATGGAGCGTGCGATCGGCGAGACTGATCGGCGCCGCGCGATTCAACGCGAACACAACACCGTACACGGGATCGTGCCGCACGGCGTGGTCAAAAGCATCGACGAGGTCCGGTTTATCACTCGCGTGGCTGACGCACGTATGGAGCGCGCCGAAGGCGAAGCGCCGAAGCCGCGGGCCATTGGCGGCGAGCGTGTGGCGCGTTCGCGCGAAGAGCTGACGACCCTGGTCGGCGAGCTCGAAACCGCCATGCGCGAAGCGGCGATCGCGCTCGATTTCGAGGCGGCGGCACGTTTGCGAGACCAACTGTTCGAGGTGCGCACCGCACTGGGTGAGCGCCCAGAACAGGCGCGCGGCCAGCAGGCGGCCGCGAAACGGCCGCCCGGATCGGCGCCCAGTACGGCGCCTGCTTCGACATCTGGATCGGCGCTGAATCGGCGTCCCGGTGGTCGTCGTGGGCGCTGAGTCGACGGCCCAAGCGACGGCCCGGGTAACGGCCCTCGACGTGCTGCGCGAACTCACAGGACGAGGGGCTCCTCGGGCGCCGGATCGGGACTCACTCGAAGCGTGGGGACGCGCGTTCGGTGCCGCCGTGGCGTCCGTTCTGGCGAACAACGCGCTGGCGTCGGTCATCGTGTCGCTGTCGGGGGACCTCGGCGTCGGCAAGACGACGTTGGCACGTGCGATCTGCAGCGGCATCGGCGTGACCGCGCCGTCGTCGGTCACGAGTCCGACGTTCGCGCTGCTACAACAGTACAACTCGGCAGTCGGCGTCGTCGTACACGCCGACCTCTACCGCTTGAAAGGGCCGAGCGAACTGGACGCGCTTGGCTGGGATGAGATCGTCGGCACGGCGCCGGTCTTGCTGGTTGAGTGGCCCGACCGTGCCGAGGGAACGCTGCCCGAACACACGATCGCGATCGAACTGTGGCACGACATCGACCACGTCGATCGTCGTGCGCTGTCGGTCCGCATGCGCTGAGCGAAGAGAGCCAACGCATAGCGCTTCGGGGTGACTCCAGTCCGTGATGGTGCGTCTGTGAGGTGCCGCCATCGGCGTTCTCGATCCTTCCGGCCCCCGACTGTGTACGCTTTCTCGCTGCCTCCGTCCTCCACGCAGTCCTTGCCACGCGCGAACACCGTGCGCCTAGCTGAGGTGCTCTCCGCGCTCACGTACGCGCTCGATCTCACCGAAGGGCAGCGACCGGGACATACCCTGCGTACCGCGCTGATCGCGATGCGGCTCGGTCGCGAGTTGGGGTTGGATCGCGCTGCGGCGGGCGCCTTGTACTACGCCGCGTTGTTGAAAGATGCCGGCTGCTCCAGTAACGCGGCGCGCATGGCGGCGCTGTTCGGCTCCGATGATCAGGCGACCAAACGGGACCTGCGACTCGTCGACTGGCATGATCGCTGGCGGCTCGCGATGCGCACCGCGAAGAATTGCGGTGTCGGTCGCAATCCTCTCGCGCGAATCACTCACTTCCTTCGTGTTGCGCAGACGCCATCGATGACGCGCGATATCATCGCGGCCCGCTGCGAGCGAGGGGCCCAGATCGCCGTCGCGCTTGGGTTCCCGGCGCGAACGTCCGAGGCCATCGCGCACGTCGATGAACACTGGTGCGGGCTCGGCCATCCCGTCGGTCTGTCCGGCGACGAGATTCCGTTGTTCTCGCGAGTGCTGCTCTTGTCACAGACGCTGGAGGCGTTCTGGACCGAGCAGGGACTCAAGGCCGCCTTGCAGATGGTTCAGACGCGGAGTGGCACGTGGTTTGACCCGTCGCTGGTGGTGCGCGTCGCGGCGTGGCGTCGCGATGTCTCGTGGTGGGAGACTCTCGCCGATGCGGACCACCTCGACGAGTCCGTCGTTGCCCTAGAGCCTGGCGATCATCCCGAGGCCGCAACTGGGGAACGTTTGGACGCCATTGCGCATGCGTTCGCCGCGGTCATCGATGCGAAAACGCCGTTTACGTTTCGGCACTCGTCGAATGTGGCCAAATATGCGGTCGGCATTGCGTCTGTCGTCGGAGCGGACGGCGTCCTGTTGCGCGACGTGCTCCGCGCCGGACTGCTGCACGACATCGGAAAGCTCGGCGTGTCCAACCGTATTCTGGATAAGCCCGGGCGCCTTACGAACGTCGAACGTGACGAGGTCCAGAAGCATCCGCGCTGGACGTGGCAAATTCTCGAACGCGTCAGCGCGTTTCAACACTTCGCGGCCTCTGCCGCGCATCATCATGAGCGACTCGATGGTCGGGGCTATCCCTGGGGGCTCCCCGCCGAGCATCTCGATTTCACCGCGCGCGTACTGGCGATCGCCGACGTGTACGAGGCGTTAACGGCCGACCGGCCGTACCGCGATGGCCTACCGGTTTCCAAGGTACTGTCAATCATGACGCCCGAACGAGGCATGTCATTCGATAGCGACTTGCTTGATGTGGCGGCTGAGCTGGCGCAGCAAGGGACGTTCGCCGCACTCGCGAACGCCGGTGACGACGTGCTAACGCTCATGAGAGCGCCAACGGTTCCGGTGATGACCGCGCGGCGTGTCGCTGCCGCCTGAGTCGGCAACCGCGCACGTTGTGACTTCGTGCGTAACGACACTTGCCGGGTCGACGTTGAAGGGAGATTCTGCCTGATGGGGATTCTCACACTGGACTCGCACGAATGACCTCGTCGCTTCCCGCCGCCGCCGCCGCCGCCGCCGCCGCCGCGGGCGCCGCGGCCGGGGTGGTGCTGGTGTTGGAAGCGTCCACGGTCGCTGGTTCGGTCGCGGTCTTCCGCGGCGGAGTACTGGCGTGCCGCGACGATGTGGTGATGGGCGCATCGCGCGAGGATGCGCTGTTCCCAGCGATACAGGCGATCCTCGTGTGTGCGGGGGCCAGTGCGTCGGAGTTAACCGCTGTGGTGTGCGGCGCAGGACCCGGAAGCTTCACCTCACTTCGCATTGCTGCGTCTGTCGCGAAAGGGCTCGCCCACGCCACCGGAGCACCCTTGTTCGCGGTGCCGTCACTCTTGTTGGCGGCGGCGTCCCACGGCGAACACGGCGCGTTCGTGGTGCACGCTGACGCGTTACGAGGCGAACGCTATGCGATGTCCGTGACGATCGATACCGTGCACGGCGTGCAGAGCGATGGCGTGGTGACGCGCGCATCGCGTGCGGAGATCGACGCATTTGCGGGAGACCGTCGACAGCTGGTCGTTCTCGGTGGAGTGTCGACGATGATCGAGTCGCCTGTGCGACCGGATGCGGCCGCCGTGTTTGGCGTACATGACTGGTGGAGTCGAGGCAGCGTCTCGCTGGACGAATGGCAGCCCGCGTACGGGCGGCTCGCCGAAGCACAGGTCAAATGGGAAGCCGCGCACGCACGCGCGCTTCCGACGCACTGAACGGCGGCGCGCCCCATGTCGAACGCGCCACACGCCGACGTCATCACGCTTCGCGATGCAAGCGCGGCTGACGTCACGACCATGGCCGAGATCGAGCGCGAGTCGTTTTCGGATCCGTGGCCCGCTTCCGCGTTTCGCGATCTGATGGGCCAGACGCACGCGCGCCTCACCGTCTCGGTGGATGCCGCCGACTTGGTCTGCGGGTATTGCGTGCTGCTGCACGTCCTGGACGAGGGAGAGATCGCAAACATTGCCGTCGCGAGCTCGCGTCGACGTCGCGGTACGGCGGCGCGGCTACTCGACCATGCGCTAGTGCTCGCGGACGACATTGGCGTTCGCTCGGTGTACCTCGAAGTGCGGCTCTCCAACGAACCGGCGCGCCGACTCTATGCGTCGCGAGGCTTCGAACCGGTGGGTCGGCGTCGGGCGTATTATCACGCCCCCCTCGAAGACGCCTTGATTTTACGCTGGAACGCGGCTGATGCGTAGAAAAGCATAGTCGGGCGATATGCGGGTTTGGTGCTTCCGGCAAACCCTCCTAGCTTTACCTCACGCCCGGCACGACAGCAGTCAGTCCGGATTCAATCTGTTCTGCGAGGAGGCACCGTGAGCCGCAGTCTGAACAAGGCCATTCTTATTGGCAACGTCGGGAGTGATCCTGAAATCCGTACCGTCGGAAACGGGGGCAAGGTTGCCTCGTTCTCGCTGGCCACAAGCCGATCATGGAATGACCAAACCGGCAGCAAGCAGGAAAAGACCGAGTGGCACAAATGCGTGGTGTGGAACGGCAGCAAGGGATCCGGACTTGCCGACGTGGTGGAGCGCTACGTAAAGAAAGGCGAAAAGATCTACGTCGAAGGCGAGATCGAGTACCGCCAGTGGACCGACAAGGAAGGGCAGACCCGATACACGACGGAAATACGTGTCCGTGAACTGATGCTTCTTGGCGGTCGCGCGGGCGGCGGTGGTGGTGACGAGATGGAAAACGGCGCCCCACGTCGAGCCGCCGCGCCACCACGCGCCAAGGCCGCTGGCGCTGCCGCTCCGACGGCGACAACCGGCGACGACTTTTCGGACTTCCCGGGTGCATTGGAAGACGAAGACGACGATTTGCCGTTCTAGCTTCCAAGATCCGAGGAAGTACTGAGTTCGTTGTGCATGCCGACAACGCCATCTCGTAATGGTCCGGGCCGTTTGAGTGACGCCGCGTACGTGACGAGCGTGCGCGGCGGGCGTCTGCCGATGGGGGAGCACATCCTGCAGAGTATGGATGCGTCCCAGCACACCGCGCCAGACGCGGTGTATCGCTCATTCTCTTCGAGAGGCTCGCCGATGCGCGCTGCTGAACAGGCGCACCAGTCACTAATTCGCCGATCCGCGCCGGCCCGTCTGCTGGCCCGGGTAGCGATGGCGCTACTGGCCACGCTGGTCCTGCTCTTCGTGTGGCGACCCACGGTGCTGCACGCACAGAGTGCCGCCACGCCGCGGGCCGCCAAGGCCCAACCGCCGGCCAAAAGGCATGCGGTCAAGGCCACGGCTCCTAAGGACACCTCGACCACGACGCACGTCGTAAAGTCAGGGGAGACGCTCTGGAGCATCGCGGCTCGCTATTACGGCGACGGTCACGCATGGCGTGCCATCGCTCGGCGCAATGGTATCCCGACGGCGGGCGAGTTTTCAATGAAGTCCGGCACGAAGTTACAGGTGCCATCCCGCGGTGCTGTCGCGGCGGTTGCGGCGGCGGTACAGGCGCTGCCGGCGCCAATCGATACCACGACACCGAAGGTCGCGACTACACCAGCGGTCGTCGCGCCGGTAGTCGCCGTGGCGCCCGCCCCACGTCGCGGCGGTGCCCTGACCGCGCAGACGGCCGAAAAGGGGGACGCGGCGGCGACGGCGAAGACGGCGGCAGGCAAGACCAGCGTCACGAAGAAGGGTGCCGTTGGTGCCGGGAAGGCGAGCACGTCGACATTGACGGTGGCGGCCGGGACGGATGCGACTCCCGTCCCGGACACCACGACGATGACGACACGCGTGATGCTGATGCCGCCGGTGAAGGCGGAGCACATCCTGACGCGCGGACCAGCGCATATCGGGTTGACCGATGCCGCATCGCGCCGGGAGGCCCGCAGCGCGAAGGACGTGCCGACGGTGTTCATGCGGCGCGTCGCGGATGCGGACGAAGCAACCGCGGCGATGCGAGCGGTCTTGCAGCGCTTTCAGGTCGCGCCGCGAACCGGCGAGTACGTCGCCGCCCCGTATCCCGTGGAAGCAGCGCGACTGCTCAACGCCGGCCGGATCGTGCGTCGTACAGGGACCGCTGCCGCGTCATCGCACGACCGTGTTTGGCTGCAGTTGACTGACGAGGTCGAGATCACCGCACCGGTCGGCGTGACGCTCGCCGTCGGTGATCGCTTGCTCGCGATGACCACCGGAACACGGCTCGCGCCGGGCGTGCTGGTCGGCACTGCCACCGGTGTGCTGCAGGTCACGCACGTCGACGCGGGTCGGTCGGTGCGCGCCTACGTCCGCAGCCAGAGCGGCGCAATCGAGCAGGGCCAGGCGCTCCTGCCGCTTGAAGGCGCGGCCGCACCGACGGTGCGTCCCGAGCCGGTCAGCGGCGACGAGGTCTCGACCACGGTGACGTGGGTCGAACCGACGTCCCTGATGCCCTCGCTCCAGACTTACGTGCTGCTTGCCGGCGGAGAAGCGCAAGGCATCAAGGCAGGCGACGAGTTCGCGCTCGTGCGAAAGGGGGCGAGTGGTGCTGAGGAACGTGTTGGCGTCGTGCGTGTCGTTCGGAGCGGCGTGCGCGGCAGCTCCGCCGTGGTCATTCGGCAGGCGAGCGCAGATATCGCGATTGGCGTAGCGGCGCGACGGATTGCACGAATGCCGTAGCACGAATGCCGTAGCACCCTCGGCCGCGACCTCGCCGCGTTCAGGCAACTTCACGCGCCCGCGACACATTGTCGTGGGCGCGTGTGTACATTGCGGGTTCACGAACGTCTTACCGAATTGAGCGGCGCCGCGGTCTCCCGGCTCCATCCGGAAATCGCGATTGCCTCGGTGAGACTACATCGAAAATTCAGGGCGAGGACGCGACGGCATGGCGAACACGGTACTGGTGACGGGCGGTGCAGGCTTCATCGGTTCGCATGTGGCGGATCGTTTTCTCGCCGCCGGATGGGAAGTCACCATTCTCGACAACTTGTCGAGTGGTCGTGAGGAGAATCTCCCGCCGAACGCGCGCTTTATTCTCGGTGACATCACGTCCCCAGAGGCGGCGACGTTGGTGCGAGAGGGACACTTCGATGTCATGTGCCACCTCGCTGCGCAGATTGATGTGCGTCGGAGCGTCCTCGATCCGGTGTACGACGCGACGCGAAATATTCTCGGCACGCTGAATCTCATGGAGGCCGTAAAGGCCGGCGGTCATCCGACGCGCGTGGTCTTTTCCTCAACGGGTGGCGCCTTGTACGGTGATTTTGATCCGCCGCCGAGCGCCGAAACCGACGCCAAGGATCCCGAGGCCCCGTACGGCATCGCCAAGCTGTCCGTCGAGTACTACCTCGCGTACTACGCGCGCGTACACGGTCTGGATACCGTCGCGCTGCGCTATGGCAACGTGTACGGCCCGCGACAGGACCCGCATGGGGAAGCGGGCGTTGTGGCGATTTTCTGCAACCGGATTCTCGATGGCCGCACCTTGACGGTCTACGGGAACGGCGAACAGACGCGCGACTATGTGTATGCCGGAGACGTGGCCGCCGCGAACTTCTTCGCCGCGACGTCAACGTTACCCGCCCCGGGCCGACTCGACGCGCGCGCGTTCAACATCGGCACGAGCATCGAGACGTCGGTAAATACGCTGGCGACCACGCTGCAATCGGTCTCCGGTGCGACGGCAGCGATCGACTACGCGCCGGCTCGCTCAGGCGAACTTGCGCGGTCCGCGCTGCGCACGGATAAGGCACGCGAGCTGCTGGGCTGGGCGCCGAGTGTGACGATCGGGGATGGGCTGGCCAACACGTATGCCTACTTCGCCGGACGCCGTGCGGGCACGGTCACGCGTTGAGCGGGTCGGTGATGCCGGTGCTGGCCCTGCTGCAGTTGGGCGCGAAGGTGGCGCACGATCGTTCGACGCCGCTCAGCATGGTGCTCGAAAGTGACTGGATCACGAAGAGCGTGATCTTGCTCTTGATCGCGTTGTCGCTGCTGTCATGGGCCATCATGTTTGCGAAGTGGCGCGCATTTTCGGTGGCCGAGTCGAGTGGTCGCGCGTTCGTTAAAGAGTTCGAGCGTGCGCGCGGTATCGACGAGGCCGGCGTGCTCGCAAACCGTGCCAAACCAAGTGCGTTCACTGCAGTGTTCGCGCGCGCCGTCCTATTCCTGAATGACACCAAGCCGGCGCTCGGCGCGACGCCGGATCGCACCGCGCGACTCTCCGGTTCGCAGGTCGAGGCGCTGCGTCTCGTGCTTGATGCAGAGTCCGCACGGGAACGTGAAGAGCTTGGTCGTTTTGTGCCGTGGCTCGCGACGGTCGGGAGCGTCAGTCCGTTGATCGGACTGCTCGGGACCGTGCTCGGCGTGATGAGTGCATTCGGCGGCATCGCCGACAAAGGATCCGGAAATATCGCCGCCGTCGCACCAGGTATCGCCGGTGCGCTCTCAGCGACAGCGGCCGCGCTCGCCGTGGCGATTCCGGCGGCGTTTGCGTATAACTCGTTTGCCGCGCGTCTGAATCGGTTTGATGGCATGCTCGAAGGCTTCGGCTCTGAATTGATCGCGTTGATGGTTCGCGAAGGACGGATTTAAGCGCGATGCGAGGACGACGACGCGGCGCACGCATGGGCGTCAACGGCGAAATCAATGTCGTCTCGCTGATTGACGTCATGATGCTGTTGATGGTGATCTTCATGATTACGGCGCCGATCATGCAGGGCGGCGTCGACATCGAACTGCCAAAGGCCGACGTGCGCCCGCTCGAGTCTAAAAGCGGTATCGTTGTCACGATCGACAAACGCGGCCGCATCTACGCGGACGAAGTGCTGCTCTCCGAGCGCGAGTTCGCCAGCAGCATCAAGGCACTGTCGACCAAGAAGGGCGGAACGGGCGTCACGGTACGTGCCGACCAATCCGTGCCGTATGGCGTCGTCTTGCGGGTGATCGCCGCCATCAAGGCGGCCGGAATGGACGTCGGTCTGGTCGGCGAACCGGAGGCACCGCAGTGAGTCCGGGAACCGGCGCGGTCGTTATGCGTCGTTCGGTGGCGCGAACGACGCGCTCGTTGCGCACCGGGCTGATTGTATCGACGCTTGTGCACGGCTCGCTGGCGGCCGGACTGGTCATCTGGGGATTGCAGAGCGAAGCGCGCCGACCGCCGGTCTATCGCGTCGAGTTGATTGGGGCGCCGAAGGGTGAGCGGCAGGCGGGTGTTGTCGCGCCTGCGCCGAGTGAGGCACCGAAAGTCGCTGAGGCGCCGTCGGGTGCCGAGCGGGCACCGGTTGAGAAATCATTCGCGAGTAAGAAGGCGACGGCCGCACCAGCTAGGGCAACGCCGATGCCGTCTCGATCGAAAGCGGCCGGGGCGAAAGCGGCCGCGCCAGCCTCAAAGAGCCGTGCGCTGCCCAAGGCTGGCAGCCGAGAAGGTGGCAAGGGCGCCGATGTTCGCAGTCTGCTCTCCGAAGGGATCGTGTTCCCGTACCCTGGGTACCTGAACAACATCGTCCGTCAGATTACCATCGCGTACTCACCGAAGCGCGTATCGGCGAGCCTGTCGACCGAGGTCAAGTTCATGATTCGCCGAGACGGCAGCGTGAGCGGGATCGAGGTGCTCAAAAAATCTGGTGACCGATTCTTTGATCTCGAGGCGCAATCCACGATTGAAGCGGTCGGTGCCGCGCGATCTTTCGGACCGTTGCCCTCCGGATGGACGGACGATGTGCTCGTGGTCTACTTCACGTTCGATTACGCTCTCCGTCCGTCGTGACGCTCTGATGCCTTACTCGATGTCCGTATCGACCCGTCGCGCGATAGCGCGTGGGATGTTCGCTGGTCTCGTATTCGTCGCGGTGCGAGCTGAGCCTGTGCGGGCGCAGGGCGCGCAACCGCCGGGGGTCTCGCTCGGCCTCAAGTATCAGCGCGGCCAGAAGCAGGGACTGATGGTCCTCCCGATCAGCGGTGCGATGGGTGACTCCATTGCGACGATCATCGGGCGCGACATAGCGTTTGGCGATCGCTTTGACGCGGTCGGATCGTCAGGCATCGCACCACCATCGGGCCTCGCGTCCTACGCGTTGTTTGCCAAGCTCGGCGCGGACGGGATCGTGCAGGGGACGCTGCTGCCGTCGGGGTGGCTGCGGATCGCGCTGCACGATGTGGTCAAGAAGGCCGTGGTAAATCAGAAAGATTTCCCACTTCCTGTGCCAGCCGGCTCCGCCGCTTGGCGGATGGCCGTGCACGGCGTGTCGGATGGCATCGAAGAGTGGATCACGGGCCAGCGCGGCATTGCGCAGACCCGGGTCGCGTTTGCCGCGGGCCTGCCCTCGCGCGTGTGGATAGTTGATAGCGATGGCGCAAATGTGACATCGGTGACACCCAGCGGGATGTCGCCACAGTGGGTGCCGAGCGCGAAGGCGCTGGTGTACAGCGTGCTGGACGGCTCGCGGAATCCGCTGATGGTGACCGATCTGACCACCGGCGCGCAGCGGGTGCTGACAGCGGCGCCGAACAGTCAGGATCTCTCGCCGGCGATTTCACCGGATGGGCGGACGGTGACGTTTGCGCGTGTCGGCGAGAACGGCACCGATCTGTATGCGATCCCGATCGACGGCGGCACGGCGCGTCGACTGACGTTCGGACGCGGTCGCGCCAGCGTCCAGCCGTCATATAGTCCCGATGGACAGCGTCTTGTTTTTGTGAGTGACCGCTCGGGCAACGCCGATGTGTATATTTGCGATGCCGACGGAACGAACGCCGAGATTCTGAGCACTTCTACCTTCGGTGATCGCGGCTTTCGGACCGGTCCTGACTGGTCGCCGAATGGGCAGCTGGTCGCCTATCAGTCGCTCAACGGCAACACCAAGCAGATCATGACGATCAATCTGCATGATCATTCGGTTCGCGCGGTCGCGACGGAGGGTCGTAATGATGATCCGAGTTGGGCACCCGATTCGCGGCATGTGGTATTTGGTTCCGATCGCGGCGGTTCGAAGCAGTTATGGATCGTTGATATCGAAACTGGGAAGTCGCGTCAGCTGACGCACATGCCCGGCGCGCGACTGGCTGCATGGTCACCGCGCATGATGGTGCCATAGTTCGCCCCGACGTAGTCTCCTCCACGTTGTTCACCTTCACCTTCCGGAGCTCCTCGACATGATCCGATCGTCTCGTCTGTTCGTGCTGATGGCCACAGCCTTGCTGGCGCTCGGCGCATGCAAGAAGAAGACGACGCCGACGCAGGCCCCGACGCCTGCGCCTGCGGCCCCAGTGACTCCGACGCGAAACGACCTGCCGGCGGCACCGAAGACGGACGACTCGGCGGCCAAGGCGGCCGCGATTGCCGCGGCCCGCGCGACCGTGTTGTCGACGATCTATTTCGAGTATGACGCGGACGAACTCCGCGATGACGCGAAGGCGTCACTGGACAAAAAGATTGCGATCCTGAATGCGAACCCGGCGTTGCGCGTGCGCATCTCGGGCCACTGCGATGATCGTGGCAGCGACGAGTACAACATTGCGTTGGGCCGTCGCCGCTCGGAACAGGCGAAGAAATATCTGGCCGATCGCGGCATCGATGCGTCGCGCGTCGAGACCACGACGTTCGGTCGCGAGAAGCCCGCGATGCAGGGCACCGGCGAAGAGGCGTGGTCGAAGAACCGTCGCGATGATTTTGAAGTCATCGCCGGCGAACTGACGAAGGCGCCGTGATTCTGAACGTCGCGCTCGTGCCCCTCGCGAACTGGCGTCGGGCGTGGCGGATGATCGCCCTCGTGGCATTTGCCGCCACGGGGGGGTGTTTTGCGACGCGCAATGACGTGCGCATTGTGCAGACCGATGTCGCGTCGCTCCGCACGGAGCTGTTGCGCAATGATGCGGCGCAGCGTGACGCGTTGGCGCAAGCGCTCAAGCTGATGGCTGTCGCCAACGATTCGCTCGTCCGGATCGGTGCACGCACCGTGGGGACGCAGGGGGATGTGCGCACCGAGATGCGCGCCGTGAAGGATCAGTTGGAGCAGGTCAAGCAGTTAATTCAGCAGTTGCAGACCGCGCTCAATCGCACGCGGTCGGACCTCGAAGAACGTGCGAACGCCGTGCCGGTGACTCCGCCGTCGGCCGTCGCGCCGCTGCCTGCGGGCGCGACGACGGCTGGCACATCTGCAAAGGGGATGCCGGCCGGTGCGATTCCGCCGACGGTGATCGATACGCAGCCCCCCCGTGGACCGGGTGCGGCACAGCTGTACGACAACGGGATGGCGCAGATTCGTCGCGGCAGCACGTCGACGGCGCGCATCCTGTTCCAAGAATTGCTATCGACCTATCCGGGCAGTGACCTCGCCCCGTCAGCGCAATTGCAGATCGCCGCGTCGCTGATGCTCGAGAAAAACGTCGCTGGAGCGGATGTCGCCTATGCCGCCGTCGTCGCGAAATACCCGGATTCACCGCAAGCGCCGCAGGCGTTATACAAGCGGGCACAGATCGCCCTGTCGGCGGGTAACACTGCCGACGCGAAGCGGCTGCTGAACGAAGTGATCAGTCGCTATCCGAAGAGCCTCGAAGCGGAACCAGCGGCCGAGCAGCTCAAGACCATACGCTGATCATCGCGTTCGCACTACTCAGGATTTCTGATCACGATGGCTGCACACAACCATGCGGAGATGCCGTTCCTCGATCACCTCGAGGAATTGCGGTGGCGGTTGTTCAAGGTCGCGCTGGCTATAGCCATCGGGGTCGGTAGCGCATTCCTGTTACTGTACACCAAACAGGTTGACGTAATCGCACTGCTTTCGCGACCGGTGCAGCCGTACTTGCAGAGCAAGTTGATGGTGACACACCCCAGCGACTTGTTCGATATCGTGATGGACGCGTCGATCGCGATCGGCGTGATCATGGCGTCGCCGGTGATCGTGTGGCAGATCTGGGGCTTTTTGTCTCCCGCGTTGTACGGCCACGAGAAGAAGATCGTGATCCCGACGTTGGTCGGCGCGGCATTGCTGTTTCTAGCCGGCATGGCATTGGCCTACGTATTCGTGTTGCCCGTGACGTTCGCCTTCCTATTCGGTTTCCAAAGTGCTGCGGTGGAAATCAAGCCCACCGTCCATGAGTACTTCGGATTCGTGATGGCGATGTGTCTCGCGTTTGGCGCCGTGTTCGAGATGCCTATCGTGATTCTCATCCTGACCACGGTCGGCCTCGTCAACCCGCGCTTCCTCGCGAAATATCGGCGCCACGCGTTGGTGGGCTGCCTGATCGCCGCAGCGCTCATTACGCCCGGTCAGGATCCGTGGTCGCTCTTTCTACTGACGGCGCCGCTGTACTTCCTGTACGAGCTCTCGATCATCCTGTCACGGTTCGTCTTCTCGCGTCGCGAGCGGCGCATCGCGTCGCAGGACACCGTTCAGGCGTGATGTCGCGCCGGTTGTCGGCGTGGTGGCACGCACTGTTCGTGGTGATGGTGATGGCGGCGACGCCGGCGGGTGTGAGCGCCCAACAGCCGCCAACCCGTCCAACCCGGACGCCCGAAAAGACGCCGGGCGCACGCAGTGGCTCGGCCGCGGCGGACAGCCTCGCCGCGAAACCAAAGGCGGAACTGCGCTTTGACTGGGATCCCGCCGACTCGACCATGACGGAGTTGCTGGCGCGCAAGGGATTTCGCCAGACCCAGTATCAGAGCAGCATGGTGCGATTCAACGCGAAGACGCGCGATATCAACTTGCGCGGCAAACCCTCGGCGGTGAAGCGTGACGAGACGATGCTGGTTGGTGACTCGATTGCCTTCAACGATTCGACCAAAAAGGTCGTCGCGACCGGCGACTCCGTATGGCTGCGTGATCCGACGAAGAAGGACGCCGATGACTTTCTCGCACGCGGTCGCATTGACTACGATCTCGAAGAAAAGTCTGGCGTGACGGGCGAGTTCTCCACGTCGGTGGAGTCGGGCCAGCGTTTGTATCTCACGGCGAAGCGCGGGTCGATCTTCAGCGATTCACTCGTGCAAGGTCGGCACATCGTGTTCGCCAAGGATGGCTCGTTCACCTACTGTGATCACGACGAACCGCACTTCCATTTCACGACCAAGGACATGAAGTTCGTCTCCGAGAACGTGATGGTGGCACGCCCCGGGGTGCTCTACATCGGCGAAGTCCCCGTCTTCTGGATTCCGTTCTTCTTTCAAGACGTACGATCTGGGCGCCGCAGCGGCATGTTGACGCCGAATTTCGGCATCGCGGAACTGTTCCGGAACAGTCCGTCGTATCGGCGAAGCGTCTCGAACATCGGGTACTTCTTCGCGATCAACGACTACATGAACACTGAAGCGTCGTTCGATTGGCGAAGCGGCGCGCGCAGCACCTCGGCGGATCCCGGATTCGTGCGTGGAAATGTGGAGTACCGGTATCGGTGGCTCAGCCGCTTCATCACCGGTGAAACGGCCGTCTCGTATCTATCGCAGAACAACGGCATCGGGAACACGTCGATCACCTGGAATCACAACCAGGATTTCTCGAAAATGACGCGATTGACGTTGCGGCTGAATCTCGTGCAGAACACGACGGTCCAGCGCGCCACCACGATCAACCCGGTCGCCGCCAACGCGACCATCCGTTCCGATCTGACGTATCAGACGAAGATTGGACCAGCGCTCATCAATCTCGGCGGTAACCGGACGCAGTATCCCGGCCGCTCGCAGGTCGAGATGAACTTTCCGTCGCTGAGCGTGTCGACCGGGACATTGGGGAATGAGTTCCTCAGCTGGACCCCGGCGCTGCGACTTTCCGTGTCGACGACGCAGAAGATCGATCAGGGGCTGCAGTTTCCGTACGTCTACAACGCGAACGGCACGGGCGGTATCGACAGCACACGGTTTCGCGCCGATCGGCGGCAGATGCAATTCAGCTTTGAGACACCGATCAAGATCGGCGACTTCGTTTGGCAGAATTCGTTCGCGGTCAACGAGCAGGTGCGCAATTACCCCGAGCAGCGTGAGATGATCGGCGTGCGCGATACGTCACTGCGGTCCACGCGCATCTACGCGCGGACCTTCGAGACGAACGCCGACTGGAACACCTCGTTCGGACTGCCGGCCTTCCTGCGCGGGACGTGGAACATCTCACCATCCGTGCAGGTGTCGAACGTTGATCCAGCCTCCGGACTGTTCGTCCGCACGGAACGCAGCGGCGGCAAATGGGTGAGTCAGTCGAAGCGGCTCAGCTACGCGATCAGTTCATCACCGACCTTCTACGGGTTTCTGCCCGGACTTGGACTGGTCTCGAAGATTCGTCAGACGATCTCGCCCGGTATCTCGTACAGCTATTCCCCGGCGCAGGCGGTTTCCGACGAGTATCTCGCTGCGCTCGGTCGAACGCGCGTTGGGTATCTCGGCTCACTCAAGCAGAATCGCGTGTCGTTGAACGTGTCGACGGTCTTCGAAGCCAAGTTGAAGGCGCCGCTTGATTCGAATCCGGAGAACGGCAAGAAGATCAAGCTGCTGTCGCTCAACTTCTCGCCACTGACATATGACTTCGCGCGTGCCGATTCAACCGGCAAAGGATTTACCGATCGGACATTCTCGATCTCCGGACGCACCGATCTACTGCCCGGCCTCGACTTTCGCACCAGCTACGAACTTTTTCAAGGTGACCCGTTGTCCGATACGGCGACGTTCACTCCATTTCGGACGGACGTCGGCGTTTCGTTCAGCATGAACGGTAAGTCGGCGATCATTGGCATGATCGGGCGCTTGTTCGGCATGACGTCAGAGATCGACGACGAGGCCGCGAAGACGCGCGCTGACTACGGACAAACTGGTGGCGCCGGCCAGCAGACAAGAGGCATGAACGCGGCGGGGTCGCAGACTCGTGGCGCGCCGGCATCGTTGTCGACTGGACAAGGCTGGAATCTGAATCTGCAGTACAACGCCGCGCGTCAGCGGCCGCCGCGCGGTGGCACGCAGATTTTGAATGATCCCACCAAGTTGTGTGAGTCGCAGCGAGTGTTCGGACTTTTCGCGTATGATCAGTGTGTGCTGCAGGCACAGAACGCGCCGGCAACCGGCCTGACGTCCGGGCAGAGCGCGATCGGCGCACCCGTATTCATCTCGCCGCCGACGCAGAACGTCACGGCGTCCATGACCTTCAACATCACGCCAAAGTGGAGCGCGCAGTGGTCCACGCAGTATGATGTCACGCGTGCGCGGTTTGCGTCGCAGCAAATCGGATTGATACGTGAACTGCACGACTGGAACGCGGTCTTTTCGTTCTCGCAAACGCCGAACGGCAACTTCGCCTTCAACTTCTTCATCGCGCTGAAGGCGCAGCCCGCACTCAAGTTCAACTACGACCGGCAGACGTATCGGTCGAGCAGCTTCTAGCGAGCCGCTGTACGGCCGCGTTCGCGGCGGAGTGTCGAGGATGGTGCAGCTGGATGGGCGATCGTTGCGGATTTGCGATGTGCTGGCCGTGGCGGATGAACGCCACCTCGTGTCGTTGGCTGACGACGCGCGCGCGCGCATGGTGGTGACGCGGGCGGTGGTTGACCGGGCGGTTGCCGCCTCGGTGCCGGTCTATGGGATTAACACTGGCTTCGGAAAGTTGTCCGAGGTGACGATTCCGAACGATCAGCTGGTGGCGTTACAACGCAATCTGGTGCGCAGTCACGCGGCGGGCGTCGGCGATGCACTGCCGCAGCGCGAAGTGCGCGCGATGATGTTGCTGCGCGCCAACGTGTTGGCCACCGGCTACGCCGGCGCGCGCGCGGAGCTCGTCGATGCATTGCTCGCGATGCTCAACGCGGGGGTGTGGCCACTGGTGCCGGAGCAGGGGAGTGTGGGTGCCAGTGGAGATTTGGCACCGCTCGCGCATCTGGCGTTGAGCCTGATCGGGGAAGGCCACGCGCACTTCAATGGGACCCTGCACGATTCGCTAGATGCGCTGTCGGCGGCGGGCCTGGTGCCGGTCACGTTGGCGGCGAAGGAGGGGCTGGCGCTCATTAATGGCACCCAGGCACACACCGCCGTGGCGGCGCTCGCGGCGGCCGAATTGGAGCGCCTCTGGTATGCCGCGCACATCGCGACGGCGATGAGTCTTGAAGCGTTGCTCGGAACGCCCGATGCCTTTGACGCGCGTATTCAGGATGCGCGTGGACAGGAGGGTCAACGTCGATCCGCGACGCTGCTTCGTGCACTGCTCTCCGGCAGTGCGATTCGCGAGTCGCATCGTCTTGGTGATCCACGGGTGCAGGATGCGTACGCGCTGCGCTGTGTGCCACAGGTGCACGGGCCCGCGTGGGAGACCTTGCAGTTCGCGAAGACCATCATCGAACGTGAACTCAACGCCGCGACGGACAACCCGCTCGTGATGGAGAGTGGAGAGCTGCTGAGCGGTGGAAACTTCCACGGACAGGCGGTCGGTATGGTCAGCGATTTCCTCGCGATCATCAGTGCGAATCTCGCGGTCGTCAGTGAGCGGCGGACCGATCGATTGGTGCATCCAGATTTTAATCAAGGACTGCCGCCGTTTCTGGCGGGATCGCCGGGACTCGAATCCGGTTTCATGATGTCGCAGGTCACGGCCGCTGCGCTCGCCAGCGAAAATAAGACGCTCGCGCATCCCGCGAGCGTCGACTCGATTCCGACCGACGGCAACAAGGAAGACGTCGTGCCGATGGCGATGGCCGCCGCTGTCAAGCTTCGCCGGTCTGTGCGAAACCTTCGCTACGTGATTGCGATTGAGTTGATCGCGGCCGCCGAAGGACTCGAACACCGTCGCCCGTTGCGGAGCAGCGCACCGGTCGAGCGGGCGCATGCGGCGATCCGAACGCTGGTCGCCAAGCAAGCGGGTGATCGTGCGCCGTCGCCCGATATCCTTCGCGTGGCCGACGCCGTCGCCTCCGGTTTTCTCGACTCGATTACGGACGGATTGCTCGCATGACGATCGCCAAGAATGAAACGGTCGCGCCGAGTACCATCTCCGGTGCTCGCCCCGTTCGCGCCCCTCGCGGGTCATCCATCACGTGCCGCGGATGGGAGCAGGAAGCGGCGATGCGCATGCTGATGAACAATCTCGATGCCGAGGTGGCCGAGCGACCGGATGATCTCGTGGTGTATGGTGGTACCGGTCGCGCAGCGCGCTCGTGGGAGGCGTTCGATGCCATCGTGCGGACGCTCACCACGCTGGACAACGATGAGACGTTGCTGGTGCAGAGCGGCAAGCCGGTGGCGGTGTTTCGAACGCATCGCGACGCGCCGCGCGTCCTGATCGCGAATGCGAATCTTGTCGGCCGATGGGCCAACTGGGACGAGTTCCGTCGACTCGAGAAGCTCGGCCTGACGATGTACGGACAGATGACGGCCGGCTCGTGGATCTACATCGGTTCGCAGGGCATCGTCCAAGGCACATTTGAAACATTCGGTGCGGTCGCCGTCAAACATTTCGGAGGCACGCTGGAGGGCCGCCTCGTCGTGACCGCGGGGCTCGGCGGCATGGGCGGCGCGCAGCCACTGGCGGCGGTGATGCATGGTGCGGCGGTGCTCGGCATAGAGGTGGATCCGACGCGCATCGCGAAGCGCCTCGAGACACGCTACTGCGATCGCGCGACGACGTCGCTCGATGAGGCGTTGGCGTGGCTGCGTGACGCCCAGGAACGCCGCGTCGGACTCTCGGTGGCGCTCGAAGCGAACGCCGCTGACATCATGCCGGCACTCGTCGCGCGCGACATCGTGCCGGACGTGCTGACGGATCAGACGAGTGCCCACGACATGCTGGTTGGGTACGTGCCGAACGGCATGTCGCTCGCCCAGGCGACCGCGTTGCGCGCGGCGGATCCCGCGGCGTACATCGCACGAGCGACAGAATCCGTCGTGACACACGTGCGTGCGATGCGTGCGCTGCAGGATCGTGGCGCGGTCACGTTCGACTATGGCAATAACATTCGCACCGTCGCCTTCGACGCCGGCGTCGAGGACGCGTTCCGCATTCCCGGGTTCGTGCCCGAGTATATCCGTCCCCTGTTCTGCGAAGGGAAGGGCCCGTTTCGCTGGGTCGCACTCTCCGGGGATCCGGCCGATATCCATCGGACGGATGACTTGGTGTTGGAGCTCTTCCCCCACGACGTGCAACTGCGTCGATGGATCACGCTGGCGCGAGAGCGCATTGCGTTTCAGGGCCTGCCGGCGCGAATCTGTTGGCTCGGCCAGGGTGAGCGCGCGCGCTTTGCGCTGGCACTCAACGATCTCGTCGCGAACGGTGAAGTCTCCGCGCCCATCGTGATCGGGCGCGATCATCTCGACACGGGGAGCGTGGCGTCACCGTTCCGCGAAACGGAGGGCATGAAAGATGGCTCAGATGCCATTGCCGATTGGGCGATTCTGAACGCCATGCTCAACGTCGCCAGCGGTGCATCGTGGGTCTCGTTTCATCACGGCGGCGGCGTCGGCATCGGCAATTCGCTGCACGCCGGTCAGGTCACGGTCGCCGATGGTTCCGAGCGTATGCGCCTGCGTCTCGAGCGCGTGCTGACAAACGATCCGGGCATCGGCGTCGCACGTCACGCGGACGCCGGTTATGAAATTGCGATGGCGACGGCAACGCGCGAAGGACTACGGCTGCCCATGTTCGAATCCGATCGCTGATGCTCTCCAGTCGGTATCGCGCGTGGCACGTCCCGATCTTTCTTGGCAAGTACGCGTGGTTGCGGGCCCGCAATCGTCCGGTCTTGCTGAACTTTGAAGTCACGATGCGCTGCAATGCGCGCTGTGGGTTTTGTGATTACTGGAAGACGCCGGCGGATACACGCGATACCGAAGTGGCGGAGTTCGCGGCGATCGCCCGGCATTTCAGTCCGATGCTCGTCACCTTCACCGGAGGCGAGCCGACGTTGCGGCGCGATCTCGAGGACATCGTCGCATCGGTGCGGAAGGCGGTGCGCTACACGTACGTGCAGCTCATCACGCACGGCGGCATGTTGTCGCTTGATCGCGCCAAGTCGCTGTGGGACGCCGGGGTTGATCAGTTCAACATTTCGCTCGACTACCTGGACGCGCGACACGATGTCGCGCGTGGTATTCCCGGACTCGCGCAGAAGATTCAGGAACTGGTGCCACGAATGCGCGATGCCGGCATTGGTGGCGTTCGATTCAACACCGTGATTAAGCAGGACAACCTCGATCAGTTGATGCCGATTGTTGAACGGGCCGCAGAGCTGGGTGGCGGTGTCAACTTCTCGCTCTACACAGACTTCAAGAACGGCAATCGTGAGCACCTCATCGGCGAAGATCAGCATCGCGCGCTCGAGGCGGTCATCGCGAAGTTGCTCGCCTACAAACAGCGGCGTCGCGGAATCATCACGAATTCTGACTACTATCTCGAACAGATTCCACGCTATGTACGCGGCGAGATGACCGAGCCCTGTCAGAGTGGAAGCACGACGATTCATATCGATCCGCAGGGGCAGGTGCGCCGTTGCCCGGACTTTCCGGCTGATGGACACTGGACCGCGTATCGAGGTTACGCGCCGATCGATTGTAACGCCTGCTATTATGCATGCCGCGGTGAGGCGCAGGCGCCACTACGCCTCATGTCGCGCGTGCGTGACGTCATGGCGTAGCGGTCGCCGTAGTTGGCGCGCCCGAAGATGCGATGACTCCGAATTTTCAGCCGCAGGCGGCGATGACCCAGTCAGTCGATCCGAAACAGACCACGCTCTTCGTGAACGCCGCGCAAACGGTGACGGCGAATGGCCCGGCGCGCGCCCGGCGGGGCGCGGAAATGCGTGACGCCGGCATTCGCGTGGGCGTGGGCGTTGCCGTGCAAGGTGAGCGCATTGTGGCCGTTGACGGCGATGATGTGTTACGCCGGGCGTATCCCGGCGCGGACGAGATCGATTGCGCGCGCGGACTGCTCGCGCCGGGCTTCGTCGACTCACATACCCATGCGGTATTTGGCGCCCCGCGATGGGCTGAACACGAGTTGCGCGCGACCGGGGTCCCGTATCTCGAGATTGCGCGGCGCGGCGGCGGGATCCACTCGTCCGTGCGCGATCTGCGCGGTCGGTCTGATGACGAACTCTTCGCCCTCGCGGTGCCGCGTCTGGCGAAGCTCGCGGCCGGTGGCGTCACCACGATTGAGATCAAGTCGGGATACGGACTCTCCGCGCACGACGAATTGCGCTCCCTCGGTGTGATTCGACGCTTGGCCGATTCGCTCAGGGTCCGGGTGGTCGCCACCTGCCTGGCGGCTCATGAGATACCGCTCGAACGGCGCGACCATCCCGATGGTCGGTCGGGGTGGGTCGATGAAATCGTCGAATCGATCTATCCCGCCGCGGCGGCGAAGGGGCTAGCTCGTTTCGCTGACGTGTTCTGCGAGCCGGGGGTGTTTGACCTCGCCGAGACGCGGCGGCTGATGGCTGGGGCCGTTGCGAACGGGATGACACCCAAGTTGCACGCCGACGAGTTGCACGATGGTGGCGGCGCCGCACTCGGAGCGGAGATCGGCGCGGCGAGTGTGGATCACTTGGCGGCGATCTCGGCGGCCGGGATATCGGCCTTAGCCGCCTCCGGCACGGTGGCCACGCTGCTGCCGGCCACCATGCTCTTCCTTGGTACGGGGCGTCAGGCGCCTGCACGGGCACTGATAGAGGCCGGGGCGGCCGTCGCCTTGGCCAGCGACTTCAACCCCGGCACGTCGCCCCTCACGGCATTTCCGCTTGTCCTGACACTGGCCGTCTCGGAGTTGCGACTGTCCGCGTCGGAGGCGTGGATCGCCGCCACGGTCAACGGGGCCGCCGCCCTCGGTCTGGCCGGCGAAACCGGACAGCTGGACGTCGGGTTTTCCGCTGACGTGGCCGTGCATGAGGTCGACGACTTTCGGGCGTTGCCTTACTGGTTCGGCGAGCGTCTCTGTCGAGTAGCGTGGGCCCGTGGGCGCGTCTGCCATCCCGCATAGGAATGCGCGTGGATCGTCAGGGGCCTTCGGCGTCGATGAGCTCGTAATCCTCGCCCTTCGCGCCCGTCGTCGGGGCGCCAGATCTGAAATTGGGAGTCGGCCTCGAACGCATGTCTAACGCCGCGAAGCACCGGAAGAAGGCGGCTGAATTCGAGCAGCTGAAGCAGATCGATCGCGCGATTGCCTCGTACATCCGGGCGGTCGAGGAGAGCGAGAACGAGGGGGCCGACGTCGACGTCGCACTCCTGAACAAGGTCGGCGACCTCACGCTGCGTCAGGGACGCGTGGCCGACGCCGTCACCTACTACGAGCGGGCCGTCGAACACTACGCGACCGCGGGGCTCTTCAACAACGCCATCGCGCTCTGCAACAAAATCCTCCGCAGCGCACCGGGCCGCGCCAACGTGTACTTCACGTTAGGGCGGATCTGCGCGAAGAAGGGACTACGTGGCGATGCGACGCGAAATTTCCTCGAATACGCGATGCGCATGCAGCAGGACGGACGTATCGACGAAGGGATGCGCGCACTCGCCGAGGTGTCTTACTTGATGCCGGAGTTGACCGAGGTTGGTCGACTCGTTGAAGAACACGCTGCTCGCGCGGGAATCGCGCTTCCGCGCCGAAAGACGCCGGCGTTCACGCAAGCGGCGGTGTCCGAGTCGACCGGGAATCCGTTCAACGACAGGTCGTCGGAGCTGGTCTTTCTCGACGTCGGCCATAAGACGGGGGTTCGGCGTGACACCCCGCCACTGGCCCCGCGCATTCCGACCCCGGCCAAGCCGGTCGCGATAACCAAGTCGCGCCGGTCGGTGGCCGGTGAAGCGCGCATCGCACTGGGGCCGGCGTCACTCGATCCGTTCCTGCTCTTCGACCCGAGTCGACCGAACAAGACGCCGGCGAATGCCGCGCTGGTCGTCGCGAGCGTGCCGGTGCAGACGTTGGCCGAGGCGGTGCAAGACATCAGTGCCGCGGTCGACGCCGGTCAACTCGATATCTCGTCGACGGAAGTGGTGGACGTGATCGCGTCGGCAGCCGTTGAGCCGACGACGGTAGAGTATCTCGCGGATCCTGCCGAAGCGATCGATCCGATGGTCGCGAGTGCGTCATTGCTCGATGCAGACGTCGATCTAATATTGGCCGAAGCGGCGAAGAGCGAATCGGTCGCCCCGTTGGGGGATATCGAGACGACTGCAGTAGCGGAGGCGACGGTTGAAGGCGAGGTCCACGACAAGGGCGCACCGTCCGCCATCGTCAAAGAGGATGTGGTCGGCATTGATGTGCGATCGCTCGCAGTTGATGCAGTCGAGGAGTTGACACTCGACATCCCGAGAGTCGACTCGATTCCGGGTGCCGAAGACTTCGTGCTCGACGAGATCGACGCAGAGGACTCCGCCATCGCGAGCGCCACCTTGGATGATGTCGCACTCGATCACGCCGCCCTCGACGATCCGGATTTCGACATCGTCGTGGTCGACCATGTGATCGTGGACGTAGCCGCTTTCGAAGTCGCCGTCGACGTCGATCTCGAAGACGTGGTCCCGACAGTGGCCGACCCGGAATCGACGTCACCAGCACCCATTGCGGACCTCCAATTCGAGACGAACGAACAGGTCACCGAAAATGGTGCACCAGAAAAATTGGCGATCGAGGTGCTCTCCGTCGCCAGCGTCGAACCGCTCGATGAACTCGCGAGCCACGGTACGCCCGCAATAGATGGGCTGGTGTCCGATGCAACGCCGACCGGTCGCATTGAGGTTGAACCAGTCGCGCTCACGCCGTTCGTCGTACACGGCCTAGGACTCGGGACTGAGGACAGCGCGGACGAGTATGGTCCCGCACCGGCACCCGCACCCGTCGAGACGCTGGACGACCTCTTCCCCGACGGGTTTGCGCACGTCGCGGACGATCCCGACGCGATGCTGGTGAGCGGTGCCATCGCGGTCGCACCGATTCGTGGCGCGAGCAGCCCACGGTCCCTCACTCCGATCAGCGTCTCGCCGATCCCGGAGATTGACGCCGCCATCGAGGCGGGAGCACTGGCCGCCGCTGTCGCGGATGCCGATCCGGAGATCGCGCTGCGTCGCCCACCGTTTCGCCTCGATCCGCACGACTTCATCCTGCCTGGAGAGCTGCCGCCGCTCACGCTTGATGACGCGGTAGTCGACGCTGGACTGCAACTGGCGATCAACGCAAACGATGAGGCGACGGCATCAACGGCGATTGCGTCCGCTCCCGCCACGCGGCCGGAACCGGCGATAGCCGACGCGACCCAGCTCGAGGCTTTGGTACCCGCGGCACCCCTCGCGAACGAAGACGGCGCCACCGAAGCTACCCAGGCCGACGACGACGCCGACGACGCCGACGAAATCGAGCATCTGCGCGCGGCGATTGAACAGCGGCCGCCTGCATCGGTTGTGAAGCCGGACACGGAAACCCACGAGGAGCCGTCGGCATTTGCCGTCGTCGACGACGCGGACGATGAGTCACCGCTCGTCACCCCCCCGTATCTCCGCGCGATCGACGACGAGGAGACGCCGCCGACGCTTCGCGCCGTCAGCACCACGCCGGCGCTCCCGCTCGCCGCAGTCGCGGCCGATGCGAACATGGTCGCGACGTCCCGGCGCGACGAACTCCGCGCGGCGGTAGCACGGGCTCCGCATGATTGGGTCATGCGGCGACGACTGGCCGAGGCGCTTTTCGAAGTCGGCGAGCGCGAGGGCGGGCTGGCCGAACTGCAAGCATCCCTGACCGGTTTTGCGCAGGCCGGCCATCTGGGGGTGGCCGGCGACATTGCGGACGAACTCGTCCACACCAGCCCGGACCGCATTCCGTATCACCAGAAGCGGGTCGAGCTGGCCGTTCGTCTCAATGACTCCGAGCGTCTGCGCGTGGCCTACCTCGACCTCGCCGATACTCTCGTGCGCGCGGGTGACGAGGTGCGTGCGCACGCGGTCTACGCGCGCGTGCTCGAGATTGATCCATGGGACGAGCGGGCACGCGCCGCACTTGGCGCGGCAGCGCCGCCGCCGCCGCCCAAGCCGACCCCAGACGACGAGTACGTCGACTTGGCGCAGTGGCTGCGCGACGACGCGCCAGTGACTACGCGGATGCGCATGCCGGAGCCCAAGGTCACCGGCGACGAGCAGGCAGACTTCGAATCCCTCCTTCGGCACTTCAAGGAGGGCGTCGCGCGAGTCGTCGGGGAAGACGACTTCGAGAGCCATTACGATCTTGGCGTCGCGTACAAGGAAATGGGCCTGCTCGATGACGCGATCGCCGAATTCCAAAAGGCGCTCCGCAGCCGGAAACATCGGCTCCCCGCCTACGAGGCGCTGGGGCAATGCTTCGTCGAGCAGTCCCGGCACGCCGTTGCCGCCACAGTCCTGACTCGGGCGCTCCATGAGCCGGGGCTCGGCGATCAGCATCGGATCGGTGTCCTCTATCTTCTCGCATATTCTTGCGAAGCCTTGCAGCGAAGGGACGAGGCCCGGAGCTATTATTCGCGGGTGTACGCGACCGACATCAATTTCCGTGACGTTGCCGCCCGCTTGGCGGCGCTCGATCAAATAGCGCGATGACATTATCCACGCGCACGCCGACGGCTCTCGCTGCGGCTCTGCGCGACATCCAGTCCCCAGTGCGCGAGCAACTGGCGTCGGTGTCGCAGGAGTTATGGCGCATTGTCTCCGCGGATGTCCCCCTCGTGCAGGAGGTGCAAGAGCACCTCATGGGCATGAAAGGCAAGCTCTTCCGACCGACGCTGCTGTTGCTGTCGAGCGCGGTGGAAGAGCGATCGCAGCCGCGCGCGGTGACGTATGCCGCCGTGATCGAACTGATTCATCTCGCTACGCTGGTCCACGACGACGCCGTTGATCATTCGGCGCTGCGACGCGGAATGCCAACGATCAACTCATTATTTAGTCATCAGGTATCCGTCATCATGGGCGACTACCTGTATCTTCGGGCGTTGAAGGAACTCGTCACGCTCGGCGATCTTGAGGAGATGCGTGCGATCACGTCCGCGTCGAATGAGATGACGTTGGGCGAGATGCGACAGCTCTCGGCATTCGATGCGCTGGCGTTCACCGAATCCGATTACGAGACGCTGATCCGCGCGAAGACGGCATCGCTGTTCATGGCGGCCTGCAATGTCGGTGCGCTTTGCGGCGCGCCGCGTCACCGCGATGCGTTGGTGCGATTTGGAGAGCGACTTGGCATGGCGTTCCAGGTGGCCGACGACTTGCTCGACTACACGGAGGGGCAGGAGATGACCGGTAAGCCGAGCGGACTTGATCTGAAGGAACACAAAGTCACACTCCCGCTCATCTCGGCGTTGCGCGAAATGTCGTCGGCCTCGCGAGCTCGCATCGAGGCGTTGTTCGCGTCGACCGAACCGGACGATGATGCCATCGCCGAAGTGGTCGGCATCGTACGCGACCATGGTGGTCTGGATTACGCGCGTCGGCGCAGAGACCAATTCGCTCACGAGGCCGAAGAGGCGCTCGGCGAACTGCCGGAAAGCCCGGCGAAGTCGGCACTCGTCGACGCCATCTCGTACGTCGTGGAGCGTCGCTGGTAATGGCACGCGGACCTTCGAAGCATCGGCCGGTGTTCCATGTGCTGGTGCTCGCCAGCGGTTTCGTCGCGGGCGGGTTGCTCCAGCAGATGGCGCGTCGTTTTCTACCGGCAGGCGCCGTCAAAGAGTTTCTGTCCACCGGCCTGATCGCGTCGATCGGACCGCTCCCGATCGACCTGCTTATATTGAAGATCGCAGTTGGACCCGTTGCCTTGGATGTCTCGCTCTTGAGCCTCCTGGGGGTATTGATCGCCTACCTTATCGCGCGGTCCCTGTTCTAGGAGCCCTCATGAATTTCGGCAATTTCGGTTTCGGCGAGATCCTGATCATTCTCGTGATTGTGCTGCTGCTCTTCGGGGCGAAGCGCATTCCCGAGATCGCCGGATCTCTCGGCAAGGGCATCAACGAGTTCAAGCGCAATATCAGCGACGCACAGAAGCAAATCACGGATCCCGCACCGAGGCAAGACGACGTCTCGCAGCGCCCCGCAAGCGAGGTTCGGCACGACGAAGATCGCCCCGAGCCCAAGCGACTGATCAGCTGAGTCATTGTTTGGCAGTACAAGGCCCCCGCGATCTTGCGATCGCGGGGGCCTTGTACGTATGTGTACTACGACGGGCTTAGACGCCCGCTGACTGCTTCCGCAGCTGAGCATTCACCTTCGCGCGATGGTCCTCGACCTTCACACTCTCGCGCAAGCTGGTCATGTATTCCTCAACCCGCTGCTGACGCAACGACTGAGTGAGCTGCGTCCGCTGCGCCTCCTTCTGCGCCTCGAAGATCGCCTTGTCGGAGTCGGCGCGACGCTCTACGCGAAGGATCGCCATGCCGTCCGTGGCGCTACCGGGGCCACCGATCTGTCCGGCCGCCGTCGAGAACACGACGCCGATCGCTTGGTTGAACTGGCCGAGGCCCGGGACCGCATCGATGCGCGTGAACGGCTGCGACTTCTCGACCGTCAACTTGTACTCGGCGGCCGCCGCTTCCAGCGTCGAGCCCTTCGCCGACTGCGCAATTTTCGTCGCGAGCGGACGGAGCTTTTCAACGCGCTTGTCGCGCGCGAGACGGCGACGAATCTCTTCCTTGACCTCGCTGAGCGGTTGGGCACCGCCCGCCTGCAGCGAATCGAGGCGCGCGAGGAAGTACGCTTCCGGCGAATCGAACAGGTCGCTGGTCTCGCCCGGACGCACTCCGGAAAACGCCCATGCGCTCACACTCGGCACATAACGGCCGGCGAAGTTCAGCGGCTCCTTCTCGATGGCCTGTACGGTCGCCGGCGTGAGCCCGAGCGCCTTGACTGTGGCGTCGAACTTCTTGGGGTCGTCCTGATTCGATGCCTTGCTGGCGAGCGAGTCCGCACGACGATCGGTCCGCGTGGCGCTCGAGTCACTTTGCGCGATGATCACGAGGATATGGCGGACGTCAAGCGTGTCGCCCTTGTGCTGGTCGACACGGATGATGTGCCAGCCGAACGGTGTAAGGACCGGTTGCGACACTTCGCCGACTTTCAATGCATAGGCGGCTTCCTCGAACTTCGGCACGAAGCGGTTGCGGCCGCCCTTGCCGAGCGCACCACCGTTGGCACCTGAGACGCTGTCCATGGACTCGCGCTTGGCAACGTCTTCGAACTTGGCGCCTCCCGCGATCTCCGCACGAATCTTGTCGACACGAGCCTTGGCGCCGGACGAATCGTTCGCCGTCACCGTGCGCGCGACGCTCACGAGCGACAGCACGGCGCGACCCGGTCGGTCAAAACGCTTCTTGTTCCGTTCGTAGAACTGCCCAATCTCGTCGTCCGTGACAGTCACGACCGTGTCCGTGAGACTCTCCGGATGCACAACGATGTAACTCACCTGTGCCGTGTCGTGACGGTCCTTATAGATCTGCCACAGTCGCGCGTCGGATACATAGACGTCGGAAGCGACCTGATCGAAGAGCTTCTGCTTCGGGATCTCTGAACGGTAGTACGCCTCGAGACCGACCAGCATTCCCGACGTGCGCGCCATGGGTGAAGCGAGCAGTCGCTGATACTTTTGAATGTCAAATCGACCGTCCGTCTGGAGGTCCGGTGAGGACATCGCTTGGGGCGGTGGAGCAAGCCGTGCCGCTTCGCGGATTTCTTCGTCAGATACCGTGATGCCGCGACGCTTGTACTCCTGCTTCAGCAGCACTTCGTTCACCAGTTCGTCGAACGCGCGATCCTCGAGCGTGCGGCGCTGGTCAAGCGTGATCCCGGTCCC
>JANLPE010000065.1:0-3146 GCA_031366985.1 Gemmatimonadaceae bacterium
TCGGATACTGGTCGATGCGCGTCGGTGCCTGCGCGTGCGCGGGCAGGACCGCGATCGTGACGGAGTCCTTGTGGACGTCGAGGCCGAGATAGATGATTGACGCAACCGCAGGAGAGGATGACATGGGCTGGTCTCCGAAGCTGTGCGACATGCGGATCGTCGCAGGTGGCTCTGGTGACGCTGCAGGGTACGGGAGGAACTAACCCACGCAAAACGCGGGGGCCAGCCCAGTCATAACTTCTAGGCCGCAACTCGTCCGCACTCGATGCAAGTAGTCCGGCTCTGATAATGCGAGGTCACAGATGCTGCCTGTTCGACTAATCCATTGGCTCGTGGTCGCGTCGGTGTGGTGTGCCGGCGCGCTGGGCGCGCAATCCGCCACGATCACGGGCCGCGCGTATGCCCGGCTCGACTCGACGCGCGGCGTGCCGGAGGTGGAGCTCACGTTGGATCGACCGGACCGCGCGACGCGCACGGATTCGGCTGGGCGCTTCACCTTCGCGACCGTCACCGCCGGGACGCACTTTCTCCGGGCGCGTCGTCTGGGGTTCGAATCGGTCGTCGAGCGGGTCACCGTCGTCGACGGGCAGCCGCTGCAGGTTCGCCTCGCGATGCGTCCATCGGCCCAAGCGATGGCGACCATGCGTGTCGCCGGCAAACGGATCGACTATCCCGCGCGCTTGGCCGAACCGTACGCGCGGCTCTCGCGGGCGACGGGGCACTTCTTCACCCGCGAACAGATCGACAGCCTGTTCCCGTTGGATCTGCAGACCCTCTTGATGCAGGTCCCCGGTGTCCACGTGAAGGACAGTCGGTCGCTGGAGTTCGTGCGCTGCCGCGTCGAAGGCCACATTCAGGTGTGGGTGGACGGAACCCGTCTCACCAGCTACGCCACCGGTCGCAGCGAGTTTGATCGGGACGCGAGCGATGTGCTGCGCGATATCCCGCCGTCGAGCGTGCAATTGATGGAGATTTATGTCGGCCCGTCTCGTATTCCCGGCGAGTTTCTTGATGATGCGTGCGCCGTGATCGCCATCTGGCGCAAGTGAGGCCAGATCGCCGGTGCGGGGCAAGTCGTGTACAGCCGGGAAGATCGGTGACACGTTGTCCGGCGACATCGTTCACAGTCTTTCTTGAGGGACGGCGCGCCGGTGATGGTGCGGGAGTGCTCGTCAAAGCGCCCGAGCAGCGTGTCGTAGTAGAGCACGTTCCAGAGGCCGTCGCGGACGTCCTCGAGGCCGATCATCTCGCCGTGCAAGGCTTGGGTTAAGCACTGCTGGCCGCTGTGCAAGCGGAACGTGCCAGCGGTGCTGAGGCGCCGCACTTCGAAGTGGCCGGGATCGGTGGGCGGGAGGAGGCGCGAGGGGCGGGCGCGCGTGGACGGGTGCCAGCGGGAGGCCGGCGTCTCGTCGTTCAGGGCTTCATGGGGGCGGACCTCGTTGTAGGTGTGGACGACGGAGTTGAACACGCGTTGTTGGAGGTTCGCATTGGCCGCCGCGGGTTTCGTGGCTTGCGCCGTGCGCTCGCGATGCATGCGGTCATGGGCGCCGTGTTCCTGCGGACTCGCCGGGGTAATGCGCTGATGGACGATGCCGAGTTGCCGCCACCACGCAGTGCGGCGATTCAAGCCATGAATGCCGTGCGAGGCGACGGGGGCGCCGTGGTCACTGCGAATGGCGTCGGGCAAGCCGTAGGCGCGCAAGAGCCGCCGCCGCTCACGAAAGACGCCGTCGGCCTTCACATCGGGGACGCTTTGGCAGCACCGCCCATAGCGACGGAAGTGATCGACAATGGTCAGCGGATAGCAGTAGCTGCCATCGCGGGTCCGGAACTGGCCTTTGAAGTCGATGGTCCACACCTGATTCGGGGCGGTGGTGTGCAACGGGGCGGCGCCGGGATGCTTCCAATGCGTGCGCCGGCGTCGACGTCGGACCCGATCGTTCCGCGCGAGGATGTCGAAGATCGTACTGCGGGCGGGCCAGTCCCGGTCCGGGTACTGGGTCTGGAGCCGCTTCAGAATCTGGCGGGCGCCCCAGCCGTAGCGCGTGTGCTCCGCGAGAATGAGCTCGACGATCTCCGTCGACTTCGCCTGCGGCGAGGAGTGCGGCGAGGAGTGCGGCGCCCGACTCTGCGCTTCCAGCCCGCGTACGCCGAGGGCCAGCACGCGCTCGCGCCATTGGTAGCCGGTATTGCGACTGATGCCGTAGCGCGTGCAGAGCTCGGCCATCGTCCACTGCTCACTCGCGAGATCCTGCGCGAAATGCAATCGTTC
Organism: Gemmatimonadaceae bacterium; assembly: GCA_031366985.1. Classification (GTDB taxonomy): domain Bacteria; phylum Gemmatimonadota; class Gemmatimonadetes; order Gemmatimonadales; family Gemmatimonadaceae; genus Gemmatimonas. The sequence goes on from JANLPE010000065.1 coordinate 2,273, forward strand.
GAACATGGGGTTGGTCTCCTGCCAGGGCATCGCCGTCTCTCCGAATGGGATGTCGGAAAGTGTCACCCACGTCCCCGGACCAGTATGAACCGTGTCCCTGTACTGTACCCCGTCACGGCCTAACCCGCCGTTGCAGCCGACAGGGCTCGGGTACCGATAGAGGGTGTGTCCCGTAGCGACCGGGCGAGTTCCGGCTTGAGCAGCTTGATCGCCACATCACGGTCGTGCTTGAGATCGTGCGCGAGGTACACGGTGGCCATGCCACCCTGCCCAAGTTCGCGCTGGATGCGATAGCGGCCTTCGAGGGCGGCGTTGAGACCGTCGACCGAAACGCTCACGACCGTGACTCGGTCATTGTCATGCGATTCATTTGTTTGTCTTGTCCACGATGCGTTTCATCCGTGCTACCCAGTTCGGAATCACGCGCAGCGATCGGGCCGGTGGCTCAATGTCGCCCTGAAGGTAGATGATGCGGCCGTCGGGTGTCGGCGTCGACGAGAGGCCATCGGTATCCACCGCGCGCAGTGTCTCAATCCACCGGCGCCGGTTGGTGACGGGATTGTCGCTGGCCGGATTGATCGTCACGCGATCAAAGCTGCTGACGCCGCGTCCAGCCATGAACACCAACTCGGTCGGCGACAACCAGAAGAAGTCCTGGGTTTGCGAGCCGCCGTGTACCTGAAACCGCTTGCCGTTGGCCGGCAGCGATTCAAGCCACAACGTGTTGAGGTCGACGCTGGAGTACGTGAGCCAGCGACCGTCGGGAGAGGCGCGGACGAATCCGACATCGCGCACGAGCGTGTCGATGCGGACAGGCGTTTGATCAACGTGCACCGCAACGGCGACCGCGCTGGTCGTCAGGTCCCCACTCGAC
>JANLPE010000078.1:0-139216 GCA_031366985.1 Gemmatimonadaceae bacterium
TGAGAACTTCGGAATCGCGATCGCGGCCAAGATGCCGATGATGACGACGACAATCAAAAGTTCGATCAGGGTAAAGCCTTTGCGTGACTTCGTGGTCATAGCAGTCTCCAAATCATGATGAGGGGGTCCGGATCCGGCCCGCGGTCGACGCGGTCGGAGCGACGATCTCCTCTAGAGCAATTCGCAGACCATCAGCTCCGCCCCACTGAAGTCATTGCATTACAAGTAGTTAGTCCTTGGCATCTCGTCGAACCGAGCCGCTGAAGTCTCTCCTTTTGCGACCGACCTTGCATCTCGCCATATGGACGCGCATTCCGGTTCGACGCGCTAGTCGCAGACTGGCACGCCGGCGGAGTTAGCCGGCGACCCCCGTTCCACATGACAAACAACACCCGAAACTCCTGCGTGCGTCGCAGTCGCCGCCCAACCGGTAGCGGTGCCCGCAAACTTCAACGTCACGCCCGATGATCCTTTCGGGGTGACGTAGTTCTCGTAGGTGCCGTCGTCGGAAAACTTCGACTCGGCGCCCGAGATCATGTTGCGAAGGTCGGACTGCATCGATGCGATATAGGCGAGCCGCTTCGACTCGATGAATCGCGGTATCGCGATCGCCGCGAGAATGCCGATGATGATGATGACGATCAGCAACTCAACGAGCGTGAAGCCACGGCGTATCTGCATCGGTCAGACTCCCTCGTATCGTGCCAACTTTCGATAGAGCGTCGACGGATCAATGCCGAGCATGTCCGCCGCGCGACTTTTGTTGCCGCCTTCGTTCTGCAGCACCCACTGGATGTACGCTCGCTCGATCGCTTCGAGCGTCGGCGTGCTGGGAATGCGATCGCTCACCAAGGGTTCGGCACGACGCGCCGTAACGCGTTCGGGCAGGGCATCCGGTGTTACCACGTCGCCGATCGATAGAATAACGGCACGTTCGAGCGCGTTTTCGAGTTCACGGACATTGCCGGGCCACTGATACGCCATGAGCGCATCGAGTGCCGTCTCGCTCAGCGTCTTCACCGGCTCGCCGCGCTGTACTGCGCTGCGCGCCAGAAACGCGTCCGCGAGTACAGGGATATCATCGGCCCGCTGCCGGAGCGGTGGCAGGTGCAGCGCGATGACATTCAGTCGATAGTACAAGTCCGCTCGGAAATGTCCGCGCTTGATCTCTTCATCTAAGTCGCGATTCGTTGCCGCGATCACCCGCGTGTCGACGGCCAGCGCTTCCGTCGCACCGACCGGGATCACTTCGCGCTGCTGCAGCACGCGCAGCAGCTTGACCTGCGTCGACGGTGTCGTCTCACCGATTTCATCAAGGAAAAACGAACCGCTCTCTGCGGCAGCGAAGAGGCCAGTCTTGTCCTTGACGGCGCCCGTGAACGAGCCTTTCACGTGTCCGAACAGTTCGCTTTCGAGCAATGACTCCGGCAATGCGCCGCAGTTGATCGACAGAAACGCGTGGTCGGAGCGGCCGGACAACTGATGGATGTAGCGGGCGATCACTTCCTTGCCCGTTCCCGATTCACCGGTAATGAGCACGGTCGAATCCGTCGGCGCCACCGTTTCTGCCAGACGCAGCGCGTCCAGCCACGGCTTACTGCGCCCGATGGGACGCATCGCGATCGACCGGTCGTGTCGGCGGATCTCCTGTTTCAGGACCTGATTCTCGGCGCGCAGTTTGCGATGCTCGGCGGCCCGCCGCAAAATCGCCAACAACTCGTCGTTGCGGAATGGCTTCTGGATGTAGTAGAACGCGCCTTCGTTCACCGCCTGCATCGCGGACTGCAGCGTGGCCTGCGCCGTCATCAGGATCACCGGCACATCGGGGTCGACCTGACGCGCGACGCTCAACACCTGCACACCGCCGACATCCGGCATGCGTACGTCGGTCAGCACGATATCAGGACGCAATTCTGGCAACCGTTCGATGCCCTGTTTGCCGCCCAACGCGGTGAACGGCACGAAGCCTTCGTTCTTCAGGAGAATGCGGAGTGAGTCGAGGATGCTCGACTCATCATCCACGACCAACACGCGCGGAGCGTTGTCGCTGCCGTGTGCGGGAGCGATCACGATGTAACTCCGGAATAGGTCGCATGGACGACGTCAGTCGTCTGCGTGGTGACAGGAACGGACGACCGACTGAGATCGGCGTCGGTGATTTCGGGCGCGTTGACGCGCGGAGCAACGGATGCCGCGGGGAGCAGAATCGTAAATCGCGTACCGCGCGGCAACGCGTCGACGAGCACCACGCCACGATGTGCTTCGACCGCACGATGGACGACGGGCAGTCCGAGCCCAGTGCCGCCGCTCTTGCCGGAGACAAACGGCTCGAACAGACGCTCGCGCAGTTCGAACGGGATACCGGGGCCATCATCGGTGACAGTGATGGCGATCCACGCGCTGTGCTGCTCGAGCGCCGATGGCGGCAGATGATGCTGCGCTCCCGTGGCGCGCTCGGCGTGCACGCGAATCGTTCCCCGGTCGCCGACGGCCTGTACAGCATTCAGGGCGAGATTAAATACGGCGCGGTGCAGGAGATCTTCATCTCCTTCGATGCCAGGGACGTCGTCGTCCGCATCCGCCGTGATGGTCACATCGGCGCCCTTGTCCGGGTGCGACACCACCAGCGCGACGGCCGCCCTCACCATGTCGCGTACATCGACCACCGCCACCCGCGTCACTTTCGCGCGCGCAAAGTCGAGGAAATCGGCGAGCAAGCGACTCAGGCGATCCGCCTCGCGGACGACGAGTCCGTGCAGCACGCGCTCGTCGTCTTCCTCGGGGAGCGCCGCCAGATCGCGACGATGCGCCAGTTGTTCGGTCGCACTGCGAATCGACGCGAGCGGATTGCGAATCTCGTGCGCCAGTGACGCACTCAGTTCGGCAACGGCCTGCAAACGCTCGGCACGCACGTGCAGCGCCTGCAATCGTTTCGTATCGGAGATGTCCTGAAAGATCGCCGTCGCGCTGTGACGCGCACGGCCGTCCGGCGTATCGGACACGGTGGTCGTCACGCCGATTTCAAACTCTTCGCCGCCACGACGGATCCGGCCTTCTGCGCGGGTGGTGCGAATGCCATCCTTCGCGGACTGCTCGAGCACCTGAGCGAGTTGACCTGACACCGAGCGGATCGTTTCGAGCACGGGACGACCGGTTAGGCCGCGAAGATTCACACCGAGCAGTTCACTGGCGGCAGGATTCGCATATAACAGATGTCCTCCGGCATCGACGGTCACGATGCCGGATCGGATGGTGCGTAGAATGTCCGCGGCCTCGAGCTGCACTTTGACCAGCTGGGCAGCGAGTTCATTGCGACCCGCACCTGCCTGTCGCAGGCGCAACGAGACCAATCCCGAGCCGATCGCGACGATCGCAAAGACGCCGATCTGTACCGCCATGCCGATCGGCGTCGCTCCCGGCCTCAGCCAGAGTACATCGGTCGCATACAGCACACACGCGCCGGCCGCAACCGCGAGTCCGCCGCGGAATGGCAGCAACAGTGCCGCGCTCGCGATAACCAGGATATAGAGGGCAGCGAACTGCGAGTTCCAACCACCCGTGATGTGCACGATGGCCGTGACCAGCCCGAGGTCCACAGCGCATTGGAACCCATAGAAGACGGGACCGTACGGCCGACCGTCAATCTCCCCGTACATGGCCGAGACCACCGTCGTCAGTGTCGCCAGTGCGAACGTCACGGTCGCGATCAGCGTGTCATTCGGCTCAGCGCGATTCCAGACGAACACGGCCGCCACCAGAATGGCGCAGGAGAGCACGACACGGCCGAGCCAGACCCATCGCAACATTCTGCGGGGATCGAGCATCTCCTGTATCGCGACCTGCGAATAGGCGGGGGTGTATCGCACCGGGAACTGGTTGCTGACGGCGAGTCGTGGGCCGTGGCGATTCGCAAGATGCAAGAGGAGCGGAATGCCCTCGAGTCTTGCAGATTGCATGGGTCCGGGTGAGTCAATACCCTGACGAATCACCGGCCGGTCCGTTTCCTTTCGCCATGCTCGTCGACGCATTCACCAGTCAGGCCCCCGAAGTCATTACCCCATCCGTCGCGACGGCGCGCCTGCTGATGGTGTTGGGGCTTGTGCTGCTCAACGCGTTCTTCGTCGCTGCCGAATTCTCAATGGTGGCCGTCCGACGAAGCCGGATCGATCAGATGGCGTCTGAGGGGGACCGGTCCGCGCAGGCGGTCCAGCGCGCCCTCAATCGGCTGGACCGCTACATCTCCGGAACGCAACTTGGCATCACCTTGGCGTCGCTGGCCCTCGGGTGGATCGGCGAGCCCGCAGTCGCGGTGCTGGTCGACCGTGCGCTCCGGATCGTCGGCATCGAACCAAATCCTGGTGCCCTGCACAGCGGCACGGCGATCGCCGTTGCGTTTCTGGTCATCACCTTCCTGCACATCGTGCTGGGCGAGCTCGCCCCCAAGTCGATCGCTCTCGCGCAGCCCGAGACGGTGAGCCGTGTACTGGTCCGACCGCAATTGCTTTTTTCGCGTGCGATGTCGCCGTTCATCAGTCTCCTGAATTGGTCGGCGAACGGATTGCTGCGCGCACTCGGCGTGAAGCCGGTGTCCGAGGAGGGCCGTGTGCACTCGCCCGAGGAACTACGCCTGCTCGTCATGCAGGCCCGCGCCCACGGCACGCTGAACGAGTCGGACTCCGCGATGCTGGCCGGCGTGTTCGACTTTCACAACAAAAAGGCCATCGACGTCATGCGACCCCGCACCGACATGGTGGCGATCGCCGAAGATATCGAGCGTGACGCACTCGTGCGGCTGCTGCGTCGAGAGCGGTACTCGCGGTACCCGGTGTACCGTAACACGTCCGACGATATCGTCGGTGTCTTTCTCGCCAAGGATTTCTGGTTGCATGAGCAACCGCAGATCTTCGAATTGCGTGAACATCTGCGCGAGCCCTTGTTCGTACCGGCGACGCGGGCTGCAGAGCGGGTGCTCGACGACCTTCGCCGTACACGCGAGCACCTCGCCGTCGTGCTCGACGAGTACGGTGGAACCGCGGGCATCGTGACGATGGAAGATCTCATCGAAGAAGTCGTCGGCGACATCGCCGATGAATACGACCTGCACTCACGCGACGCGCTGATCTTTGAGGGGGTGCTCGAACTGGCTGGCTCGTTGTCACTCGTCGATGTTCGCTCGGACCACAAATTGCCAATTCCCGAAGGCGACTGGACGACCCTCGGCGGCTATGCGTTTGCGATGCTTGGCCGATTGCCGAAAATCGGCGATCGCGTCACCTTCCCCGGCGGCGAATTGGAGATCGTTGCGATGGATGGCCGCCGAGTGGCCGCGTTGCGCGTCCATCGACTCCCTGACGCGCTTATCAAGGCACGCTGATATGCAACGACCGATCTCGTGGGCGATCGCCCTCGTCGGAATACTGTCGCTCGCCGCGTGTGGCTCCCGTGTGAGTGCGCAAGACCAGACGGGCGGCTCCCAGGAGACGCTCAAACCGCTGGCACCGACCGGCGAGCCGGCGTCGTCATTTCCGGCGCCGTCGCGTGGGATTGCCGATATCGTCGCGCCGCGATGGACGGCGGAAGAAGCGCGTGACGATGCAGGCGAATTTGCGCGCGTGGCGAAGCTGGCCGGCGTGAAGGTCGGCATGCATGTGGCGGACATCGGCGCTGGCGACGGCTATTACGTGGCGCGCCTGTCACCGCTCGTCGGCGGCGTGGGTCGCGTCTACGGTGAAGACATCATCCCGTCTTACCTCACGCTGCTGCAGCGACGCGTCCTCACCTTCGGACTGCCGAATGCACTGGTAGTGCGCGGCGAGCCGCATGATCCGCGCTTACCTCCGGGCGAGCTCGATCTCGCATTCATGATTCACATGTATCATGAGATCGAACAACCATTCGGTGTGCTCTGGAACCTCGCCACGGCGATGAAGCGTGGTGGTCGACTGGTGATTCTGGACCTCGAACGGCCGACCTTCAGCCACGGCACGCCGATCTCGCTCTTGCGCTGTGAACTGCGGGCCATCGGCTACGCGGAACGGTCCTACACGAGAACTGGCGTCGAGGAATACGTCGCGATCTTTGACGCGCCCTCGATCGTCGCGCGACCAACGCCCGCAGCGATAAGTGCACGCTTGGCAAACGCCCCGTGCCGCGTCGCCCGGTGAGCGGTCGCCGGTCGCCGGTCGCCGTCGTGACTCCGCAAGGTGACATGAACGCGCCCATGAAGGTGCCGGAGTCTTCCACGGCCCTCGATGTCGCGCCAGGCATCCGTATTCCGCCGGCCGAGCTCATCGTACGCGCGATGACCGGAAGCGGACCCGGAGGCCAGCATGTCAATCGTAGCGCGACCCGGATCGAGTTGCGTTGGAACGTGCGTGATTCGCGTGCCCTGAGCGAGGCACAGCGCGCCCGCGTTTCGGGAAAGCTGGCGTCCCGACTCGATGGCGAGGGCAACCTGCGAATCGTCGCGGGCGAATTTCGCAGTCAGCAGCAGAACCGACGCGCAGCCTTCGAGCGCCTGATCGCCCTCGTCGCCCGCGCGCTGATTGTGCCGATTACGCGCAAAGCGACGCGGCCGACGCGTTCGTCGGTCGAACGCCGCCTGACGGAGAAGCGCCAACGGAAGGACACCAAACAGCAGCGACAGCGCGGCCATGACGACTGACGTCACGCCGCGCGAACGCTCGCTGACGTTTGTCCCGAAGCTCTTCACCACGCTGTCGCACTACTCGCGTGCGCAGTTCATCGGAGACTTGACCGCCGGCATCATTGTCGCGGTCGTCGCGCTGCCGTTGTCGATCGCGTTCGCGATCGCGAGCGGCGTCACCCCCGATCGCGGTATTGTGACCGCCATCGTCGCCGGCTTCATCGTCTCGGCACTTGGCGGCTCGCGCGTGCAGATCGGCGGGCCGACCGGTGCGTTTGTTGTCATTGTAGCCGGCATCGTCGCGAAACATGGCGTCGATGGGTTGATTGTTGCGACGTTCCTCGCCGGCGCGCTGCTCATTGTGATGGGCGCAACGAAAATGGGCGGCGTGATCAAATTCGTGCCGCAACCCGTCGTCATCGGTTTCACGAGCGGCATCGCGCTCATCATCTTCTCCAGCCAGATCAAGGACGGGCTCGGACTCACGATGGCCAGCGTGCCGTCCGAGTTCTTCGAGAAGTGGGGAGCCTACGGCGCGCACATCGGTACGTTGTCGCTGCCGGCGGCGGGCATCACCGCACTCACCATCGCGATCCTGTTGGTCTGGCCACGCATTTCGGTGAAACTCCCGGCCCCGTTCGTGGCGCTGGTCGTCACCACTGCTGTCGTGCAGCTTGCCAATGTGCCGATCGAGACCATCGGCTCGCGATTTGGACACGTAGGAGGTGGCCTGCCGTCGCCGCATGTGCCGCACGTGACGCTCGCCCTGATGCGAGATCTTGCCGGGCCGGCGTTTACGATCGCGATCCTCGCCGCCATCGAATCGCTGCTGAGCGCGGTCGTTGCGGACGGCATGATCGGCGGCAAACATCGATCAAACATGGAACTGGTCGCACAGGGCGTCGCGAACGTGGTGACGCCGATGTTCGGTGGCATCCCGGCCACGGGTGCCATCGCGCGTACGGCCACCAACATCAAGAGCGGCGGCCGCACACCGATCGCCGGCATGATTCACTCGATCGTGCTGTTGCTCATTGCCCTTTTCGTCGGCAAGTGGGCCGCGCTGATCCCCATGGCCACATTGGCGGGCATCCTGATGCTCGTCGCCTATCATATGTCGGAGTGGCGCAGTTTTCAGGCGCATCTGCGGGCGCCGCGGGCCGACGTAGTGGTGCTGCTGAGCACGTTCGTTTTGACCGTCGCCGTCGATCTCACCGTCGCGCTGCAGGTCGGCATGGTGCTGGCCGCCTTCCTGTTCATGAAGCGCATGGCCGAGGTCACGAATGTGCAGGTCGTGACTCGGGAGCTGGTCGATCTGCCGGAAGGATCCGATCCGCACGCGATTGGACTGCGGTCCGTGCCGCGCGGCGTCGAGGTGTTCGAAATCGACGGACCGTTTTTCTTCGGCGCGGCTGAGCGATTTAAGGAGGCGCTTGGTGAGCTGGGTCGGACGCCAACGGTCCTGATTCTCCGATTGCGCAACGTCCCGGCTATTGACGCGACGGGCATTTCGTTGCTGCGCGACCTGCACCGACGCTCGCTGCGCGATGGGACCATCCTGATGCTATCCGGTCTGCATGCTCAACCGCGATTCGCCTTGGAGCGCGCGGGAATGCTGGCGGAGATCGGTGACGACAACGTGCATGACGGCGTCGATGACGCGCTCGCCGCAGCCCGCGTGATCGTCGGTGCGCCCGCACAGGCGGCGCCGGGTGATGCAGAGCTCGTGGTGCGCAACCCGACGCCGATCGATCAGCGCGTGGTCAAACACTGACCGCGGTAACGCCGACCTAGTCCGTCACGAAATTCGTCTATGGCACCAGGCTGCTGTCGCCGACCGCGACCACGAGCGCCGCACGCGCCGCCGCCAGCTTGCCTTCGAGACTCGCCAGTTTGATGGCTTCGTCCAACACCAGTCGCTCCCGCAGGTTGACGAGGAGCAGTGTGCTTTCGCCATTGATGAACCGCGCCTGCTCGGCGTCGCGCAGCGCGGTCGCGCCCCGCACGTTGGTGCGCTGCGCAAGCAGCAGCCGTTCAAGCAGCACGATGTCATTGAGTGCGATACGGACACTGTACGCCAGATCGCGCCGCAGGCGGTCCCGATCGAGTTGCGCAAACGCGACCTTCTGATCTGTCCGGGTCGCCTTGCCTCGCTCCTTCAGCAGCAGCAGCGATGACTCGACCGTCAGTCCGGCCTTGTAGTTGTCGCGCCAGCGGTCACTGTCGGTCAACAGCCCGGATTGCTCCCGGTCAGCGATCGTCGCGAGCGACGCTTCGGCGAACGGGATGATGGCCTGCTTCGCGAAGCGCCGTTCCGCTTGCAGCGCCTGCAGCTTGCCATCCGCCTTGCGCAGCTCGGGGTGCCGCTGTGCGACAGACTCGAGCCACGATGCCAAGCGCATGGTATCGACCGGCGTGCGTTCGAGCCCCTCAAGCACTGGCCGCGCATTGGCCGGCAGTTCGACCGCACTCCCGCGCGCATCCCAAAGAAAGGATTCCGCGACGAATCGCCTTGCCCGCGATTCGGTCTCGGCTTCGATCATTGCTACGGTCCGCCGCTGCACTTCGAGCGACGCTTCGAGGGTATCCATCGGAGCGCTCTCGCCGTTCTGGACGCGCAACCGCACCGCCTCAAATCTGAACGCGGCGAGTGTAACACCCTCGTTCGCGATTTCGAGACGACGTGCCGCAGCGTACCAGTTGCCGAACGCCTTCGCCGCATCGAGCAACAGTTTGTTGATCATTCCCTGGTGCTCGGCGTCGCCGATCTGCCGCTGTGCCCGTGCAATGCTCAAGCCCGTGCGGCGTTCGTCGGTGATAATCCGCTGACCCAACGGCAGCGACAGACCGAGCGAAAGGAGGCCAGCGACGGGCGTGGCAAGATCAGTGGCGACTCTTGAACCCGTCGCGCGCTCGAAGGCGAGCTTGAGGTCGGCACCCAGCGGCGTCGGCACCTTCAGTGACGCGTCGACATACGAGTAGTACGGCGTGCCCTTGTACGCCTTCTGTGCCATCGAGAGCGACACCTTGGGATCGAATGCGCCCCAGGCTTCCTGCATCGCCGCCCGTGCCTGAGCGCTCACGAGACGCGCCTGCTGCGCGACCGGATGATAGGCCTCGACTTGCCGCGCATAGCGTGCGAAGGAGAGCGAGTCCTGCGCGCGCAGCCCAAGGGGTGAAACGACACCAGCGAGGAGCACCCATAGCACAACGATTCGTCGCAGGTGCGGCAGATTCCCCCCGCTCATTTTTTCCCACCGTCGGCCGCACCGCCAACCGCGTCACCGCCTTGCACGTCGGACACGTTGATGCTCGGCGGGAATCCGTTTAGTTGACGCCACAACTCGAACCACACGCGAACGGTATTGAGCGCCGCCCAACCATGTACGCCCGATCCAAGGCGCAGCTGTGCCGGCCACGCCTCGTCGGTGCTGTCAGGCGTCACGAGCACACGAAACTTGCCGTCGCTCCCGGCGACCTGATCGATGACGGCCACCTCGCCGCCAAAGGTTCCGACCGAGACGCTTGGCCATCCAGAAAACTGCAGCGCCGGCCAGCCGTCGAAGATTAAGCGGACCTTGCGACTCGTGCGTAGCAGGGGGACGTCCATCGGGCGAAGGAACAGTTCGACGGCGCGACGCGCCGTGCGCGGCTGCAAGGTGACGAGCGCGTCGCCCGATTTTACCATTTCGCCGACGCCCTGCTTCATCGCCTTCACGACGTAACCATCCTGCGGCGCGGTGATACGATAGTAGCCACGTCGCACTTCGAGCGACGCGACCTTGTTGCGCAGCTTGCTGACTTCGCTGTTTCCTTCCTGGATGTCGGCCATTGTCGAGAATCGTTCACCGCGCGCCTTCTCGATCTTCTCGCGATATTCGGTTACGATGCCTTCGAGATCGACCTGTGCATTGGCGAGTTCATTGCGCTTCTCGACGAGCTTCGCGGACGCCGACTGTGCCTTCAACCTCGCGGCCTGCAGATCGTTCAGGGACGTCAGGCCGAGTGGGGATGAGTAGAGCGCATCTTTTCGTCGATACTGATCACGCGCCAGCGAGTCGTCGAGAACGGCCTGCTCCAATGCCGCGGCGTATTGCAGCACTTTGTTACGAGTTTGCCGGCGCTTGAAATCCAGCGACTGCTCCAGCGCCGCGATCTGGTTTGCGTACGCGCCGACCTTGCCCGACTTGTCGCGGTTCGCCTGAACTTTCGCGTTCATCTGTTCGCGCGTTCGCTCGACGACCTGCGGGTCCAGATATTCGTCTTTGACTTCACTGATCTCCACGATCGGCGTACCGGCCGTCACGAACGTGCCTTCCGGCACGAGCCACCGTTCGATCCGTCCGTCGATGCGCGACGGAAGCGACTGCGGCCGATCCTGTGGCGAGAGTGCCGAGACCTTCCCGTTGCCCTGCACATTCTGCTGCCATGGCAGGAACAGGATGATCACCAACGCCACGCCAATCGCGCCAAGCCACGTCCACACGGCGCGATACGACGCCTGCTCCTGCAGCAGGCGCGCGGTGTTCAGCGGCAATTGATCGGGACGCTGCGGGTTCGACGCGGTGGCCATCTCAGTGTGCTCCCTGCGGCGCACGCGGCGAGGCGTCTTGATCGAGCAGTCGCTGGACATACGGATCCTTGCGCAACTGCGCGAATGGCGCGTCGGCGCGCATGCCGCCGTCTTCGAGGACGATCACGCGATCGAGTGCGGCGAGCAGCGTCGGATCGTGTGAGACCACGACCACTGTCCACGGACGCGAACGGTCCATCAGGAGTCCAATAAGTCGCCGGCGGTCGTCGCCCTGCAGGTTTTGAAAGAGGTCATCGACCACGAGTAGTCTGGGCGAACCGGCGATTGCCTGCGCGAACTGCAGTTTGATCGCGCTGTCATGCGTGAGCCGCCGACCGCCGTGCGTGATCTGCGTATCGATACCATTCGTCATGTCTTCGATGTCGCGCGTTAAGCCGACATCGGCGATGGCGCGACGAACCGCATCATGATCGATGCCGGGGCGACCGACGGAAATGTTTTCGGCGATCGTGCCGTCGAACAGATCCGTCGCGGAGAGGTACTGGCCGATCTGTTCGCACAGCACGGTGCGGTCCAGCATGCGGAGCGGTTGGCCGTCGAACAGCAGGGTGCCGTCGTAATCGCCGAGCAGGCCCGCCATGAGCTTGAGCAGTGTCGTGCGACCAGCCCCTTCATATCCGGTGATGCCGACCCGATCGCCCGCCTGGATCACCGCGGAAATATCGTGCAGCACGTCGCGCGAGAGCGGCTGATAGCGGTACGCGACGCCCCGCAGCGTCAAGGCCATACCCGTCGACGCGGGCAACAATGCGTGCCCCGCTGAGGCATCGAGGGGAAGGTCGGACACGTATCCCACCTTCTCGGCCGAGGTCAGGATATCGTAGATCGTACTCATACTGAGAATGAGCTTTTCGACACCGGTCAACACGGTCACGATGATGAATTCCGACGCGACGAACTGACCGAGCGAAATCTGACGGTCGATGACGAGCTGGCTGCCGAGCACGAGGAAGCCGCCCACAATGATCGTGCGAAAGATCACGATGGCGACGGTCTGCTGCATCAGCACCCGAAAGTGCTTGCCGCGATAGTTCAGATAGCCGGTCAGAATTTCATCCATGCGCTGCACGCCGAGCGGCGAACGACCGGCGAACTTGAACGCGTGAAACGCGCGCGCCTGCTCTTCCAACCAGTGGACGGCGCGGTACTTGTACTTCGACTCCATTAGGCTCGTTTCGAGACCACGCGGACCCGAGAACCACAGAATGCCGCCGAGTACGACGAGCAACAGCACGCCAAAAAACGTGAAGTACGGGTGATAGAACGTCAGCAGCACTAGGCCGGCAATGACCGTCAGCAGCGCGGTCGACGTATCGAGCAGGAACTTGGAGAGACTCTTCTGGATGCTCACCGCCTCGAACAGACGATTCATGGTCTCGGGCAGATCTTCCTTCATCGCCGTCTCGTAGCGAATACGCGGAACGCGGAAGGTGTACTCGAGCGCCAGCCGTGCGAACACCCGCTGCTGGATGCGTTCCACGACACCCAGCTGCAAGATCTGCAATCCCCCGCTCGCCAGCGTACCAATAACGACGTAACCGATCAGAATGACGACCGGTTGCAGCACGAGGCCGCCTTGCACCAGCTGCACTATCGCGCCGACTGACAACGGCAGGGTGAGCGCGAAGAGACCAGCCAGCGCTGCATAGACGAACAGGATAACAATGTCACGCTTATCGCGAGACAGCAGCTCGTAAACTCGGCTGAATACGTTCCGATCCTGCCGGCGCGTCGGTCGCCCCGGCGTCGAGTGCGTGTCGATCATCATCTCGAGCGTCTGTCGCATTGGATCAGACGGAGAGGCCAAGGCCAGCGGCGAGAGCGCCTGCGGCGCCGTGCCGACAATCGTGATGATCGCGTCGAGCAGCGGATCATCATGCAGCGGTTCGATCGCCCCGTCGGCCGTCACCCGAACTGCCTCCGCATCCTGTGCGGTGCGGCAGAGACCCAAGAGCACCGCATCCCCGTCGTCACCGATGAGAATCAGTGGCGCCGTTGAGCAGGACAGCGCGTCGCGGACGCCATCGACATCGAGCGTTCGTGACAGATACGCAATGCCGAGGGCTCCACCGGCGGCCCTGAGGCGATCCGGCAGGAGCCCAACGTCATGGCGCCGCGCGATGGCGGCGCGCACGCCTGACGTCAGCTCAAGCGCCAGTGCTTCGGCGATGAGCAGAGAGATTTCGGTCTGCTGCGTGGACGACATATGTCAGTGGTCTGCGGGAAGACCGATTTTCAACACGGAATTATACGAACACATCCATCGGGATTGAACCCCGGACTCTCTGGAGCGATATATTCCCGCTCTGCCTTCGCACCAGCCACGGAGCCGATGGATCAGCGAGATGACTGGGAACCGGGCGAGCCGGCGTTCCCTGATGCCAACGCCTTTGACGACGAAACCCCTGATGAACTCGATGACGAGTTCTCTCTGGGCGATGGCGTCGCCGACCTCGTCCACGAGCTCTCCTGTCCATATTGCGGTGAGTCGGTGGAGATCACCCTCGACCCGGGTTCTGGGTCCCAACAGGATTATATCGAAGATTGCTCGGTCTGCTGTCGCCCGTGGAGCGTGTCGGTCACGTACCACCAGGACGGCACCGCCGACGTCTTCGTCGACGCGAGTGATGATCAGTGAGTCCGTCGGATCCTGACGTCGTCGTGGCTGACGGTGCTGCCCTCGACATCGAGCCGTTGCTCGCTACGGCGCTCACGCGATCCGCGCACGAGGGCGCCCGGATCGTGGCGCTGCACTGGCTCGGAAATCTCGTAGTCGCACGCACCGATTGGGCCGCGTCCCTGAGAGAAGCGTCGCATGCGGCGGATCCGGACGCGGTAATGCGCATCGCCGTGTCGTCGTTGCACAAAGCTCGAGTGGGGTTGCGCCGACTGCGTGCGACGTTGCGCGAGCATCGCGAATCGCTCGGGCTCGACGAAGGACGGCGGTTCCGGAGGATGTTGCGGCGCCTCAGCCGCGTCTCCGGCCGTGCGCGCGATCGCGACGTGCAGCGTGAGTGGCTCGACGCGGAGCGCGACGGCTTGTCGCCCGCTGCCCGCATCGAGGCCGACACGATGTTGCAGTACCTGTCGATAGACATCTCCTCCCGTCAGGCGCGCGTATCGCGCATGTTCGAGAAGACGATCGATCGCGACGCGGAGCGACTCGCCGCCGGACTCGCCCGCTTTACGACGACGCATGTCGTCGGCCAGTCGGACGTGGTCGTCCCGTTCGCTCGACACCTCGCGGATCGCGTCGATCGCGGTGCCGCGCACCTGCGGCACAACCTCAGCTCGATCGACGGCGTCCATGCGCAGCACACGCTGCATCGCATACGCATTCGACTGAAGCGTCAGCGCGCGATGCTCGCGCCGTTTTCGCGTACGGAGCCGTCGATCGGCGCGTGGTACGCATTGGCAACGCAGGGGCAGGACCTGCTCGGTGCCATGCGCGATGCGTCGTTACTTGCCGACGAATCGCGGGCGCGCGGATGTGCGGCGCTGGCCGACGTGCTGCAAGGCGTGGCCCTCGGTCACTTCGAAGCGTTTGCCGATCGCTGGTGCCGCGACGCGGATGCGGTCATGCACATCAAGGATGCCGCATCGCAGACGCTACGGGCGATCGCGGACTGCCGCGGCATGTCGCACGTGACCGATTCACCGGCGTCACGTGAGTCGGGGACGATCCCGGTCGGGCACGGCCTCCCCATGGAGATCGAACGAAAATATCTGCTGCACGGCTTGCCGCCGCAGGCGGCGATGGCGCCCGCAGTGCGCATCGAACAGGGGTGGCTGCCCGGCACCGTGCTGCGTGAGCGGTTGCGCCGCACGATTTCGATGGGCGGCACGTCGCAGTGCACACGGACGATCAAGCTCGGTCAACCAGGTGCACGCATCGAAGTCGAAGAGCCGACCGATCCGGCCCTGTTCGACGCCCTGTGGCCGCTCACGATCGATGCGCGTATCCGCAAGCGCCGACATCTCGTGCGGGAAGGCACAGTGCTGTGGGAAGTGGACGTCTTCCTCGATCGCGATCTGGTCCTCGCTGAAGTCGAGTTGGAGAGCACTGCGCAGCATGTGCAAATCCCCGAGTGGCTGACGCCGTTCGTCGTGCGTGAAGTGACGCATGACCCCGCGTATCTCAATGCGGTCATGGCGCGACGCGATGTCTCGACGCCTGACCGCACGGCACGTTGAGTTGACAACGTGAGTCTCGACGCAGTGCTGACGACGTTGCTTCCCATTCGTGATCGGCGCGAAAGGGTCGTCGGGTACTCGGTTTCCGCCTGCCCGGCGTACGAACGTGGCCGTGCCAGTCATGCCGACGGTGACGCGCGTCAGACACTGGAATCGGTCGCCGCGCTCACGCGCCTGGCTGGCAAGAACCTCGTCGTCCCCATCACCCCGGCGCTCCTGCGCGAAGGCGTCGTGACGCGATTCGCATCGACGGATGCCGTGTGGTTGATCTCGACCGATGCCTTGGACGACGCGGCAACGCGTCGTGCCATCGAACGACTGCTCGGCTCCGGCCTGCACTTCGCGCTGCAAGGCTTCCCCGATGGCTCGCCGCTGCCGACGTCGCTCGTCGGATCGATGCTCGTGCTGGACGCCATGCGCACCCCGGCACCGCTGCTCGAGAGTCGCGTCAAGATGCTCCTCGACTCGGGGCTCCGTCCACTCGTTCGCAACGTTGACGATCGCGCGACCCGGCTGCGCGTGCTCTCGGCCGGTGTCAATTTGGTCAGCGGTCGCGTGCTCGCCCGTGGGGCATCTACGCCGGTGGACCGAGCCGCCGAGGAGAGTGCGACACGCGCGCTCCGCACCCTCGCCGGTTATGCGGATGGCAGACCCGCTGACGCCGCATTCGACAAATACGTGCACGAAGATGAGCATCTCGGCGCGTCGCTGCTCAAGGCACTCAGCTCGGCGACGCTCGGAGCACGGGGCCCTCGGTCCGTAGCACACGCGTTGAACATGCTCGGACGCGATGCGGTGATGGAACGCCTGCTGTCCGTGACCGCACGACTGCTCGCGGACGCGTCGGGTGATCCGGAACTGGCCCTGATTGCGCTGCGAAGGGCGCGACTGATCGAACGACTCGGCGCAGCCATCGACGGCGCGCCACATCCGCGCGCACGTGCGATCGCCGGCTTGCTGTCGGTGGCGGAATTCGCCTTGGGCGCGCCCGGCGAGCAGCTCGCTGAACGCCTTGAATTGCCGCCGGTGCTTGCCGATACGATGGGTGATCGCACGTTGCCGCTCGGGCGACTCGTCGATGTAGTCGACGCGATGGACTATGGATGGTGGGATGACCTTCGTTCACGATGCAATCGACTCGGCGTCGCCCCGCTGGTCGTCAGCGAAGCGTGGCTGGCGGCGTGGCGAGCGGCCAAAGACGAATTGGGGAACTGATGTCGCCACGTGAATACCTGCTGACGCGATTTCATGCAGACGCCAATGCCCTCCGGCTACGGGCGACGACACTGCAGAAGGGTCCCCCGCAACCGGGTCCCGATGCGGCGATGTCGACGCGCATGGCCGAGGCCTGCGATGACGTGGTCGCGACGTTGAGCGCGATTCCACCAGCCAGCGACGCATTGGCGGAGATCGCCGCACTCTCGGCCGTGATCCCCCTGTTGGAGCAACGCGCCGCGGCCGCGGTGAAGTATCCGCCTGTGCGCGCCGTTTATGCGGGCGCGGCGACACGCATTCGCGAAGTGAAGCAGGCAGAGGATCGTGGACTCACCGGCGACGAGAACGTCGATGCAGACGCAACCGACGACGACGCGGCGTTTGACGAATGAGTCGACGCGGTCACGATGAGGATCACGAACGAGAGGACGCCGACGACGCGCCTCCCGGGAAAGTGCGCCTCGACAAGTGGCTCTGGGTCACGCGCTTTTTCAAGACGCGTGCCTTGGCCGCCGACGCGATCGACGGCGGCAAGGTCGAGGTCAACGGCGAGCGCGCCAAACGCGCGAAGTTGGTGCAGGCCGACGATCGTGTTCGACTGCGCGACGGCGCGTACGAGTGGCAGCTGATCGTGCGCGACATCGCCGTCCGGCGCGGATCGGCGCAAATCGCGCAGCAGCTGTACGACGAGACGGCGGACAGTCGCGCGCGCCGCGACGCCGTGCATGCGCAGCTCAAGACAAACCCCACAGCATTCGCGTTCGGCGACAGTCGTCCCGGCAAGCGCGATCGTCGCGAACTGCGAAAACTCAAGGGCGACGGGTAGCGCGTTTCGGCTGACGCGTTTCGGCTGACGCGTTGTCGCCAATGGGCGGCCGTCAGTGAAACACGTCGCGAATCAGACTCACGACGACATCGGCCGAGTCACGATCGTCGAGATCGTAGACCTGCGCGGTGAGCCCGAGCGGCGCGGCGGCCAGTCGCACGGCTGCCGCATCGTGCGGCGCGTTTAGCAAGAACACCGCCGTCACGGCGGGATCCGCGAGACATTTCGCCGCTTCGGCAGCCCGAGAGGACACGCGCACACGCAGTTCCTGCCCGTACGTGACGTGCACATGTTCGCGAACGGCTCGTGCCAATGCATGTCGTCGCTCGGGGCTGCCACCGTGAATCAGGATCGCCGCGCTCAACGCATCCTCATGGTGCCGCTGTCATAGTGCCGCCGGGATGACGCCGACCTCACGTTGACCGCGCAAAATCGTGAAGGATCTGCTGCAGCACTGGCGCGTCGAGCACGTGCGTGCCTTCGAACGACAACGTGCGACAGCGGACGCTGAGGGCGCTCAGTGCCGACAGCGTCGCGGTCCGATGCGCTTCCGTCGCGAACTGATCGGCGTCACCCGTCACCAGTAGCATCTCAGCGTGCTGCAACTTCGCGACGAAACGCGCGTGGTCCGCGTCATGAGCGAGGCCGCCCGCCCACGCAACGAATTGTTGCGGCGCCACGCGTCCATCCGCGATCCAGCGCATGGCCGTCGCGACCCCCTGCGAGAATCCGAGTACACCCACGGCCGGGGCACGTCCCTGGCCCCCCGTCGACTCAGCGACGATCTCGTCGTACACCGCATCGAGCCAACGGTGCGCATCGGCGATCTCCGTCTCGCGGGACTCGCGCGTCAGCCAGGTCGCGCCGATGCGCTGCATATGGCCACCGTCGGCGCGCGGCATTTCGAGATAGAAACGCGACAGCGCCTCTGGTGCGATGATGCAGGTGTCGTCCGGAACGATGCCCTCGAACGGTCGGACGAATCGCGCGGCGAGCATGCCGTACCCGTGCAGTGCAAACCAGACGCGGCGCGCCTGCGCGGGCTCCGCGCCGACCACCACATATCGCGCCGTGCGCGTCGTCGCACGCTGCCGCGTTCGGACCGTGGCGTGAATTGACTCGCTCACGGGATGTAGGCGATCGCGGAGATTTCCACGAGAATACCGCGCAGCGACACCCCCACGACCGCCCGGGTCGGGTACGGCGCCGAGAATACGGTCTTGTAGGTCTCGTTGAACCGACCCCAGTCGTCCTCGTCGGCCAGATAAACCGTCACGCTCACGACGTTCGTCAGGCGAGCGCCGCCCGTCGTCAGAATGCGCTCGACATTTGCGAGTGTTACACGTGTCTGTTCTTCGATGGTCGTGCCAACAATTTGCGAAGTCGCGGGATCGCGTGGAGTTTGTCCTGAGACAAAGAACAGATGTCCCGCCCGCACACCGGGAGAGTACGCGCCGGCAGGGGCGGGGACACCGTGCAGCGGGACGGGCGTCCAGTCGCGCTCGGAATCGGACATAAGGGCAGCTCGCAGCGTAGATCATTGGCGGAGGCGGCATGACGACGTTCCTTGAACAACTCGAAACGCCGGTGCCGGTCGTGGACCTCGACCGGATGGCGATGAATCTGGACCGAATGGCGGCGTACGCCACCCTGCACGGCCTCCAATTGCGTCCGCACGTCAAAACGCACAAGTCGCCGCGCATCGCCGCCGAACAGCTTCGCCACGGGGCCGTGGGCCTGACCTGCGCCACGCTGCGGGAAGCAGAAGTCATGAGCGAGGTCTGCGATGATCTGCTTGTGGCCTACCCGCCAGTTGGCGCCGCGCGACTCGAGCGATTGGCCCGACTGCCGGCCGACATTCGGGTCGGTGTCGCGGCCGACGATGCGGCGGCGCTGCCCGCGCTGTCGCTCGCGGCCAAACTCGGCCGTCGTCAGTTCGACGTCTATGTCGAAGCTGATGTGGGCATGCATCGCATCGGCGTCGCCAATCCAGAGAAGGCCATCACGCTCGCCAAGGCGATCGCGAGTTCGTCGAATCTGAATTTTGGCGGCCTGCTCTTCTACCCGGGACACATCCGGCAGGATGTGAAGGATCAGACGGCGGCGCTCGCCGCGCTCGGCGTCGACATCGCGCGCTACACGGACGCGTTGCGCGACGCGAGCTTGCCGGTCCGCGTGGTGAGTGGTGGTTCGACGCCGGCCGCGTGGCGATTTCACGAAGTGCCCGGCGTCACCGAGGTCCGCCCCGGCACCTATGTGTACAACGATCGCACGACGGCCACCATCGGCGCGTGTGACTGGGAAGATTGCGCGCTCACCGTGCTCGCGACCGTGGTCAGCATCGCCGTCAAAGGTCAGGCCGTCGTTGACGCCGGCGCGAAATCACTCGGCCGCGAACCGCTGCGCGCCGCTGACGGCGACGGCTACGGCGCGTTGTTGGATCATCCCGCGGTCGTCGTCGCGCGGATGTCCGAGGAGCACGGTATCCTCGACCTCTCAAAATCCGATTGGCGGCCGCGCCTGGGCGATCAGGTACGCATCGTACCCAACCACGTCTGCATCGTGGTGCATCTGTTCGACGAGATCATTGGTGTGCGAGGGCACGCCGTCGAGACGCGCTGGCCCGTCGCGGCTCGCGGACGCGGACCGGCGTATGAGTCGATCGAGGAGGGACCCGCGCGCCCGCGCGCCGTGTGACTCGCTTCTGCGAATCGCGTCGCGTCGCACCGGTCAGCCAGGCAGCGGGCTCGGCCACGCCAACGGAATGCCATCGCGCTCCAGCTGCCGCTGAAAATCCTCGAGCAGCGCCGCGTCGGCGCGCACGCCGCGCGGGAGTTGTCGACGCGCGAGACAGAAGGCGACCAGATGTCCGACGCTTTCGCCGATGTTCCACTCGATCGGATGCAAACGAAAACACCCGTTCGTGAGATGCGTGACGCCGATGTTCTTGCACGCCGGCAGCACGTTCTCCACGCGGCGCGAGATCAATGCGCCGAGCGGAATCTGAAATGGCAGGGTCGCGCCGTACTGCCCGCGATCGCCTCGCGTCGTCAGATGCACGTCCATGTTGTAGTGCCCGATCCCCACGGAATCCGCAAAGGCCGCTGCCCTCACGGCCTCACGCGACAAGCCCGTTTCCGCCATTCGCGCATTGGCCGTGACATGCTGCTCACGCACGGTGAATTCGGCGAGCATGCGCCGACTCTCTCGAATGTACGGATACTTCGCGAGCCCGTCGCTCGTGCCGACGACATCAGGACGTAGTCGTAAACCCTTCCACCCGGCACCACCATCGCGACGGGGCGCCTCGGTCTGCAGCCAGTACAGGAGCGACAAACTCAGTTGCTTCGCCCGATCGATGTGCTGTGCAGCCTCCTGCGGGCTCACATCGATCAACGACCCGAACGAGTAGTCGTTCTGCGGCCAGTTCACGATCGTGACATCGCTGTCGTACGTACCCGGCACGAACTGATCGCGATCGATGATCCGTCGGTAGCTCCAGAACCCGCTGCGCGCATCAGGATCGAAGCCGATACGCTTCACCGCCGGCTCGTCGAAACTGAGAAGACCGTAATGCGCACCGACGTCGGACGACATCGACTGATCCCGCCAGCGTGCGTACTCGCGCGGTTTATCGATCACATGGTCTTCTCCGGGGCGGTAGTCCATGGCGAAGCACATCGTGAAGCTTTGCACGTTGTCCGGCTCCGCTGAGGCTTTCGCATGCGGTTCACCAGTCAGCTGCGCCGACTCGGCGCCAACGACATACGCCGTCCCGGTCAACGTCAGGACGTCGCCCAGCTCCGTGGCGTCGACAAAGAACGGCGCGCGAAGCACGATCGAACGGTCCGACACGGCATCGCGCACCCATATGGCATCGACGCGATCGCCGCGCATCTGTGCCTGCGTCGGCTGATGTCGCAGCAGAACCCGCAATTGTCCGCGCTGCACGTACGGCGCCATCAGCTTCTGCAAGACCGCGAGCGCGACGCGGGGCTCGCAGCACAATCGCGAGACCCAGCCGTTCCCCGGATTTAGTCGCGCGTTGGCGCGCGCGCGATCGGTGAGCGGATAGTATCGGCGGTAGTGCTCCCGGATGGCCGATCGAAACGCCAGATAACTGCGCGTGCCGCCGATGGTTTCGATCCACTGATTCTCGTCGGGCGGTACCGCCTGCTGCGTCAGCTGTCCACCGATCCAGTCGGTCTCTTCGGTCATGATGACGCGCAGGCCATTGCGCGCTGCTGCCAACGCGGCCGAACATCCGCCCAGTCCACCGCCGATCACCACAACGTCAGCCGCGAGTTCAGACTCGCCTGACGCGAAGCGTTGCAGCGACGCACACGACGTCGCCGAGATCAGTAACGGCGTGGCGGAACCGATTCGCGTGATGAACTCGCGACGTCGCACTTACTTCGCCCAGATCGCGACACTCCCGCAGTTTCCGCGTGCGGCCGCACTGTCATTTTGCAGTTCACCCATCTGGAACTGCGCCGGCACGGTTCCCGCCTGATACACCTCGATACCGACGACATCCTTGGGTACGACGTACGCATCGATGTCGCCGATCGTCATGCCATTCATGAAATGTCCGTTGATGTAGATGCTGGCCTGACAGCGATCCTGAAAAATGCCGCGCATCATGAGCTTTCGTTCAGGATCGGCCCCCCCGTCGACGTACACGCCGTTCATGGCCTGAAACAGATCGCTCACCGCGCCCGGTGCGCGCTGCGCGATCTCGTCAGGCAAAAGGTAGCGACCAACACCCGAGCGCGATCGCTCACGAAAACCCGCGAAGCGACTGTACCGCTCGTAGTTCGCGGTGACCTTGACGGTATCCAAGACAGACTTGAGCGTCGCCAGCGCCACGCGCACCGCCGGCGCGTCCTGAACCACATTGATCGCCACGCGTGCCGGATAGAACCCGACCGCGCGCACTTCGAGCGTGCGCGTGCCCGCTGGCGCGTCGGTGATTGCCCACTCGCCGCGCTCGTTCGCCCGCGTGCGCGGACCGTTCACGATGCCCACCTGCGCGCCCGCCAGCGCACGCCCGCCCAGCACGGTGACGACTGATCCCGTCAGCCGACCGTCGCCGACGTGCAGTTGGGGACGCCGCGAACTCGCACTGTCCGCGCCCGACAGGGAATCACGGCGCGTGCGGGCATCCGCGCTGACGACGCGCGCGACGCCGATAAACAGTTCGCGGCGCAGCAGCCCGCTCGGCGGAACTTGCATCTCGACAAAGTCCGTGCTGTCCGAGCCCCGACTCGCCATGAGCACAATCGTTCCCGGATTCGGGACGTTGCATAACGCAAACCATCCGCTCTCCTGCGTCGTCGCCACCCGACGGGGGATCTGTCGCGTCAATCCACCCTTCCCGACCGAGAACTCCAACCACTCGGCGATCACTCTGACACCGCTTGCCGGAGAGCCATCGCCGGCGTTGCGGACCGCGCCGATGACAATGGCTCCATCGTTGCCGCCCGCCTTCGCGCCGCAGATGGCCGCACGAATGCGCGCTGGAGACGGCAACGACAAGTCGACACGCACCGAGCGGTGCGCCACGAGCGTCACCGAGCGGAGCATCGGCTCGATCCCGAGCGAATCAAGCAGTGGGTGCAGGAAGCCGATGGTATAGTGGCCGTCGGGAACATCCGGGAATGTGAACGTTCCGGCCGAGTCCGCAACGACCGTCTGCCCGTAGGACAAGGTGCTATCAGCGGCAACGAGTTGCACCAGCGCGCCGCCGAGCGGTCGACCGGCAATGCTGTCGAACACCACGCCGTGCACGTTGCCGCCCTGGTTACCGTCGCGCGGCGCGCGTGAGGAGGTGGCTTGCCCCTGCGCCCGAATGGACACGGGCAGCGTGAGCGACGTCAGGAGTACGAGGAGGGCGAAGGGAGACAACCGCATGGGTTCGTCCTGTGGAGAGAGCAGCCGGGTCACGCCCCTGCACTCTGGCGGCGCGCGGGCCAGATCGCAATGTTTCGGGAGTAGTCTCTGCCTTGGAGAGTCCACGATGCTTGTCGCCCCTCGTCCTGCTGCTGTGCGCTCTTGGTGTCTTCCCGCGCTGGCCCTTGTCGGTGCGCTCACGGGCTGTGCGCGTTCGATTGCGATTCCGAGGACGGCAGATGTCTCGCGCAGTGCCGCGACCGCCTTCGCGGCCTCGCCCGAGCGCGCAGCGACCGCTGACGACTTAGAGCCACCGAAAGTCGTCGTGCGAGACTATTGGCGCGCCCCACTCGCCAGCGTCGTCGGCTGGAGCGCGGGAGAGGCGTGGCAGGGGCTGCGCGCCTCATTGCGTCGCGACGGCACGCTGGTGCGTGATCATCAACTGTTCATCAGCGTCTATGCGGTTCCCGATTGGGCGACAGCGTTGCATGGCGACTGGTACGTCTACTCACAGGACAGCACGGTCGCCCCGCAGGTACTTCAGGTGAACGGGATGCGCTTCGACGCCTTCAACTGTCAGGGCACGCGTGGCTGCTCGCCGTCGCTGTTCCTGAGTGCCCGCCTGCCGGACAACGTGCTGCGCAACAGTCGGGACAGCGTCGTGGTGAAAGTCTTTGGTCGACGCGGCGATGAATCGCACCTGACGCTGCATCACGACCTGATCAACTCGTATCTGGCCGTCGTGGATTCGGTCTCCGCTGCGCGTCGGCGCCCATAGCGACCACACATCACGCGTTGCGCACACTGTTCAAAGCACGCGGGCCGTTGATGCTCGCGGTGGCGTCCCTGATAGCGCCAACCCACGCGACCTTCGCACAATCCGTCACGCCGCCGCCGGTCACGCCGCCGCCGGTCGCGCCGCCGGCAGCGGCGCAGAATCCGTCGCCCATGACAGAGTCGACGCGGCCGCATGAACGGCTCGTGCAGCGGCCACTCAAGGGCACCATGCGCTCGTTCGCGGGCCCCGCCGGCAAACCGGTTGAGCTGTTCGTTCCCGATGACGCGCGATCGCGCGATGCCTTCGATCTCGTCGTGCATTTTCACGGCGCCGGATGGCTGCCCGCGCTCGCGGCGTCATCGTATGGACGTCGCACGGTCGCCGCAACACTCAACCTCGGCTCAGGCTCGGGCGTGTACGGCCGCGCGTTCACCGACCCGAGCGTCTTTGATTCGCTGACCGCGTCCATCACGCGCGAAGTCGCAGCGGTGACCGGCCGCCGCGCGCGGATCGATCACCTCACACTCGTCGGGTTCTCCGCCGGCCATGGCGCCATCCGCGCGATTCTACGCGAGCCTCGCCACTTCGCGGCCGTCAGCGCGATTCTGTTGCTTGACGGCATGCACACGTCATATGTGCCCGATGGGACGGTGCTCGCCAATGGCGGCGCGATCGACACGATGAATCTTGTGGCGTTCGCCAACTTCGCGCGCGCGGCGACACACGGCGAGAAGCGTTTCTTGGTGACGCACTCCGAGATTTTTCCCGGCACGTTCGCCAGCACCACGGAGACAGCGGACTGGCTATTACACGCGCTGGGGATCCCACGCGTACCCGTCCTGCGCTGGGGCCCCCGAGGTCTGCAACAACTCAGCGAAGCGCACGTGGGTCGCTTCGAACTGCGCGGCTACGCCGGCAATTCTGCACCGGATCACATCGATCAATTTCACGCCCTGCCAGAATTGCTGGAGCGACTGCTCAAGCACTGATGCACGGCGCCTCCATACACAACAGCGCCGCGGACACCCGGTGTCCGCGGCGCTGTCACCTTGATGAAGTCTACCGGTTCGCCGTGTTATCCAGCACCGGTCGATTCGTCGCCGTCGTTGACACAATGGTCATGTCACCGCGCGCGCTGATCGTGTAGACCTTGCCCGCCGAGAACGAGACGGCGGTGCGGGAAATCGCGTTCGTGCTCACACCGGCCAGGCGCGTGCCCAAGTCGTACACACCGCTTGGCACCGACGTGAATGCGCCGCCCGACTTGTACGCGATCGCCGCGCCGATCGCCGCTTCGACGCCAGTGGTGCTGTTCTTCGCGAACAGCGTCATCGGACTCGAGTTGGGGCTCGCGTTGACGAACCGGACGTACGCGACGGTGAAGTCGATGTTCGCATCGACCGGATCCTCCACGACAAATCCTTCAACCGTCTTCGCCGCGGCGTCGTAGAACCCACTCATGTAAAACGAGTACGCCTTGCCGTCAGCGAGCGTGGACGACACGGTCGCAACGGTCAAGTCCTTGTCCGTCGCCGCCGAGATCTTCCCGGTGAAGGCATACTGGCCCGGGTTGATCGCCGAGTAGAACCCGCCGGCGCCGACGCCACCATATGCGACGCCAGTGACGGCTTCGATACCGGTGGCCGACGTGATCGCCGTCATTTTTTGCGTGTTCGCGTAAAAGTTCACACTCGGCGCATTGATGCCGAAATTAAAGAACTTGATGCGCGAGCCCGGCAGCGTGCCCGTGATGTCCTGTACGGCGTTCTTGTCACACGAGGCCAGCGTCATGGCGCCCAGCAGGAGTATCGCAACGGATCTGAGTTTCATCATCGCTGGGTTTACGGTTGAGTGATCCAGAGCGGCTTCGTGTGGTAGTCGAGCGCAAGCCCGCCAATCGCGTCCAGACCCGGACGGTTCCACACATACTCGGAATTGAAGCGCGGACGGATGCGCTGCACGATCTTGCCGCCGTTATCGGGATAGAGCGTGGTCGGCGGCGTGAAGCCTGGGTACACCTGCACACCACTGGCCGGATCAATGTCGGTGTAGTTGTAGCGACGCAGATCCATCCAGATTTCGTTGTGTCCCCAGCCCCAGAGCGCGATGTACTTCTGCGACATAATCTGCGTCAGCGTCAGTCGATCCGGAGTCGTCGGAACGATGTTCGGATTCGCCAGGAATGCCGCCTTCTCCGCCGCGGTAATCTGCGTAGCCGCTTGCCCATTGTCGCTGTTGCGCGCGTTCACGAAGTCAAGGTGCGATGACACGCCATTCGTGTACGCCTGCAACGCACCGGCCCGGTCGCCGAGCTTGTACGAGGCTTCGGCCTTGATGAACTGCACCTGCGCGTAGGTCATCACAGGAAGCTTCGCCTTGTCATCAAACGTGTAGCGGCCCGGCAACTGCAGGCCGCCCGTGCCCGCATAGCCGTAGAAGTTGTTTGGCTGCTGCGTCGTCGTGAGCGCACCGAATCCGACCACATTGACGTCGAGGCCGCGATACAGGCCGTCCGGAGACGGCGCCAGCATGCGCGTCATGCGCGGATCGACGGCGCCACCGAAGGCCGTGCCGTTCATCAGGTTCGTGACGAACTGCGTCTGACGATACGCGTTCCAGTTGCCGCGGGTGCGGCCGTAGAAGCTGATGTCGTCGTTTTGTGTGCCGGGGTACGCCAGCAGCGGATCATCTGCATTGCTCAGGAACGACTTGTTGGCCGCCGCGATCACATCGGCCGGCTTGTAAGTCGATTTCCTGGAGTAATGGTTGAGATTGAGCGCCAGCATGCCGTAGGCGAGCTTCAACCACTTCGTCCGATCGCCGCCGTAGATCTTGTCAGTACGGGCGAGGTATGCCTGATCCACCGCCCCATCCGTCCGCTGCAGCAGTTCGATCGCCCTGTTCAGCAGTCGCTGAATTTCCGTGTAGGCGTACTCCTGACTGTCGTAGTTGAAGCTGAACTTCGACTGATCGATGGCTTCCTTGACGATGATCTCGCCATGCAAATCCGTCGTGACCTGCCAGCCCCACGCCTTCAGGATGTAACCGACGCCCAGCAAGTCCCAGCGCTGTTCCGCCTCGGCCTTTGTGTTCATGTCAACCAGATTCTGTCCAAGCGTCCAGTACACGTCACGCCATTGCTGGCCGCCCGTATCGGCGGACGGGTCGTAGCCCATGCGGTCCCACGTGCTGAGCGATGTGCCGGTCAGCGTCCATTCCTGCGTATAGCGGCCAACGAAACGGCCGTCGAGCTGCGGCGACGTCACCATCCAGTGCAGCATCGGGGCCAGATACAGATTGGCCGACACCACCTGCGGTGCGTTCGGATTCTCGTTGACATCCAAGAAGTTCTTGCAACTGGCGGAAAGTGACAGTCCGCCAATGAGCAGTGCGCCAAAGATTCTCTTCATCGGCTTGGTTGGATTTAGCGTGCGGAGCATCGCAGAAGACGCGACACCTTCAAAGGAGCGTCTCATGGTCAGTACCTCATCCTGAGCCCGAATGCCACGCCACGCGGCATCGGGAAGTTTCCGTAATCAATTCCGGCCGCGCCGGATCCACCCACCGCCGCCGTATTGCCATTCACGATCGGATCGAGACCCGAGTAGTTCGTCCACAGGAACAGATCCGTTCCCGTCACGAACACGCTGGCGTCACGCGCCAACAGGTACTTGCCAGGCAGATTGTAGCGCAACGTCACGTCACGCAAGCGCACCCAGTTGATGTCCTTCTCGATGAACAGCTCTTCGCTGATGTTCGTGTAGTACGATGTCTGCACCGCCGGGATGACGACGATATTGTTCGGCGTCGGCGTCGCACTGTTCTCCTTGCCATCACGCAGGATGCCGTCGATAACGCGCGGCCGCTCGCGATCGAGCGTGCGATTGCTCAACCCACGCGCCGTCAGGAACTGCTCGGTGGCGTTGAACACATCACCGCCCTTTCGGAAGTCGAGCAGGAACTGCAGGGTGAGGTCTTTGTAGCGGAGCGTGTTCGTCAGGCCCACGGTGTAATCGGGCTGCCGATCGTAGCGGGCATCGACGAAGCTCGTGTTCCGCAAAGGCAATCCCGTAGTCGGATCAATCAGGATCTTGCCCGCGGTGTTGCGCAGGTAGTACAGGCCGGTCAGCGAACGCGTCGAGAGACCCGGCGCCGTGCCGTTGCGCACGTTACCGAACAGCCACGTGTCTGACACGTACGATTCCGGCAACGCGTTTGGCAGCGCAAGCACGCGCCCGTGCGCCGCTTCGAAATTCGCCGTCGCATTCCACGTGAAGTCGCGCGTCAGCACGGGCGTTCCGCGGAGCGTCGCCTCGAGGCCCTCGTTCCGCGTGACGGCGCCGTTCAGATTGAACAGAATGAAGCCGGTCGCATAGCTGCCGCGGATGTCGTTGACGATCTGATCCTTCGTCTGCTTGCGATAGACCGTCACATCAAGGCCGAGTCGGTTCTTGAAGAAACTCAACTCGGTACCGAGTTCCCGCGACGTGGCGAATTCCGGCTTCAGGTCGAGATTCGGGCCGGTGAAGCCGTAACCATAGCCGCCGAATGACGTCGTCTTGTACTCCAGCGACGGGCGGTATGCGTACGGCCGCGCATCCTTGCCGACTTTGGCCACGCTGTAGCGCAGCTTGCCGTCCATGATCCGGCTGAGCCCCGGAATCGCGTCCGAGAAAATGAAGCTGCCCGCGAACGAGGGATAGAAGAACGAGTTGCGCTCGACCGGAATCGTCGACGTCCAGTCGTTACGACCCGTCACGGTCAGGAAGAGGTACTGGTGGTAGTCCAATTGCGCCTGAGCGAACAGGCTCACCAGACGTCGCTGTGACAGCGTTGTCCGGTTCGTCCGCAAGTTCGTGTTGTTGACCGAGACGAAGTTCGGATCGAGAAAGTCCTGTCCCTTCAGCGCTTCCGTCTGCGAGCGCGCATCCTGAATCGCGTTGCCCGCCAATCCCGAGATCGACAGATTGTGCCCGAGCGAAATCGGATTGATGTTGAAGATCGTCTGGACGTTGATGTTGCGCGTGATGTCCGTCGCTAGATCCAGAATGCCGTTGTTCGAATTACCCGCGACGCCCTCGGGATGACGCAGAATCAGGTTTTCGTTGGTGTAGCTGTCGGACCCGATATTGGACCGCAGGTAGCCCCACGAGAACGGCGTCAATGTGATGCCGAGATTGGCAATCAGTCGGCCGTTCTTCGAGTTCACGCGGTTCTTACTGACGCTGAAATACGGATTGTCCGTTTCCCCAGACGCCGCGAGTTGTGTGACACGACGGCGATTGCCGGCCGGTGTCAGGAAGTCCGCCGCGTTGTCCGTCTGTGGCCAGAGCAGGAGGCCAATGAGCGGGCCATTGTCGCCCTTGAGCGCCTGGTCGTTATCCGCCTGCGCGAACTGCATCGACAGATCAGTGGTCAGCCACTTCGTCACCTCCGCCGTCGTACGGCCCGTCAGATTGACGCGGCTGTAATCCGAATTCGGCACCACACTGCCCTGCTTGTCGGCCGCGACGGCCAGACGGTAGCTGAGCTTGTTGTCGGCCGACGCACCGTTCACCGAAAGGTTGTGCGACTGCGTGTAACCGGTCTTGAAGAAGCCGGAAATGTTGTCGTAAAACTGCGTGCCCGAGGCGTACGGCGCACCGAAGTAGGAGAACGATCCCAAGGCCGCACCGGCGATACTCGTCGGACCATACGTCCGCTGAATCGTCGGCTGCGCCCGCGTCTGGTCGATGCGGAAGTTGTTGCTGTACTGGAATCCGCCGGTACCGGCGGAGCCCTTCTTCGTCGTGATGACGATCGCGCCGTTGGCGGCATCGATGCCGTACAGGGCCGCGGCCTCGGGGCCCTTGAGCACCACCATGCTCTCGATATCTTCCGGATTGATGTCCGCGGCGCGGTTCGTGAAGTCGAGACCGCGATTGCTAAACGCGGTCGTCGAACCCGGTGCGTCGGACGCAAGCTGTCCGGTATTCATCGTTTTATTGTCCATCGGCAGACCGTCGATGATCATCAGCGGCTGATTGCTGCTGCTGATCGAGCTGACGCCGCGAATCGTGATCGACGACGACGCGCCCGGTACGCCCGAGCTGCTCACGACTTCAACGCCCGCCACACGGCCCTGCAGCCCGTTCACAAAGTTCTGGCGGCCCGTCGCCGCGATGTCGGAGCCCTCGACCGTTTGCTGTGACGTGCCAAGATTGCGCTTGGCCGTCGTCTGCCCGAACGTCGTGACGACAATCTCATCGAGTTGGCTGACAACCTTCTCGAGTTGCAGGTTGATGACGCGCTCGGCACCAACGATGCGCTCCTGCGCCTGATAGCCGATCAGTCGGAACTGCAGCACCTGACCCGCGTCGACCTTGATCGTGTAGTCGCCGTTCAGGTTCGTCTGTGTTCGCTGGCTGGTCCCCTTCACGATGACGGAGACGCCGGAGAGTTGCACGCGCGTATCGCGCGTCACCTTGCCGGTCACCGTCGTCTGCTGCGCCGATGCACTGGCCGCAAGCAGCAGGGTGCCCATGAACACCGTGAGTACTCGTTTGATCATGTAGGGCGGTCCGTTTGTTGGTGGACGATGAGGCATGATTCGGCGGCCCGCTCGTCAGTCATCAGGCCGATGATCCAGAGGGGCTGAGTTACTCGGCGAGCACTGCACACGTGCAGCAGCGACCACGCGCCATGATGGATCAGCACTGGACCTAGGGGGGAAGAATAATTGGGTGTTATGGAGGCCAATTGTATTCTCCGGTCACTCCCAAGTCAAATCATTAGAACCAATCAATGTCGTCCCATTTCACGAGCAATTGGTCCCGTTTTCGCCCGCGCGAGTTTCACCAGATCCATCGGCGCGAGCGCCATCCCGGGACCGCCAGGGTGCGCGGCACACCGGATCTCCGGACCAGCAGGATGGCAGGCGTCATGCAGCTATCTTGTCCTCGCGCGGCACCTTCGCGCCACTCCGGTCGCCCAACGCGGTTCTTGCATGCATCTGCGCCGACTGCCTCAAACATTGGTCCCGCTGGTATGACGTCGCCCAATACCGCGCGACGCATTTTGCTGGTCGATGCCGATGCATTTTTCGTGGCGGTCGCGCGTCAGGAAGATCCAGACGGCGCCGGCAAGACGACGCTGCTGATCGTCGGCGGACGGCCAGGCTCGCGCGGCGTCGTCTGTAGTGCGTCCTATGAGTGCCGAGCGTTCGGGGTACGCTCGGCGATGTCGATCGCGCGCGCATTGCAGTTGTGCCCCAACGCGATGTGTGTCCCCGTCCCGCGTGGTGTCTGCAGCACGCGCAGCAAGGAAATTCAACAGGTGCTCAAGCGCTATGCGCCGGTGTTGCAGGCCTCGAGCATCGATGAGTGGTACTGCGACATGGCCGGCACGGAAGCGCTCTATGGGCATGAGGCGCTCGCCGAGACGGCACGACGGATGCGTGCGGCGGTCTTCGAAGCCACCGGACTCCACGTCTCAATTGGCGGTGGCACCTCACGACTCGTCGCCAAGATGGCCGTGGAACTCGGCAAGCCGAAACCCGGCTCCGGCGCCTCTGGCGTCCACTGCGTCGAACCGGGGTCGGAGACCGAGTTTCTCTCGCGGTTCCGACTCGCCGATCTGCCAATGGTCGGCCCAAAGTTCGCCGACACGCTGCAACGCATGGCACTCGAAAGCGTCGCCGACGCGCAGGCCTGGTCGTTGGCGCAACTGACGGCGCGACTCGGCGATCGCGCGGGCACATGGCTGTTTCGTCGAATTCGCGGCATCGACGCAAGCGAAGTAACGGCTCGCGACAGTCAGAAGCAGATCAGCCGGGAAGAAACGTTCGCGCAGGATCTGCATGACGATTCCTTGATCGAACGCGAGTTGCTGCGACTCGCCGTTCGCGTCTCGGCCGACCTTCGGAAGCAATCGATGCAGGCCCGGACGATCACCGTCAAATTGCGCGATTCGGACTTCCGGACTCGCTCCGCGCAGCGAACGCTGCGGTTGCCGATCGAATCCGAGCGATCGGTGGCTCAGGCGGCCGGTGCGCTGTTGCGACAGCTGCGAACTCGACGGCGCGTCGGTGTGCGACTGCTGGGCATCGGTCTTTCGCACTTCGACGACGGGCCACCGGAATCCACCCAACTGGCACTCTTCGAGGCGCCGACACCGGTCGCCAGTGACGAACCGGTCGAGGACGAACGAGACCGCGCCCTCACGCGGGCCCTCGACCGGATCCGCGGACGCTATGGCGCCGAGTCGATCCTGCCGGCCCGGCTGGTCGACGGTTCCCACGACATCGGCCCACGGGTCGAAGAGTGAGGACTCGACCGACTGACTACCGGGTGCCGCCCGGGTCGCTTAGCTTCTTTTCGATTCCGTCCCTGCACTGGGGACGTTCTGCAGCTGCCATCGCGTTTTTGGGGTATTTTTCATGAGTGCTGCGTACGATCCGAACCGTCAGGGGTGGGGTGCCGCGCTGGCGACGTGCGTCTTGACCGCCGCGTTGGGCTTCACCGCCTACACGATCCATAAGAATACGTACCGCCACCCGCGTGATCCGATGACCCAGCAGGTCTACCATGCGGAAGATCTCGCCAAGGCGAGTGAGCACGGGGGCGCGCACGGCGCCGAAAAGGCGGAAGGCGCCACGGGCGCGGCGGCGAAGACCGAAGCGGCGAAGACCGTAGCCGCGCCGGCGGCGGCGAAACACTGAGCCGCTGCCGCACGGTCGCTGGATCGCGCTTCACAAGAACCCCGGCCCTCGTCGGGGTTTTTTGTAACACCGCATAATGCATAGTTTTTTACTATGCAACTGTCAAAACTATTCACTTTGTCAATTGGTCGTGAATCGGCAAGGTTACACCCATGTCATTATTCGATACCCTCCGGGCGAACCTGCTGTCGCCGATTCCACTGGCCTTTGCGCTTGGCGTCTTCGCGCGCCTGATCAAGAGTGAATTCTCGCTCCCGAAAGACCTGTACACGTCGCTGTCGATCTATCTGCTCTTCGCCCTCGGACTCAAGGGCGGCTACGAACTGTCGCACGCCTCCTTCGCGAGCATCGTGCTTCCGGCAGGCGCGACACTGCTGCTTGGCGTCGTGACGCCGCTGTCGACCTATGCGGCGATGCGATACGTGGGCCGCTTTGGCACCAGCGATGCCGCCGGCATGGCCGCACACTACGGCAGCGTCAGCGCGGTCACGTTCATCGCCGCGCAACAGTTCACGCAGCGGGTTGGCGTCCCGGCGGAGGGTTTCATGCCGACGCTGCTCACCCTGCTCGAGAGCCCGGGTATTCACATCGCGCTCGCCATCGGCGCCGTTCAGCGCAACCGGGCCACCGGGATTGCGGCCGGATCCGATGGGCACAGCGGCATCGGCACGGTCCTGCACGAAGTGCTGACCGGACGCACGATGGTTCTGCTCGTTGGCGGACTCGTGGTTGGCTTTCTCGCCGGTGAAGCCGGATGGAAGGCGGTATCGCCCTTCTTTGACAGCGGCTTCAAGGGTGCGCTGATGCTCTTTCTGCTCGAAATGGGCATCGTGGCGGGCGCCCGTTTCGGCGATTTGAAGAAGGTAGGGCCTTTCCTGCTGGGCTTTGGCATCGTGATGCCAATTATTCACGGAGCAATTGGCGTCGCACTGGGCCACGCCGCCGGACTCTCCGTCGGCGGCAGCACGGTGCTCGGCACCATGGCGGCGAGCGCGAGCTACATCGCGGCACCGCCAGCGGTGCGACTGACGCTGCCGGACGCGAATCCGACGTATTCGTTGACGGCAGCGCTCGCGATCACGTTCCCGTTCAACATCCTCGTCGGAATTCCGCTCTACTACCGCATCGCACAATTACTCGCCTGACCGAGACCACTTCATGCTGACCCATCCGCTCAAGCTCGTCACTATCATCGCCGAACCGGTGCTGGAGATCCGCATCACGCAGGAGCTCCGCGGTCTTGGCGCCGCCGGCTTCACCGTCATCGAATGTCGGGGACAGGGCTCGCGCGGTTTACATGCGACGGAGCTCCCCGACGTGAAAATCCGCATCGAGAGCATCGTCTCGTCGGTTGTCGCCGAACGTATTGTCGAACACATCGCCAGCCATTATTTCGGCGACTACTCGCTCATCGCGTTCACCAGCGATGTCGCCGTTGTGCGCGGCGAGAAGTACATGACCCTCACCCCGGAGCATGCCTGAATGTGCAGTTCCTCGATGTCCCGCCGGGATGTGCTGTCTCGCGCCGCACTGGCTGGCGCGGGCGCGTTGGCAACGTTCGGACTGCCCCGAGGCCTGTCTGCGTCACCCGCTCCGTCGCACATTCGCATGCCGTATGACGAGCCGATGCCGCTCACGCCCGCCGACGCACTGGCCGCGCTGTACAAAGGCAACGAGCGCTTCGTGAAGGGCGAGATTACCGCGCCCAATCGCAACATGGCGCGGCTCAAGGAGGTTGCCGCCGGCCAGAAGCCATTTGCGGCGGTGCTTGGTTGCGCCGACTCACGCGTCCCCGTCGAGATCGTCTTCGATCAGGGCTTTGGCGACATCTTCGTCACACGCATCGCCGGCAACGTCGCCGACCCGGCCATCATTGGAAGCCTTGAATTCGGCACGCAGGTGCTCGGTGCGCAGGTGCTGTATGTGCTCGGTCATTCCAAGTGCGGCGCCGTGTCCGCCACGATGGCCGGTGGTGACGTACCGGGACAGATCTCGACGTTGTACCAGCATATCCGTCGTGCGACCAAGGAATCCGGCGGTGACCTGAACAAGGCGATCGCCCGCAACGTGCAGATTCAGGCCGAGATTTTGAGTGAGGCGTCGCCAGTGATCGCGGCTCGCCTGAAGGATCGGTCATTGATTATCGCCGGCGGCGTGTATGATCTGACCACGGGACAGGTCACACCCATCGCGCTCTGATTCGTGCGATTGCTTTCTCCGGTGCGTCAGCACACGTAGCTTCCGCGCTATGTCCGTTTCGCTCAACACGCTGAACTATCAGCATCTCTTGTACTTCTGGACGGTCGCGCGCGAAGGCAGCATCACGCGCGCGACCGGCGTGCTGCATCTGACGCAGCCGACCATCAGCGCGCAGCTGAAGGTGCTCGAGCAATCGATCGGTGCGAAGCTGTTCATGAAGGCGGGGCGATCACTCGCGCTGACGGAGACCGGGCATCTGGTCTTTCGCTACGCGGACGACATGTTCCGTACGGGGCGCGAGTTGACCGAGGCGTTGGCCCGAGGCGACGGCAGCACGCCGACGCGACTGGTCGTCGGGATTTCGGATTCCCTGCCGAAGCTGACCACGTGGCGACTGCTCCGCCCCGCTTTGACAGCGCCGTCGCGCTATCGTCTCACCTGCCGGATCGACAAGACCGAGCGACTGGTTGCCGATCTCGCCGTGCATGCGATCGACATCGTCCTCGCCGACACGCCCTCGTCTCCGAACCTGCCCGTTCGCACGTTCAATCATCTGCTCGGTGAGTGCGGTGTCACGATCTTCGGCGCCGAATCCCTCGTCGGCAGCTACCGCCGTGGTTTCCCGAAGTCGCTCCATCAGGCACCGTTTCTCCTGCCGACGGAGAACACGGCGCTACGTCGTTCACTCGATGCGTGGTGCATCGCGAACGACATCACGCCACGGGTCGTCGCCGAAGTCGAAGACGTCGCGATGTTGCAGGTCTTCGGCCAGGAAGGGATGGGACTGTTTGCCGCGCCGACCGTCGTCGAGGCACAGATCCGTCGCGCGTACGGCGTGCGGGTGGTCGGTCGCTTGGCGGAAGTGCGCGAGCGTTTCTACGCGATCAGCGTTGAACGAAAACTTGCGCACCCGGCCGTCGTCGCCATCACAGACGCCGCGCGCAACCGACTGTTTCACGAACAGACTAGGTGATCGGCGCAATCGGCAGCGTGAACCAGAACTCGCTGCCGAGCCCGGCCTCGCTGTTGACGCCGATCTCGCCGCCGTGCGCCACGACGATGCCTTTCGCGATGTACAATCCTAGGCCGGAACCGGCGCGGAGCAATCGCGGCGCCTGCCAGTAGCGTTCAAAGAGGCGGGGTATGTCGTCCGCGGGCACACCCGGTCCCGAATCGCGCACCGCAATTCGTGCATTCGATGCATCGCGCGACAGCGACAACACGATTTCACCGCCGCTCGGCGTAAACCGGACCGCGTTCCCCAACAGGTTCGACAGCGCTTGCATCACGCGACCACGATCGGCCACGAGCGTCGGCAGGTCATTGTCGATGTGCCGAGTGAAGGTGAGGCCCCCATCGCGAATGACGGGATCGAAAATATCCGCCGCTTCGTCGACGACTTCGACGATCGACATCTTGCGCTGCTCAACGCGCAGACGGCCCGCCGAAATACGGGACACATCCTGCAGGTCTTGAATCAGGCCGTCGGCCTGGCGTGACGCGGCCCGCACGCTCTCGACCTCTTCGCGATCCATCAAACCGCCGGCGGCGCGCTCGCGTGTGAGCGCCGCACCAGTCAGTAACACGATCGCGTTGACAGGATTTCGCAGGTCGTGCGAAACTACGGCCAACATGTCATCACGTGCGCGCACGGCTTGCCGCGCCTCCTGATACAGCCGTGCGTTTTCCAGCGCGAGCGCCGAGAGTCCGGCGTATTGTATCGCGACCTGCGCCTCCTCCGGCAGATGCCGTGCGCCGGGCGAAGTGCGCACGAGATGCAGCGTACCGATCGCGCGGCCACCGGCGCGCAACGGCACGAGCAGCACTGCAGCGGCGCCGAGCCCAGAGGCCTGTGCGCGATCGGCGGCGTCAGGGAAATTCGCGTCCAGCCAGGCGCTCATATCAGTGATCAGCAGCGGCTCGGACTCGTGCGCCGCCCGTGCGCCGCTCACGGCGGATGGGTCACTCGCGATTGCGCGCGGTGCTTTGGCAATAAGCGATGACGTACGATCCTGCTTCAGCGGATCGGCGTGGGTGGCCGCCACGCGACGCACGTCGCCTTCCGGGGTAATTAACTCAAGGATGCTCCACTCTCCAAGCAACGGCACCGCGAGTTCGGTCACCGTCGCGAGCGTCGATTCGACATCGAGCGACGCGGCCAAGACCCATCCGGCGGTTGCCAACAATCGCTGGCGCTCTTCGATTCTCCGTCGTTCACTGACATCGCGGAGCGTCACCATGAACGTGCGCTCGCCATCGATCGTCACGCGAGCGATCGAAGCTTCGGCCGGAAACTCCTCACCATTGTGACGAAGTCCGGCGATTTGCCGCCGATCCGCCATAATGCGAGCATCGCTCTGCCCTTCGGCAAAGGTCCGTACGTGACCGCGGTGTATTGCCCGCGTCGCCATGGGCAACAGTCGATCAAGCGGCTGGCCGATCATCTCGGCCTCGCTCCAGCCGAACGTCTGTTCGGCGCCGCGATTGAAGCGGACGATCTTGAAGTTGTCGTCGAGGGCGATGATGGCATCGGCTGCGATATCGACGATCGCCGCAAGTGCCGCGAGTGAGTGCGTAGGAGAGGTCACGGGATTCATCGCAGGTTCATCGACAGGAGTTACGCTCCCCGGAATATCTCTGCGGATTCATTTCTTTCCAGTGCGCGACGACGATACGTTTCGTTTCGGAACGTGCCGTCCTCCCGTTATCAGCAGCCTCGGTGATGAAATCCTTCACGATTCCGCGTTGGCCGCTCGTGGCGCTGCTGTTCCTCGCTACCGGCGGCCTGCTGTCGTGGGTGCCGGACGGCGGGGCGTGGCGCGGGCGAGTCTGGTTCGCGGGGCTGATCATTACGGGTTTGCCGGTCGCCTGGAAGACAGTGCGCGGAATGCTGCACGGTCAGTTTGCGAGCGATGTCGTGGCGATGCTCGCCATTCTCGGCGCGATTGGGCTTGCGCAGCCGCTGGCCGGCTTGGTGGTCGTGCTGATGCAGACCGGCGGCGAAGCGCTCGACGCGTACGCGGTGGCGCGCGCCAGTAGCGCCGTCGCCGCGCTCGAAGCCGATGCCCCCCAACACGCGCATCGGTTGTCTGGCACCGATGTCGCCGATATCACGGCGTCGGACGTCGTGCCCGGCGACTCGCTGTTGGTGCGACCGGGCGAGCTCGTACCCTGCGATGCCGTCGTCATGTCCGGCACCTCACATGTCGACACGTCGCGTCTCACCGGCGAGCCGGTCCCCGCGACGGCGGTCATCGGAACGCCATTGTTGTCGGGCAGCGTGAATCAGGAAGGGGCACTGACCATTCGCGCCATTCGCGCGTCAAAAGACAGCCAGTACGCACGCATTGTCGATCTCGTGCGCGATGCGCAGGCAAGCAAGAGCCCGTTGCAACGTACCGCCGACAAATTCGCCGTCTGGTTTACGCCGCTGACGTTGGTGACGTGCGCGTTGGCGTGGTGGGCGTCGGGCGACGTGATGCGCGTGCTTGCCGTCCTCGTTGTTGCCACCCCATGTCCGCTCATTCTCGCCGCGCCGGTGGCGATCATCGGCGGCATCAATCGCGCGGCGCGGCGCGGCATCATCGTGCGAAATGGCGGTGCGCTCGAGGCACTCGCCCATGTGAACACGGCGGTCTTCGACAAGACGGGGACGCTGACGATCGGCAAACCGCAGGTCCATCGCGTCGTGACCGACGACGGTGTCCCCGAGAACACGTTGCTCGCGCTGGCCGCGGGCGTCGAGCATGGATCAGGCCATCTGCTGGCGCGCGTCGTCGTCGCCGAGGCGGACGCGCGCAGGCTTCCGGTAACGTTGGTCGACACGACGCTCGAAGTCGCCGGACGTGGCGTCAGCGGCGTGCTTGGTGGGGCCACTGTGGCGGTGGGGTCACCAGACTACGTGCGCGATACCTTGCCGGCGCTGGCGGCCCGCCTAGACGCCATGGAGCGCGACGGCGACGGGCTGCGCGCCTACGTCGGCAGCTCGGACGGTGCGCTCGGCCGCATCGAGTTCGCCGACGAGCTGCGTCCCGACCTCGGTGATTTCTTTCGGGATCTCGCCGCGCTCGGCATCACCGATATCGAGCTTCTCTCCGGTGATCGCGCGGAGAATGTCGCGAAGATTGCGGCCAGCATCGGCATCACCAACTTCGCCGGCGGGCTCACCCCTCAAGGCAAGGCTGTTCGCGTCGCGGCGCTCGAAAAATCCGGTCGTCGCGTGCTCATGGTTGGCGACGGCACGAACGATGCGCCGGCGCTGGGTTCCGCAACTGTTGGCGTTGCGCTCGCTGGTCATGGCGGCGGCGTAGTCGCCGAAGCAGCGGATATCGTGCTGCTCATCGACGAGCCCGCGCGCATCGTCGCGGCGGTCCGCATCGGCCGCCGCTCGATGTCGATCGCGAAGCAGAGTATCGGCGTTGGGCTGGGGCTTAGCCTCGTCGGGATGGTGTTGGCGGCGCTGGGCTATCTGTCGCCGGTGGCTGGGGCACTGGCCCAAGAGGCGATCGATGTGGCGGTGATTTTGAATGCGCTGCGGGCGAGTTTCGAGGTCAGGGCGTAGGCCGAGCTCGCGAGATCCTGTGGGATGGGCGCAAACGAAAACCGCCCCGACCGAGTAGGTCGGAGCGGTTTGTTTTGCCGCGATCCGAATTGCTTACGCCTGACGACGGCGACGAGCGACGAGTCCAAGAGCCGCGAGTCCAGCGGCCATCAGGGCGTAGGTCGAGGGCTCGGGTACGGTGGAGATGTTTGCGCAAGAGCCGTCCGCGTTCGTTACGCAGTTGCCCTGTGGTCCACCGGTTCCCGTGTAGAATCCGATGTGAGAAATCCCATTCGACTGATCGGAGGCGGTTCCCAGTGAACTCCACGGGATTGTCGACTTCGCTACAGTCTCGTTGTAAAGGTAGTAACTGTAGAAGTTCGACTGCTTAATGCCCACGACGTAGAAACCAGTCTGCGGGGTATCGAACGAAATGTTGCCAGACCCTGTTGACGTATTCGGACCAACGGCGAACGGGCCAGCGTTCGCGTCGTCCGACTTGCCCTTCCACGTCCAAACTCCACCAA
The DNA here is from genome assembly GCA_031366985.1 of Gemmatimonadaceae bacterium. Taxonomy (GTDB): domain Bacteria; phylum Gemmatimonadota; class Gemmatimonadetes; order Gemmatimonadales; family Gemmatimonadaceae; genus Gemmatimonas. Next base: position 40,110 of record JANLPE010000078.1, read on the forward strand.
ATGAACTGGTCAGTTGCGTCAGTTCGCTCGCCGATCCGTTGATGTTTCCGCCGAAGGGACCGGCGCATTTGATATAGCCAGCAAACAAGGTCATCGTCGTGGCGTCCGCGCAATTCGCCGAGTTCGCCGGCGTAGCGTGCGCTGGATTGATTGCTAAAAGCGCCGCTGCGAGCGCGTAAGCGAGTTGTTTTTTCACTGTGTTCTGTCCGGGAAGCGGGCGGGGCCGATGTGGAGCAACATGTCGAGCTTAAACTAGCGCAAAATCTGGGCCACTCACTTCGCCATTCGGATCAACTTGTTCAGCTACAATTGCTTCCGTAAGTACTTGATAAATACAAACTTGGAAAATACGCCCCGGAATTCCTCGTCTTGATGTTGAGCCCTCGGCAAATGCGGGCGTTAGAAGCGCTACAACAGTGAGGCGGCGACACAACACTTGTGATCTTCCACGCGGCCGGCCGGAGCCGAAGCGCCCGGGACTCATCGGAACCTTAGAAACTTGGGGCCGACCCGGGCGGCCGGTCGCCCACCGATGTCTCGGCGCCGCCAACACGAACGCCCGGTCTCCCGACCGGGGCGTTCGTTATTGCCATTCATCATCAATCTCCAGTCTCAACAGTCTCAAATACTCCCGACTCCCGACTCATTTACTCATTACGCGACCTTGACACGCGCCCCCTCCGCCACCGCCACCCGGTCCATTCCGTTCTGCTTCGCCTTGTACAGCGCCTTGTCCGCGCGGGCCTTCCACTCTTCTGCGTCTTCCAGCGATTCCAGCTGCGCCACACCGACGCTCGCCCCAATGCTGAACTCCATCGCCGGATGCGGCGCCGGCAGCTGTGACAGCATTTCGCCGAGTCGATGCGCGAGGGTCTGCGCCACCTTCCAGTCGGTGTTGTGCAGGATCGCCGCGAACTCGTCGCCTCCGTAGCGGCACAACACGTCCGACTGACGCAGGAACACCTTCGTCAGCGCCCTGCCAAGCGTTGCGATCGCAATATCACCCGTCTGATGGCCGTACATGTCGTTCACCATCTTGAGCTTATCCATGTCAATCATCAGCAACACGACCGGCTGACGACTCAGTGAGAACATCTGCACCGCGCGTGCGACCATCGTGTCGAACAGCTTCCGATTGCCGATACCGGTCAACGCATCGGTCGTGCCCTCCTTGCGCGCCTCTTCTAACTGCTTGCCAAGTTTGTCGAGCTTCGAGGCCAAGGTGGTGTACTGGTCGGCCTGCTGCTCGCGCCGATTCTGCAGCGCGCCTTCGATCGCCATCACGGCACCGAGTACGTCCTGCTTGATGGATCCGGCCTGCATGCGCTTGAGCGCATTGCGGGCCTTGTCCATCTGGTCATTGGTCGTGACGTCGGTCTTCTGATCGACTTTGACGGCATTGTGCACGGTCTCGACGCACGCCCACAGGGCGTCGCGCAGCTCGTTGATCGAACCGACCACATGCCGGTGCTCTTCACGGCGCTGTTCGGTGATCGTGCGGACGACGCCGTCCCAATCGCGTTCGGTCACACCGACCGCGCTGGTCTCGGCATGTTCGTCAACCGAATAGCCCAGTGTCGCGTGGCGCTGCCACTTGCTCAATTCACGGGATGTTTCTTCGCCAGGCCGATCGGGTAAATCGATCGGATAGCGCGAGAGCGCCGTGATCACGCCGCCAAGTGCGTCAATCACGAGACCAAGTCCGACATCGCCGGACGCAGTGAACGATGTGGCGGGCGCAGTATCGGCGCCGCCGTGGACGATATTCAACTGGGGGGAGCCGTTGTCGCCGTTCGAGCTGCGTCGCTCGGACTGGGGACCAGGCATTGAGGAGAGCTTCTTGAAGAACATGGCTGGGTCAAAGGGTATGCCCTTCTTATCGGCCTGCCATGCCCAAGTCTTGAGCGCCGGAGGCGAGACTGTCACACTCCCGGCACATTCGTTACCACGGCGCGACGTTTAAAATTCGTCGACGTCGAGCGCCATGATCGGCGCGCATCCGGATTGAATCGCCGCCAGCAACGACGCGGCTTCTGGCAGCAGACGCGCCATGTAGAAGCGCGCCGTCTTGATCTTGGCCTGCATGAACCGCGCGTCGCCGGTCGCGGACGCCAACTTGGCCTTGGCGACGGTCACCATGCGCAGCCACTGCCAGCCGACCGCGACATAGCCCATCAGATGCAGGTACTCACTGGCCGCGGCGCCTGCCTCGTCCGGGTTGGCGAAGCCCCGCTCGGCCAGCAGCATGGTGGCCTTTTGCAACTGATACAGTGACGCCCCCAGCGGCTTGGCGAATTCCTCCATCGACTCGTCGCCTGCTGCAGCGTCGATGTCGGCCTTCACGAGTTCAAAGAAGCGACGCACGAGACGTCCGCCTTCCATCGGCAGTTTGCGCCCAACCAGATCCAGTGCCTGCACGGCGTTGGTGCCTTCATAGATCTGGGCGATACGCGCGTCGCGTACGTATTGCTCGATCCCGTACTCCTTGATGTAGCCGTGCCCGCCGAGCGTCTGCAATGCGATGTTCGTATTGTCGAAGCCCTTGTCGGTCAGGAACGCCTTGAGCACCGGCGTCAGCAACGCAATTACGTCCTCGGCCTCTTGACGAACTGCAGGATCGGGATGCCGATGTTCAAGATCGATGCGAATGCCGACCCAATACGCGAGCGAACGCATCCCTTCGTTGAATGCCTTGATGCGCAGCAGACCTTTCCGAACGTCGGGGTGCACGATGATGGGGTCGGCAGGACCCGACGGGTTCTTCGGCCCGGTCAGGGAGCGGCCTTGCAAGCGGTCCTTCGCGTACGCGAGCGCGTTCTGATACGCGACTTCGGAAAGGCCCAATCCTTGGAGGCCGACCGCGAGACGGGCGCCGTTCATCATCACGAACATGGCGCGCATGCCCTTATGCGCCTCGCCGACCAGCCAGCCCGTGGCGCTGTCGAAGTTCAGCACGCAGGTGGCCGAGGCCTTGATCCCCATCTTGTGCTCGATCGCGCCGCAGGTGACGCCGTTCCGCGTGCCCGGCTTCCCTTCTTCCGTCGGCAGGAACTTCGGCACGACGAACATCGAGATGCCCTTCGTGCCGCCCGGCGCGTCCGGCAGCTTCGCCAGCACCAGATGCAGAATATTTTCGGTCAGGTCATGCTCGCCCGCTGAGATGAAAATTTTCGAGCCGTCGATCTTGTACGCACCGTCACCGGCCGGCACCGCCTTCGTGCTGATGATGCCGAGGTCCGTTCCGGCGTGCGCCTCGGTGAGGCACATCGTGCCGGCCCATGACCCGTCGACGAGCTTCGCGACGAAGCGCGCCTTGATCTCATCCGTCCCGTGGCTCATCATCGCGCTGTACGCGCCATGCGAGAGGCCGGGGTACATGCTGAACGACAGATTCGCCGAGCAGAGCAGTTCTTCCATCACGAAGCGGACGGCTTCCGGGAGCCCTTGTCCGCCGAACGCGGGAGCTGCCGCGATGCCGGTCCAACCACCCGCAGCGTACTGGGCGTACGCTTCCTTGAAACCGCTCGGCGTTTTCACCTCGCCGTTTTCCAGGCGCACCCCTTCAGTATCGCCCGACTGGTTCAGCGGAAAGAGCACCTCTTCGCAGAGCTTGGCACCTTCGGTGAGCACGGCGTCAATGACGTCCGGCGTCGCGTCCTCAAAGCCCGGCAGCGCGGACAACTGCGCGACGTTGTGCACGTCATGGAGCAGAAAACGAATGTCGTCGAGCGGAGCCTTGTACGCGGGCATGACAGCATCCTCGAAGGCGAGCGGTTTGCAAGCGAAGAGAGGTCGATCTTGCGGAAAGTTGTGGTCTTGATTGCCACACAGCAAGGGGAAAGGTGACGGTGGCGTCATGTTTTTACGGCACCGCGCTGCAGGCTAGGTTCCGCCCTGTCGCGGGTCGCGTCGTTGTCCCATTGAGCGCCAGCCCCTCCCTGTCCGGTTTTCGGAGTTCTGATGAAAGCATTTTTCACGGCCATTGCGGCGAATCTCGTCACAATCGCCCTGTGCGTTGTTGGCGGCATCATTCTCATCATCGGGATCGCGGCGGCCGCGAGCGGCGATAAGCCGGTGACCGTCCGCAAGGGATCGGTGTTGATCGTCGATCTCGATCAGACGTTCGTGGACGCGCCGGCCGCAGCCGAGCGGCGTTCGGCGCTCGACGACGCGTTGCTGTCTGGCGGGCAGAACACGATTCCGCTCCGTTCGGCCATCATTGCCATCCGCGCGGCGGCGGGAGACGATGACATTTCGGGCGTGCTCATTCGCGGCAGCATCAATGCGTCGGGATACGGCTCCGGATACGCTGCCCTCCGTGAACTGCGCAGCGCGATTTCAGACTTCCGCCGTTCAAAGAAGCCTGTGCACGCGTATCTCGTGAATCCCGAAACACGCGACTACTACATCGCGTCAGCGGCATCGGTCATCACGCTTGATCCCTTCGGCGCATTGATGCTGCCAGGCATGTCGTCGGAGCAGGTGTTTTTTGCCGGACTTCTCGAGCAGTACGGCATCGGCGTGCAAGTCAGTCGGGTCGGCCGCTTCAAGGCGGCGGTCGAGCCCTTCACGCGGAAGGACATGAGCCCGGAGAATCGGCTCATGACGAAGGCGTATCTCGCGGACATGTGGAGTGAAGTGAAGCGAGGGATCTCGGAGAGCCGTGGCATTGATACGGTGGCGTTGCAGTCGATCGTCGATGCGCAAGGGATCATCCAACCGGCCGACGCGAAGACGGCGAAGCTGGTCGATCGTGTGGCGTACTTCGACGAAGTACTGAGTGACCTCGAAACGCTGGCTGGCACAAAGGTCATCGCGACGAAGTCCGACTCCTCGAGCACGAAAAAGCCAGCGAGAGCGGACGCGGATCCGTTGGCGAGCCTTGGTGGACCGTCACTTCCCCAGGTGTCGCTCGAAGAGTACGCACCGATCGCCGGCACGCGCGTACGACAGATCGGCGCGAAGCAGAGTGTCGCGATCGTATACGCGGAAGGCGACATCGTCGACGGCCAAGGCGATCGCGGCAGCATTGGCGGCGACGGCCTTGCGCGCGAGCTACGCCGCGTGCGCGGCGATGGCAACGTGAAGGCGATTGTGCTGCGCGTGAACAGCCCGGGCGGGAGCGCCATCGCGTCCGAAAAGATCCAGCGCGAACTGATGCTGACGCGCAAGACAAAGCCGATCGTGGTGTCGATGGGCACCGTCGCGGCGAGCGGCGGCTATTGGATTTCGACGGCCGCGACCCGTGTCTTTGCGCAGCCCAACACGATCACCGGGTCCATCGGCGTCTTTGCGCTCGTGCCGAACCTGAAAGGCATCGCCAACAAGAATGGCATCACCTTCGACACCGTGAAGACCGGCAAGTACGCGGACATTTTCACGATGTCGCGTCCGCGCACGGCGGACGAGATGGCGGTGCTACAGCGCGGCACCGATGCGGTATACGCGGCGTTCATCGATCGGGTGTCGACGGCACGGCACATCTCGCCAGATTCGGTGCGCACTATCGCCGAAGGTCGGGTCTGGTCGGGCACCGCCGCGATGCGGATCGGGCTGGTGGATTCGATCGGCGGACTCGATGCGGCGGTGAAGAGTGCCGCGTCGCTCGCGAAACTGACCGGCGACTACGATGTGCGTGAATATCCGCGCGTGCGCACGACCGCGGAGATCCTCAAGCAGATGTTTGAACGCAAGCCCGCGCCCGTCGCGTCGATCGCCGCAGCGCTGGTCGGCAACGCGATCACATCGGGTCGCGGTCCGGCAGCGCGATTGAGCCGGGAGATCGTGCAGCAACTGGGGGTGCTGCTTTCTTATGACGATCCCCGCGGGGTGTATGCGCGGGTGCCGTACATTCTGATAGTCCGGTAACTGCCACTGCGATATCAGAAAACCGAGATCCGATATCGGATATCGGTTTTCTGATATCGTAGTACGTCGCCGTTCTGGTCCTACCGCGCATTGACCCGCAGCGACACAAATCCCCTTCGCGTCAACCCCGGCTCAAAATACCGACTTCGCGTCGCATTAATCACCACACTCGGCGCATAGTGCCGATCGAAGACGTTATCGACCCCGGCTGTCGGTTCGACGCCGAGCCGACGCATCCACGCGCTGCCGGTATAACCGCCGCGGAGCGACCAGATCGCGTAGCCGGCGGCGTTGACGGTGGCGGCATCGTCGGCGGTCATGCGTGAGGCGAAAGTGGCTTCGATCGTCGCAAAGGCATCGTGCGTGCGGAATGTCGTCCAGAGCTGCGCGACCTGCGACGGGAGGCCTGGGATCGGCTTGCCCGCGTAGCTCGTCGTGCCCACGATGTAGCGATCGAATCGGAAGTGTGAGTTCGTGTACGACGCGCCCACGTCGACTAGGGGCAGCGAGGCCGTCACGCTCGACTCGATGCCTGTGCGCGACGTCTGTCCGGCGTTGCGAAACGCTCGGCGCCCGGGCTGATTCGGCACGTCGAACGGCACCAGTTCATCGTGGACGACCGCGCGAAACGCGGCCAGCTCGACGCGCACGCGCCCCGCAATCAGCGACTGCACGCCCGTTTCGACCGTGCGCGTGGTTTGCGGCAGCAGCAATGTGTTCAACCCGGCGGCGCCGTTGTCCTGATTGGTGAGTTCCGTGATCGTCGGCGTCTCGAACGCCGAGGTCCAGCTCGCAAAGACCGACGTCGTCGGGCGGGCGCGCCAGACAATCCCGAGCATCGGCGTGGTAGCCGCGAGCGTGCGGTTCCCCGAGTCGTCCGCATTCGAGGCCGTGATAAAATGATCCGTCACGCCGAACGACAGCTGATCACGGCGCGCGGCGGCACTGATGAACAGGCGGCCCGGTGCTTCGAGTTCCGCGCGGGCGAACGCACCGATGCCGCGTACGAGTTCACGCTGATCCAACCGGATTGCTCCGCGTTCGCGCCCGATCGTCGGACATTTCGCCGTCGGGGTGCTGGAGCGCACAAGGTCTGCGCAGTTCTCGAAATTCAGCCGCGCATCGTCCTGTCGCTGCGCATCGAGGCCGGCCGAGAATCGCATCGGCCACGGCGTAAGCGTCTCGCGAATCGATCCGCGCACGGACGCGCCGGTCACGGTACGATCGACCGCCACGATGGCGAACGGCAACGGGTTGTCGAGGGTGCGCGTGCCCGTGAAGATGGTGGCGTTGAGCGACGCGTTCTTGCCGCCACGCGTCGCGATCAGCGCCACCTGTTTCTGATTGACGGCCTTGCGCGACGCCTTCGTGATATTGAGCGAGTCGGGGAGACGTGGGTCACGGGACAGCTCGGCGGCCGTCAGCGCACCGGAGTTTTCCGCGCGTGGTGTGTCGTAATACGTCCCCTGCAACTCGAGACGCGTCCCTCCAACTGTCGCGAACGTGCGGGCGAACGCGTGGGATGCGTCGAGTCGTGACCACTGCCGCGGGCCGGGGCCACGCGTTTTCGTGGCCGTGATCGATGCACCAGCGTTGTGTACACGCGCGGCGGCGGTGGTCGACGATTGCGCGCTCGACAGCGTCGCCGTGGTGCGCGTCAGTCCACCGCCATTCCACCAGCGCGTATCGACGGCGAATGGCGCGGCGACGGGATCTTTCGAGTGAAAATCCACGACGCCGCCGGCGGCGTTGCCGTAGAGCGCGGCCGCGGTACCGCGAACGACATCGAGGCTGCCGATGCTTTCGAGTTCAAGCCAGTCAACTGGCGTCTGCCCGTCGGGCAGCGAAAGAGGAATGCCATCACGGAGCACTCGGACCCCGCGGACGCCGAAGGCGGACCGAGCGCCGAAACCACGAACTGACAGGCGCGGATCCTGCGATGGGTTGGCGCGATCTTGCACCACGACACCGGGCACGCCGAGCAGTAAGTCGCTCATGGAGACGCGTCGCTGTCCAGGACGGGTCGCGTCAGGAACGACGCGCGTCGTGGCGAAGGGCACCTCGAAGGGTGATCGCGCCGCTTCGCGGGTGACAGTGACCGAGACGGGCTTGAGCACCGTCCGCGCCGTGCTGTCGACGGCGGTGACTGAGGTAGCGGGCTTCGTCGGCGTGCCCTGTGCAACAAGCGGCGCGGCTGTATTGACGACACTGGCAGCGGCAATGATGACGGCCACTGCCGCGACGCGCGACGTACGATGAGTTACTGGAGAGTTCGACACGCGTGCACAGTGCAGACCAGCACGTCCGTTGTCGAGATCAAATTCATGTGCGGCGAGTCCGCCGCCACTGATGACCTACTTCGGCGGGCGGCAGGCCGAAACGCGCTCGGTCCAGTCCTCATCGAAGATCTCACCGGTTCGATCGCAGATCACGCCCGTGTCGACGTCCCGGATCGACAGGAACCAGTGCGACAGATCGGCATTCCACGCCAATACCGCCTGACGCGGCCCGAGTACCACCCCGCGCTCCTTTAGCTCTGGCCACGCGGCGAACCGACCAAACAACGAACGGTATTCACGCTGCCGAGCATGTACGCGAGAGAACGTCTGGTCGATCGTCGCGCGCGCGCGCTCCTGTTCGTTCGACGATGCGATCCGCAGGCCCATCAGAATCGTCACGGCCAACACGCTGACGCCGACAATCGTGAAGATCGCGCGACGCTCAAGCTTCTCACGCGCCGCGGTAGGCGGAGCGGTACGCGGTGCGGTACGCGGTGCGGTACGCGGTGCGCCTGCCCGCGCATCCGGCAGAGCATTTGGCCGCGCAGTTGCCAGTGCACCTCGGGTCAGACCAGCGCGTTCAACCACTTCGTCGGCTCCTTCGCGTGCCTTCTGGTCTTCCAGAACGAGAGACTGCGCAGGCCAGTCGGCGACCTGCAGCTTCACAGGGTAGAAGAGCGAATCTCGGCGAGGTAACATGGGCCGATGCCAGCCCCTGTATATTGACGCTATGTTCTTTCGCCAGTTCTACGACCAGCCGTTGGCTCAGGCCAGCTATCTCCTCGGGTGCCAGCAGACCGGGGAGGCGATTGTCATCGATCCCAATCGGGATGTCGCGCAATACATCGACGTCGCCGCGGACGAAGGCCTACAGATCACGCATGTGACGGAGACCCACATCCACGCCGACTTCGTCTCGGGCGTGCGCGAACTCGCGTCGGCGACGCGCGCCCGGATGTTCCTGTCGGCCGAAGGCGGCCCGGAGTGGCAGTACCGATTCGCCGAGGCGGACGGCGCGACGCTCATTCACGATGGCGACGCAATAATGGTGGGGAATATCCGCCTGACGGTGATGCACTCGCCGGGCCACACGCCTGAGCATCTGGCGTTCATCGTGGAGGATACCCCGCGAGCCGCGGGAGCGATGGGGATCATCACGGGCGACTTCGTCTTCGTCGGCGACGTCGGGCGTCCGGACCTACTCGAACGCGCGGCCGGTTACGCTGACACCATGGAGGTGGGCGCGCGAACGCTTTTCCATTCACTCGGACGCTTCAGGGCCCTACCGGACCACCTGCAAGTATGGCCCGGACACGGTGCCGGGTCGGCCTGCGGCAAGTCGCTCGGCGCGGTGCCGTCGAGTACCGTCGGGTACGAGAAGCGGTCGAACTGGGGCGTTGCCGAGACCGACGAAAGTGCCTTCGTCGCCAACGTGCTCGATGGTCAGCCGGAGCCGCCACGCTACTTTGCCGAGATGAAGCGTATCAATCGTGAGGGACCACCGATCCTTTATCGTATGCCGACGCCGGCGGAGTTGTCGGCCGATACGATCAGCGAGCTCGCGAAGGAGACGTGGCTGATCGACCTGCGCCCCACCGCGGCCTCCGCGATGGCGCATATCCCGGGCGCACTGACGATCGCGTACGGGAAGTCGTTCTCGATGTTTGTCGGAACCGTCGTGCCGTATGATGTCGATATCGTGCTGGTCACCAGTGCGACGGACGCGTCGGCGCTGACGGATGTCGGCGTACCCTCTCGCGTCCTTCATGCGGCGCACGATCTCGCCATGATCGGCCTTGATCGGATCCGCGGATGGATCGCGGCGGAGTCCGCCCTCTCTGCGTGGCACAAGTCGGGGCACAAGGAGGCGTCAACCGTACAGGTGTCGGTCGACGAGTTCGATCAGTGGCCGGCCACGCCCATGACGATCGTCGATGTGCGCGGCGAGGGCGAATGGCGCGCGGGTCACCTGCCCAATGCACTCCACGTCCCGCTTGGCTCACTCGTGCTGCGGATGGGCGAGATCCCGGACGGTCCAGTGCTCTTTCAATGCCAAGGGGGCTCGCGGTCGGCGATCGCGGCGAGCCTGTTCAAACGGTTCGGGCGCCCCGATGCTCGCAACTTTGCTGGCGGCTATGACGCGTGGCGAGCGGCCCACCGTCTCGGAGAGGCCGTCAACGCACCGTGAGCCATCGCGACGTCTCAAAATGACGGTGCGCTGACGCGGCGCCGGTCGTCACGGCGCCTCAAAACGCTGGGACCTTTCCACCATGCGCTTTGAGCAACTCGTCGAAGTAGGTAATGGTCTTGCCAAGTCCTTCCCGGAGTTGAATGGTCGGTTCCCAACCCAACAGCTCCCTCGCCTTAGTGATGTCGGGGCAGCGCTGACGTGGATCGTCCTGCGGCAACGGCTTGAAGACGATCTGCGACTTCGAGCCGGTCAACGCCACCACCATCTCCGCGAGTTCGCGCATGGTGAATTCGCCCGGGTTGCCGAGATTGATGGGCCCCGTGATGCTTGCGGGCGAATTCATCAGCCGCACGAAACCATCAATCAGATCAGTCGCAAAGCAGAACGACCGACTTTGCGAGCCATCGCCGAAGATGGTGATGTCATGCCCCAACAACGCCTGCACCACGAAGTTGGACACCACGCGTCCGTCATTGGGGTGCATGCGTGGACCGTACGTGTTGAAGATCCGCGCGACTTTGATGCGCAGCTTATGCTGGCGGTGATAGTCAAAGAACAGCGTCTCGGCGCATCGCTTGCCTTCGTCATAGCAGCTGCGAATGCCGACCGGATTCACGTTGCCCCAATACTCTTCCGTTTGCGGATGCTGCGAGGGATCGCCGTACACTTCTGACGTGGACGCCTGAAAAATTTTCGCCTTCAGGCGCTTGGCGAGCCCCAGCATGTTGATAGCACCATGCACGCTGGTCTTGGTGGTCGCCACCGGGTCGCGCTGATAGTGAATGGGCGATGCCGGGCAGGCGAGATTGTAGATTTCGTCGACTTCCACGAACAGCGGGAAGGTCACGTCGTGCCGGATCAATTCAAAGCGCCGATTGTCCAGCAGGTGATGAATTCCGCGGCGCGAGCTCGTGAAGAAATTGTCGACGCAGAGCACATCGTGCCCTTCGCTCAACAAGCGTTCGCAGAGGTGGGAACCAAGGAACCCGGCGCCGCCGGTCACGAGAATGCGCTTAAGAGCAATCATGGCGATTTGATCTCCAAGATACGGCTGAGTCTGCCGCGAATTTATTTCGCGGGCACGATGATCGAAGGATGCACGGAACGGCGTACACGGCGAGTTATGGCAGAGGTCGTGTCCGCGATTTTGGTGGAATTATGTGGCTGGTGCCCTACGATCCAGGTTGCGCTCGGGCCACACATCGCGCGGGCTTCTTACCAGCGCTGATTTTGCCAGACTCCTTCCGTCTCAGCCGCCGCCAGCTTGCGTGAAAAAGTCCGGTTGAATCAGGGCGGCAGCGCACCTCACTCCTACCTGCCTCAGCTTGACGGATTGCGAGAGATCACGGTGAGCATGGTGGAATATTGCTTCGGCTGCGCGAGTGCGTGTCGAATGAAAGCCGACGCCATCACCATTCGCGCGAGGGACGTCGCGCCGGTACGGCGAAGGCCAGTTCCTCTCGGCCCACTCCTTCAGGTCCGTCCCATAGCTCGTAGAAATTCGAGTGGCGCCTCGATACTGCGGTGTTGATCCGGCCAGGGATTTGCACCCCAGTACAGAGGGCACCACCCATGAAAACGTACGGATGCGCTCCCGCGCGCACCAGCCATTACACAAGCGCCGGCCTGATGATCAGGCCTTGGTCGCGCTGTTCCTTGCTGGGAAGCGTTCGCCGAGGATCAGATGATGGTCGCGCTCGGCGTCACCACGACGGGGTAGGAAGATCTTGGGACTGGTGCAAACCGCGACGGAGAACAAGGCGGTATGCGCGAAACACTGGCGGGCGATCGACCGTGACATCTTCGGCGACGACGTCGCCGTACAGCGCTGTCATTAGGCACGCGCGCGAGAATGTCGTCCGTCATCTCCACATGGCGCCGCGGGGGGTCTGGCGCCCAAAACTGCATGCGTGAAAGCCATCACGACATCTCAAAATGACGCTGCGATGACGCTGCTGACGATATTGGGCGGGTTCGTCGGAACGCGACCAGCCCACCTGCATCGTTTTTCGATGCTACGTGTGGGAATGCGTCGGTAGCGACTGAATACTGTGACTGAATGTATTGTGCGCCAGGTTCCGGGTGCACAGACGCGACAGCTTAGCTATGCAGATCGGTCCACAGCACGCGCTCGCCAAGCGCGTCGCCGACTATTCGCCGCTCGCGGGCACTGCCGGCACGCAGCACATCCACGAGGGCGAGCAGCTCGTGCAGGCGCGGATCGCGCGCCGCCACTGCCGGCACGTTCGGGAATAACGGTACGAGCGTCTCACCGCGTATGCTCCCACGATCGCTGGCCCAGACGATCGGGCGCGGCACGTCGCCGTCGGTGAACATGGTCGCGACGTCAGTATGGGTCCAGGCGGTCGCCATCCCCGTTCGTTCAGGGCCGTGCACCGCGGGGAACGCATAGCGCGCACCATGCAGCAAAAACTCGCGGAACGCCGGCCGGGCAACGGTGCGCGTCGTCGGCTTGCAGAGCCCGGATAATTGCAGTCGCGCGACAGCGCGATGGACGGCGCTGGTGCTGGTCACGAGCGCTTCGGCGAGCGGCTCGTAGCGTTCTTCCGGAACAAGCAGCAGCCGGAGCGCGACGGCAATATCGAACGGCCGTAGGGAAGGTTGCGACGGCAATGGCTGTCCGTGGGTTAAGGAGCGACTGGGGCGGGACGGAACGCCGGTAAGTGAATCATAAGCACAAATCACGTGTTCCGGATGAGGCCGCCGTCGTCTTCACGGGTTCTTAACAGTCGGGTTCGTCAGCCACCACTCATCACGGCTTCTCTACAGGTGCACGTCGCGCGCCCGATTACGGTCGCGTCGGAGGGGTACCCCACGAGTTATTGCCACGATTGACGTCGAGCAGCCGGTGATCTGGGTCAAGGTCGATGCGCACCAGCGTCTTTTTCGTGAACACGTACTGCCGAACGTAACGGCGCGTGTTCGTGCTCCACACCTCGGCAGGATAGTTCATGTCCTCGCTCGTTCCGTCGGAGAAGGTAAAGCGGGCACGGATCGGGAGCACACCGCGCTCACGATTGCCGAACACCACGGTCACCTTCGACGTATCGCCCGCGGTGCGCGTGTCGACCGTATCGATCCCCTGATCGAAGCGCGCATTTTCGATGAACCACTCCCGCCAGAACCAATCGAGACGGCGACCGCCGACATCCTCCATCGTGCGGAAGAAATCTGTCGGGGTCGGATGCTTGAACGCCCACCGCTTCACATAGGTTCGAAACGCATCGTCGAATGCCTCCGGACCGAGGATCTCCTGACGCAGCAGCTGCAGCCCGACGCTCGGCTTGAGATACGCGGACTCGCCGAGCAGGCGAGGATCGATGCGATCGGGATTGATGTTGACCGGCTTGTCGACCGCGGTAGTCATGGCCCGCTCGATGCCACGGCGCTCTTCAGCGGCGCGGGCCATCTGATCACCCTTTTCGGGATAGCGACGACTCTCGGAGAACGTATTGATGAACGTGTTGAAGCCTTCGTCCTGCCACATGTATACACGTTCGTTGCTGCCGACGATCATCGGAAACCACATGTGCCCGATTTCGTGTGTGACGACGTTGTAGAGATCGTACTTGTCTTCGCTCTTCGTCTCCATCGCGATCATCGGGTATTCCATGCCGCTGATCGGTCCTTCGACGGCCGAGATGTGCGGCCACGGATACGGGAACCAACGCTCCGAGTACTCCTGAATCGACATGCGCGACTGATCGGCGGCATCGTGCCAGTTGCTCGCCGCACTCGGCCGATAGTACGCATACGCCATGCTGCCCTTGTAGCTGGATGCATCCCACTGGAACTCGGGTGACGCGGCCCAGACGGCGTCGCGGACGTTCTTCGCCGAGAACTTCCAGGTGAGCATGCCGGCCGTCTTGGGACGCGCCGCGCCGCTCTTCAGTTCGTCGGCAGTGATGAGGCGAATTGTCGTATCCGATTTCGCGGCAAGTGCGTGTCGTGCGATTGTCGTTGCGGTCAGGACTTGGGTCGCATTCGTGAGGGCACCGGTGGCGGCGACGATGTATCCCGCCGGCACGGTGACTGACAGGTTATAGTCGCCGTAATCGAGATAGAACTCGCCCTGCCCGAGATACGGTTCGATGTTCCAGCCGCGTACGTCGTCATAGACGGCGAGACGCGGATACCACTGCGCGATTTCGTACAGTGCGCCCTCGCGACCCATGCGATCCGCACCGTGCTCGGGGACTGGGAAGCTCCAGGCCATGTCGATGACGGCGGTCTTGCCCGGTGCGAGTGGTGCGGCCAGGTCCACTTTCATCATCGTTTCGTTGGGGCGCGTCGTTAGCGCAACGCGCTTTGGCGCGGCACCCTTCGGCGCGGCGCCGGCCGGACCCACGAGCTGATCGACGCGCGTGAACGTGTACCCCCCCTCGAACCCACGTGCGCCGAAGCGCGAGTCCTGCGGGAAGATGTAGGCGTTGAGCGACTTGTTCCGGAACGCATTCTGCTCGGTCTGCAGCCAGAGGAAGCGGAGCGTATCCGGCGAATGGTTCGTGTAGCGGAGCGTCATCTCCCCGCGCACCGAACGCGTCGCCGTGTCGAGCGTGGCGGCGAGGGTGTAGTCTGCGCGGTTCTGCCAATAGCGGGAGCCCGGCGCTCCGCTACCCGCGCGCTGCTCATTCGCTGTCGGCAGCGATAACGGTGCGAAGATCGACGTGTCGGCAACCGACAGCGGGCGGGCGGGCGGCGTGGGTCCCTGCACTTGAGCAGACAGCACCGTCGGCATGACACACGCCAGCGCGAATACGGGCCACGCGCGAAGCGGGCGTCGAGTGAAATTGGGCATGTAATTAATGTAGCCGATGCGCTGGCGTCCACCGGAGAGCCCGTTCAGTTTTCCCGCCATGACTTCAGGCACCTCTCCGTTCCACACTGTCCCGGTGTTTCCGCGCGGCTTTCGCTGCGCGAGTCGCAATGTTGGCCTCAAGCCGACGGCCCGCGATCTGACGCTCTTTGCGAGCGACGTCGATGCGTCCGCGGCAGCGGTCTTCACGCGCAACCACTTCCCGGGCGCGCCGATCATTCTTGGTCGCGAGACGATCCGCGGCGGTCGGCTGCGAGCGATCATCGCGAACAGCAAAGTCAGTAATGTCGCGACGGGTATTGCAGGCGTCGACAACGCACGCCGCATGGCGTCCGCGGCGGCCGCCGAAGTCGGGACCACGGCGGATCGCGTGCTCGTGAGCTCGACGGGGGTGATCGGGGTGCCGTTACCGATCGAGAAGATCGTCCACGGCGTTATCGGCATGACGGCCGAGTTGCAGGGCGATCCGATGGTTGGCGCCGAGGGGATCATGACGACGGACACGCACCCCAAGGCATTGTCGGCGTCGGTAGGAAACGCGACGATCACGTGGGTCGCGAAGGGCTCGGGGATGATCGAGCCGAACATGGCGACGATGCTTGCTTACATCTTCACCGACGCAGCCTTCGACGCACCCACGCTCGACCGGCTGCTGCGTGCCGCGGTGGCACCGTCATTTAATGCGTTGTCCGTCGATACCGACACGAGCACGTCGGATACGTGCGCGATCATGGCGAACGGCCTTGCCGGACCGGTTGACGAGTCCGCGTTCGCCGAGGTGCTGCGTGCCGGTTGCGTGCGGATGACGGAGATTCTCGCGCGCGATGGTGAAGGGGCGACTCGCATGATTCGTGTCGAGGTGCGCGGCGCGCTGAATGATGCTGAAGCACATGTGGTGGCAAAGTCGATCGTCAATTCGCCCTTGGTGAAGACGATGGTACATGGAGCCGATCCCAACGTCGGCCGGCTGCTGATGGCTGTGGGCAAGTGTTTCGACTGCACGATCGTGCCGACCTCGACGTCGGCGCGGATCAATGGGTTCCCGGTCGTCGCGCAGGGTGAGCGGTTGCCGTTCGATGATGCCGTGGTGCGGGAAACGTTGTCGCGGGAGATCGTGGATCTCGAGGTCGAGCTTGGGGTCGGGAGCGGGAGCGCGCGGGTCTTTGGGTGTGATCTGACGAAGGGGTATGTGGAGGAAAACGCGGCTTACTACTCCAGTTGATTTAACTGCGATATCGTAGTAGCCGGGTATCGTCGTGGTCTCCACGGGGGGACCGCGCCGCGGCGAATCGCCCAGATCGCGCCGATCACCGTGAGCGGGAGCAGCACCACGATCGCCATCGGCAAATGCACGATCGCGGGATGCAGTGGATTCGGAATTATCGATGACCACATGGGGAAACTCCAACGCTAGGGCGCGCCGATTCGGAAGTGATCACTCGATCACGCGTCCGGCGTCGCTCAAAGCATCGGGCCTTCCCGGTCGCGGCAGTATCCGACAAGTGTCGCGTTTCCCGCGATTCGCATCGGACAAGTGTCGCATCGACGGTTGCCGGAGCCGCCGTATCGTCCATCTTTGCATACATGGACGAAACTCCGCGCCCGTTGTCGCTTGTAGGGTTGGTCATCCGTAATTTGTAATCAACCTCGTTTCGTCGATGTCGTGACCGTCGACGCTCGGTTTATCACCCCACCATTTTCCTTCGATATTGTATGCGATCGAGAATCATGTCACGCTGCGCCGCCGCCCTCTCCGCCGTGTCAGCGCTCGCGGCTGCTCAACCGACGTCGCAACCGCGCTTGACGCTGATGGACAGTGTGCGCGTCATTGAAACCGAACGACTGGACGTCGGGACACCCAATGCGATTGCCGTCGCGCCGGACGGAGCCGTGTTTATTTCGGATGTCTCGGCGCGACGTGTTCTCCGTGCCGATCGCAAGGGGGTTCTGGCAATTGTTGCGCCGCACGGTGGCGGACCAGGCGAAGTGGAGGTCTCGACCGCACTCGCGGTGCTTGGCGACTCGCTGCTGGTCGTCAAGAATTCCGGGCGGCGTAGATTTGAGCTGTTCGACCTCCGAACACTCAAATTCCGAACGGGCATTTTCGCGAATTGGAAGAGTACGAGCCTTTCGTCATGGAAAGGCACCCTGATTATGGGTGCGTTAGCGGTAGACAGTTTGACCGCGTTTGCGCTCGTCACAGACTCACTGCACGCCCCGCGACGTGGTGGGACAATCCCCGAAATCCTGCGCAAGAATCCGCCGGTCGCGCAGGCGTTCGGGGATGTGCACGTGGCTCGCGACGACAGCACGGTATTTGGTGTCTTCGAGGTGAGCAATACGATGTACCGATGGCGACTCGGAACACGGCTCGACACCGACTCGATCATCATGACGGTAAGTGCGAGACGTGGTGCAAAACCGGCGGTCATCGAACGACTGTTGCGTGAACCAACCAAAGCCGCAGAACTCGCGTTCACCTGGTCGGCGCCATTGGGCATCGCTCCGTTGTCGGCTGAACGAACTGCCGCCGTCTTCTACGACCCAACGCTGCACGGCACGACGTTCACCGGTCCGTCATTTTTGCAGATTGTCGACTGGCGATCGCACAGAAGCTGCGGTGAGATTCGAATGCCAGTGCCGACGGACGTCGTTCCACGCTTCGTGTTCCGTGACGACATGTTGGTCGCGATTGTTCAACACAGTGACGATGGCGCCGTCTGGATTTTACGATGGAAAATCAGTGCGGGACGCTGTTAAGACCGACGCAACGGTTGCTCTGTCCGACCCAACACCGCGAAGTCTTTTCCGCCCTCGCCATCCGCGATTAAGTCATCCATGCGCGTCGCGAGCGCGCGCAGCATGGGCACCGGCTGCTCATCGGCGGTCTCGAGCATCAGTCGGAGATCCTTGCGCGCGACGTCCAATGCGAAGTTCGTGTCGAACGTATTGTCGCGCATCATGGGACCGCGAAATGCCATCGCGCCGCTGGGATTCGTGCGCGCGAGCATGTCGAGCGCACCCTGGCGCGGCACACCGGCACTGTCGACCATCTGCATGATCTCGCCGACGGTACCGATCAGGCTGAGGATCATCGCGTTGCCGACGAGCTTATACACCGAGGCGAGGTCTGCGCGTTCGCCGACATGCCACAGCTCGCCCGTCATCGCGGCAAGTCCATCGTGCACCCGCGCAACGATATCATTCGGCCCCGCGACCAGCATCATCCCTTTCGCAGTGCGGGCGGCCGGTGGTCCCATCATGACCGGGGCGTGCAGATATGCGATGCCATCAGCGGCCAGCGCGGCGGCGCGACGGGCGGTGCGCGCTGGCTGGGTCGTCGTGTGGTCGACGATCACGGTCTCCGACGACAAACCCGGCCGCATCAATTCGACCGTTGCATCAACGGTGTCGTCATCAAGCAGCACGAGGTGCACGCGATCCGCGCCGCGAACGGCATCGGCGGCCGAGTCGACGACTCGTGCGCCGAGGGCCGCGAGCGGCTCAGCTTTCGCACGCGTGCGATTCCACGCGGTCACCGCGGTGCCGCCGCGCGCGAGAAGACCTTCGGCGAAAGCGCGGCCGAGGAGGCCGGTACCGAGAACGGCGATGTTCATCGAGTAGAGGGTCGGGAGTAGAGAGTAAGGAGAAACGAATGAGACGGGAGACTCGGACACGACGACGTCAGCGCGTTGCGCGAGACGCTGTTCGCAACGCGGGGGCTGAGGCGGGGGGGTGGCGGTGTTTGGTGCGTTGCTCGAAGGCGTATGCCAGGCCCAGCAACTTGCCTTCGCTCCATGGGCGGCCGAAGAACGTCATGCCGGCGGGGAGCGTTGCGTTGCGCGTGTAGCCCATGGGCACGGTGATTGCGGGGAAGCCGGTGCTCGGAGAAAACAGTTGACTGTTGTCGCCGGGTGGCGTGTTGAGATCGCCGATCCGCCGCGGTGGGTTGCTCCACGTCGGATAGATCAAGGCATCGAGCTTGAGCGAATCCATCATCTGCAGGACCGCCACGCGCAGGGCGGCGCGCACGCGTTCGCGGCTCTGACAGCCGGTGCTCTGCTCGGGTGACTCCGTCGCCGTGGCGGCATCACGCAACCGCTGCTCGACGGTCGGATGGAACTTGCGACTGCGCAGAATCTCGTCGATCGTCTTGACCGGGGCGGTCTGACCGCGCTCGGCGAAGTAGCGTTCAAGGTCCGCCTTGAAGCGATTGCATCCGCCCTGCTGACGACGCTGAATCGCGTCGAGAGAATCGACACGGGCGGTGTCGATGATCGTCGCACCCGCGGCGCGCAGTGCGGCGACGGCGGTGTTGAACGTTGCCGTCACGCCGGTATCAAGCGTCGGGCGTTCGTAGGCTTGCCGCAGAATACCAATGCGTGCGCTCTTGAGTGCGCCGTGGCGTAGAAAGACACGATAGTCGGCTTCCCGTTTGCCATCGGCGGGCGCAGTGACGGTGTCGGCGGGATCGCTGCCGACGACAACATTGAAGACCGTCGTCGCGTCCGTAACGGTGCGGGCCATTGGGCCGGCGACGTCGGCGACGGCGTTTAAGGGAATCACGCCGGCGCGCGACGTCAGTCCCATCGTGGAACGAATACCCACGAGCGCCTGGTGTGCGGACGGGCCACGAATCGAGTTGCCGGTGTCGCTGCCAAGTCCGACTTCGCCGAAATTCGCCGCAACGGCCGCGGCGGTGCCGCCGCTCGATCCGGCGGTCACGCGATCGAGCGCGTACGGATTGTGCGTGTATCCAGGCAGGATCGAACTCACCGTCTCGTACGGCGTGAACGCCCATTCGGCGAGATTCGACTTCGCGAGCACGATCGCACCGGCGGCGCGAATCTTCCGCACCATCGTCGCGTCTTGCGCGGGCTTCCACCCTTCGAGTGCGAGCGAGCCGGCGGTGGTTTGCATGTCGGCGGTCTCGAAGTTGTCCTTGACGATCATCGGGATGCAGTGCAGCGGACCAACCGGCCCCTCGCTCGCGTAGCGCTTGTCGAGCGAGTCCGCGATGCTGATCGCCGCCGGATTGACGAGGATCAACGCGTTGATGGCCGGGCCGCGCTTGTCGTAGGCGGCAATGCGATCGAGATACCGTTGCACGAGCGTGTGGCAACTCAGCGTGCGCGCCCTGAACGCCGCGTGCACCTCGTCGATGGTCGTCTCCTCGACGACAAACGATCTTCGCGGGCCGGCCTTGGCGGTGGCGCTCGGCTTTCGCGTTGATTGCGCGCCAAGCGTCATTGTGGTGACATATGGTGACAGCGCGAGTGTCACTATCGGCAGAACGCGCGAAGACGTAGTCAGCAGTCTGGTCATACCGTGAATCTACGCGGCGCAACGCGCCTCTGTGCAGCGCGTCGAGCCGTTAGGCGCTAGACTGTCGGCATGACCGCATTCGAGTGGAAGGCTACGCGACTTACCGTCGCCACGTTGCTCGTTTTGGCGTTGACGGCTGTGTCCGTCGACGCGCAGCGCATTTCGCCACGTCTGACGGCGGCGGGCGCCAGTGCCGTCATTGACGTGACCGGGCATTTCGCGTACAGCGCCGGTACACGGAACGATTCATCAGGATATCGGGCGACGTCCGGACTGGTGCTCAACGCCGACAGCTCGGGTTGGCTGGCGACGAGCGGCCCAGCCGTCGCGACGGCTGGCAGGATGAGCCCAAGCACCGCTGCCTTCGCACCGGATGCCACGACGCGCATTGCGGCGACCTTCGCGCTGACAAAGGAAGGCCAATACGACGGGCTCCGCGATACGTCCGTGCTGCGGGCACTCGTCGATTCCTCGATGGCGCCCCAGCTGGCGAGTATGCAGGACTTTCCGAAACAGGTTCGTGATGGCTACATCGCAGCGGCGTCTATCGCTGCACTGAGCGCCCGCGTCGAGCACGCGTGGTGGCAGCTCTCCGGTGCATTCCTCAGTCGCTCATGGTCGCCGGGTGACTCGCTGTCGACGCCGTACACGGAGATCAATGCCAACATGCCCGGCGCAAATATTCCGCTGGTGTACACCCTGCGCTACATCGGCACCGTGCCATGTCCGACGGCGCAGGCAGGCCGCCGCTGCTGGCACTTCTCGGCGCACACGGACATGGACATGGATGGTATGCGTCGCGCCATGACGACGCTCATGACGCAGATGGGCACGACCGACGACGCACTCATCGCACAGATTCCGATCCCACAGTCCTCGATCGTGTACTCGCTGTTCTACGATGCGTCGACATCGAGAATCGTCGACGCCACGATGAACACGACCATCGAGTCAAAGGGCTCGACGGCACTCAAGGTCGCCGCGTCGACGGCCCATGTCGACGTGCACCTGCAATACCGATGGTCTGAACGCTGACTCGCCGTTACGGCGAGTCACGGCTTCATCCACACGTTGTCCTTCGGATCGTGATCGGGAAATCGGCTCTGCGGATCGAACGTGATCTTCTCGATCGCGCGCGCGCCGAATGTCAGCACCGCAGCGTACGACTTGCGACCCGAGAACCAGACGTCGACGGGGAACGTCACGATTGCCGTCGTCGCATCGGTCATGACCGCGTTCGACATCGACCTGATCGGCGCACCGGTCGCCGCGAATTTCACCTCGAGGATTACGGGCGACGGCATCTGACCATCTTGCGCGACCGTTACCACCGTCTGGTCGCCCGATGTCTTCACACCGGCGATGCGTCCGTCGACGCTTTCCGTCGTGAACAGCCAATAGTACCAGAACCAGCCGAGGTCGCGGCCGAGCGCCTTGTTCATGAAGAACATGTAATCCCACGGCGACGGATGCTTGAAGAGCCACGCGTTGGCCCATTCACGGTGCGCGCGCTGCACGGCGGTGTCGCCGAGAATGCCACCAAGCATTGACAGCATCAACGGCGTCTTCTGATACGTCGTAAAGCCGTAGTACGCGGGTCCCGCGTAGTTGGCGTTCCACATCATCGGTGGCTCCGCCTCGTTGCCGCTCGTGCGACCGTAGCCCTGACCGAGACCGTTCACCGACGGCGTGCGTTTGGCGGCATCCGCGTCGGAGAAAATGTTCATGTACTGATTGAATCCTTCATCCATCCAGCCGTACCACGTTTCGTTGTTGCTCACCGTCATCGGCCACCACTGATGACCGGTCTCGTGATCTGCGGCGCCCTGATTGGAGTTGATGACCATCGGGTACTCCATCCCCGCGCTCGGACCGTCCTGCACTGTCAGCTGCGGGAACTGATACGGGAACCACAGCTGCGAGTAGAACTCGAGCGCATGGCGCGTTATCTCACCGGCGCGCGCGAACAGGTTCGCACGACCCGGCAGGTAGTAGAGGTTGACCGGCACTGCACTTTTCGTCGGGATCGTTGCCCGAGTGGCTTGCCAGATAAATTTCTTTGCCGTCGCCCACGCGAAATCGTTCACGGTATCCGCATGAAATTTCCAGACGAGACGTCCGGTCGGGCTCGTCGCGGTCGCCTGCCCCGGGCCTATCTCATCGGCCCCGACGATGGTTGTGATGGCGTTGCTGGTCAGCACCTGCAACAGCCGTTGACGCGCCTGGGCGGTCAGGACTTCAGTCGGATTCTGCAGCACACCAGTGCCGCTGACGATCCATCCGGCCGGCACGTCGATGCTCACATCCCACGTGCCGAAGTTGTTGTAGAACTCCGACGGGCCGAGGTACAGCTCGCTGTCCCATCCGCGCAGGTCGTCATAGACGCTGACACGCGGATACCACTGCGTCGGCTGGAAGAGCGTATCGGCCCAGCGCTGCACCATGCGATGTCCCGAGCCGGGGCCGCCGGGCAGCTTGTGCGACCAGTCGATCTCGAGCACCGCCGCACCGTTCGGCGCGATCGGGGTCGGCAGGCGCACGCGCGCGACTGTCGACGTCCCGTTCTGCAGAACAGGCTCGCTCACCGGCGCGTTCGCGGCGCCGCCTCGGTTCCCGGAGGGCGTTGCCGCACCGGCACTCAGATTCGCCGCCTTCCCATCGACGACCAGCCGGCTGATGACCATACCATCGGTCACCTCGGCGGGTACCCACGGCGAGGCGTGCGGCGCATTGCCGAGAAAGTGGTTGGGGTCGAGACGCAGCCCGATCACGCTGAGCGCATCCGGACTGTTGTTGTGAATCGTAACGCGTGCCGTTCCGGTCAGGCGCTGCGTCGACGGGTCGAGTGACACATTGACCTGGTAGTCTGTTCGCAGCTGCCAGTAGTTACGACCGGGACGACCCGTGGAATCGCGGGTCCCAGCCGACATCGCGTGACGTATCGAGTTGGTCATCGGAATGTCGCGGCGGACAGCGCGCGCTGGGACGGATGGCGCGGTCGTCGGAACTGAAGCCCGGTGACAGGCGAGCGGCATCGCCAGCGGCAGCGTCAGCGCGGACATGAGCACGCCGGCACGGCGTGCAAACGAGGAGGACATAGTCATGCGGGAATATGCCGTGATACGGACTGATTCGACAGGAATAATTATCGATTTTCCGAGTGGAGAAAGGGCACCGTGCAACCGAGACCCAAAAGGATGAATTGTGCGTACATCCGTGCCTTCGGGCGGCTGCTACAAGACCTCGAAACGGGGGTCGCGAATGACATCATCGGCGCGTCGCTGGCCGCGGTCATTCGACAGTCGCGTCCGCGTGCCGCTGAACTGCGCGTGATCGATGGTGCGATGGAATTCGACGGCGAACCCGTCAACGTGGAGGAGGTCCCGGAATCGGCCACGATCGTGACCGCGTTTACCAAACACCGCCTGCGCGTGCTCCGGGTTGCGATGGGAATTACACCGCGCGAAGTCCTGCAGCTGATGGCGCTGCTGGCGATGACCGAGACGGCATCGTCAGAGGGAACGGTGTTCGACGCGGCGCAACGCCTGGGATTCTGGCATTTGACTCTCACCGGTGACGCGCCGGTCCGCGTGCTCACGCCGAGCGTCTCGGCGCGCCCTGAACCGGCACCACTCGGCAGCATCGAGGACGCGGCGCAATATGCCGACGCTTTTCGCGCGGAACTCGATGGGGCGGTCGCCGATGGCAATGCGACCGGGGTCGCGCACGCGTTGTTGCGCGTGATTGGCACAGAGCGCGCGGCGGTGGAGGCCGGTGACACCATCGCCTCCGATATCGCGTTGCGCTGGACAGCGTCCGTCGGCGAGGTCATGACGCGCCCTGCCCTGCAGATGGTCGCGGGCCTGCTGCGCACCGAACAGGTCCCGCGCGATCAGGTGCTCGAGATTCTGTATCGCTCGGGTTGCGAAGGCACGGCGGCGCTGATGCCGCTTCTGATCGCATCGCCATCGTTGATGCAGCGGCGCACCTATTTCAATGCGATCGTCGAGCTGGGCGCCGGTGTGAGCGTGCTGGTCGGCTACCTCGTGCACACGCAGTGGTTCGTGGTGCGCAACGCCGCGTGTCTGTTGGGGGCGATGCGTGCCGCCGAGGGCGAGGCGGCGCTGATCGCCGCGCTACCGCACGCGGACGAGCGGGTGCGTATGTCGATCGCGACCGCGCTCGTGCAAATCGGTACGCCGACCGGCCGTCGGGCCCTGGAGCGCGCGATCCGCGACGCCTCCAGCGAAGTGCGACGCCGAGCGCTGCGTGGACTGCTCAACGCCGACGGGCTCGCGCGCTCGGCGGCCGTGCTCAGCGAAGCGCTGGATCTCGAGCGCGACCCAGAGGTGCAGCTCGAAGTGATCGCATCACTGCGGCAAATCGCCACGCCACACGCCGTGCAGCAGCTGATGAAGGCCTGCTCGCCGCATGGACTCGCCGGCAAGCCCGCGGAGTATCGGCAAGCGGCGATGGAGGCCCTAGTCGATCTGCGCCCGACTGCCGCGGCACCGTTGCTTCGTATTCAGTCTCAGGATCGCGACCCGGAGACGCGTGCGTTCGCGATCAAGATGCTCGAACGCGTGACGAAGGCCGCGTAAGCGCTCCCCTAAGCGCTCGCCTGACCGCTACTCTTCGATCGCGACGGCGATGCTGAAGCCGGCAGTCTTGAGTTTGATCGCCATGTCCTTCTTCTCGACGCTGCGGTTGTAGGCTTCCTCCGGGCCGACCTGTTTGCCCGTCACCAAGTTTAACAATGCGTCGTTGAGCGTCACCATGCCCAGCTTGCGCTGCGTCTGAATGATATTCGGGATCTGCACTGTCTTGCCTTCGCGAATCATCGAGCTCACGGCTTTGTTGACGAGCAGAATTTCGCGGGCCGCCACGCGACCGCCGCCGATCTTCTTGCACAGCGTCTGCGAGATGACGCCCTTGAGGGATTCTGCCAGCATGATGCGGATCTGCTCTTGGCGGTCCGCCGGGAACTGATCGACGATGCGATTGATCGTCCCGACCGCCGTCGACGTATGCAACGTCCCGAACACAAGGTGACCGGTTTCTGCCGTCTCAAGCGCGATGGCGATCGTCTCGAGATCACGTAACTCGCCGACGAGGATGATGTCGGGATCCTCACGCAGCGCCGCGCGTAACGCGCTCTTGAACGACTGCGTATGCGTGCCGACCTGCCGTTGCGTGATCAAACACTTCTTGCTGGCGTGCACGAATTCGATCGGATCTTCGATCGTGATGATGTGATCCGACCGACTGCGGTTGATCAGATCCACCAGCGCGCAAAGCGTCGTGGACTTGCCGGAGCCGGTGGGACCGGTCACCAGAACGAGTCCCTTGGTGAGGTTGCACAGCGCCTGTACTTCTGGTGTGATGCCCATCTGCTCGACGGTCACCGTGCCATTCGCAATCGTCCGGATGACGGCGGCACAGCCGTGACGATCACGCAGCACGTTCACACGAAAGCGCGAGACATCCTCAATCTCATAGGCGAAGTCGGTATCCCACTGCTGATCGAATTCGCCCTTGTTCTTGTCTGGCATGATTGACCAGAGCATGCCAGCGATCGTGTCGTCGTCCAGACGTTCCTCGCCGTCCATTCGCAGGAGATCACCACCAAGGCGCAAGATCGGCGGCTCGCCGGCGCGCAGATGCAGGTCGGCCGCACCACGTTCGACCTGCGCGCGGAGCAGCTGCTCCATCGCGTCACGCGCCGCTGTTGCGCCTTCGAAATTCCCGTATGGCCGATCACTGGCGCGGCGGCGCATGTGGTGCGCCGAGAATGGCCTTTCGGGGTCGATGGGTCCGGCCTTCTCGACCCACTTCCGTATCAACAGACGCAGGGATGGTGCTTCATCGTCCTGCGACACGAGATAGCGCTGCTCATTCCACGTGTACAACAGCTTGATGCCGCTACCAGCGGCGATCGCCGGTCGCTCTTCAGGCGTCGCGACTTCGGCGATCAGCGAGAGCACCTGCTGGCGCGTCAACACCTGCTGCGTGACCGACTGAACGCCAGAGGGTGTCACGCAGCGGATGGGGGCATCCGCCTCGAGGATCACTTGGCTTGCCGCCCCTGATTCCAGGCGCGGGAGTACGCGGTCGAGTTGGGGCACGCGAGTCTGCTTCAGTCCGGGACAGAGCACGGGGTCGGCCGACCCCCCAGGAGGCGCGTCCGTCACACGACGGGCACACGTCTCCGCTCCGGTACAGACGACAGACCGTGACGAATGGCACAGATCTGGCCGGTGTGTCGATGGCCGCGCCGCCGCGGCCCCTCCATTGCGGTCTGTCTGGGTGATGGTGTTCGCGGGGCACCTCTTGACATATCAATTTTTCTTGTTGTATTGTGGAGCATGATCGCCATGCTGCCCCGCGTACGCACCAAACGTCGCGCCCGTTCGGTCGAACTCTTCCACGCCCTTTCAGACGAGACGCGTCTGGAGATTCTCGAACTGCTGCACCACGGCGAGCAGTGCGTCTGCGAGTTGCAAGCCGTGCTCGGCGCCGCCCAATCGCGGCTTTCGTTTCACCTGAAGGTGCTGCGCGACGCCGGTCTCGTGATTGATCGCAAGGACGGTCGTTGGTCCTACTACGCCATCGTCCCCACGGCGATCGCAGCTGTACATGATCTAGTAGTCGGTCTGCGGCCATCGGCGATCCCCGGCCGCAGTGCGCTGCCGGTGATCAGCCACTGCTGCGGCTAGCAGCCCGCTGCGGATTCCCAGCCCCACGCATTTCGCATCGCGTCGTCACCGACGCATCAACATTTCTTGATTAGGAGAGTTGCCGATGTCGACCAGTCTTCCCATCGCACCGCGCGAAACGACCAGCGAAGTGACCAACGCCTCGACGCCCAACACCATTGTCGAGATCGTGCAGGAACGCTACGGGGCGGCGGCGCGGCGCGTGCTCGCGGCGGACACGAGCGCCGTCGGCTGCGCGCCCGGGAGTTCCTGCTGTGGCGGCGCCGCATTCAACGGCAGCGTCGATCCAATCACGTCGAACCTCTACGTGAGCGGCGAAAGCGACGAGCTCCCGTCGGCGGCCATGCTGGCGTCGCTCGGATGTGGCAACCCAACGGCATTGGCGGAGCTGCGCGAAGGCGAGACCGTCCTCGACCTCGGCTCGGGCGGCGGCATCGACGTGCTCCTATCCGCGCGCCGAGTGGGCCCGACCGGCAAAGCGTACGGCGTCGACATGACCGATGACATGCTGGCCCTCGCACGGCAGAACGCCGCCGAGGCGGGCGTGACGAACGTCGAGTTCTTGAAAGGGCAGATCGAACAGATTCCGCTGCCCGATAATTCGGTCGACGTGATCATCTCGAACTGCGTGATCAACTTGTCGGGGGACAAGCGCAAGACACTGCAGGAGGCTTTTCGCGTACTCAAGCCCGGTGGGCGGTTCGCCGTGAGCGACATCGTGGTCCGCGGCGAGGTGCCCGCGGCTGTGCGTCGCAGCATGGAACTCTGGGTCGGCTGCGTCGCGGGTGCACTCGAGGAGTCGGAGTTTCATGGGCTGCTTCGCGACGTCGGCTTTGCAGAGACTGCCATCGAACCGACCCGTATCTATCACGCGGCCGACGCCGCGCAGTTCCTGTCGGAAGCAGGACTCGACCACGCCAATCTCGAGGCCATCGAAGGAAAATTCATGGCGGCATTTGTGCGGGCGACCAAGCCGAACACCACGCCACGCTGAGGCATCTCATGGTTTTTCAGGTTTTGGTGCTGTGCACTGGGAACTCGGCGCGCAGTCAGATCGGTGAAGCGTTGCTGGCGACGCGCGGGTCCACGCGCGTCGATGGCATCGTGAACGCCCGCAGTGCCGGCTCACGGCCCGTTGCCCGCGTGAATCCGTATGCGATCGAGGTGCTCGCCTCACACGGTATTCCATGGACGGGCGGCGTCCCGAAGTCCATCGACGATGTCGCCAGTGATCGCTACGACCTTGTGATCACCGTATGCGACAACGCGCGTGACGCGTGCCCCATCTTCCCAGGAGCACACGCTCAGGTGCATTGGGGCTTGCCCGATCCCGCTGACGCGGAAGGTCCGGAGGCCGCGCGCGCGGCCTTTGAGGCGACCTACCAGGCGCTCTCGACACGCGTGGACGCATTGCTTGCGCTCCCACTCGAGTCACTGACAGGCGACGCACTTCGCGACTCGGCGCAGCGCCTGCACGGGTAGCGTCTGTAGGGCGCACGGGTAGCGGGCTGGTAAGCTGATGGCGATCTGAAGGCCCTCCACGGGACATCCCATCGGCTGCATATTGCGACAGTCACGGTTCGCCGGTGTCCTCCACTTCACGTCGCCATGCGCTTTCTCTCCCGTCGCACCCGCGTTGCGCTCCTGCTCTCGTCGTTCGCGTTGAGCGGCACCGCGCCGAGCGCATCCGCACAATCGCTGGTCCCGCCCGAACGCCGCGAAGCACGCGCGATCCTGCAACAGCTCGTGAGCATCAACTCTACGACGGGATCACTTGGCGTACAGAAGGCGGCGCGAGCGATGGCGGCACGCTTCATCGCGGCGGGATACGCGGCCGCGGACGTACAACTGGTCGGTCCCACGCCACCGATGACGGCGTTGATCGTCAGACTGCGCGGCCGTCAGAGCGGCAAGAAACCGATCCTGCTCCTTGCCCATCTCGATGTCGTGGCGGCGAAACGCGCCGACTGGCCGTTCGATCCGTTCTCCTTCGTGGAGAAGGACGGGTTCTACTACGGACGTGGTGCGGAAGATGACAAAGCAGGCGTCGCGACGATCGTGGCCAACATGGTGCGTTGGAAACGCGAAACGTTCATACCGGATCGTGACCTCGTAGCCGTGCTCACCGCCGACGAAGAGACCGACGGCAACTCAATGCGGTGGCTGCTCAAGAACCACCGCGAACTGTTGGACGCCGAGTATGCGTTGAACGCCGACGCCGGCGGTGGATCGATGGATAAGGGCACGCTGCTCTTCAATTCGATACAGGCCAGTGAGAAAGTGTACGCCGACTTTCGCGTCGAAGTCACCAATCCCGGTGGGCACAGTTCCGTGCCGCGGACGGACAACGCGATTTACGAGCTGTCAGCGGCATTGGCGGCATTCGGGAAGCACGAGTTTCCGGTGCGACTCAACGAAGTGTCGCGCGCGTTCTTTCAGCAGAGCGCCGCGATGCAGAAACCGGACGTCGCGAGTCTGATGCGCGCCGTCGCGGCGCAGCCGACCGACCTCTCGGCCGCGGCCAAACTCGCGTCGATCAATGCGTATTGGAACTCGGTCATGCGCACCACGTGTGTGGCGACGATGCTTGACGGCGGCCACGCGACTAACGCGCTGCCGCAGCGAGCCGGCGCGAATATCAACTGCCGCATGCTGCCCGATGATCCTGCAGACAGCGTGTTGGCCGTGCTGCGTCGCGTGATTGGCCCGACCGCCAAGGTGACACAGACCGGTCAGTCGGTACCGAGTCCGGCATCCCCGTTGCGCCCGGACGTCATGCGTGCCGTCGAAGCACAGACGAAGGCGCAGTTTCCGGGCGCGGCTGTGGTACCGGAGATGTCCACGGGCGCGACCGACGGCTTGTTCACGCGTAACGCAGGCGTCCCGACGTATGGCGTCTCGGCGATCTTCTTCGAGCAGTCAGAACCGAGTCGCGCGCATGGTCGGGAAGAACGCGTCGGCGTGAAGGCCTTTCATGATGCCGTCGCGTTCTGGTACTCGATGGTCAAGTCTTTGACGACGCCACAGGTCACGCCGTAGGCGCGGCCTGCATGACCTTCTCCATGGCCCGTCGAAATCACTACCTGGTGCTTTTCTCCAACATCGCCAATCGCGTTTTCACGACGCCGAGATCGGAGTTGAGCGCCAAAGATTTCTGGTACATGACGATCGCGCCTTTCGTGTCGCCCTTCTCTTCCAGACGACGCGCCGCCGACATCGCTTTCATCGCCTCAAGCTGATTCGGGCCGTCGGCACCGAGTTCCTTGATCCGCTCCGGCTCGCGAACGCCGGGCAGTTTAAGCGTCGTGTTCAACTTGGCGGCGAGTTGATCGACGAGCTTGAAGATCTTGTCGCCCTTCCCCGACACATCCTGCGTGTACTCGATGACCGAGGTCTCGGTGTTCACCGCACGCACCGCGAGCCGCATCTCCATGCTGGGGTCAACAATGATCGCGCCAAGCAGGATGTAGCGGGCACCGAGGATCTTGCCGACCTTGGCCGCCGTCGCCGGATCAATGCGGCCGGCGGTGGTCAGATTCTGTTCGGCGAGGATATCCTGGATTTTCTGTCGTTCGACCAGATCGAGCCCGGAGTTCGCGGCCAGTGCGTTGGTCAGCATGACCTGCACACCAACGGTCATCGCCGAGAACTCGTCCCGCTTAACCATCGCCGCATTATCGAACTCGAGGACGGCGACGGTCGGCTTCCGCGTGCCCTGCGCCTGGGCCGGACGTGCGACCACTGAGAGGCCGCCAAGCAGCAGCGCGGCCGCCAGCACCGCACGCCGCATGTTCGTTGTCTGGAATCGATACATTCTCTTCCGCTCCACGGTTCAGGACCCGAATGTTGTTCGTGAGGATAAGTTGCCGGTTTGGCGGTCGGTCAGTCAACCGGCGGCGCCAAGACCCACCACTCCCGTTGATACACCGATGCCGAAGATCTGCCTCATGTGCGGGGACAATTTCCCTGACACGACGACGTTTTGCCCCAAGGACGGCTCCGCCCTGCGCGCAGCCGTCCAAGGCGACGATTTGATCGGAGAGCTGATCGCCGAACGATACCTGATCACCGATCTGCTGAGTCAGGGCGGGATGGGTGCCGTGTATCTGGCGAGCGACGTACGGCTGCCGCAACAGTTCGCGGTGAAGGTGCTCAAGCAATCGAAGACGCCGGATCCCTCATTGATTCAGCGGTTTCGTCAGGAAGCAGAAGCGGTCTGTCGTATCAACCATGATCGCGTCGCGCGCGTGTTCGATTTTGGCTTCATGGTGGATGACCGCGCCTACATCATCATGGAGTACGTGGCGGGGCGCACGCTAAAACACTTGATTGAAGAACGCGGCGCCGTCGATCCTGTCGAAGCGGCGAAGATCACGCTGATGGCCGCGGAAGGCATCGATGCTGCGCATCGACTCGGCATCGTGCATCGCGATCTCAAGCCCGAGAACGTGATGATCTTGGACGATCCGGGCGGTGGCATGCGCGTGAAGGTATTGGACTTCGGCATCGCGAAACTGCAGAACGCTGAGGTCGATCAGGGGTACACGCAACCGGGCTTCGTCATCGGCACGCCCGCGTGGATGAGTCCTGAACAGCTGACTGGCGGCGCGCTGGATCCGCGCAGCGACATCTACTCGCTCGGACTTGTCGCCTTCGCGTTACTCACTGGAGCGCGCGCTTTTACCGGTGAAAACGAACAGTCCGAGATGCTGGCGCGCATCACAGTCGCCCCCCGCACGCTCGCGGCGGCGGCTCCACAGGTTGCGTGGCCGGCCGACCTGCAGGATTTGTTCGATCGCACGCTGTCGCGTGATGCAAATCAGCGCCCGAATACGGCCGTCCAGTTCGCGACGACGATGCTCGACGCGGCGCAGCAGTGGCATGAGCGGGAGCACCCGCGCGCGAAGACCGTCGTAAGCGGTGAACGCTCCGTCGCACTGACTCCGCCCGGTGTTGCGCCGTCGAACGCTGCCGCATCACCGGTTGTATCGTCAGCTGCAAGTTCAACCGCAGCACTGTCACCGGCGCCGCAATCATCGAGTGGCAGCAAGACGAAGATCATGGGGCTCGGCGCTGCCGCGCTCGTCGGCGTGATCGTGCTTGCGGTCGTGTGGAAGTCCAACAGTGGCGCGCCAGCCGCCGCCGACGCGACGACGCAGCCGCCCACCAGCGCACCGCCGGTTGTGGTCGCGCGGCAGGCCGTGACGCCGGCGCCGGTGGATTCGCCGCCGCCAGGCAGTGCTGCCCCAGTCGGTGGTGCGCCGGTCGGTGGTGCG
The DNA here is from genome assembly GCA_031366985.1 of Gemmatimonadaceae bacterium. Taxonomy (GTDB): domain Bacteria; phylum Gemmatimonadota; class Gemmatimonadetes; order Gemmatimonadales; family Gemmatimonadaceae; genus Gemmatimonas. Next base: position 72,602 of record JANLPE010000078.1, read on the forward strand.
CCGGTCTTGAAGTCTGTCGAGAAGAAGCCCAAGCCCGTCGTGGATGTTCCGCCGAAGCCGACCACGTCAGCGAGCGTGAATGCCGAGCTGCAGGCCGTGATGGATGACTTCGATCGAGACGGCAGCCCTTCGCGCGCGCGTGACATGATCACGAAGATCGGTGCCCTAAACGCAAAGCTCAGCAACGTGGATCGTGGATGGGCGCAGATCTATCTCGGGCTCGCGCAGCTCACGTTGAACGACAAGGCGCAGGCGTGCGCGGCGTTCAAGCAGGCGATGATCGTCGGGGGGGATTCGAAACTCGTGAAGAGCGACGCCGAGGAAAAGATGCTGCTGGTGCCCTGCCGACCGTAAGAGTCGTTACCCACCGACGAGAACCGTCGGCGCTCCCAGCACGATCGCGCCTCCGTGCGCAGTCATGTCACCGATACGCGCGGCGGGCATGCCACCGACCAACACCGTCATCGAGCCTTTGACGATGCTGTCCGGTGGGCCCACGCAGACGCACATGCTGCCGACGTTCGCCGCCGGCATGCCGCAGACGAGCACCGTCGGGGCGCCTGGGCCGACGATCGGCCCTCCCACGTGCGGAATCGGCGGCACGCCTGGGGTCACCATCGGACAGACGTGCATGTCCGTCAGTCGAGAGAACGGCATCCCCATGAACAGTTACCTCGTCGCCGGTGGTTGGGTCGCGCGTTCGTACTCGAGCTTCTGCTTCTTGTCTAACTCGTACGCGTGCTGAAGCGCCGCCTCCCAACTACCAAGTCGCTTGACGATTTCGAGACCCTGTTCGGCAAAGGCGACCAGTGTCGGCGGAATCTGAAGCGGATCGGTATTCGCGGCGGCTGCGATCTGGATGACACCGGCGACGATCGGTGAAATCACACCGGGCGGTGGTGGAACCGGAGCCAAGTTTGGAGGAACGATCGATCGCCCACTGAAGAACACCGCCATCGACACGAGTCCGACCGGCGTGTCCAACCCCGCCGCGTTGCCGGCATCCCACGCCGCGCGACAGGTCTCATCCGTCGGTCGCACGATCCATTGTTCGATCGCACCGAGTGCGTCATGAATCGCCGCCGTCGGTGCTTTTCCGCCCGGCATCTGCGTCGCGTATCGCGCCGAGACCCACGCCCACCAAACGGCTTCGCGCGCCGGCAACAGCGCGGCGATCAGCCGGATCGCCGACGGTACCTGTTCGCCGCTCATCCACGCAAGATATAGGCCCTCGAGCGAGAGACTCGGTTCGACCATATCGAGCGCGGGCTCGTCGGGTTTACAACGTTCGAGCAGCCAGCGGACATGCGGCGGCAGCGCGGCGAGCGGATCGGGGGCAACCACGAGCGGCGTCGTCATAGTGTGCGTCGCCTCAGCCGATCATGGTGATCGCGCCCTTGGCCATCAGCATGGCCTGCGCGTTGACCTGGACGATCGCACCCTTGACCTCGGCTTGCGCGATCCCTTCGGCCTGGAACTGCAATCCTGAAATCACGATGCCTTGCGGGCTCATTGTTATGGAGCTTATCGGACCGCACTTCAACGTGATACCCTGCAGCGCTTCGATGGTGATGGAGCCCACATCCGCCTTGATGGAAATGTTGCCGAGTTTGGCCTCCTCTTTGATGTTCCCCATCGAGACCTCGCGCGTGGCATTGCCCATCGACACCGTGGTCTTGTCGTCCTGCTTGATGGTGCGCGTCTGTTTCCCGTCGATTTTAACGGTGTTGTCTTTTTTGATGGAGTGCGTTTGCTCGCCGTCAATCGACACGACTCGATCTCCTCCGATGGAGATGGTCTCATCGATGTCCACCCCCACGATGTGGTTTTTCGCAACGTGCAGCGTACGGTCGTTGTCCTCAACGAGAATTTTCTGCCAGCCTTTCTTGATGGTCGTCGTTTCGTTGCCTTCGGTGACCGTTTTTGTTTCGTCGTTTTTGATCGTTGTCGTGCGGTCGTGGTTGACGATGCGCGTTTCGTCGTTCTTGACAAGCGTGTGCAGATCTTTCTCGGCCTGCACGTTGATATGCTCCGAGCCTTTTTTGTCTTCGAAGCGCAGCTCGTTGTAGTTGTCCGCGCCACCCTTGAGTGTGCTCTTCGTCTTCACGCCGCTCTGCGTCTTGTGATCAGGCAATGCCCACGGCGGCAGATTGGCGCTGTTGTACAGACTGCCGACCACCACGGGATTGTCCGGATTACCGTCGAGGAACTCGACGATGACCTCGTGCCCGATGCGCGGCAGCCAGACGCTGCCGAACTGCTGTCCGGCGAACGATTGCGCGACCCGCACCCAACACGAATGATCCAGCGCGGTCGACGCGTCGAGATCCCACTTGAAGACGACCTGAATGCGTCCATGCTTGTCGGTGTAGATCTCCTCGCCAGCCGGGCCGACCACGTGCGCGACATGCGACCCGCCGACGTGCGGCCAAGGCGTGCTGCGCGCCGGACGATACGGCGTACCGGCCGGGATGCCGACGAACTGGTTCTGATAATACGGTTGCTCCCCGTCGCCGCCGCCGTAGGAGCCATTGCTGCCCTCGTGCCAGACCGACGTGATGAAGATGGCCACGTTCATCACATCATAGGGATGCTTGACGATGTCGGTCTTGGAACCGGTTTCGAGACCGGCATAACGCGTCGTCCCGCTGTAACACACCGACATGGTTTCAGCGAGTTCCTGCCGCAACCGCGAGACGGCCTTCACATCGGGCGGGAGCTTCGCGGCGTCACTCGCCACGGCCCCGCCGCTGTGCGAAATGCCAGTACGCTGCGACGCCAGCTGCTGCTCAAACCGATACGCCTTGATATCCGCCGGCGGGTGGAACTTGCCCGACGCGGGGGTGACGTCGCTGATGTTGTTCGTTGCGAGAAACTCGCTGGCCGTGCGCACGCGCGTCTCCGCCACGTACGGCACGGACTCCACCTGCAGCGCCAACAGCCTAGGCGCGTTCATCTCCGCCTCATGATACTCGAGCTGCGACACGCCCCACGCCGGCTGCGCCGACGCAACCGAGTCGCAGAGTATCAGCTTCGCTTCGCCAGACCGATGGTCGTAGCGGTAGAAGATGCCTTCCTGTTCGAGGAGCCGTGACGCGCACGTCCACCGGCTCTCTCGATACCGGAAGCAATACGGCCGAGGCGTCGGAGTCCCAATCAACTTCCAGTCATGCGGCGTGCCCGTCAGCAGCTTGTCGCAAATGTCCCGGGCACTGAGGTTCTGGAAAATCTCGAACCCCTCGTCGAGCGCCAGCGCGAAGTGCGGCGGCACAATTTCGAGTACGAAACCCGCGTACCCTTCTGGTGCGACGCCGCCCCGCGTCAGCCGACTGACGATTCCGTGAATGCTTCGATAGGTGCCGTCCGGCAACTGCGATTCAATCGTCACCTTCTTCAACAGCAGGTCCTTCGCGCTGATATCGGTGCGGGCACTGAAGGCCGTCACGATGAAGCGGAAGAAGGAGGAAACATGCTCCTCCCCCTCCCACCGGACCATCAGCATGACATCCGCGCCGAGCGGCGTCGTCAGTCGAAACCTACGCTTTTCCTGGGACCAGTCCATTCGGCGCTCCCTCGATGATGCTTGCGTGACCGTCGCGTCAGACCGCGATGGCGTCCACTACTGGCTCGTACGTGAAGTTGCCGTCTTCGCCGACGCCGACCTTCATCCCCGACGGCCGGTTGCCCTCCGCCATGGATGACAACAGCATCAGCGAAATCTCGGGCAACAGCGTGTTGCTGAGAATGTTATCGACGTTACGGGCACCGCTCTCGACTTCTGTGCACCGCGCCGCCACCTGCGCGATGAGCGTCTCATCGTACATCATCTCGACGCGGTGCGCCTCCATCAACCGACGCGCGATCTTCTTCACCTTGAGCCGCACGATCTGTTTGAGGTTTTCGTCGCGCACCGGATAGAACGGCACGATCACCATGCGGCCGAGGAACGCCGGCTTGAAGACCGCATCGAGCTCGGGCTTCAACGTCTTCGCCAGCACGTCCGCAAAGGGCATCGTCTCCGGATCCGCCGTCAACTTCATGATCGTTTCCGTGCCAGCATTCGTGGTCAGGATGATCAGGCTGTTACGGAAGTTGATCGTCCGCCCCTCGCCGTCGTCCATCACGCCCTTGTCGAATACCTGAAAGAACAACTCGAGCACGTCCGGATGCGCCTTCTCGACTTCATCAAGCAGCACGACGCTGTACGGACGACGACGCACGGCTTCCGTGAGCACGCCGCCTTCGCCGTAGCCCACATAGCCCGGCGGTGACCCCTTGAGAGTCGACACCGTATGCGCTTCCTGGAACTCCGACATGTTGATCGTGATGATGTTGTGCTCACCACCGTACAGCAAGTCCGACAACGCGAGCGCGGTTTCCGTCTTACCGACACCGGACGGTCCGACCAGCATGAAGACGCCCTTCGGCTTGTCCGGATCCTCGATGCCCGCCTTTGAAGTGCGCACGCGACGCGAGATCGCTTCGAGCGCATGGCCTTGGCCGATCACGCGCGCCCCAAGATGCTTCTCGAGTTCGATCATCGTGGTCAGTTCGTCTGTCAGCATCTTGCCGACCGGAATGCCGGTCCAGCCGGAGATAACTTCACCAACGATCGACGCGTCGACGTACACGCGCACGAGCGGCTGTTCGCCCTGCATGGTCTGCAGTTCGGTCGTGAGGCCCGTCAGCTCGACCCGCAACGCATCGGCCGCCGACTGATCCTCGTTGCCGGCCTCCGCTTCAAGCTTCTCCCGGACGCCCTTGATGCGCTCGACGAGATCACGTTCGGCCGTCCAGCGCGCTTCGAGTGCCGCGAGCGCGGTCTGCGTCTTCGCGCGCTTCACCTCGATCGAGGCGAGCCGCTCCCGGTGGTCTGCGCCGGATGCCTGCTCGCGCTTGAGCACGCGATCCTGCAGCGCCAGGTCGTCCAGCGTGCGACGCGCGTCCTCGACCGGTCCCGGCGTCGCGCTCTGCCCGAGCGCGAGACGCGCGCAGGCCGTATCGAGCACGCTCACCGCCTTATCGGGCAGCTGACGATCGGGGAGATAGCGATGCGACAGACGCACCGCTGCTTCGGCACCGCTGTCGAGGATGCGTACGTTGTGGTGCTTCTCGAGCGCCGGCACGACCGCACGCAACATCAGGGTGCACACGTCTTCGGTCGGTTCGTCGACCTTCACCAGCTGGAAGCGACGCGACAGGGCCGCATCCTTCTCGAAGAATTTCTTGTACTCGCTCCATGTGGTCGCCGCAATCGTGCGCAGCTCACCACGCGCGAGGGCGGGCTTAAGCAGATTGGCCGCATCGCCCTGTCCTGCCGAGCCACCGGCGCCAATCATGTTGTGCGCTTCGTCGATGAACAGAATGATCGGGGTCGGTGAATTCTTCACCTCTTCGATCAACCCCTTCAGTCGATTTTCGAATTCGCCCTTCACACCGGCGCCCGCCTGTAACATCGCGAGGTCGAGTGAACGCAGCGTCACGTTCTTGAGCGGCGGCGGCACATCGCCATCGGCAAGGCGTCGCGCGAAGCCTTCGACGATCGCGCTCTTGCCGACGCCGGCTTCACCGACAAGGATCGGATTATTCTGCCGGCGACGCGTGAGGATGTCGATCAGCTGACGCACTTCGAAATCGCGGCCGAGCACGGGATCGATCTTGCCCGCCCGCGCGTTCGCGGTGATGTCGACCGTGAACTGATCGAGATTCGGCGTGCGACCGCCGGCTTTCGGCGCGCCCCCTCCACTCGACGCACTCGCTGACGAGGCCGCCGAATCGATCGCGCCCAATTCGGCAGCAGCCTCGGCGGAGGCCGAGGTGATCGTGACGAAGTCTTTCTTCAGGACCTCGGGCGCGACCTTCTCGAATTCCTTACTGATGTCACTCGCCATGCGGGCGAGTTCGCTGACCGTCAGCAGCGCGAGCAGCACGTGACCCGTGCGAACGCGCGGCGCGCCGTACTCGATCGAGCCGATCGACCATGCTTCACTGAGCGTGCTGACGAGTGACGGACTGAGCGACGGTGTGCGGGCATTCCCACGCTTGATCTTGTCGAGCGCACGGGCCACATCGTCGGCAAGTCGCGTGCGATTCACGCCGAAGTGTTTCAGAATGACGGCGGTATCGCCGTCGGAAGCGTCGAGCACCTTCACCAGAAAGTGTTCGATCTCGACGTCATAGTTCGTTCGCGAAAGGCACAGGCCAGCCGCCGCTTCGACCGCACTACGCGTCGGTGCGTTCAGCTTCGCGATCAGTCCACGCAGGTTCACAGCCATAAAGTCTCCATCAGCAGAGCGTCGGGGAGAGAACAGTACTTAGCACAACGTGAGTCGAACATCATCGGCATCATGTGAGAGCGGCTTGGTGCGAAGCCACGTCCCGAAGCCCAAGGCAGGTGAACCAGCGACGCCCAGTGCGGCACGCGGGACCTCATCCCGCGCCAGCACCAGCTGCGCCTCGACACCGACTTGGTCATCGGCGTACAGTCGCGCAAGCCGGCGCAAAGTTTCGTTGGATGCGCCATCGGGAAGAAAGCTGTCGAACTGGACTCGCGTAAGCGGTCCCAGTCGAAGGCGCACACGCGCCAGCGGATCGAAGACGGCGTCGCCGATCACCGCGCTGCCCAGTCGGCCGTCTAGATCATCCTCGTCCGCACCGACCCGCAGTTGCCCCCCGTGACGCAAGGGCTGCCATTCTCCGACAAACTGCTCGATCGCCACCGGCACCGCGAAATAGTCTGAGATCAGCTGTGCCAGCCCGGCGGCGGGGCGAGTCTGCACAGAGAGCAGCCCGGCATAGTATGCCACCGAGTTGGTCGAGATCGGCGACTTCGCCTGCACGCCGAGCGTGCCGAGTCCCGCCAGGTCCAGTAAGTGCGAGCGGAGACGGTCTTCCTCGCCGCGCTCCGCCGGCACCGTCGTGTGGTGCCGCTCCCACGCTCGATAGAACAGCGACAGCACACGATGGTTAAACAGATCGAGAAAATCACGAAACGTCGCATCTTTGTCGCGCGCGCGGCCCGCCGCATGTGAGGTGTACACGTGCGGCAGTACACCTTGCGGTCCCGTCAGCCCCAAGAACCGCACCGCCATGCGTGCCTGCGACGTCGACGCTTTGCTGCGCAGCGGGATCTCGCGGGTCTGGGTCGGCCGGGTCGGGCTCGAAGCACCCTCACTTGGGCTGTCGGGCAGGCGCAGAGAAGCGATTTCAGACGGCGGAAAGGCAAACGACGGCGGCACCGTCAAACGCACGACCTCATGCGCTGGATCAGCCCAGGCACCGATAGCGTCATGGTCCGGATACAGGCGCATCAGCAGACGCATGGCCTGAACGAAGTCGAAGCCCGTGCCGTCCGCCTCTAGGCTCCGGAGCAGCTTTTCGCGTGCGCGCGACTTGGCGGCCGAACTCATAGCAGCGTCTTCCATCCGGCCCGCGCAGGCCATTCGACGACTGGGCGGCGACGCTGTCGGGAGCGCACACTGACCTGCGTGAAGCTGTTCATCGATGCGTAGAGCGCGAGGAATCGCTCAAGCACCGACGCCATCAGAAACATGCCTCCGCCTGGGAACTGTTCCTCGTCAAACTCGAGGTCGACGCGCCGTCCGCGCGCGAAGGCGATGCCATGCTGCGCCGCCACACGCGCGAACGCGGGCGCACTGCTCACACGCACAAGTCCTTCGATCTGTCGTTCCGAGCTTAACGCGTTGCCGAGGTTGTGCAGTCGCAACAACTCCTGCAACGCATCCGGAGATCCATCCGCAATCGAGAGGTGGTTGAGTGACAACGAAGAAATCATGCGCCAGAGCAGCGATTTGCCGAGCGCCGGTTGAATCGATTTAGTCGGATTGACGACACAACTGACGCGCTGTACCGGTCCGCCGCTAAGCAGCTCGAAGTCGCCGCGGTCATCGAGACCGAAGGGTAATCGGCTCGGCAGTTCACCATTGAAGCAGGTGACGTGCAGTGAGGCCACATCCACGTCCGGCGCCCGGACTTCGCCGCGCAGGTCCGTGAAGGAGAGGAACAGCTCCGTGCTGCGGTCTGTCCGCCAGGTGGACTCTCGCCGTGTCGCCTGCCAGAACACGTCATCGTCATCGCCGCTAATCCCGTGGCGATGCGAATACAGCGGCGCGACTTCCCGACTCTCGCGCTCATCCTGTTCGACAAGCTTCACCCCGTCGACTGACCAGACGTCGACCTCGAGCCGGCGGCGAGCGTCGCCGACGACGAGGTACTCATAGCTGCGTTCCGTCAGCAAGATCGGTTCGGCTGCCTGCTCGAACAGATTCACGGCCGGCGTCGCGCTGGTGCGAAACGTCAGCGGCGACAGACCGAGTTCGAGCGCTTGGCGCCGCTCGGCGCGCTCAAACGGGCCGATGATGAATGACAACTCGAACCGGCTCGCCGGACGCAGCTCGCGCAGCGCGGCGCCGAATCCGTGGACATCGACGAAGTGAAACTTCGCAGGAAACGCGAATGCCTCCAGCAGCAGCCCGTATCCAGCGAACGCGCGCTTCGGGTACGGCAGCATCTGCTCGTGCTCGCCGAACCCGACCGGCACAATGCAATCAGCGCCGAGAAACACTGGCGGACGCGACGGCCGATCCGGATCGCGCATCGACACCTGCACCACGTTGTTCAGCAGCAGTTCGTACAGCGTGTCGGCGACGTTCGCTTCGCCGGATAGATGAAAGCGTATCGAATCGATCGTCATATCCGACAGCTTCACGCCCTCGAACGCGCGCATGTCGACGCGGATCGCACCGACGGCATCGCGTGCGCGCGTGCCCGGACCAACGCGATCGGCCGCGGCCCATGCCGCCGCGGTGACGGTCAATGGCCACAGTGTCGTGTCGTATACGGTGCGAAAGCTGCATGGCACACCCTGGACCGGCCGCGAATGCAGCGTGCTGCCGCGCGGCACGTGATAGCCCTCGGGCAGCCGTCCCTGAGCGGGATCGAGCGGCATATCTACGATGCACATCGACGGCAGCGGGCGGACCAGCTGCGGATGCAGCATTTCGAGCAGCGCCTGCGAAATCTCGGGAAAATCGTCGTCGAGGCGCCGATGTACCCGCGCCGTCAGAAAGGCGAACCCTTCGAGCAGCCGTTCGACGTGCGGGTCTTCGCATCGACCGGCCTCCAGTTGCAGACGTGCAGCGACCTTCGGGTACTGGCGCGCGAACTCGGCGCCCAGTTTCCGCAGGTACGTGAGCTCTCGTTCGTAGTACAGCAGCAGGTCGTTGGCCATGGCTACGTCTTGTCCTCGACTTCATAGGTGAAGTTCGAGACTTCGAGCACGGTATCGAACACAACCTGTTCGGGACTCGGGTCCATACGCAGCGTGGCAGCGATAACAAATCGCACCTGCTGCGAGCCACCCGTCACGGCCTCGGCAAGCTTCACAACCACGTCGACCAGTCGCGGTTCGAATCGGTGAATCGAATCGCGAACGTCTTCTACGAGCCGCTCGCGCCACATGGCTGACGAGGTTGTCAGTCCCGCGAAATCGGTGAGTCCGAACTGATGCACGGAGTTGCGAACCTCGCGGCTGTCCGGTCCGACCGCCACAATGGTGCGCCGAGTGTTCAGCAGCCATTCGAGATCACGCTGTACCGATTCTCGAAAACGTCGGGCCGAATCGTCGCGGGTTGTGGACGGATCCGCCGCCTCACGCGGTGCGTAGTCGGTGAGGCGATCAAGTAGCGACGGGAGGACGGCGCGATCGAGTTCTGTGCGGGCCATGCGTTAGATCGTGTTCAAGCGATCAGCGCGTCTTGAGCGCCAATGCCTGAATCGGATCGAGTCGGCAGACACGGAGATACAACGCGTCCTGCTTGCTCGTGTCGGCCCCGGCGCGTTCGAGGATGCGATGCAGCAGCGCGAGCGGCTGCGCCACGAGCGGCCCCGATTCCCATTGCTCGAGCTTGAGCTCATCGATCTGCTCGACGAGTCGCGCCAAGATCGGTTGCGCCACTTTGTCCATACCGGCTTCGACCATCACGTACGCAATCTGCGTCTGCCGAAGAAAACGGCCGCGCGTGGATTGATCGCGCGTGAGCTCCGCCATCAGCAGTTCGATCGCGCGTTGCGGCCGACCCTGCGTCTGCTCGGCGAGGGCCTGCGCAAAGACATCGCGCGTGGCGCGCGACGACGGGTGAATGGCTCGTGCCTTGACGAGGCCACCGAGTTGCGCCGTCGAATGATCCTCGACGAGCGCGGCGGCCAGCAGTTCCGACCCATCCGATGGTGTGGCATCGACGTCGCCGTGGGGTGCCTCGTCAAGCAGCACCTCCTCGGCGAGAACTTCCTTCTCGATCCACTCGCGCGTTTCGTCGTTCGCGGTCGGTGTTTCGTCCATAAGCGTCATCCTGGGAAGCTGAGGCAACGCGCGAAGCAGCGCGCGCAGTTCGCTGCGAAGCCCGGAGGCGACCGCATCGAACTCGGCGCCGAGATTGGCGCAGGCAGTAAGCGAATAGCGCTGCAAATCGAGCCATCCCCGCCCGGATGCCGTCGCCATCAATGCCTCGCCCTGTTCCAGCAACTCAGGCCATTTGCCATCGAGCATCAATGCACGGAGGCGGCTACGGATCGCGGTTGGTGGCGCCTCGAGCAGTCGCGGTTCGAGCTCCGGCGCACGGGCCGTCAGTTCACCCCAACGAAAGCCGCGAAGGATCAGATACGGTGCGGGATTCGCTTTGTTCTGCTGTCGCATCCAGCGGGTGACGACCGCAATGCGCTGCGCAGCATCTGACGCACTGGTTGGCTCTGGCGTCAGGGGCGACGACGGATCAACATCTGCGGCCGCTTCTTCGGAGACCTCTTCGATCGGATCCGGATCTTCGATCAGGCGCTGTGTGAGTGCCGACTGCAACGTACGGCGCGGCTCATCGAGCGCCGTGCGCAGCACGCCGAATCCCGGGGCGGCGCTGCCGAAGTGCGCATCCGATGACTTTTCGAGCAGGTTGACTTCGGCGAGCGCAGTGGCGATGTCAGCCAGCGACGAACGCATGGCGGCCTTGCTCAGTGCGGCGATCGCGATTTCGACGTCCTCGGGCGTCGGCTTGCCATCCTTGACGGCCTTCTCGCGCGCCTTGGTCTTGTCCGCGGTCTGCTTCGACTCCACCTCGGACGGAACCTCGCGCGCAGTCTCGAGGTCGGTGCACGAGAGTGTCCCGATGACCGGCACCAATCGCACCGGCAGCGCCAAGCGCAAACCCACCCACTCGACTGGGCCGATGCGCAGCTCCAAGTCGTCGTCTTCAGGGAGCGGATAAACGTTCTCCCAGTAGTGATCGAGCAGGCCGCGAACAATGCTGACGCCTGAAGCCAGTCCCGCAAACGCCTGATGCCGCAGCAATGCTTCGGTGAGCCAGGCCGCGAGTTGCAGGTCCTTCGTCTCTTTTTGCAACATGCGCGAGCAGGTGGCAATCACCGCGGCCCAGTCAGCGACCTTTCGCTCGGCTCCTGGCAAGTTCTCTTCGCGCCGCGCTTCCTTGATGGCATCGAGCCGCGGATCATAGCGAAGATCCGCTCCGCTCGGCGCGTCCGCGGAGATGGGATCAAGACACGAGGCGACGAGTTCAGCGTTGATCGGCATACACGGGATTCAGAGAGTCGCGCAACGGACGACGAGGCAACGGACGGCACCGTGTCGCACGGCCGACGTCATGCCGGTGTCCCGATGATCAGTTCACGCACATCGAGCAGTGGAACATAGCGATCGTCGACGACCAAGATCTTTTGTCCGGCGGGAGCGAACTCACCGTCGGGCAGCTCCTCCCACTCGGTGGCGCGTCCGAGCCGCACCGCATCATCGCTGTGCCGCCACGCGGCGGGCGTGATGGCCGGCAGGAGCACTTCGCCGAGTTCCTGCTCGCGAATTGACGGCCCCACTGCGACGTGCGCAGGCGCCCAGTGCAGATCGCGCAATCGGGCGGGCGCTTGCATCGTTACGCCGGCAAGATGCGCGAAGGGGATCCAGAGATAGCGGCCGCCGGCCATGACTTCGAGCCGCGCCCCGATGCGCGGATCCGCGTCACGGATGGAGGCGAATGGCGTGCCGTTGAGCGTACCCACAACGGGTTCCGGTGCCGCTCCTGCGGGGAAGTCACTCGTATCGAACATGTGCTCGCGGACGCGTTCTGCCGTGATCGCGGCCCGATAGAGCAGTGTGCCGGCTTCGGCCATCTGGCCGGCCTGCGCGAGGACATCGAGCTGTTTCAGCGCGCGGTCCCAGTCTCCTGCAAACGTCAGCAGTTCGAACAGGAAGGACCGACGCGTCGCATCGGCAGGATGGCTCCGCATCTCGAGTGACAGCGCCTCGAGGGCCGCCTGCAACTGCCCGGCCTGATACAGGCCCTGTGCTGACATCGTCATCGTAATCGATCAACCCGGATGGGGGAGGTACTGCGCGTCCGGACCGGAGCGCGCCGCCACACCCTTGCGGATGTGACGGCGCGTACCCCCAGCGCGGACGCCGAAGCGAACGCGACTTACGTGGTGGCGTTCGACGTAATGTTCCAGCTGACCTCGGGCGCCTTGGCCTCGAGCTTGCCGGCCTCAACTTCCGTCTTGTACAGCATGGTGATTTTCGAGTAGTTCAAGCTGATCGACTCCGACGGACGGTCGCCGCCACTGCTCTGGCTCCAACCTGAGAAGATGACATTCTCGAGATTGTACGTCAGGTATTCGTTGTTACCCGTATCGTCCTTCCCGATGGCGATCAGGAAATGAATGGACATCTTCGGGAACGACTCGCCCTGACACAGTGCGGAGAAGATCGCCGGTGATGTTTCATCCAGGTTCTTCGTCAGCGTGATTTCGGACAGTGATGCTTGACCAGCGACACGATTCGTGGTGCTACCCATCGTGGTGTTCACGCCGATTCCGGCGCCGAACTGGAACGAACTGATCGAGATCGCGCCTTCAAAGCCCTTTGCCGAGCCTTCACCCTTGATTTCGCGGCCTACGATTTTCAGAAAAATTGCCACTGTTCCCCCTGTGTAAGTCGGTGTGTGATGTCGGTGCGTGAATCAGGAGCTACGTACCTCGCCCTACGTGCATCGTTACTTCGCGGGCGCCGGCAAATCGGCCACGAGCCGCATCGACACGCCCAGCTCGTCGAGCTGATAGTGTGGCTTGAGGAAGGCCACCGCGCGATACGCGCCCGGCTTGCCCGGGATTTCGACAACATCGATACGCGCTTCCGACAACGGCTTGCGCTGCATCACACCTGGGCTGGAGCCGGCTGGTGCGAGGTAATTCTGAATCCAGCGGTTGAGGAAGTTATCAATCTGTTCCTTCGACGTGTAGCCGCCGATCTTGTCGCGCATCATCACTTTGAGGTAGTGCGCGAACCGTGACGTCGAGAAGATGTACGGCAGCTGCGCCGACATGCGCGCACTGGACGTCGCCTTCGGATCGTCATACGTCTTGGACTTCTGCGCCGATTGCACGGAGAAGAAGGCGGCGTTGGCCGTGCCCTTTTGGTGAACGAGCGGCGCAAAACCGAGGTCGGCAAGTTCCTTTTCGCGACGATCGGTGATCTGCACTTCGGTCGGGCACTTCATGGCGATCTCGCCCGATTCGGTCCGGAAGTTATGCACCGGAAGTCCCTCGACCAAGCCGCCACCTTCGACACCACGAATCGACGCCGTCCACCCGTAGAACGAGAACGCCTTGTTGATGTTCGCGCCCATCGCGTACGCGGCGTTCGTCCAGCAGTAGTGCTCGTGATTCGACCCGTCAACGCGCTCCTCATAATTGAACGCCTCGATCGGCACCGTGTTGCTGCCGTACGGCTCGCGCGCGAGAACACGCGGCGCGGTCAGCGCGACGTAGCGCGAGTCTTCAGTGTTCCGGAAACCCTTCCACTTCGCATACTCGGTGCTGTCGAAGATCTTCCCGAGATCACGCGGGTTATCGAGCTCGCCCCACCCGCCGAGGTTGAGCATCTCGTGCGAGGCGGCGCTGACGAACGGCGCGTGGGCCGAAGCCGCCACGTTCGAGATCTTCTCGAGCAACTCGATATCCTGACCGCTCTTGTCGAAGTAGTAGTCGCCGATGAGCGCGCCGAAGGGCGTGCCACCGAAGACACCGTACTCTTCTTCGTAGACTTTCTTGAACAAGGCGCTCTGATCGAATTCAGGCGCGCGCTGCAAGTCGCGCAGCAGGTCCTTCTTCGACACGTTGAGTACTTTGATCTTCAACATCGCGCTCGTCTCGCTCTGCTTCAGCAAGAACTGCAGACCGCGCCACGAGCCCTCGAGCTTCTGAAAGTCCGGATGGTGCAGGATCTCGTTCAACTGCAACGACAAGAGATGATCGATCTGCGCGATACGCGAGTTGATCATCGTCTCGGTGTCGCGGTTGAAGGTGATCGCACCTTCGAGCACCTCACTGACGAATCGCTTAACAAGGTCCTTGCCCTTGCCCTTGGACTCGGCATCCTTGCCCATCTTCCCTTGCTCAACGATCTGGTCGAGCAGCGAAAGATCGGCGTCGACCGTGACGGCCTGTGCCGCCGCTTTTTGCGCTTCTGCCATTGATCAGCTCTCCAAGCCGAGTTCCGACTTCAGCTTCGCCATCTTGTCGGCGTCGCCCAGGGTTTCCTGCAGCACTTCGTCCAACTTTTCGTTCGTCTGCAAATTGGCACGCAAGTTGGCCAACTCTTCGCGCAGTTCGGGCAGATCGCGCAACGGTTTGACCTGACGGGCCACCGCATCGGGCGCGAAATCATCCATGCTGCGGAAATTCAGCTCGATACCGAGTTTCCCAGCATTCGGATCTTCGCTGAGCTTGTTCTCGACCGCGAACTGCAGCCGCGGCTTCATGCTGGCGAGCGTGTCGTCGAAGTTGTCAGGCGTGATCTCGGCAAATTTGCGATCCTTGAGTCGCGCCAACGGTTCCGCCGGGCTCCCGCTGAAATCGCCCAGCACGCCCATCAGAAAGGGCAGCTCCTTCATTTCGATCGCGCCGCCCGTCTCGACTTCGTAGGAAATCTGGATGCGCGGGGGGCGGACACGTTCCAGCTTCTTCTGAGTGCTTTCGGCCATACGAGTGCTCCAGCGAGACGTGACGCGTGACAGTGTGACCGCGAGTACGGTTCCTCTACCAGCGCGGAGACGCTAGTGTCTCGCGAAGCGCTCACGTTGTCAAGCGAATGGCGTATTATTCTCCGCAATTCGCATGTATTGGTTTGTACGTTCGGTCAAATGCGACGCCACACAGACGTACCAGATGAGACTGGCGCGTTGTCGCGGCCGCGCAGCAACTAACGAGTGTCCGGACTCGAGGCTACGTTAGTGTATGCGCCACTTGCAACCGGTACTCTGGACCAAAGGCGTCCTGCTCACGCCGCAGCACTTGCAGGCGCAGGATCGCCACCACGACGAGACGCTGGCCTTTCAGGTCGGCGCACTGACCTTCTGCCCGTGGGGTTTTTCTCAGCTGACGTTCGACCACGAGGCGCTCGCGGGCGGCGCGTTGGTCGTCAGCGCGGCCGCCGGTCGCTTCCCCGACGGGCTGCTGTTCGACGTGCCTGCGGGCGGCGCCACGCCGTCGCCCAAAATGGTCGATGAGGCCTTCGCGCCGGACCAGCGTTCCCTGCTCGGTTACCTCGCCGTCCCGGAGTACCGACCCGGTGCGCGCAATGTCGCGCGGAGCGGCGACCGCGCGCTGACGCGCTGGCACTCTGATGAGCAGTTGGTGCGCGACGAAACAACGGGTCTGACCGAACGCCCGATCCAAGTTGCGCCGCCAAGTTTGCGTCTTTTGGTGGAAGGCGAAAACACCGATGGCTTCGTCACGCTGCCGATCGCGCGCGTGCTGCGATCGGCCACGGGCGAGCTCAGCTTCGACCAGACGTTCGTGCCACCGCTGCTCGATCTCGTCGCCAGCGAGACGCTGATGAATATGTCCAAACGTCTGGTCGAACGACTGTCCGCACGGAGTGCGTCGCTCGCCGGCAGTCGACGGCAGCGCAATGAAGGGCTCGCCGATTTCTCGGTGGCGGACGTCGGCAGTTTTTGGCTCCTGTACACGCTGAACACGCATCTACCGACGCTGCGCCATCTGCATGACGTGCGGCGCGGTCATCCCTCACAGCTGTGGGAAGCGATGCTTGCCTTGGTCGGAGCGCTTTCGACATTCTCGGCCAACGGCGATGCGCGAACCCTGCCGGCGTACGATCACCTGCGATTGGGCGACGGCTTCGAGGAGCTCGAACGGCGGCTCTTTGAATTGCTAGACGGCGCGGTGGTCGATGCGGCCGTGTCACTGCCACTTCGGCCCGTGCGGCCCACCCTGCACGCCGTGGCGATCGAGCAACCGAAGTGGCTCGAAGCGCCGCAATGGTTTCTCGCCGTCAGTTCGTCATTGCGGCAGCAGGACCTGATTCCAAAAGTGCTGCAAGGGTGCAAAGTCGGGTCGGCCGATGTCGTCGACACGCTGATTCGACAGGCGCTCCCTGGCATTGAACTCGCGCACGTCTCGTCGCCGCCACCTGCCGTACCGGTAAAGCTCGACTTCCAGTACTTCGCGATCCGCAAGGCGGGCGGTGCGTGGGACGCCATCCAGCGTGCGCGCAATCTCGCCGCGTACGTACCGGCGGAACTTGTCGACGCACGATTTGAACTGGTGATCGTGCTGCGCTAGCTCGGCGTGCCGCCAGACAGGTGCTGCCAGTCTTCCGCTGTGCGCGCGGTGGCTCCCGAACCTCGCGCGACTTCCCCCTCTTCTAGGAGCATCGCCATGAGTTTCCGTTCTGAGTTTGTCGCGAGTCCCGAGTCGTTCATGGCCACCAACATTGTGGTGCCGCAGTTCCGCGGCGGGAAAGGACCGCCGTCGGAGAGTCGGCCGATCGTCATCACGATCAGCGAATGGACCCAGAAGAAGTGTTCGAAGTCGGGAGGCAAGGTCTATTTTCTCAACTTGGATACGGCCGGCGTGTCGCGCGATGAAAAGTTGCCGATCTATTGGTTGGCCTACAGCCAGGGCAACTTCACGCAAGGCGTGCTGAACGGGCAATCGCTCTACATGTTCACGGCGCAGATGGATGGGTGCACCCTTGGCTTCGGCTCGCAAGGTGGCGACGGCGGATGTCTCGTCAGCCATGCAAACAAAGCATCTGCAGGCAAAGATGGACCGGACGCGCAGCGTGACGCGCAGCGTGGACAATTGCAGTCACGGTTCGGCGGAGCATCGTTCAGCATGGTCGAGCCGAGCGCTTATATGGGAACCACCCACGGTGGCAACAAGTTCAAGGCCACCAATTTCGGTAAGAACGTAAACGGCACGTGGCAGTTCTTCTCGCATCGGTACATGGATTCTGGCAGCGCCGGTGGCGTGATGCTCCATGGTGGCGTCCAGCCAGCCGTGTCGATCCCCGGCTGATCCATCCTTCGTGCGGAATGTCGCCGTTCTCGCATCGCGGTGAGGCGATGCAAGAACGGCCGAAGGCGTGACGCACCTTCGACTACTTGAGCTTCGGGGACGCGGGAGCCGAAATAGTCGGGGCGGTTGGAAGCGTCGGTGCCCGCGGAGTAGGCTTGCGTAGGACCAGCACGACCAGAATGACCGCAATGAGAATGACGGCGTTGATCACGACGATAAGCCCCGTGGGAATTCCCCGCTTTGGGGGAGCGCCAGCCCCAGACGGCGACTCTCGCGCCTTCGGTTCGATCACGGGCACGACCGGTGCCGGTGCACCGCGAATCATCATCGTAAAATCACTCGGTCCAGCCGCGCCGCTCACCGGCGGCGCGCCGCCGAGGCTTGAAAGCGGTGTTGACGACGCATTCTTGAAAACCGGGGGCGGCAACACCGACGGGATGTTCGGAGGTGTCGAGGACAGAGGCGACGACATCGCGGACAGCGGCGCGCCGGTGATCGCGGGCGGCGGCGAAGAACCAGGAGGCATCGCCAACGGCGGCATCGGTCGCATTGGACCACCGAAGAGCGGCGATTCGCTGTGAGGTGCGGCAGGCATCGGTGGTGCCGCCGGCGAGCCAAACAGTGCGCCCGTCGCGCCGCCCATGTTGGCGCCAGCAGGTGGCAACATGGGCGGCGGCGAGCCGAACGCTGAGGCGGCAAACGGTGGCGTCGCCATCGGACTTGGCGGCGGTGCGTTCGATGGCGAATGCACGGGCGTCCACGAGGACACGGGTGTCGGCGGCGTCGCCATCGGCGACGGACGTGCGGACTCCGGAAGGGGCGCGGCCGTCGGCAGTCCGGAAAACATGCGCGTAAACTCGCCGGATGCGGCCTTGGGCGGTGGCGTCGCGGGCGCCGACGGCGGACTCGCTGGCGGCGACGTGGGGGGCTTATACGGCGCCGGCGGCGGAGTCATCGCTCCGCCCGCCGCGCCAAACATGCGGGTGAAATCACCAGCGGCTGGTGGCGGTGCCACGATGGGCGCCGAGGGGGGCGTCAGCACGGGCGGCGTCATCACCGGCGGCGTGAAGATGGGCGGTGTCAACACCGGTGGCGGCACAGCCTTCGCTGGCCGCTGCTCCGTCGTCGGCGCCGCTCCCATTGGGCCGCCAAACATCATCGTGAATGAGCCAGCCTCCGCCGCCGGTGGCTGTGGCGGCAGTTGCGGCGCCGGCGCCGGTGCTTGTGGTGCCGGTGCTTGTGGCGCCGGGGGCTGTGGCGCGGGCGGCGGGACAGCCGTCATCGGCGCCGCGGCCATCGGCGTGCTGAACAACGCCGTGAACGAACCGGGGGCTTCGCCCGCTGGCGCGGGCGGTGCTGCGACCGCTGGAACGATCGGCGGAGCGACCAGCTGGACGATTGGCGCGAGCGGTGGCGGCGCGGCGGGCGGGATAGTCGCGCCGCCACTGCGCTCAGCGAGCCAGCCAACGAACGACGTCATCGTGGTCACGAACTCGGTCACGATCGCGAAACCCGCTGGGATCGTGGCCGTTTCCAATACGCGATTCTTGTCGGCGCCGGTCAGGCGCGCGAGCTGCGCGCGCAACTGCTCGACGGCTTCCGGACCTGCCGCGTCGGCCAGGTGAACCATCACGACGCGTCCGGTGGCAAGTTCCTGCGCGCTGTGGGTGCGAAGGCCGCCGTCGACGGCGATACACTTGAGCAGTCGGTAGCGGGCGCTGAAGTCGTCGCTCATGGGTCCGTGACGCGTGTGTGATTCAATCGGCGTCCGCCGGAACGGCGCGACAACCGGGATGGCGATGTATTGTTCAATTGTTCACGTTACGCCAGCTGTGCGCAATGCACTGCGTCTGACGATTCGTCTTCCGAGCTTCCCTCCGCATGCGCCTGTCCCGCCCCTTGACACGCCACACGCCCCGCAGCCGGAGATCACCGAAATGCGTTTGACCACTGCTCCGGCTCGTCGCGTGATCTGGGAGGACGGCATGCATCTGACGCCGCAGCACTTTCAGGCGCAGCGACGCTATCAGGAAGATCAGGCCTCTCGCACCGTCGACCTCCTCTTCCCGTTCGCCTACGGTGTCTCGGCCATCGCGCTGGACACCGACGCCCTGCACAATGGTACGCTCGCGCTCGTGCAGGCGCGCGGTGTCCTTCCCGATGGCACCGTGTTTCACACGCCTGATTCCGATCCGGCGCCCGCGTCCGTCGCGCTCGGTGATCGGTTTTCACCGACGCGCGACAGCCATGTGATCTACCTTGCACTGCCGCGCTGGCGCGCAGACGCCGCCAACGTGCGCGAGGAGGATCCGAGTGGTCTCGCGAATCTCGCGCCGTCAACACGATTCCAGGCGGTCGAGCAGGTCGTGACGGACGAGGCGACCGGTGCGGACCCGCTGACCGTGCGATTCGCCGCGCGCAATCTCCATTTTCTCCTCGACGAAGAACTCTCCGATGGGGATGTGGCGATGCCGATCGCACGCGTGAAGCGCGATGGCCGCGGACAGTTCCAGCACGACGCCGAGTACATCCCCCCGACACTGCAGATCGGCGCCAGCGAGCGTCTGCTCGATGTGCTGCGACGCACGGTGGGCATGCTCGACGCCAAGGGCAGCGCACTGGCCGCGACGCTCAACGTGGCGCCATCCGCTGCAGCGGGCGGCAGTGCCGGGTACGCTGGCAACGAATTGGCCACGCGCTGGCTGCTGCATGCAGTCCGATCCGCCGACGCGCCGTTGCGTCATTTGCTGCTGACGCGCCGCGCGCATCCAGAGCGGGCCTACCTCGAACTGTCGCGACTGGCGGGTGCGCTCTGCACCTTCGCCATGTCGTCGCATCCGCGCGATCTACCGGTCTACGATCATGACGATCTGACAACCACGTTCGAGTCACTCGAGCGGCAGTTACGCGCGCACCTTGATGTGGTGATCTCCGCCCGGGCGGTGGTGATACCGCTGCAACGGGCCACGGACGTGTTGCACACCGCCGCCGTGGGCGATCCACGCTGTTTCGAGCCGGGCGCGCGCTGGTTTCTGGCGATCCGCGCCGATGTCGGTACAGCCGACCTGATCGACCGCGTCCAACGGCTGACGAAGACGTGCGCGAGCAAATTTGTGCTGGAACTCGTGCGTCGAGCATTCAACGGTCTGCCGACGGAGCACATCCCGACCCCGCCGGCCGGACTCGCACCCAAGGCGGATCTGTTGTATTTCGAACTCACGATGAGCGGTCCCTGCGCATTGTCGCTGGCGGAGGCGCGTGAGATCGGCGTGTATATCCCGGACGCCTTGCCGGGTGCATACGCCGAAGTCGCGATTCTCGTTCCGCAGTAATTCGCCGTTTCACTCACCCAGGATCTTCGATGAGTGCTTCTTCGTCCGTGGCGCAAGGGCGCCTCGCGAGCGCCCTTCAGGAGTCGCTCACGACCGTCGTGCGATTGCGCGCTGAACGGCAACCGATCTCCGATGCGGCGTCATTTCGCGCGCAAATCACGCAACTGCTGGCGCGTGCCGAACAGGACGCGTTAGCGATGGGATTCACGACGCCGGATGCGCGGCTCGCGCTCTTCGCAGTCGTGGCGTTCCTCGATGAGTCGGTGCTGAATGCGCGAACTGCCGCGCTGGCGGAGTGGTCGCGTCGACCGTTGCAAGATGAGCTGTTCGGCGGCCACATGGGCGGCGAGTGGTTCTTCCAGCATCTCGAGCAACTGCTGGCGCGACCCGACTCCCCGGAGTTGGCCGATCTGCTCGAGGTACATCAGCTCTGCCTGCTGCTCGGCTTTCGCGGCAAGTACGGTGCAGGTGACCACGGTGAACTGCATGCGATCTCGGCGCGAATCACCGAGCGACTTGGCCGCTTGCGCGGCCCCGCCGGCGAGCTGGCGCCATCGTGGCATCCACCCGCCGATCGCGTCGATACGAAGGACCCATGGCTCCGCCGCCTGACGCTGGCGGCCATCGGCAGCGCGGTCATCGTCGTCGTGTTGTACGGCACGTACGCATTGATGCTGCGCAGTGGGAACAGTGACATTCGTGCGCTCGCGGCGAATGCCGCGTCGGCGCCGGTCGCCCGATAACCGCCGACTCCGACTCTTCCCATGGCGCCTCGCAAAAATCTAACGCGGTGGATCATCGCCGCTGCGGTCCTGCTGTTCTTCGTGATCGTCATGCTCGTACTCGATCGCACGCTCGCCCTCGACACGCTCCCGCAGTGGGGGCTGCGCATCGGCTTCGTGCTGCTCGGCCTGATCGCCGCTGGCGCGGTACTGTGGTATCTGCGTCCGCAGGAGGACGAGCCGGCGATCGATCCGGGCGATGATGTCCTGTTGACGATCGGTGGCGCGCGTGCGCGGTTGCCGCGCAAGAGCTTCGGCAGTCGCGCGGTCGTCGTGGTGCTCGGACCGGAAGGCGGCACCAAGACGACGCTCGTCGCGCATTCCGGCGGTGACCCAGAGTTGCTCGCGGGCAATCCGTCCGCGAAGCCCAATGAGGCACCGCCATCGACGAAGACCGCAAACATCTGGGCGATGCAGCAGTCCGTGGTGGTCGAGCTGACGGCTGGATTGCTGGCTGATTCAGCGCGCTGGACGAAAGTTGTGCGTGCACTGCGCGCGCCGCGCGTCGCAGCCGCCGTCGGCAAAGGCGAAGCGGCCCCTCGTGCGGCCGTGGTGTGTGTGCCAAGTGATCTGTTCTATTCAGGCAGCAACGGACAGCAGTTGGCGACACTTGGTGTCGCACTGCGTCAGCGCCTCGCCGAAGCGTCGCGCGAGCTCGGCCTCGCGATGCCCGTGTATGTCGTGTTCACGAAGATGGATCGCATTCCGCACTTCGAGCCGTGGATCAGCCCGTTCACGAAAGACGAGTTGCGCGCGCCACTTGGAGCAACGCTGCCATTCGATCCCGCGTCGACCACGGCGAATTACGCCGAACGACTGACGCCGCGTCTCAACGCGGCGTTCGGACAGATTATCGATGTGCTGTCGTCACGACGCGTGGACTTGCTCGCTCGCGACACCGTGCAGGAACGCCGGTACGGCGCTTATGAGTTTCCACGCGAGTTCCGGAAACTCGGCCCCGCGATTTCGACCTTTCTGATCGAGCTGTGCCGCCCGACGCAACTCGGCTCGAGTCCGCAGTTGCGCGGTTTTTATTTTGTCGGCGCGCGGCCAGTCGTGGTCAGCGATATCCAGCAGGCATCGAAGGTCAGCGCCGCAGCTGCGTCATCCGCGTCCGATGCCACGCAGATCTTCCGTTCAGCCGCGCCGATGACTGCGGCACCGACCGCGGCACCGCAGGCCACCTCGCGCAAGGTGCCGGAATGGGTCTTCCTCGATCGATTCCTGCGCGACGTCGTGCTGGCCGACACCGGCGCCGCCTCGGTTGCCAGCGGCGGCGTGCGCGTGCAGCGCACGCGTCGTCTGATGCTCGGTGCGGCGATCGCCGCGAGCGCGCTGGTGCTGTTGGGGGCGACTATTTCATGGCTTGGCAACCGCGCGATTGCCGAACGCGTCGCCGACGCATCACGCGCGGTCGCGTCGTTGCCGATCGTGCAATCGGCGCCAGGCGCCATCGTGTTTCCATCGGCGGAAGCACTACGTCGACTTGATGCACTGCGCGCACAGCTCGACACCATTCGCGGCTACATCGCCGATGGCCCGCCGATGCGCCTGCGTTTCGGCCTGTGGCAAGGTGAAGCACTCGTCGACGCCGCGCGCCCGGTATGGTATGACGGGTTCAAACGGCAGCTGTTCGCGACCAGCTGGGGCGCGATCGTCGATTCGCTCAAGGCGCTGCCCGATATTCCCACGACGTCCAACGACTATGGCACGACGTACGGGTGGCTCAAAGGCTACCTGATCACGACGTCGGCACCGGAACGCAGCACGGCACAGTTCCTCGCACCGGTCCTGTTGTCGAGCTGGCAGCGTGGTCAAACCACCGACGCGGACATCACCGCGCTGGCTCGTCGGCAGTTCGAGTTTTACGCGAGCGAGCTGCCGACGTACAATCCGTATCCGACGGCTGCCGTCGCGTCCACGGTCACGCATGCACGAACGTTCCTCGGCCGATTCACCGGTGGCGAACAGATTTACCAGAACATGATTGCCGCTGCGAGCAAGGCGGTCCCGCCTGTGAAGATTCCGCAAACGCCTGGCGTGCTGACCGCGACCCCGGAAGTTGCCGGCTCATTCTCGACGAAGGGCGCAGCCTTCATGGCGGACGCGTTCACGAACTCCGATCGCTACTTCCAGGGTGAGACGTGGGTGGTCGGTGATGCCACGGCATCGCGTTCCGTCGATCGTGAGTCCGTCATCGCGGGACTTCGCGCACGCTATCACGAGGACTACGCCAAGTCGTGGCAGAGGGTCGTGTCGACCGCCAACGTCGTGCGCCCCAGCAGTGTGAAGGAGGCCGCCGAGAAGCTTGACGTGCTGGCTGGCGCGCAATCACCGATCCTGCAGGTGCTGCGCATCACCGCAGAGAACACGAGGACCGACTCAGCCATGCGCGCCGCGTTTCAGCCAGTGCACGCGGTCACGCCGCCTGAAGTGCTCGACAAGTTTGTCTCGGAGAAAAACCAGCCTTACATGGAAGGACTGCTCGGCCTCCAAAGCGCCCTGAAGCAGGTCGCCGGGATGCCACCGGCAATCGATACCGCCACCACACTCGCGCTCGTGCAGGCGGCGCAGACAGCGAACGGCGACGTCATCAAGGCGCGTCTGGCGGAAAAGCGTGTGGCGCAGAGCTTCAACCTCACGCCGGCCGCGTCGCCGATGGCCACTGCCGTCGAAGCGTTGCTGGGCGCGCCGATCACGGGCGCCGAGGCGGCATTGCGTGGTGCGGCGTCGCTGCGGCCGCCTTCGAAGCGTGTCATCGTCGCCGCAGCCCCGCCGGCGAGTGGTGGTGGTGGTGGTGGTGGTGGTGCTGCTGCGGCCGTCTCGACAGAAGCCGCCGAACTTAATGGCCGTGGTCGTGCCCTCTGCACGCGTGTCGAGCAGCTCACGACCAAGTTCCCGTTCAACGTGGATGCAACGAGCGACGCGAGCTTGTCCGATGTGAAGGCGATCCTCGCGCCGGGCACCGGTGAGCTGTGGGTATTCCAACAGGAGCGACTCGCCAGCTACATCGAGAAGCAGGGTAATACGTGGGTCGCGAAGGGCGGCGGGAAAGTCGAGCTCTCCAAGAGCTTTATCGACTTCTTCAATCGCGCCGCGGAAGTCTCGGCGGCGCTGTTCGCCGAAGACCCCGCGACGCCGACCGTGCGCTGGCTCGCGAGCGGCGTGATCACCGATCAGACGCCGATGCTGATTCTCAAGAACAACGGCAAAGAAGCTCGCTTCGACAAGAAATCATTCAAGAATGAAGTCATCTGGCCGGCCACGAACGGTCGTGATGCCGAGTTGCAGGCGCAGTTCAAGAAGAACAAGCCGCTCAAAGTGCGCGGCGCGACGGGCGACTGGGCGATCTTCCACCTCGTGACCTCGGCCGACGCGTTCGAAGGTCAGGGCGTGACGTGGAACGCAACGGGCAAGGACGCCGAACCGGTGATGGTGCGTTTCGAAGCACTGCGCCGCGAAGCGTCGAGCGTACTGACTCGCGGGTGGCTCGGACGCATGAGCTGCGTCGCGCAGGTGACCAAGTAAGGCAGCGTCGGGAGTTCAACGCCGCAACTTTACGAGGCGTGCGAGTTCGGCTTCGGAGACTATGAATCCGAAGCCGGGCCACCCACCAGACTTGATGGCACGGTCAAAGGCGGCACGGGCGTTCACCGTGTCGCCTTTGACCATGTAGTAGTTGCCGAGCCCATAGTTGAGCGTCGCGACCTGTACGTCAGCAGTATCGGCTGGCGTGAACAGTGTCGCGGGTGTGACCTCGCCGCGTTAGAGCCGCAGCCGCTGCGTGTACGCATATCCTGGCGGACCTTTTAGCGAATCCGGATGACGGGCCAACATCGCGGTCGCGGCGGCGCCGCGGCCGGCACGCTGCAGCGACATCCAGAGCCAGTCCGTCGAGCCGTGCAACTCGCCGCCGTCCGGCGCACGAGGTTGCGCCTTCGCGAACATCGCGGCGGCCGTCGCGAAGTCACCTCGCACGAAGTTCAGCACGCCAAGGTGGAAGAGAATTCCGTAGTTGGTGCTGTCGAGTTGATAGCCGTGCGTGAGGTCTGCCATGGCCTTGTCGAACTCGCGTACGGAGAGGTATCGATGACCGCGCCAGCGATAGAGCATCGCAGTGTTGGGAGCGATCGCGATACCACGAGTGAACGTCCCGATCGCCTCCCGAAACTGACGCGCGCCGGATTGCGCGACGCCGAGCGCGATGATCCGGTCAACGTTGGAGGGCTCGCTCTTGAGCGCCGATTTGGCGCGGGCAACGGGACCGGTGTCCGCCTGCGAACGGTAGGCAATGCCCGCCGGCGACGTGTATTGAACCGACTGTGCCGCCGCGCTCCGCGCCAAGGCGACGCTCACGAGCATCAGGGCCTGCAACGACAGACGATGCGTTCGACGCATATGATCACTCACCGGAGGAAGGTTCAAGCGGTGCCGCAGTGTCGTTGACCAGGTCGCCATAGTCAACCAGAAGTTCCTCACCCGCCGAGATATCGCGCGTCGCCTCGAAATAGGTGCCGTCGTCGATTGACAGGACGTTGGGCGTCTCGGAGTGATTCAAAAAGTGCACGAGATCCATCTTCGTGAAACCGTCGCGGGGCACGTAGTACCAGTCCGCGTCGTAGAGGCAGTAGTTCTCAACGAGCACTTTGGCGTGCGCGGGCAACGCGTCGATGTCTGCGCGCGCCACAGGCACAAAATCATCGTCGGTCGACGGCGGCGTGAACATGGCCCGACATCCCTTCGGAATGTCACGCACCGCGAACACTCCCACGCCCGCGAGCGCCGACGGACGCAACATGACCCATGTATGCTCGCGCAACTCGCGCAGGATGCGATCGGACGCACTCATGCCGCGCTCACAGCAATGTCCCCCGCAGCAGGATCGACGCCACGGTGAAGTATATCACGAGCCCCGTCACGTCGACCAATGTCGCGACGAATGGCGCCGATGCGCTCGCCGGATCGAAGCCCAGCCGCTTGAGCAAGAATGGCAGCAGCGAGCCCGCCATCGATCCGAACGTGACGACACCGACGAGCGCGAGTCCGACCGTCATCGCCACGCCTAGGTAGTGCTCGCCGTAGTTGTACCAGTGCAGCGACTGCCAGAGCAGGATACGGCCGACGCCGACCGAGCCAAGAATCACACCGAGCGTGATGCCCGAAGGGAGCTCGCGTATCGCCACACGCCACCAGTCTTTGAGCGTCAGCTCGCGCAGCGCGAGCGCGCGAATGATCAGCGACGTGGCCTGCGATCCCGAGTTACCACCCGAACTGATGATCAGCGGCACGAAGAGGGCGAGCACGACCGCCTTCTCGATCTCGCCTTCAAACTTGCCCATCGCGGTCGCCGTCAGCATCTCACCGAGGAAGAGTGCCGTGAGCCACCCGGCGCGCTTGCCGATCATGCCCCAAAAGCTGATCTGCGTGTAGGGGATATCCAACGCTTCCATACCGCCGAATCGCTGCACATCTTCCGTCTGCTCGCGCACGATGGCGTCGATGACATCGTCGACCGTCACGATACCGAGCATGTGTCCGTCGTCATCGATGACTGGGACGGCGAGGAGATTGTATTTCGAGACGATGCGGGCAACGTCCTCACGTGGAGTGCTCGGCGTCACACTGAGCGGTGTTCGCGCCATGCCCACGGTCGACACCACCGATGACCGGTCACTGGTAATGAGTTCCCGCAGCGAGACCACATGAACCAGCCGCTTCGTGTCTGGCGCCAGTACATAGACTGCATAGACGGTTTCTTTGGCGCGACCCACTTCAGTGATGAGCCGCAGCGCCTGCTCGACCGTCCAATCGCTCGGCACCGCTAGGAATTCTGTGGTCATGATGCCACCCGCGCTCGTCGCCGGGTATTTCAGCAGCAACGTCAACGCAGCACGCGTGGCCTCGTCGAGCGATGCCACCAGGCGTTCGCGGTCCGGCGACGGAAGCTCGCGAACGAGATCCGCCTGCTGATCGGCTGACATGGCGTCGACCAACACGCTGACCGTCGCGGCATCCATCCGCTGGAGCAAAGCGACGCGCATGTCGGCCAGCTCAGGTTCGTCGAGCACTTGCACGGCGAGATCGAACGGCAACGCCGCCATGACTTTGGCGCCGGCGTCCGTCGACAACTGCAACACGGCCTCGGCGACATCCGCGGCGCGCATCGCCGCACATGCCGCCGCGAGTTCGTGGGGATCACCGTGCAACAGGTAGAGCAATTCTGGCGCTGCGGCGCTGCGCTTCACTTCTGATGGGGTCACGAATGATCTCCGGCGGCGTGTTCCCCAAGATACGCCGGGAACCGCCAGCCGCCGACGCTGAACGTGCTAGATCAGCGACGCAGTCGGCTGGACTTCGACGCGTCCACGACGTCAGGTCGACTCGTCTGGACAGATCTCATCATCGAATGGCGCCACGACGAGGAGCGCATCCGCGGCGGCCAGCAGCGTGGCGGCACGCACCGGTTTCTGAAAGAACGACGTATGGTCGAGCATCGAGCCGTGCCAGTCGTCGCCGTACGTGGCACCCACGAAGATCGCAATGACCGGTAACACCGGGTTCAGCGCGCGCATGCGACGCACCAGCGCCGCGCCACTGACCGCGGGCAGTTGCAGATCCGTGACGAGCAAGTCGACTGGCTCGCCCCGATTCGCGGCGTCATCGAACAGGGCTTCCGCTTCGGGACCGTCGGTGGCCGTCAAGATACGTCAGCCGGCACGCTCGAACGCCCGCGACGCCCATGCGAGCACCGCCGGATAGTCATCAACGACCAGCACCGTGCGCGGCCCGGGAGGCGACACCGTCTCCTGATTTGACACAGGTTCGATAGGCGGCCGCCTCACGTCCGGCGGTACGTTCGGCACGGTCATGCGGAGGTCAACCGCGCAGACGACTTTCGAAGGCGTTTGTTTTCGTACATCGACGCGTCCGCCGCGCTAGGCAGCGTCGCCAACGACATTGGTGCGGTGGTATCCCACACTGCGCTGCCGACGCTGGTCACCAGCGCGTACTCGCGGTCCGCTCCCGCATTCAATCCATCCAACGCGGCCACAATGCGCTGTCGGAGCGGCGCGATATCGTCGGTGCCCGTATTGGGACACAGGACGACGAATTCGTCGCCGCCCATTCGACCGACAATGTCCGCGTTGCGACTCTGCTCTTGCAGCACCGTCGCCATTTCGATGAGCGCCTCGTCACCAGCGTCGTGGCCGAACGTCTCATTGATCTGCTTGAATCCGTCAAGATCGAGCGCAAGGACGGTAAAGGGCGTCTTCATCCGCTGCGCCAGCGCGACGGTTTGGTGTGCACGTTCACTGAAGCCGAGGCGGTTGAGCAGGCCGGTCAGTGCGTCGCGCGTGGCTTGCGCGCGCAGCTTGTCGTGCGCGGCGAGTAACGCGAGGGTCGTCGCGCGCAGCTCGATTTCGGCCATGGCCGCCACGGCGAGATCTTCGAGCGTCGCAATTTGTTCGTCGCTCCACTGCAACGGCTTCGTGTCGATCGCGCACAGCGCGCCGATGGTGTCGCCCGAGGAGGTACGCAACGGGACCCCGAGATACGCGACCATACCCAACTCGTGGAAGGCCAGATTATTCGTGACCAGCGGATCAACGGAGGCGTCGTCGACCACTAGCATTGCATCGCGTCCAACCACGTGCTGACAGAACGAGTGCGTCAGCGGCGTCCCTCGTCGTTCTCCGGCCCAGCCGCTGAGTCCAGTGAGGCCGGGAAAGTGCTGTCCTTGGTCGTCGACGAGTGAGACCAGCGACACCGGCACGCCCAACACACGAGTGACAAGTCGTGTCAGACGATCCAGCACCGGATTCTGCGCGCCGACCAAGAGTGCACTGGCGCGTACGGCCTCGAGTCGTTTGGGATCAGTCAGTCGGGACTGCAGCAACGCCGGGGAATATTCCTGAACAGGTGCGCGGGCGACGCGCGGAGTCGTCGACATGTTTAGGTTGCGCGATTTGGTAGGTGGACCGCACCCAACTGCCGGGCGTGAAGGGGGCGCAAAATGAGGCGCCGTCGCCGTTTCACCCCTCCCAATCGACCTCTAGGCGCGCGGCCGCCGCGTCGAGTAACAGTCGGAGGCAGGCTGGCCTCGGCTCATACGCGCGGCTCCCATCCCGTCTCGTAGTCACGCTGCCACATCGACATAGCTGACGCGTCCCGAAGAATGCGTCCCGTGGCGGTATCGACGTCGAGGACGCGCCCGGTCTTCCAGGCGATGTTCGACAGCTGCAGCATCGTCACACTCACATTCCCCTCGGCGACGGGCGAGCGAAGCGTCTCGCCGTTGGTGATGGCGCCAATGAAGTTGCGGAAGTGATCCGTGGTCATCGCATCCATGCCAGCGAGATCCCGGCTGGTCGCCTTGGCCTGAACGCTCACGGTGAACGACTCGACCTTCTTGTCGTCGAGATCGTACACCTCGAACCCATCGCGATCCACCAGCACGGTTCCCGTCGTGCCGTGTATCGTGGCGCCACGACTGCGACCGTAGTACTGCTTGCCCTGACAGCTCATTCCCTCCCAAGTGATCATGCGATCCGCGTATTCGAAATTCGTGACGAGCGTGTCGTAGAATTGCCAGTCGTCGTGGAAATGATATCGCCCACCCGACGCCGTGACGCGCATCGGCATCCCGGCACCGAGCGCCCAGCGGCACACATCGACTTCATGCGTGCCGTTATTGAGCGACTCACCGGTGCCGAAATGCCAGAACCAGTGCCAGTTGTATGGATGCAAGTTGTCGGTGTACGCGCGTCGCGGTGCGGGCCCCTGAAAGAGATCCCAGTCGAGCGTCGCCGGCGCTGGAGTCACTCTGCCAACACCGATCGATTTCCGCGTGTTCGCATACCACGCCTTGGCGACATACGGCGTGCCAATCAGTCCCTGATGAATCCGCCCGATGATCTCGATCGTGTGCGCGGACGAGCGCTGTTGATTGCCCATCTGGACGACGTTCCCGTACTGCGTCTGTGCGGCGACGAGCAGTTCTCCCTCGTGCGGATTGTGACTGCAGGGCTTCTCGACGTACACGTGCTTGCCCGCCTGCAGCGCCATGATCGCCATCGGCGCATGCTAGTGGTCGGGCGTCGCAATCGTGATCGCATCAACATCGCGCTGCTCGAGCAGGCGACGAATGTCTTTTCCCTTGCGCGGCGCTGTGCCTAGCGCAGTGGTCACGCTCGCGGCAAAGCGATCGGCGATCGTCGCGTCGACGTCGCAGATCCACGGGATCGCCGTGTTCGGCGTCGCTTTGAGCGCATCGAGATGTGCGGATGCGCGACCGTTCACGCCGACCACCGCGAGGTTCACGCGATCATTCGCCCCGATAATCCGACGGTAACTGCGCGCATCAATTTTGAAGGCGGCACTCGCCCTCAATGCAGCCATGCGTCCGAGGAAATCACGTCGCTGAACCATCGCCGTCTCCGGTAGTGCCGCGTTTATGGCTTCAGGACGCGCAGTTTGATGTTCCGAAAGAACAGCTGGCTGCCGTGCTCTTGCAGCAGGATATGCCCGGCATCCGCTTCGCCGAACGTCGGGCGATCCCTGAACTTGCTCATCGCGCGCAGCGCGCGGAACGCCGCGTCGCCTCGCTCGTACTCGATAACCTTGGCGCCATTCAGCCAATGCGCCACGTGCCGGCGTTGCACGACAATGCGCGCCTGATTCCATTCGCCCATCGGCTTCACCACTTTCGTACGCGGCGCGGGGATCAGGTCGTAAAGCGACGCCAGCGTACGATTGCCGTTGATACCAAGCTTCGCATCGGGATGCAGCGCATCGTCCAGCAGTTGATACTCGAGGCCGATCGCCGACCCGACCGTCGGCGGCTTCTCGAGCGTGACGAAGTACTTGATCCCGCTGTTCGCGCCAGGTGACAGCTTGAAGTCCACGAGCAATTCGAAGTTGCTATACTCGTCGACGGTAATGATATCTCCGCCGCTCGCCGCTTCAGCGCCGCCGCTTCCGGCCACGATTAACATGCCGTCGCGCACCTGCCAGTCCTTCGCGGGGAATGCGTCCATGTAGGCGCCGCGCCAGCCTTTGGTCGTCTTGCCGTCGAACAGGAGCCGCCAGCCGTCCTTCGTCTCTTGCGCCGTGAGCGCGTTGGCCTCTTGGGCGTGGACGGTGCGACTCGCGAGCGCGCACGCGAACGCGAACGAGATTAACGGCAGGCAGGCCAACGGAGTACGTCGAGCGGTCATGCGTTTCCCTCCAATGAAATCGTGGACCGGGTTGCCGCGCTACGACGCGCCGCTTCCAGCAGGCGGACATTGCGCATGGCCTGCGCGGTCGTGACGGGCGGCGCCACATGGTCCGTCAATGCGGCGTAGACGCCATCGTAGAATGTCTGGTAACGACCAGGGATCGTTGGCACGTGCTGGGTGGATGCTTCGTGATCCGAGCGCGTCAGTGTGCCATATCGGGCCGGGCTGTCCGCGCCCCACGCAGGATCATTCGGCGACGTCCCCTCGGCGAGCGCGGCCTCCTGCGGATCGAGCCCGTGTTTGACGAATGAACCGGTCGTACCGTGGATGACATACCTCGGCGCGCTTTGCTGCGCCACGGTACTGCAGCGCAGCGTCACGCGGAGACGCTCATAGTGCAGACGGAGATCCATCCAGTCATCGACTAGGGCACCATCCCGCACGATGTCGAGATCCGCCGTGATGGCGTTCGGCCACCCAAACAGCATCAGCGCCTGATCGATCAGATGGCTGCCCAGATTCGACAGCACACCGGATCCGGCGTCGGCCTGCTCCTTCCACGAGGCCGTGTTCACGATCGGGCGAAAACGGTCCCAACGCGCTTCGAACTCCACGATACGCCCGAGCACACCCGATGTGATGACCTGTTGCACCGTCAGAAAATCACCATCCCATCGACGGTTCTGAAAGACCGTCAAGATGCATCCGCGCTGTGCCGCAAGATCGATGAGATCCTGTGCGCGATCCACCTGCCCCGTGAACGGCTTCTCCACCACCACATGTTTGCCTGCCTCCAGCGATCGGCGCGTGAGCTCAAAGTGCGTCGCATCGGGCGTGTTCACGACCACGAGTTCCAAGTCGTCGTCGGCCAGCATCGCGTCAAGGCTCAGATGTCGCCGGCAGAGCGGGTACCGCAGGCGCGCCGCGTCGGCATGGCGCTCGACCACAGCGGCCAGGCGAAAGCCCGCATGCGTCGCCAGCAAGGGCGCGTGAAACACGCGACCGGACAGGCCATACGAGGCCAGGCCCACAGGAATGATGCGCGTCACGCTGCTCAAGCCTCACGGTTCGGTATTGAATGCTGTCATGGCAATAGTGGCGCAGGTACGACAGCCGGGCCAGTCGACGTCCCAGATCCCTCGATACACGACTCGCTCGCGAGAGCAATGTTATCCGGCGCCGAGTGGCTAAGCTTATGGGACACTCTTACAGAAACCCGTGACCGCAGAAATCCCCGCGCAGGTGCACCGCATCGAAGTCACGCCGCGCACGATGATCACTCTCGTGCTGGTGCTGGCGTGCAGCTGGCTGCTCAGTCGCCTTGCACCGGCACTGCTGGTGTTGACGACGGCGCTGATGCTCGTTGGCTTGCTCAGCCCGATGGTCGAACGACTCGAGGCGCGCGGCATGCGCCGCCACGGCGGAATCGCGCTGGTCTTCGGGGTGCTGTTCACCCTCGTGCTGGTGCTCGTCACCGTGACGATTCCCGAGGTGCTCAGTCAGGGGAGCGCGTTGGTCGAGCAAGAGCCAGCGCTCCGGGAAGAACTGGCCTCGTGGTTGGCGCAGAAACAACTCACCGCCCCACTCGCCGCATCGCTCCGCAACATCAACTACGGTGCACTGTTCGGCAACTCGACGCAGCTCGCCCTTTCGGCGTCCGTGCGCGCCGTGGAACTCGTCGCCTACGGTGTCGGTGCGGTGTTTCTGGCGCTCTACATCATGATCGATCGCGACCGTCTGCGTGGCGCACTCTTCGCCACCGTGCCGCGTGCACGACATATCCGCCTGTCACGCGTCATGACGAGCCTCGAGAACATCGTCGGTGGCTACATTCGCGGACAGGCAATCACCTGCGTGCTGATGGGTGTCTTCACGTTCATTCTGCTCACCGCCGTCGGCGTGAAGACAGCATTGGCCCTCGCGGTGATCGCGACCATCGCCGATGTGTTGCCGTACATCGGCATTATTCTCGTCATCGCGCCCGCGGTGATCGCAACGCTGCCGATGGGACCGTTCGTCAGTGGCGGCGTGGCGATCGGCATCTTTGTGTATCAGGAGATCGAGAGTCGCTTGCTCATGCCGCTCGTCTACGGACGCGCGCTGCGCCTGCCGTCATCTGTGGTCATGTTTGCCTTGCTCGTTGGCGGCACGCTGATGGGGATCGTCGGAGCGCTGCTGGCGCTGCCGGTCGCGGCCGCCGTCGTCATGTTACTCGATGAACTGCGTGTCGAATTGCCCGGCCACGTAGAAACACCCGAGAAGGAGCAGCAGCGCGAACGCGACGACGTGATCGAACACGAATACACGTTACGCACCGAGGGCATGGCGGTCAGCGATGCGGCGGCGATTGCGGTCGAGATTACTGATCAGCAGACGCGCGTCGATGCGGAGCCGGCGGCCGAGCCGGCGGCCGAGCCGGCGGCGGAAAAGAGCCCGCCGCCGGAATAACCGGCGCGACGCTATTCGGCCGTGGTCGGATCGATCATCGAAAAGACCTTCGCGACGCTGTTCGCCGGAAAGCCACCCTGCTTCGCGTGCTCGCGCACCATGTCCTCGTTCGGTGCCACGTAGACACAGTAGATCTTGTCGGCGGTGACGTAACTGTGGACCCATTGGATCTGGGGGC
This sequence comes from Gemmatimonadaceae bacterium, assembly GCA_031366985.1. Classification (GTDB taxonomy): domain Bacteria; phylum Gemmatimonadota; class Gemmatimonadetes; order Gemmatimonadales; family Gemmatimonadaceae; genus Gemmatimonas. The sequence continues at coordinate 106,956 of JANLPE010000078.1, forward strand.
CGAGCTGCGAGAGTACGCCGCACGACGTCTGACTGATTCCTTTGAGTTGCTCGGCCGTAAACTGCCCGGCACCGGGGATTTCACGTTCGATTACGTACTTGGGCATCTGTACTCCGACTGGGGTGTCGTCAACTCGAGCTGCTAACGTACACCGCGATGACGCTGACGGCGATCCGTCGTGGGCTCGCCCCCCCGCTCTCCGATACGCCGCCTACCTCCTCCGGGCAATTCGCGCCGCGGCCATGCCGACACAGCTTTCGGGACCTCCTACCGGGAAGATCTCATGAAACGCATCACCATCGCCGGACTCGTTGTCGCTCTCGTCTGCGTTGCGTCGTTCACGTCAGCGTGCAGCAACACCGCTGATGGCGTCAAGCAGGACAGTAAGATCGCCACCGAAAAGGCCGGCGAAGCCAGTGCGACCGCAGGCGCTGAGATGGGCGCCGCCATGCAGACGATGGACGTGAAGGCCGCGCTGATTGCGGACACACGCGTCGACGCGGTCGGCATTGATGTGGATACCAACAAAGACACCAAGACCGTCACGTTGAACGGCACTGTGAAGACCGACGCCATGCGCACGCTCGCCGGCGAGGTGGCCAAGGACAAGGCGACCGGCTACGCCATCGTGAACAAGTTGACGATCAAGAAGTGACGATCACGAAGTGACGATGATGACTCGACAGTAAGCACAACACTGTCGAGTCGTCATCGGTGCTTGCATTTGTATCATTGCTGGTATCATATTACCAAATGAACAGCCGTCTCACCGTCGCCGCCCACATCCTCGGGCTTCTCTCGGCTCGCGAGGAGACGTCGGGCTGTGCGACGACGTCGGAGATGCTGGCGTCGAGCGTCGGTACGAACGCTGTGGTCGTACGGCGCGTGATGGCGCAGTTGAAAGCCGCTGGATTGGTCGATTCCCGTCGCGGCGTCGGTGGCGGGACGGTTTTAGCGCGCGATCCGAAAGAGATCACCCTGCGCATGGTCTATGAAGCCGTGCAACATGACGACGGCGAGATGATCGGCCGCCACGCTGGCGAGGTTGGCTCGAGCTGCGCCGTCGCACCCGTCATCGCGGAAGTTCTCGACGAGATCTATGCCGACGCCGAAGAAGCGGTGCGTCGTCGACTCGAGCGGGTCACGATCGCACAGATGACGCACACGGTGATGGATCGCGTGCGTCGACGCCACGCGCTCCCCGCCGAATTGTCGTCCACCGACCGCGCGCCCGTCCGCCACACTACCACCCGTTAACCGTAACCGCCCGTGCGATCATTCGTCATACGCATATTTGTAACACTACATGTGACAATAATCGCGCTGTTACTGCTGGCCCCGACGACGGTCGCGGCTCAGAGTGCAATCGCGACGTCACGCGCGCGCGCCCCGATTCCCTTCCCGCTCGCCCCGGACGTCACGTTGCGCGCACCGGGAAGCAGCCGTTTCGCCGGCGAGTTTATCGGCAGCGCGCAGGTGGACAGCATTCTCACTGCGCTCTGCGCATCGAACAGCGGAACGATCGCCGGCATGCAGCATTTCGCGGCGGACTCAGTCTCGGGCGCTGTCCTGCTGCTTCGGTCATCCCGTGAGGGGCGTCAACGATTGGCGTGGCACGAAGTGCTCGTGTACCGACTCGACGAGTCGCGCCACGTCCGCACGATCGATCTGTACATGGAAGACCAGAGCGCGTGGGATCGTCGCTTTCCGCGCGACGACGGCGTGATGCGCGTCTCCGTCGCCACGAAGCGCAATGTCGCGTTGCTCCGTTTGCGAGAACCGGGTGCGCGATTTGTGGCCGGCAACGCGGACCGCGTCGTGGTGGTCGTCGATCAGCGCGCCGATGGAGCCACCGTCGCGCACTTCGCAACGCGCACGCGTCTCGTGCAACACACGATGACACCGGCTGGCGTTATTCGTGAGACATCGACCTTCACGCCTTTGGCGTCAGCGTCATTGATGGGGATGCTCGGCGCGCACTAGCATTGCAGCTCACCCAGCACGGCATCGAACTTCAAACAGAAGCCCAACGTGGTCACGGTGCCCGGAAGCATCGTGTGCAAGTTGTGCGACACGGGATTGCATGAAGCTGCGGCATGGAGATCGCGAAAGGCACTATTTGATTCGTGTCAACGATCAGTACCCACTGTGCTTCGAGTGGACGGCCACCGGCCCTGCACGCGTCGAATTCACGGACTACCACTGATCGCATGCACAACGTCGACGCGATCTACAGGCAAGCTGAGACGCGGGAGTCCGCGATGCCCATCACATCCACCCGGGCGAGGTACTGCGCGAGGAATTCCTGACGCTCGGGATCACGCAAACCGCGTTCGCGGTACGGCTCGGCATTTCACTGCAGCGGATCAACGATCTCCTCTGCGGACGTCGAGGGGTTACGCCGGATACGGCGCTTCGGCTCAGCCGAGTGCTCGGGACCACGCCGCCGTTCTGGATCAATCTTCACAACGGTTGGGAACGCTGGTACGCAATACGCAGCCCGGCCGCCAAGGACATCGCGGCCCAAGCCCTTTCGCCGCGACCACGATAGGCGACTGTATAGCTATTCGGGCGCACGATCGGGTGGTAAGCTGCCTGATCCCGCTACCCACTCCCTCGAGCCCTTGGCATGCGCCTGATCTCACCCCTGGTCGCCCTGACCGCGCTGTCGATCGCCGCGTCGGCGACCCACGCCCAGTCGCCGTACACCTTCGACGCCGCGCGCCGCCTCGCCACGCCGCATACCGTTGACGTCTCACCGGACGGGAAAACGGCCACCTTCGTCGTCACGCGGCCAAACTTCGAGACGAATCAGAACGAGTCTGAACTCTGGGCCGTCGATCTCGCGGCCGGCGCACCACGCGCGCTCACGACGTCGCGCCGAGTCATCGGCGAGACGCACTGGTCGCCAGACGGGAAGACGCTCGCGTTTCTCACTCCCGATGCGTCGGGGAAGATGCAGATCTTCGTGATGCCGACGGCCGGTGGCGAAGCGCGGCAGATCACGACGCATCCTACCGGCGTCGAGCAATTTTCCTGGCGCCCCGACGGCGGCGCGTTCGCGTACGGCGCCAACGACGAACCACCGAAAAAGGAAGGGGAAGCGAAGTTCAACTCGACGTTCACGGTTGGCGCGCAGGACATGTTTCTTCGCGAACAACTCCCGTCGCAGCACATCTGGACCATTGCGCTCGACGGATCTGCGGCGCGGCGTTGCACGAGCGGCGGGTGGACCCTCGAGTTCGTGCTCCCCCCGGGAAGCCCGCCATCGGGGCTCTCATGGTCCCCCGACGGCACGCGCATCGCCTTCGCGCAAACCGTTGCCCCGGAAAGCGGCAAGCTCGACTCGACGCACGTTGCGATCGTTGACGTCGCGAGCGGCACCATCACGCCGCTCACCGGCATGCGCACCGTCGAGAACAATCCGGTCTGGTCGCCCGACGGCAAATCCGTCGCGTACTGGATGCCGCGCGATCATCGCGCCGACTTGGGCTGGGTCAACGAGGTCTACATCGCGAGCGCGAGCGGTGGAAGCACCAACACGGGGAAGAGCATCACCCGCGCACTCGATCGCAATCTCTTTGGCGCGCAGTGGATGCCGGACGGAAAGTCGCTGCTGGTCGCCGGGAATGATCGTACGACAACCGGTGTCTGGATCCAGCCGCTGGACGGCGCCGCGAAGCGCGTCAACACCGGCGACCTCGTTGTAAGCGGCGCGTTTGGCTACGACATCACCGTCGCGAAGACCGGCGCACTCATCTTCACCGCGACAACGCCAAGCCGTCCCGCCGAAGTGTACGTGATGGACAGCCCGACGTCCGCACCGCGACGTCTCTCCAACTTCAATGGCTGGGCCAACAGCATCGCCTTCGGGAAGACGGAACGCGTAACGTGGAAAGCTGAACAGTTCGAAGCCGATGGCACGGTCACCTATCCCGCAAACTTCGATCCGACGAAAAAGTATCCGCTCGTGCTGGTAATTCACGGTGGCCCGACGTCCGCGTCGAAAACGAACTTCGGCTCTATGCCGCAGTTGATGGCGGCCGAAGGGTGGATTGTCTTTCAGCCGAACTATCGCGGCAGCGACAATCTCGGGAATGCGTACCAGTCGGCCATCGTCGGTGACGCCGGTGCTGGTCCCGGACGCGACGTGATGGCGGGCGTGGCGGTGCTGCGCGCGAAGTCGTACGTAGACGGAAGACGCACGGCCGTCACCGGCTGGAGCTACGGTGGCTACATGACGAGCTGGTTGATCGGCAACTATCCGAACGAATGGACCGTTGCGATGGCCGGCGCCCCGGTCACCAATTGGGAAGAGATGTACAACCTCGGCGACGGGAACACCACGATTCGCTATTCCTTTGGTGGCTCACCGTGGACTGACGGAAGAGAGAAACAGTACCAAGCGCAGTCACCGGTCACGTATGCGCGGAAAATCAAAACGCCGACGCTCGTGATGTCGAACATGGAAGACTTCCGCGTCCCGCCGACCCAAGCCTTCGCGCTCTATCGCGCGATGAAAGACAACGGCGTCGAGACCAAGTTCGTCGGTTTTCAGGGGCGGACGCATGCCTCCGCCGATCCGGTGAATGGACGGGAGCGTACGAAGCTATGGATTGACTGGGTTCGGGAGCATTTGCAGCCACGGTCGCAGCCGTAGGCAGGACGTGCTACTGCCTTGGCGTCGCGCGTCAGGATGTTGCCATCAAAGTGATGGTGATGTACACTCGAGGGCTTCGGATTCACGCGCGTGTGGAATCCGTTGGCCTGACACGCCCTCGCTGCCTGCCCTGTCACCGTGCGATGGTTGATTCGCTGTTGCTTCGTTGCGGTGAGGCGTTCCACCGCGGCGCTCAGCGCCGCAGCGCCCGTTCGAGGTCGCCGCGCCAATTGAAGATCAGCGCCGCGGTCGCACGACGATCGCGCTGTTGCTGTTCGATGATGAAGAAGCGCAGGCCGTCGGGAGACACGTCATAGCCGGTGGTGCGGTCGCCGCTCAACTGTCCCGCGGCCGGTCGACGGAACAGTTCTACGGGGCGGCCTGGCTCGCCGGTCGATGGGTCGAATGGAGCCGCCATCACCGCGTCGCCGCGGCGATACACCAGTTCGCGTCCCTTCTTGGTCCAGAGCGGCTGATCGCCGCCGTCGGACGACACCTGTCGTCGGGCAAACGACGCGAGCGATTGCACGTACACCTCGGTGCGATTGCCCAACGCATGCTCGCGATACGCAATCCACCGACCGTCCGGCGAGATCGCGGGCGTGCCGCGGTCCTCCGCATTTGTGCCGACCGCCCGCACCGAATCGTTGCCAGTGCGCACAAACACCTCAGTCGACCCTGTTACCCGCGTGAAGGCAAAGGTCCGTCCATCGGGACCAACGCTGGACGGGACTTTGTCGAATCGACTCCGCATCAACGTGACAACGGCCGCACCATCCAGTGGCGTGCGCACGACATCGTAAACGGGCGTTTCCGTAGCATGCACGATGGCGCGCCCATCGGGCGTCCAGTTGGGCGAGAAGCTGACGCCAGCGCTTCGGGTAAGCTGACTCAACACATGCCGCGCGCGATCGAGCAGCCAGATCTGCCAACGTCGTCCGTTCCTCGTGAGTGCGAGAGCACGTCCATCCGGTGAAAGGCGCGGCTCTGCCCATCGGCCAGACGTCGTCAGCAACTCCCCATCGCGACCATCGCGGCCGACCTCACGAACCAGCTGCGGCACATCGACGTCAGACTGACGCAAGTAAGAAATGGTGCCGTCGTCCGAGACGTCGTAGGCGAGATTCCCGTCAGTCGGTTCCCACGCGACATCTTCCAACACCGGCACCGGACTGCCTTCGACGCGTAATTTTTCGACGTTGAACCGCACGGCCATAACTGTTCCGTCGCGCATGAACGTGACGAAGCCACCGTTGATGTAGCGCGGGTTCGAGGCGTGCGACAACAGCGGAATCCGTTTACGGCTCACCAGGTCGAGTACTTCGACTCGTGAAGAGTCCGACGGATAGGTATAACTAAAAAACAACACCGCTTTGCCGCCGGGCAACAGTTGCGGCTCCCAATGGGCGAACTCGTGTCGCAACGTATCTACGACGGTCAGCGACTCTGGGGTGCCGCCATTGACTCGGACGCGCGACAGGCCACCATTGGTACCAGTATTGTTCGTATAGTAAATCCACCTATCGGCTCCCCAATGCGTTTTCAGATTGTGCACTCTCTCGGCGACGAGGGTGGTCGCGCCACCCGACGTGGCGACCGAACGCAATTCCCCGGTCCTGGTCACGAACAGCAGCGATTCGCCGTCGCGCGAGAAGTCGACCGTGCTAGCGCCCTCGGTTCCGGCGACCGTGCGGATCGAGTCGATCGACAGGTCGCGAATGCGGATCGACGGTGTGCCCAATGAATCGGCGGCAATGATGGCAATCTTTCGTCCGTCGGGCGAAATGGCGATGGCGAGGCGCACACGATTCGACAGCCCGATGGACACGTCAACGGCGACACGATCTCTAATCACGCCCGCGCCGGACTCGCGTTGACTTAGCCCGATTACGCCAGCCACTGTTGCGAGCGCGGCGCCAATCGCCACGCCTACGAATAGTCCACGAGTGCGCGTTGCTGCGGGCGCGTGCGACACGGCATGGGTACCGCCCACCATCGACGTCGAGTCGAGTGCTGCCGCAAACGCCGACGCCTGCGCAAATCGATCGGCCGGCAATTTCTCGAGAGCACGCAGCACCGCGGCTTCGACGTGGGCCGGCACGGCCTTGCGCTGCGCGGTGATCAAACGAGGGGCGTCGGCCAGAAGCCGCGCGACGATCACCTGCACCGATGGTCCGCTGAACGGCGGCTCGCCAGCCAGCATTTCGTAGGTCACCGCACCCAGCGCGTAGATGTCACTGCGCGCGTCGATGGTGCGCTCGCCGGTGGCCTGCTCGGGACTCATGTACTGCGGCGTGCCGAGCGAGAGCCCTGTTTGCGTCATGCGCGCGCCGCCGGCACTCTGTACCGCGAGTGCAATGCCGAAATCGGCGACAACGGCCGCACCATCTTGCAGGAGAATATTCTCCGGCTTGATGTCACGGTGAATGATCCCTTGCTTGTGCGCATGTTCGAGTGCGCTCGCGACTTCGCGCGCGATGCGCAGCGCGTCGTCGATCGGCAGTTGCCGTTCGCGCTCAAGGCGTGCCCGCAGGGTCTCGCCGCTCACATACGGCATGACGTAATACAACAATCCATCTGCCGCGCCAGAATCGAGCAGCGGCAGAATGTGCGGATGCTGCAGTTTCGCCGTCGTCTTGATCTCGCTCAAGAACCGCTCGGCGCCGAGTGCCGCGCCGAGATCCGGATGCAGGACCTTGATGGCGACATCGCGTTCGTGCTTGAGATCGTGTGCGAGGAAAACAGTGGCCATGCCGCCGGCGCCAAGTTCGCGGTCGACGCGGTAGCGGTCGGCGAGTGCGCTGGTGAGGCGTAACAACGTATCGCCCATCAACCGGCCACCGATTCATCTAAAGCCATATGCGCGGCTGTAGCTCTTTTCACTAGGGAACGCATCGTAGTGATGCCCACGATTTCACGAGGCAAAGTGCGGTGCAGCGGCCATGTTCGCCAGTGCGCTGAGCCGCGTACTCACGGTGTCCTGTCGTCCCGCTGCTGCGCGATCGCCCGCAGTACCTCGACGTCGGCGATGTCTTGCGCGCGCCCCGTCTGCTTGGACGCGATTAACTGATCGATCGACACCGTTGGTATGGGTACGCCATCCACCGTAAAGACGACTAGGTCTCGACTAGCGTCCGCCCACGTCACCGTCCAAGCGCGTGTGAGCACATCGACATTAGGGAGGTCACCGATCATCGTCACTCCGCGACCCAGGATATCCGCTGCCGTGAGTTCGCGCGAAACGCCGAGCGGCAGCGCATTGAGCGCTTCGAGCACGCGCTCCGCGTTTTGCACGGTCGGCTCAATCAAGATGTCAATGTCACGCGTTGAGCGTGACGAACCCCAGAGCTGCATCGCGGTTGCACCCACAATGACGTAGCGCGCCTCCGCGGCATTGAGCAATGCGCACAGCTTCGAGACACGCGTCGGTGGAGGTGTCACGGGTTCGATGTCGTCCGTCGCCATGCCGCGAACTCATCGTAGGTCGCGAAGCGCAGCGGCGTCTCAAGTGCACGACCGAGGTCTGGATCAACGGCCTGCACCTCACGCTCCTCCGCGTCGCGTATGCGCGCCTCGGCGGTCAACTGCAGATCTCGCGCGACTTGCGTGCGCCGCGAGGCGCCGATCTCGGACGACCGGTCCGACCGCGCGACGTACTGGCGTACCGCCTCGGCCACAATCCAACTGCGTGACCGATCTTGCGCGGCCGCGAGGCGATCAGCGGCCGCGAGATCGTCCGGAGGAATGGTGATTGCGGCGCGGGCGTATTTCTGATCGCTCATACTGAATATTACTCAGTGCGAGCTCGATGAGCCAGTTTATGCCTCGGGCAAGAATTGCGCGGTGACAGCTTGGCTCAATCCCAGCGACAGTCCGCGTACGCCCAGACAACGGCAGGGGTATCGAGGCCGACGGCTTGAGCTCGGACCATTCGGCACTCCAATCCAGTTCCACGAGATCACCCGGATCGCCGAGAATGGCGTCCGGTCGCCGCACGAGCCGATCGAGTCGCGAGCGGACGCCAACGGCTTCGATGCGAAGCGTGCGACTGCGACGCTCGATTTCGATCGACTCCCCGGAGTCGAGAATCTGATCGAGAATCGCGTAGATGTTTTCTCGCAGCGTGGAGACGGTCAGGCGCATGTCGAAAGCCAGTTCGCAGGTACGATCGCGTTTAGTTGTACGTACGAGTCTCCGAACGGCCTGATTCCACGGGACCGAACGCCAGCGCCTACTTCCCGCCCTTCGCCTTCCACGCCTTGTGCTCATCGGGCATGCAGTTGGCGCAGGGCCGGTAGCCGGCGGCAATCGCGGTCGCCTCGTCCGCGAAGAACACGCGCTGTTGCTCGTAGCTGCGCCCGGTGCCGAGCGCGCGCCGCGCCACCTTGCAGGTGAGCTGACCATAGACGCGGGTTCTGCGGTGGCCGCCGAGGGTGCCCTTGATCGGGCTGCTGACCGACGAGCCATCGGGCCCGATGAGCGTGTAGAAAGGCGTTGAGGACATGGCGGGAATGCTAATGGGTGGGGGCCGCCAGTGACCGTATCGGTAGCGCGCGGGTCAGGGGATGTTCACGATCGGCTCGCGTTGGCGCCCCCTCGTCCGCCGAGTACTCGAAGGCGCTCAACCGGGCGGCGGCCCTCGGCACGATTGGCGGAGGGATTTACGATGCGTTCATCGCGCAGTGCGCGTCGAAGGTCAATGCGAGCGCGCTGTACACGTGGAACGCGAAACACTTCATGCGGCAAGGCCCTGACGTGTCCGCGATCGTGCGTCGACCGTAGAATCCGTTACCAAATGGAAGACCGCGCACTACGGTGCGGCGAGTTGTTGCAGCGCGACTCGCGTCTCTTGTATCGTCGCGTCGTCGTAGTTCTCGAGCTGCGTCGCAGAAATCGACAGCGTGACGCCAAGTTGCATCGATGTCCAGACGGCCAAGTCGCAGAGACGCGCATTGCGGCCCTCCGCGTCGCCGCCGATGCGAGTCACCGGTCCGCGCTGGTCGAGCCACGGCAGCAGGCCCTTCGCGAAGCGCACGTCACCAACGTACAGCAGTTCGTCGTAGACATCCTTCGCGTTGTCGGCCGTGGCACTCTTCACGCGTTGCATGAACGCCGCACGTTCGACGTCGCCGCCTAATCGCGCCGCGGCGGCAGTCGCTTTCGTCCGCACATCGGGGTCTTGCTCCGTAGCGAGCAACGTGCGCAACGCGGTGAGCGCTGGGCCTTCACGGCTACGGCCGAGTACGAGATAGAGTCGTCCACGCACCAGCGGATTCTTCGCCTGCGGTATCGACCGCGCGATCTCGACGGCCGGTGGCGCCTCGGTCAGTTCGCCGAGGGTCGTCGCCGCAGTAACCGCGGCTTGCATATGCGTCGAACGCGCCATCGCGATTAAGAACGATGTGCTCTGCGGTCCGCGGTAGCGTCCAACAAGAATCGTCGCAATTTGGCTAGCCTGATCGTTGAACTGCGCCGCGATTTTCGCGAGATCTTCGGCCAGCCGCGTCGGGTCGGGCGGGACGGCGGTGATGGCGTTGAAGTCACCCCGTTGCACCGCTTCAACGATCGCTTGATTAGACACCGTGACATCCTCTTTCTTGAGCGTGGCCTGCGCGAAACACGACGTGAGCACAACGCTCGCCAACCCCGCGATCCAGTATTTCCGGCGCGTTGAGGCCACGTGGGCGTTCACGGCTTGAATAGCTGGAGCAGAGCACTGGCACGCATTCTCGCGATCTCTCCGCTCAACGGAACCGCCGCGCGAACTTTCGTGCCGATCAGGGAGCCCGCGCGTCGGTCGCGCCCGAGGCTTCCGTACCCCACTTGTACGCGCCCCGGGCTTGAACGCGGAATGTTCGGTTCAATGAGCGCAAAATTGTGCATCAGCGAGCGATGCGCCCAGATATCCTGTCGTACGGTGTCCGTCGGTGCTTGCTGTCCATTGCCATAGTGCTCAAGTCCCAGCACGTGGCCTAGTTCGTGCGCCATGACGTGCCCCGACAACGGAACGTCCATCCCGCTACCGTTCGGAAACTCGGTGGCGAAAATAAAGCCCGTCCGCGCCAACAGGTTGAACCGCGGCGCGTTGGCCATTCCCAGGGTGTTGTTCGAAAAGCTCTTGAAGAAATACACATTCAACACGTCCGCGATCGGATTGGTGTTGAACACCGTGAATTGCTCGCTCCTGGCGGTATTCACTCGGCCGGCCTGCTCGAATCCATTCACCGTCTCAGGGATAATCGCGCTCAAGGGCTTCAAGCGAACGCTCGCTTGGGCCAGAATACGATTGGCCTCGGCCACGATGTCGGATGCCACGCTGTCACTGACACGCGGTGCGACGCCATTGATCGAGACCCGGTGCAACTGCATCGGTATGTCGATGATTGGGTCCTGAAAGACGGCGAGCTGCCCGATGATCGGCCCATCGACGGTTTCCGCGCGCACGCTGAGAATCGTCGAGAGCGAAAGGCCCAGCGTCGCGCCACCGCGGATAAAGACACAGTCGGCCTGACGCGTGCGGTTCGCATCGCTTGCCGGCTGATCGATGTCGGCCAAGATGTCTTGCGCGTTGAGCGGCGTCCCGGCCGGCGGAAATTCGATCGACGCAACCGACGGGTCGGCGATCGTCACAAAGAGATCCACGTCATCGCCGATCTGGTCGCGCATCACCTTCACGCGAATCAACGAGCCCGATCCAACCCCAACACTTGGGCCAACAGTCGGACCGCCGGGACATGCGGTGTATCCGTGATCGTCGATGTCGGTCGCCTCGGCGTCGGCCACACCGGCCACCGCGCGCGCGAAGCGCACGGGCACCACGCGGTGTGCCACGAGATCGACTGGAAAGCCAGCGAGGATCTCGTCCTGAATGCCGAAGCCCGGAAACAGCAGACTGATATTGAAGTTGGCGATGTCACGGTCCGGTGAGGGCCACGAGCCGTTGTTTCATCGCGGGAGTGAGCTCGCCGTCGAGCACAAGGTCTTCGTCGCACTGGAAATTCATGATCGACTGCTGGGTTTGCGGACCGTCAAAGCCATCGTCCGGCGGCGCTCCGCCACGCGGCGCGAGCTGATACCCCGACATATAGCCCAGCTTTTCCAGTCGCTGCTGGACGCCAGCGAGTACGTCGATGCGCTGCTGTGGGTGAAAGCTGAAGATATAGTCCGATCCGAGCATCGTCACGGTCACCGGTCCGTTGAACAACGCGACGATGGGAATGAGCACTTCACCATTGGCATCGGTAGTCCCGCGGGCGATTTCGACGCCACCAGCCGTTGCGACAAAATCAGCGTCGGCAATGCCGATCCCAGCGGCCGCTCCCGGTGCAGTTTGGAACCGCACCGGGTACGTCAGGATCACCACGGTATTGAGCCCAGTTTGGTCCTGTGCGGTTCGGGCAACAAGCGTCTCGATAAGCGCGGGCATTTGTGGATTCTGGTGTCAGGCCGCGTCGTGCAAGCCAAGCAGCTTGGCAGACGTCGCGGCGTCAACGCGGCCGGACTGCGGCAGCCCATGTTGCTTTTGAAATGAGCGTATGGCCTGTGCCGTTCGCGGCCCAGCCACGCCATCGACGTTGCCGCAAAAGAATCCCAGATTGTTCAGGCGCGCCTGCACCCCCGACACCACATCTTCCGGATCCAACGCGCCGATCCGGAGGGCAAACGTCAGAAACCCTCCCTTCGCCTCGCTCCCTCGCTGCACGCGCAGCTGCGCTGCGGTTGCCTCGACGGGCACCGGCTGCTCCAGCAGACCACTGCCATCGGTCACCCCATCCTTCGGTGCTTCGCCGTCGACGAGCAGGGTGTACGGTCGCTGCGCCATCGGCCCCGTCCCATCCTTGAGCACCATCCGTAGGCGGACGGTCGCCCGTTTGAGGATGAAGCGGTGCCGCGCGTCAGTCGGGCAGGCGTACTCGGGCGGAATGCGCTCTGGCACAACGACCACATCACCAAGCAGCAGGACGTTCGGATTCGGACGTTTTGCACGCAGTGCGGCGTTCGCGCCGTCGCCGTAGATCAGCTGATAGTCCGAGAACCCATACAAGGCGGCGATGCTGTTCATACATTCGCCTTGGGCGACGGTGTGGCTCGGCACGCTTGCGATTCCCTCGGCGAGACGGAGATTAACGAATGCGAAAGGTAGCTTACCGCCTTAAGGGACGCGCCGACAGAGCGACTTCGCGTCCGCATCTCATCCTGCCACGAACGTATCCATGCTGACCATTCGCAGCGAGCAGATGCGAGCGTTGCAACGCGAACGGTTGCGGCGGTTTGCGCTCCATGCCTCGGCGCGCTTGGAACGCAACTTGCCACACTTCGCAGGCACCGCCGGCGCGTTGGGCGATCACGTTCGCGTTGGCGTTTCACGGGGTGTGCGGTACTTCTCGACCGAAGGCGACGTGGCACGCTACGTCGAGATCGTCATGCGTCATCTCGGTGGCTTCACCGAGCAGCCCCATCCCGCGTCGGCAATCGAGATGATTCAGAGTGCGTCAATTCCTGCCGAACGTCGACTCGAAAACTTCGAACGGTGGGCGGCGGCGCGAGGGAGCACGAATGCCAACGGTTGATCAACGTGATCCAGCGCCCGGCGACGGCCTGGTGAAGCCGTGTCCGCTCAACACGCCAACGCACTGGCTTGAAATTGAATTGGTCGACGAAGATGGTGTTGCCGTGGCCGACGAAGAGTTTCGCGTCGTGCTTCCGAGCGGTGAGGCGGTGCGCGGCTTTCTCGACCAGGCGGGTTTCCAGCGATTCGGACCCGTGGAAGACGCCGGCCAGTGCCAGGTGAGCTTTCCCGGTCGCGACGAGCGCGCCGTCCGTCGGGGCTGAGGGGTGGTGCAGCGCGCTGTCGACGGTGTAGCGAATGGCGGCACGTCCGGCGCACTTCGCGACACGCGCACGGCATAGAATCTGCTCGTCGCACTGGTATCGGTGCGTTGTTCGTCTTCTACAGCAGCACGGATGCAGTGGCCGCCAGCACGTGGCCTCCGTTCGCGCTCCGCTCGATGAAACTCCCCGACGCTACCGACGCGGTGTTGAATCGCGGCGCTCGCCTCCACCCGCTGTCGCGGGCGGTCCTTTGGTAATCCCCCCACTTTCAGTGGGCGGCAGAAGTGGCGCTATGCGGCACGTGCGAACTTCTGTGCTGGCGTGATGCCGCCCAACGCCATAGTGGGCCGCTCATTGTTGTATGTCCAAAGCCAGCGGGTCGCCGACGCTTGCACGTCTTCGATGCGGTCGAACACCGTTTGCGCGAGCCAGTTGTCGCGCACCGTTCGGTTGTAGCGTTCGACGTACGCGTTCTGTGGCGGTTTCCCTGGTTGAATGAATTCGAGCTGAATCCCGCGAGCGATCGCCCACGGTCGCACCGTCTCACTGAGGTACTCGGGGCCGTTGTCAAAGCGAATCACCTTCGGCAGACCACGCCACTCGATGAGTGGATCGAGCGCCTGCACGACGCGCGCCGCGGGGAGCGCAAGATCGACTTCAATCGTGAGGCCTTCGCGATTGAAATCGTCGAGCACGTTGAACCAGCGAAAGCGCCGCCCGTCGCGCCGCTGATCGTGCAGGAGGTCCATCGACCAGACCGCGTTGATCGCCGCCGGGACGGCTAACGGCTGTGGGGCAGCCCGCACGAGACGCGTCCGCGGCTTGATGCGCAGGTGCAGCTCGAGCGCGCGATACACGCCGTCGAGGCGTTGGTGGTTCCACAGAAAGTGCTTGCGGTTTCGCAGGTAGAGGAAGCAGAGGCCGAAGCCCCACGTGCGATGCGTGGTGGTGAGTCGCACCAACTAGTCGGCCACCACGGCGTTCTCGTCGACGCGCCTGCCCTAGTACCGGCAGCCCGTGTCGCTGATGGCGAACGTGGTACCGGCATGGCGGATGGTCGTGCGTTTCGTCTGCACCGCGAGCTGGGCCACCGCACGACGCTGCGATGGCCTCACCATTTTTTTACGAGGGCCTCGCGGAGCAGTTCCGTGCTGAGCTGCGCCTCGGCGTACATGTTCTTCAAGCGCCACTGGTACAACGTCGCGGAGCTCATGCCGTGGGTCCGTCAGAGTTCCGGCATCGGCGGTCGTGTGCGTATAAATGTGTAAATCGGATGGACCGTCGTGAGGCGCAGTTCGCGGATAGGACTTAACGCGCAACTGGCCACCGTCCATCTTCTGGGTGTTCGCAGTCTCACCGCGGCGTTGACGCGGAGGCCGACGAAGAGGTAGTCATTCAACGCGGGCAGGAGCCCATCGCCCGTCTTGTGGCGTTGAAGGCGCCGGTGCGACGGTTCGGAGCGCTCAAGGGCGAGGTGTTTACCACCGCAGCCTTCTTCGAGCCGCTTCCGCCCGACGAAATCGACGCCTGGGAGCGCTGACGGTGCGCGTGCTGCTCGACACGCATGCCCTGCTCTGGTGGCGCGCGGGCGATGAACAGCTCAGTGCGCGCGCCAAGCACACCATTGCGCACCGGGCGAACACCGTCTTCGTTAGCGCCGCATCCGCGTGGGAGATCACCACCAAGTATCGTCTGGGGAAGCTGCCCGGTATTGGTCCGCTCGCCGTGGATTTTCAACGGGAGGTCGAGCAGCAGGGCTTCGCGCCACTGGCGATCAGCATCGGTCACGCACAGCTGGCCGGCAGCTTGTCGGGTGCGCATCGCGATCCCGTTGACCGCATGCTCATCGCCCAGGCTCGCGAGGTGAAGATGGCGCTCGTTTCCATTGAGCGACTGTTCGACGAGTACGACGTGCGTCGCGTGTGGTGAGCGGGCGCGGGCGCGGTGAGCTTTCGGACGGTTCAGTGCTCCGTTACGTCGGACGATAGCGACGGACTGTTGGCAAGCAGCGCACCGTGCATCGCGCGCCGTTGCATTTCACCAGCCCTCAAGAGGTCCCCGGCATCGTTCGCGATGGCGGACTGTCGACCCCATTCGAGGGAATGCCGATAGAGCATCAGGCGTCGAGGCGCTTGGCCAGCGCGACGGTCAACGCCTTTATGCATTTCATCCATCGCGCGTTCCCAGATGAGTGGCTTTGACTATCGCCGGGTAACATCGCGTGTTACCGGCAATCGGTCATCGTACCGAACGAGGACCGTCGAGGGCCTTCGAGAAGGAGCGCGAGCACGAAAACGGCGGCGCCTCCGAGTGGAAGCGCCGCCGTTCCCTTTGCCACACGTTCGCAACCAGCCCCGCCTACTTCACCGCGTTCACCATATCAAAGATCGGCAGGTACATCGCGACGATCATGCCGCCGACCACCACACCGAGGAACACGATCATGATCGGTTCGAGCAGTGACAGCAGCGCGCTGACCGCCGCGTCGACTTCGTCATCGTAAAAGTCGGCGATCTTGGTGAGCATTTCGTCCAAGCCGCCGGTCTGCTCACCGACGGCGATCATGCTGATCACCATGGGGGGAAATACGGCCGATTTCTGCAGCGGAGCGGCGATCGTTTCACCGCCCGCGATGCTGGCTCGGCTGCCCATGATGGCGTCCTGCACCACGCGGTTGCCCGAGGTGCGCGCGGTGATTTCGAGACCGTCGAGAATGGACACGCCCGACGAGATCAGCGTGCCCAGCGTCCGCGTGAAGCGCGACACGGCGGACTTGCGGAGAACGTCGCCCAACACCGGCACATGCAGCATAAATTTGTCGATCGCCAGCTGACCGCTCGATGTGGCGTACCACTTCTTGAGCAGATAGCCGCCGCCGGAGACGCCGAGGATCAGTGCCCACCAGTACGCATTCAGGAACGCCGATGCCCCGATGACGACGCGTGTCGGGAGCGGCAGTTCCATGCCGACGCTGCCGAACATGCTGGCGAAGACGGGGATGACCTTCCAGAGCAGGATGACGACGCACAATCCCGCCACGCACATGATCACCGTCGGATAGATCATCGCGCCCTTCACTTTGCGGACGAGGGCGTCGTTCTTTTCCATGAAGATCGCTAGGCGATTCAGGATAGTATCGAGGATACCGCCCGCTTCACCCGCCGCCACCATGTTGGTGTACAGGTCGGAGAAGGCCTTCGGATGCTTCTTCATCGCGTCGGCCACCGTGTTGCCCGATTCGACGTCGAAGACCACTTCGCGCACCGTGGCCGCCAGCGCCTTATTTTCCGACTGCCGCGCCAGAATGTCGAGCGCCTGCACCAGCGGCAAGCCGGCGTTGATCATCGTCGAGAACTGCCGCGTGAAGATCACGATGTCGCGCATCTTGATCGACCCCATGCTCTTCTTTGGAGTCGCCCTGCTCTCGTCCACCTTGATGATCGTGAGTCGCTGACGACGCAGCTGCGCCACTGCGTCGTCGCGGCTTGGCGCGTCGATCGTGGCGGACTTGAGATCGCCGTTCGTGTTCCGGGCGGTATACGTAAAGTTTGGCATGGTTCGCGTCCTGGTCGGTGAATCTGCTGGGGTCGTGCTGCTGAGCGTTCTTGGCGCTGTGCGCCTACCGTTTTATGCCGCCGATGAGCATCCGCTCTCCGGCCTTACGATCATTGCCAATGCCGCTCACATCGTCGCCCGGCCCCTTACCGATCATGCGCAGGAACTCGTTCGGGTCGCTGGAGACGCGCACGCACTCGTCTGCGCTGACCTGGCGCGTGATATACAACTGGTACAGCGCGTCGTTCAGCGTCTGCATGCCGAACTTCTTGCCGGACTGCATCAGTGAGTAGATCTGGTGCACCTTGTCATCGCGGATGAGTGCACGGATCGCCGGCGTCACGACGAGAATCTCCGCCGCCATCGCACGGCCCCTGCCAGAGACCTTCGGCAGCAGCACTTGCGTGATGATGCCCTCGAGCACGAAGGCGAGCTGCGCACGCACCTGGCTCTGCTGGTGCGCCGGGAAGACGTCGATGATGCGGTTGATCGCTTCGGCCGCGCTGTTGGTGTGCAACGTAGCGAAGACGAGGTGGCCGGTTTCGGCGATAGTGAGCGCGGCCTGGATCGTTTCCAGGTCGCGCATTTCGCCGATCAGAATCACGTCCGGGTCTTCGCGCAGCGCGTACTTGAGCGCGGCAGCGAAGCTCTTGGTGTCGGCGCCGACTTCGCGCTGGTTGATGATGCAGTTGCGATGCCGATGAATGAATTCGATCGGATCTTCAACGGTGATGATATGGCCGCGCCGTTCCGTGTTGATCTTGTCGATCATCGCCGCGAGCGTCGTGCTCTTGCCGGAGCCCGTCGGCCCCGTCACCAGCACCATACCGCGCGGCCGTTCGGCGAAGGAGGCCACGACCGGCGCCAGTTGCAGATCCGCGAACGTTTTGATCTGGAACGGAATCTGACGAATGACCATGCTCACGCAGCCGCGCTGTTTGAACACGTTGCCACGAAAGCGCGAGAGATTGGCGATACCGAACGAGAAGTCCAGTTCGTCGTCCATCTCGAAGCGTTTTTTCTGGTTCTCCGTCAGCACGGAATAGGCAAGCTGTAGCGTGTCACGCGGTGTCAGCGTGTGCTCGACGGTGGAGTTGACGATATCACCGTCCACGCGCAGCTTCGGCCGATCACCGGCCGTGATGTGCAGGTCAGACGCATCGCGCTCGATCATTTCATCGAGCAGCGTGCGAAGCGAAACGGGAGATTGGACGGGAGGTGTCATGTATTAGTGTCGAGTGATCCGGGCCGCGAGCGCGGAAGGATCATCCGGGGATGGACGAGCGTCCGCGGGCGAGGAAACCCACTGTCACAAAAACTCAACTGGCTGTTTCACGGATGACCTGATCAAGGGTCGTGACGCCCTTCAGAACCTTCAGCCAGCCATCCATGCGCAACGTCAGCATGCCTTCGTTGATGGCCCCTTCACGCAGTTGCTGCACGTCGACGTTCTGCATGACCAGCTTCTTGATGGTCGGCGTCAGGAACATGACTTCGTAGAGTCCCTGACGGCCCTTGAGACCCGTGCCGCCACAGGCGTCGCAGCCGTGCCCCTTGAAATACGGCAACTCGCCGATGGTCGTCTCGAGCGACAGGTTCTTGAGGAACGGCAGGGCGTACGGCTGCGCGTTCTTCTTGGCGCCATCGAGCGCCTCGTCGGTGAACCGCAGTGCGCGCAGCGTCGTGCTGCGCTTGACCTTGGCGCCCGCGAACTCGGCGTCGTCCGGCTCGTACTTCACCTTGCAGGTCGAGCAGACGCGCCGCACGAGACGCTGCGCCAGAATCAGATTCAGCGCCGACGCCACGTTGAAGGGCTCGAGCCCCATGTCGAGCAGACGGGTGATGGTCTCCGGCGCCGAGTTCGTGTGCAGCGTGCTCATGACCATGTGCCCGGTGAGCGCCGCCTTGATGGCGATGCCGCCGGTCTCGAGATCGCGGATTTCACCGACCATGATGACGTTCGGATCCTGACGGAGAAAGGCCTTCAGCGCGGCGGCAAAGGTCATGCCGATTTCCGTGCGGACCTGCACCTGATTGATGCCGAAGAGATTGTACTCAACCGGATCTTCGGCGGTCATGATGTTAACGTCACCGTTGTTGATTTTCGACAACGCCGAATACAGCGTGGTCGTCTTGCCGGATCCGGTCGGACCCGTGACGAGCACCATGCCGTACGGATTGGAGATTGCTTCCATTAGCTCGCGTTCGGCGCGCGGCTCGATGCCGAACTTCTCGAGATCGAGCGTCAGGTTGCCCTTGTCGAGGATTCGGAGCACGATCTTTTCGCCGAACAACGTCGGCAGTGAGCTCACGCGAAAGTCGATGACCTTCTTGCCGACTTTCAGCTTGATGCGCCCGTCCTGCGGCACGCGACGTTCGGCGATGTTGAGCGACGCCATGATCTTGAAGCGCGAAATCAGCGCCGCGCGCATTTTGAGGGGCGGCTTCATGACTTCGACCAGCGCGCCGTCCACCCGATAGCGCACGCGCAATTCGTGTTCGAAACACTCGAAGTGAATATCGGACGCGCCCTTGTTGACGGCGTTCGTCAGAATCGCATTGATGAGTTTGACGACCGGCGCTTCATCGACGAGCGCGGCCATCGCGTTCGCGTCGTTGACGTCGGTCTCGGCCTCGAGCACTTCCACGTCGTCATCGTCTGCCGCGATGTCCTGCAGCAGCGCCTGCATCTGAATTTCATTGGCTTCGTAATACTTCTCGATCGCCATGCGCATCGAATACTCGCCCGCCAGCACGGGGATGATATCGTAGCGCGTAATGAACTTGAGATCGTCGACCACACCCATGGCGGTCGGATCGGCGATCGCCACGGTCAACTGCCGGCCGTCCCGCTTGAGCGGCAGCACGGTGTGCTTCGACGCCAGTTCCGCGGGAATCAGCTTGAGCAGGCGGGTATCGACTTCGAAGCGGGAGAGATCGACCGCCGGCATCCGATACTGTCGCGCCAGCATGCGGACGACCTCGGTTTCCGGCACCATGCCCATCTTCACGACGGTCAAACCAATACGCTGCCCGGGCGTCTGGGACTGCTCCTGCAACGCCTTGGCTAACTGCTCACGCGTGAGCAGCCCCTCTTTGACGAGGAGATCGCCGAGCCGTTCGGTCGCTCGAGTAGATAATGGAGCAGCGGGAGCAGCCATACCCTGTGAGGGATCGTCAGTTCATGAAGTACAACGTGTTATGAGGCGCGGAGCTATCCTCACAATGGAATGGACGGTGCCAGCCTCAAAACGTCACGGACCGCGCCAGCAGGGCGAGGGTGCCCGGTCCGATGCCGCGCACGTGACGGAGGTCCTCCATCGACCGATACGGCCCGTGCAGCGCACGCCAGTCGATAATTCGGAGCGCTAATGCCGGCCCGACCCTCGGGAGCGCCTGCAGTTCCGCCAACGTCGCGCGATTCACATCCACTGTCGGCGGTGGTTGTGACTGCGCCTTCCGTGTGACAGGTCTCGGCAGTGCCCGCACAAAACTGGAATCGATCGGGCGAGTGGACTGTTTGCGTGCGCCGGCATCCCCACCTCGTCGGCGTGAGCGGTCGCGAGTGCCGCTGCTGGCGCGTCTTGCCGAGTCGACGGCGTCGATCTGGGCGGCGAGGGCCCGGTCACCCAAGGTTGCGGATTCGTGACCGGCGGTCAGGCGCTCAGACTGGGGCAGTTCCTGCGCGAGGCGCGCCGTGCCGGCATAACGCACGCCGCCGCCGATCAGCGCGATCGCGGCGAGGAATAGCAGGGAGTTGCGTTCGGCGGCGGTGGGCATGCGGCAGGATACGCGGCCGCGGGCTCTGGGGCGTTACCGGATCATTGCAGCGGGACTGAAAACAACGACCACCGCGATATCGGCTACACGATATCTGATATCCGATATCCGACCTCCGATATCGTTGTTCTGATGTTGTAGTCCTTCCCTCACACGATATCCGATATCTTACACCGTCCATCCGATATCATAGTCCCTCCACGCAGTCCTCCCGCCCCTACCGCAGCTCCCCTGCAAAAAACCTCAACTGCAGCACCACACTCAACACCGTATTCGACAGCCGTCGATTGTAGTTGCGATCAAATGTGAGCACATGCGAGCCCGTCAGACTGAACGTCAGCAGCTCTGAGAGATCGGTGTCCGCGTTCACGTTGAACGCCTGGCGGCCGTTGTTAGTCAGGACTGACGACGTCGGCGCTGCGGTTGACAGCGTCGCATCGCTCGAACCACCGACGGTCGCCACCGTCTCTTCCGACTGAAACGAGAATCGTCCGCGCATCTGCCCCGTGCGCGTGTTCCACTTTTTCGGCAGCGGGAAGTTGCGCGCGAGATCGACCGACATGCGCTTGGTGTCGCCGACCGTGAGCGATCCCGGGCGATTGTCCTCGCGATGCGTTTTGTCGACCGATCCGTTGGTCGTCAGGTTGCCGAGAAATGCCCAGGTGATCGAACCAGAGATGGGTTGACTGCGCGACGTCTGACTGCTGCGATCCGACAGTCCGCCCGTCTCGGTGGGAATCACCGTCTGCTGCTCGGTGACGACGTAGCGCCCGTTGACTTGGAGCATCGAGATGATCTTTACGAAACGCGCCGGTGGGCGCCAACTCCATCGCACGCTGATGTCCGGCACCGTGCGACGATCACTTGTGATCAGCGCCTGAAATCCGTCGATCGAGCGGCGCGTCCATGTTTCCGTGGAGCCGCGTTCGTAGCGCGATTGCACATTCAGCGACAGCGGCAGATTCAACGCACCGATCGTGTTGAAGTTCCGCACTCGACCAGCTGCCGTGGCGAGATGATTGTTCGTGATACCGCGGAACGCGTCGATGCCGCCCAGACCGAACTGATAGCCGACGCCGGGACCGAAAATGGTGTTGTCGTAGTTGGACGTGATGTCCTGCTGCCAGCTGATGTCGGTCGGCGCGAACATCTTGCCCAGACGATGAATCCATGATTTCTCGTCGCCGCGTGCCATCAGCACGCGCCCGATCTGCAACTGCGTCCCGGCGTTGAGCGACTGCAGGGCCCCAAGACGCTGCGGCAGTCGAAATGCGCCCGTGCTGTCACCGTCGCGCAGCAGCGCACGCGCATTCGGGTCTTTCGCCAGCCGAAACGTCGAGCGGAAGTCGATGCGCGGCTGGAACCAAAGCGAGACCTGCGGTTGAAAGAGTATCCCGCTGGTGAGCGTGCGCTCCTGCTCGAGCCCGAGCGTCTGCCCGAACAGCCGCATGCGCTCGGCCGCCGCCGCCTGTCGGCGGTCCGTGCTGTCCGCGCCAATATTCAGCTCACGGAAGTCACGCAGATCCATCACTTGGCGCGCGTCGATGCTGCCTGAGAGTCCCACGGTCGGACGGAACTCAAGTCGCGCGGCGTTCACCCACGCATGCGTCAGGCCGTAGATCACCTGACCGGTATCGGTCACGGACGATGCGGCCTTGGTGAAGCTGGTCGATGAGTTGGCGGTCCGCGCCAGCGAACTCGTGAGGCGGAACTGTGTGGGTTGCCACCGATATTGCTGCGCGCGCAACGTGCGGATGCCGTCGCTCTCGCGCAGCCACTTCGGCAGAATGCCGAGGACCATGTCGAGGAATCTCGGCAGATGGCTTTCGCGACGGTCATCGCTGATATCGAGCACCGCACCCATCGCGTAGTTCGATACGCGGCCTTGCTGGAATGCGCTCTGCGTCGCACCGTTCGACCACGCACCGGACATCGAGAGTCCATTCAACACGGGCGCATACCAGCCAGAGGTCAGCGGCACCGCACGTCGTAACGCGAGCGAATAGTTCATGCGACGCTCACGCGGATTGCGGAGCCCCTCGATACCACTCGCGCGCACATCGGAGCGGTTGATAAACAGCTGATCGACCCCGGAGCCGGCGTAGTCGAGGTTGAACGGGGCGACAATGCCGAACCGCGCCGGCAACATGCGATCGAGATGCAGCGTCGTGCCAATGCTCACGCCGCTGGACGTGAGGAACGACGGGTTCTCGCCCAGCTGCCGGAAGTTGGGATCGCGCCGGCTGAGATTAAGACGGAAATCCGCGAGATCACCCGCGTTCATCGACATGCCCAGCTCACCCGCGAACCCGATATCGTCGACCACGTCCGTCAGGCGGATGTCATCGATCCACAGTTCGAGTGAGTCATTGGCGACGATGCCACTGCCTCCGTGTGGAATGCTGTCGACGCGAATGAAGCCGACCGACAGTTCCTGTACGCCGGCCAAGTTTGGCGGCGTGACGCTGGGGTCGGCGCTGTAAACGATGTAGCCGTCCTGGCAGACGGCATACCGACGCACGGTCTGTCCGCGCGGCAGTCCGGAGCGTTTGATCATCGCGAGATCGGTGCCGCTGCATGCCAGTGAATCCGCGGAGCCCTTGAGGAAACTATTTTCAAGCTGTGCGCGCAGAATCTGAAAGCGCGCGAGATCGACGCGCACTTCGGGGTCCCAGGCGCTCTGCACCGGTCCGGCGTTCACCGGCGTACGGTACATGTAGAAGTTGTGTTCGTCGCGACCGACCTTCACGAAGCCGTTCAATTCACCCTGCGGCCCCCAGCCGTTGCCGCGGCCGCGCATCCAGAGCCGCAGCGTCTTGTAGCCCATAAAGGACTTGGTCCCTTCCGGGAACCGATAAAACGCTTCGGCCCGATCGAAGACGCGGAACTGCTGTCCCGGAATACCGGCCTGCAAACGCAACGCGCGCTCGTTGATCTGCACCCGCGTGTTCTCGTATCCCGTCTGCCGATTGTCGGAAATCTCAACGACGCCGGGCGGCGGCGTGTACGGCAGCAGCGAGGTCGAATCGAGCGTGCCCACGACGCTGGCGATGACGTAGCCGTTCGACAGCGCCGAGGAGTCGCCAGCCGCGCCACTGATCGGGCGACCGGCTCGCTTGAGCCACGGGGCACCGACCAAGTTGAAGCGTGCAAGCGCCACGCGCACGAAGTCCTCATCGGCGGACTGCGCACTGGAGACCATCGTCATACGCATCGCGCGCATGCGCCGATCGTTCGGACTGTTCAGCTCTTCCAGCGGCGCACGCCAGTTGAGTTTGACCTGCACCCAGCAGACGCTGTCAGCGACGAGCCCGGTGCCGGACGAGTCATACTGCGCTGAACACTTGCCGATGCGCGTCCAGTTGCGCTTGTCGCTGAGATCGACGACGAACCGCTTGATCTGTTCGTTCTCGATCGTACTCGACGTGAGATTCAGCTGTCCGTCGAGATCGATGTCCTCTTCGTCCAGCCGATTGTTCTTGACGGTGCAGTTGGCACGACTGTCACCGAGGACTTGCACGATCGACACCGACTGCGTGCACAGTGACACTTTGTTCGCCGTCGTCACGACCGGCGCGCCCTTGGTCCTGTCAACGATGACGAGCGTATCCGCGAGATCGCCGCCAATGCCCTTGTCGTTCTCGACGGCGTTGAAGGCACGCGAAAACGGATCCCGTTCCGAGTCGAAGCGATCATATCCGACGAGCCGCTTGCCGCGGTACGTGGAGTCCACCGGCAGACCGGCGCGTGACGGCGCGGTGATCGTCAGCGTTTCCGGCGCGAAGGTGACCGTGTTCTCGCTGATCTCGCCGAAATCGAAGATGAGCGTCGGATTGCGTTTGAGCTTTGCCCGCTCGGATTGCACGAGCACGAAGAATTCGAGATTCTCGATGCGCGACAGATCCGCGCCGCTCGGATTCAACACGGTGCGCAACGAGCGCCACCGTCGACCGCTCGGCGTCGACCCCATCAGCGACGTTGGCCCGACCGTCCAGGCGAATCGACGCTTCGCCGTGCCCGGCTCGAAATCAAAGATGCCGCCGTCCTTGAGCGGATACAGCGTCATCCACAACAACGGCTCGGCGGGCTGAATGCCATTGCCGGTGATCTTGACGGACGGGTCGATCTGATCGATGCTAAACTGTGCGTAGTTCCCCGCCGCGTCGACGCCGTTGTTCTGGTACGCCAGCGTACTGGCACGATTCAGATTGAGCGCGGGCGCGCCAAGTAGCCCGGGGAGCGTGCTACCGAGGGCGGGCTTCGAACTGAAGTACCACGACGATTCCTGCAGAGAAATGCCGAGCCCCGAGGTGCCTTCGAATGACTCGACGTACGCCTGTCCGGCGGAATTCGGTTGCGGCTTACTCATCGCGAACTCACCTTGCAGCGCGAAGCGTGACGACGTGTTGCCGCGCCCGAAGGGCAATTTCTTGACCAGGCTGCTCAGCGCGGTCGCATCCCACGCCATGTTACCGGTCAGACCGGCGACGAATGACCCGGTCGGCTCGAAGCCGAGGGGCGGACGAGTGAGGCCGCCCGACGACTGCGACTGCGAGATCGCGGTAAAGGACAGCTGGCCATTCTGGAGCGGGAACTGCGAGGCGAATCCGAGAATCGTGATCGGCGCCGTCGCGAACAACGGGTTCTCTTCATAGCGCACCGTCACTTGGCGCGGCTGCGGAAAGAGCGTGTCGCCACGGGTAAACGTGACCGTGCCGAGTTCGTATTCAATCTTGTAGTCGAGATCGCGCTGCAGCACGCGACCGTCGACCGAGACGCGCTCCGAGTTCGGTCGGACCTGCAGACTGTTCAGGCGGATCGTGTTTTGGGAGGCGCCGCCTTCCGACAGATAGGACACGACCATTCGGTAGATCGCCTGGGGTCGCTGCGCGGAGTACAGATACTCGTTCGGATATTTATAGAGCGTGTCGTTGGCCGGATTCCCGGCCGGTTGTGCGAGTCCCGCTCGGGCGAACGGCTGCACCGACGGGAAGAACACGAAGTAGTCACGAATCAGTTTGTCGCGTCCTCCGCTGGTCGTCGAAAAATTGGGGTCGTTGGGACGCGGCCAGACGCGATTTTCGACATCGAACGCCGTCGGGTTTGTGGCCTGCGAGAGACCGTACAGTTGCAGGTACGTCTCGCCGCGCGACGGATCGAAGGGCTTCTCCTGATCGCCCGAGAGGCCCGTCACGAGCTTAAGCGTGACGGACTGCCTCTGCAGATCTTCGCCGCCAAGCCGATAGACCGACTTGATCTCGCGCAGGAAATATTCGGCATTGACCGGCTGCAGTTCCGGCTCCCACAACAGGTTGGCAATCTGCGCGGCGTCCGTGAACTCGATATCTGGCGTGCCACCCGTGCCGAGGTTGCGTCCGGGCACTCCGCCGTTGTTCACCTGGTACGCGACGGCGAGCCGTTCACTGTTGATGTTGAGCGGGCGAACCAGCGCGATCCAGAGCTGTGATGGGTCGATATAATAGTCTACGTTTTCGCGCAGCACTTCGTAGACTTGTCGTGCGGGATTGCGCGCACCACGCACGGAGAACTGCGGTCCGCGCGGATTCTGATTCGACGCGCCAATCAGCTGGCGATAGACGTACATGCGCGTCGGCCGCATCGAGTCCGGCAACGACGCCGCGAGTTGCTGCATCTGCGGTCGATTGAGCAGATCGATGTTCGGGTAGCCGCGCAGCTGTCGCGGATCGACCGTGAAGAAGAAGCGGCGGGTTTCGATCTGAATGTCTTCGACCGCGCGCTCGACCTGCTGCTGCGTGCGCTCGCCGACCGTGAAGACGTTGTCCTTCGACACATTGCCCTTCTGCTGGGCGACGATCGAGGTGAAGCGCATGGGGCCCAGCTGCCCTTTGGCCTGGATCCCGTAATTGCCGGCAGGAATGCCAGACGTCAGGTAGCGCGACGCCGGCGCCTGAAACGTCACATTGCCGACCTCGAGACGCTGCAGGATTTCGTCGGTCTTGCCTTCGTAATAGACGGAAATGTTGTTCGACGCGTCGAACTCACGCTGCGAATCGTAGTCGACGTTGAGGTGCACGCGGTCGGCGATCACGCCGCCGGTGCGCACGTTGAACTGAAAGTCGAAGGCCGGCTGGAACGACCCATTGCAGTTATTGCCGACGATCGTGAGTTGCGACGCCGTGCATCGAAGATTCTGCGTGCGTGACATCTTCGACTCGAGCCGCGTATTCAGATTGATCCCGAGATCCGCGACGTTGTTCAGGAAATCGGGACCGCCGATCTGTGTGCGCGCGTCGGCACCGGTGCGCTTGCCCGGAGCCAGCGGTACCAGCGAACCGGGTAATGGGCCAGCGAGTGGTCCCGCTCTCACGGCCGAATCGGCGGCGGGACGCGTGGGATCGACCGGCCGCACGAACAAGGCCGATTGTACCACACGCGTCCAACGCTCGGCGTTCTGACGGGCGACGCGACGTCGGGACGCGTCGACCATCGTGGCCGCGACGCGGGCGCCGTCGGGCCGGTATGGCAGTCCCGCCCGGAGGATGCCGAAGCGAACCAGCGGCTTGAGCGCGAAGGTATCTTCCGGAGTCCGCAATCTCAGTCCGGCGATGCTGACGCCAGCCAAGGGGCCGGCGACGTCCTGAGCTTTCGCCGACCGGGCCATCCCGGCGAGCGCCAGCAGCACGGCGCAAACGAGCAAGGCGACCCGATGGCCGCGGCGCCAGAGCACCTGAGCGCGGCGATCGGGCCGTGGGCGCATCGGACAGCGCACCGATCTCCGGTCGTGGGGTACGAGCCGTGGGCGCAGCTGCTGGAGCTGTTGCGCCGCCTGGCTTTCAGGCACGGACGTCCTCACGGGCTCTTGGGCGCGTGGCGCTCGGAATCCCGTTTCCGCCGCTTCACCCACCGAATTATGAACCTGATTGGTGCCGCGCCCTTGATAATGCAGGTAGTCACCGCGGAATTTACGTTGTGAAGCTTGTTACCCGCTACGTCGTGCGCGAGCACGTCGGCCCTCTCGTGTTTGCGCTCACCGCGCTCACGTCGCTGCTTATGCTGCAGTACGTCGCGCGTCAGCTGGCCAATCTGGCCGGTAAGGGCCTTCCGTGGACAGCCATCGCGCAGTTCTTCGTACTCTCGCTGCCGTTCACGATCGCCATGACGACCCCGATGGCGGTGCTCGTCGCGACGATGTACGCCTTTGGCCGGATGGCGGCCGAACACGAGATCACGGCGTTTAAGGCGAGTGGGGTCCGCGTGCGCACGCTCATGCTGCCCGTGATGTTCTGCGCCTTCCTGTTGTCGCTGCTGATGGTCGGCTTCAACGACCAAATCCTGTCGCGCGCGAATCACCAGCTGCGCATTCTGCAGCAGGACATTGCGCGCACGAAGCCGACGTTGGCGTTGAAGGATCAGGTGCTCAACGCGATCAACGACCAGTTCTATATCCGCGTGGCACGCAGCGATGCGTCGACGAACAGCATGACGGATGTCGTGCTGTATGACCTGAGCAAAGGCACGGAACGAAAGACGGTCTACGCGGACAGCGGCATCTTTCTGCTCGCTCCGAACGGCAAGGATCTTCAGTTGCGGTTGTTTCACGGGCATTCCCAGGCGTTGACGCGCGGAGATGCCCGACGGTTGCAGCGGGACTATTTCCAACAGCAAACCATCCAACTTCGCGGTATCACGCAAGGATTCGAAGCATCGAAAGCCGACAACTACAAGGGTGAACGGGAGATGTCCGTCTGTGAGATGCAGCGGAAGTACATCGTGACGGCGCAGGAGTTCGCGCGAGTGCGGCAGGAGTACATCATGTTCGCCAGCCGCCTCGTCCCCGCCGGGACAAAATCGATTCGCGTGCCGCGTGATCGCCCGATGAAGGACTGGCTGGGTGAGTTCTACTGTGTCACGTTGCCGAAACTCCTCTCCGTCAAAGCTCTGAAGGCGCAGTCGGCGTTGTCGATGAACCCGCCAGGCACCTCGATACCCCAGCCCCGCACCGACTCCGTTCTGGCGCTCCCGCCCTCGCTGGGGGTTGCGGCGCCGTCGGCGGTCGTCCCAACCGGAATGTCGAAGGTGGAAACTGCCGAGATGTATCGCGCTGAACTGCTCGCCGCGAACCTGCGGCTGACGGAGGCGCGTTCGACGATCGACAACGTGGCGGTCGAGATCCAGAAGAAGTTCGCGCTCTCGTTCGCCTGTCTGGTCTTCGTGCTCTTCGGACCACCGATTGCGCTGCGTTACCCACGTGGCGGCGTCGGGGTCACCATCGGCGTCAGCATCGCGGTCTTCGGACTCTATTACGTCTGCCTGATGGGCGGCGAGACGCTCGCCGACAAAGGATTCCTGCCGGCGTGGGTGGCGATGTGGATCGCCAACGTGATGTTTTCCATTGTCGGCTTCATGCTGTTGTGGCGGGTGGAATCGACGACCGACCGCTCGCGCGGCGGTGGCTTCCGTGAACGCTGGACGGATCGGAAGGTGCGCCGTCAGCTGGCCGCCGAACGCATGGCGCGGACTGTATGAGTTCCATGTCACGACGCCCGCGTTTGATCAGTCCGCTCGATCGATACGTGGCCGGCGAATTCGCCCGCATCTTCTTGGTCACGACCGCCGGCTTTCCGGTGCTCGTTTTCGTCATCGATCTCGTCGATAATCTCCGGAAATACACGGACCGGAAGTTGACGTACGAAGCGGTGTTGATGAGCTACTTTTACTGGATTCCGGATACCCTGTTCATGGTGTTTCCGGCCGCCGTGCTCTTCGCGACCGTCTTCTCGATCGGCACCTTTACGCGGTACTCCGAAATCACGGCGGCGAAGGCCTCCGGGATCAGTTTCTATCGATTCGTCACGCCGATTTTTCTGATGGCGTTCGTGGCGATGGGACTCGGACTCGTCTTCAGCGAGATCGCGCCGCCGGCCAACGCCAAGCGGCTCAAACTGCTGGCGGACAAAGGCGAGTTCTCCGAGACCGCCCGATACAATTTTGCCTTCGCGAACGAGGCGGGCCGGGTCTATCGCGTCTATGCGCTGGACACGCAGAAGCAGCGCATCGACAAGGTCGAGATCGAGGAGCGCGGTTCGAAAAAACGTCCCGGCCTCCTGATCGCCGCCGATAGCGGCCATTGGACGGCGAATCGCGGCTGGATGCTAAAGGGCGGCCAGGTGCACGTCCTGCCGAACGACACGCTCGATGTCGCCTTCGGTTTTGACTCGATCGCTGACCATCGGCTGAAGGAGACGCCGGACGATCTCCGCGCGACGCAGCGGGAGCCCGCCGAGATGCGGTTCGGGGAACTGACGCGATTCATCAACGCACTCGAGCGCTCCGGCGCCGACGTGAATCAGTTGAAGGTCGAGCGGATGCTGAAACTGGCGATCCCGGTGACGTGCGTGATCATTGCGCTCTTTGGCGCGCCACTCGCGACCAGTACGCAGCGCGGTGGCGCCGCGTACGGTATCGCCATCAGCTTGGCGACCACTGTATTGTTCCTCGTGCTCATTCAGTTGACCAAGGCCATCGGCGGTAAGGGGTTGATGCCCCCCGAGCCCGCGGCGTGGATGCCGAACGTGTTGGTCGGTATCATCGCGATCGTGCTGCTTGCTCGGGTGCGTACCTGATGACAAGCCCAAGTACGTTCGCCCGCCTCCTCGAACGCCAGACCGCCTCGGTCCTCGGCGCGATTGGCACACGCGCATACTTCTTGCGCGACATGATGCGCGGACTGCGCGAACCGGGGACGTTTATTCCCGAAACGATTCGGCAGATGCGAGTCATCGGCGTCGAGTCGGTCCCGCTGGCCGTGATCGTCGCGGCGTTCCTGGGCGGTGTCACGGCCTTCCAGACTCGCTATCAGCTTTTTCCCGGTGTGCAGCTCTCCGTCGTCGGCCTCATCGCGCGGCAGAGTATCGTGCTTGAGCTCGGGCCCCTGCTGACCGCGCTCGTGCTGACGGGACGCGTCGGGGCGCGCATGACCGCCGAAATCGGTACGATGCGTGTGACCGAACAGATCGACGCCCTCGAGACGTTGGCGTTTGACCCGATCGCCTACCTCGCGCTCCCGCGATTGCTGGCCGCGCTCGTCATGCTGCCGGCGCTCACGATGATCGCGAACGCGACGGCGATCTTCAGCGCGTGGGCGACGCTTGTGCTCGCCACCGACGTCCGCACGTCGGACTTTCTCGATGGCCTTCGACTTGCGTTCACGCAGTTCCAAGTGGTCTACTCGATGATCAAGGCCGTGTGCTTCGGCGGGGCGATCGCGCTCGTGTGCTCCTACGAGGGGTACGTCACCGAAGCTGGCGCCGAAGGCGTCGGTCGGTCGACGGCACTCGCCGTCGTGATCGCATCGGTGTCCATCCTCGTGCTCGATGCCATCGTGGCTGCCGTCTTTGCACCGTTCATTCAAGCTTGACTGATCCATGCATTCCTCGATTCGGCCCCGCTCTCTCTTCGGCTCATGAAAAAACGCGACGAAGTGCTCGTCGGCACGCTGTTGATCGTGTCCATCGTACTCGGCATTGGCGGCACGATTTGGATCGCGCGCGGCGGACTGGCGAAGAACTATCCGATGTACGCCAGATTTCCGTGGGGTGTCGGACTGAAACAGGGCCAGCAGGTCCTGCTTGCCGGCGTGTCGATCGGCTTCGTGGACAATGTCGAGCTCGATCCGAACGGCACGGTTGTCGTCGACATCAAGATCCTGCAGAAATACAATATCCCCAAGGGCTCGACGGCCACGGTCGAGGCGAATGGCATCTTCGGCGACCAGCTGGTCGCGATCCGTCCGGTACTTGGACAGAAGCAGTTTCTTGCCCACGGCGACACCATCCCGACGGGAAAACCGACCGCCGGGACGGCCGAGTTACTGAGTAAGGGCGACTCGATCGCCTCCGACGTGCGTGCGCTGACTGGCAAGGCTCGCGGCGAGTTCGTCGAGGGCGGCGGGATGGAAGACGTGCGCAAGGCCATCACGGCGATGACCAAACTGGTGGCCGAACTGAGCAGCGTCGCGACCCAGCAGTCCGCGCAGCTGACGAAGACGCAGGAAGCGCTGCGGCATACGATCGCCGCCATCGATTCGGTGAAGCTCGACTCGACGATGAAGAATGTGCGTACGGCCTCAGCGAACCTCGAGCAGCTTTCGCGCGACCTCAAGGAAACCAACGCGCAGGTGCAGGGCGTGATTACGAAGGTGAGCTCCGGAAACGGGTCGGCGGCGAAACTTCTGAACGATCCGGCGGTGTATGCGCGGGTGGATACGCTGCTGGCGCGCCTGGATTCATTGACGGCGGATTTCAAGAAGAATCCGCGGAAGTACATCAATCTGCGGATTTTCTAGGCAAGGAAACCACGACACACCACGATATCAGGTTAACGATATCTGACATCGGATATCTGATCTCGTTTCTCTGATATCGTAGTGCCAAAACAGAACGGGCGGGATTCT
>JANLPE010000102.1:0-6419 GCA_031366985.1 Gemmatimonadaceae bacterium
CTTCCTCGACAGCCGCCGCAAACGACCGCCCTTCCAGCATCCGATCGAGGATGCTATCGCTCTCTTCAATCTGGCGCAGAATCGGAGCAGTCGTCTCACCCTGCACCGCGCCGAACCCCGAGAGACGCTGTTGCGTGAGGCGCATGCTCGCCAGTCGTCGGCGATTGAACCAGAGATAGCCGCCGATCACCAGCAGCATCGCGGCAAGCGCCGCTCCGAGCGCCGACAGGAGCAGGTTCATGTCGAAATCCTACTGCCGTTGCTCGAGGAAGAGCCGCGCCGGCAGGTCGATACCGGCCAGCTTGATGCGCTCGGCGAAACGGGGACGCACACCAGTCGCCTGGAAGTTGCCCGCCACGATGCCCTCGACGTTTATCCCGACGCGACGGAACTGGAAGATTTCCTGCAACTGCACCATCTCCCCTTCCATCCCTGTCACTTCGGTCACGCTCATCACGCGCCGTGATCCGTCCGACAGTCGGCTCACCTGAATGATCACGTCCAGCGCCGATGAGATCTGTTCGCGCATGGCGCGATCCGGCAGGTCGGCGCCCGAGAAGAGAATCATCGTTTCAAGTCGCGCCAGCGCGTCTCGGGGAGTGTTGGCGTGCACAGTGGTCAACGACCCTTCGTGGCCCGTGTTCATCGCCTGCAGCATGTCGAGCGCCTCGGCGGCGCGCACTTCGCCCACGATGATGCGGTCAGGACGCATGCGCAGCGCATTCTTGACGAGGTCACGCATCGTCACTTCGCCGCGCCCTTCGGCATTCGGCGGGCGCGTCTCGAGACGCACGACGTGCTCCTGCTGCAATCGCAATTCGGCCGCGTCTTCGATCGTGATAACGCGCTCTGACGGCGGAATGAACGAACTAAGCGCGTTGAGCAGCGTCGTTTTGCCGGATCCGGTACCACCGGACACCATGATGTTCAGACGCGCCTTCACACAAGCGCTCAGGAACAACATCATCTCGTCGGTAAGCGCACCAAGCTGCACGAGCTTTTGCGGCGTGAGTTCCGCACCAAATCGCCGAATCGACAGGATCGGCGCATCGACCGCCAACGGCGGAATGATGGCATTCACGCGCGAGCCGTCGGGCAGGCGCGCATCGACCATCGGCGAGGACTCGTCGACACGGCGTCCCACGCGACTAACGATACGATCGATCACCGACATCAAGTGCGCGTCGTTGCGGAACGACGTCATCACACGCTGCAATTTCCCGCCACGCTCGACGTAGATATCGCGCGGTCCGTTGACGAGGATATCAGACACCGTGCGATCGCGAAACAACGGCTCGATCGGCCCGAGGCCGATAACCTCGTACACGACCTGATCGACCAGCTCCTCGCGCTCCATCTGCGACAGCGGCGTCGTCTCGCCTCGCAGCAGTTCAGCGACGGCTTGGCGGATCTGGGCGGCAATCTGCCGCTCATCGGTGACTTTCTCGAGCGCTTCAAGATCGAGGCGCTCGATGAGCTTCCGGTGCACATTGCGCTTGAGCTCATCGACCGGATTGAGCACGTCATCATCGCCAGACTTGCGATGTCCGAACATCCCCGAGGCCGCGTCGTTCAGCGAGGCCGCGTTCGGCTCGTACAACGCGCCGACCGGCAATACCGGCGTCACAGCGTCTAACGGTGCCGTCGCTTCATCGCTTCGGGCGGGACGCCCGGTCAGTCGTTCGCGCAGGGACTTGGACATCTCGCTCTTAACCGGAGGTGGTCAGCGCCGTCCAAACAGTCGCGACATACGCGATCGTTCGGCACGCCCGTTCGCATCGATCGCTGCGCCATTCGTGGAGCCGGTCAGCAGGTTCGCCAACGTACTCACGCCAGCAACTAGCGGCGACGACGGCGCGAAACGCTGGACGAATTGTCCATTCGTGATCGCGTCCGCCGACGATTCATAGTCGTTTAGTAGTACCGCGCTAATGGGTCTTCCGAGCACCGACTCGGCGTCCGACTTGGAGATGCGATCGCGATCGCTGCGGCGATTGGCGACGATCAGCAGTTTGTCGCTGGTGAATCCGAGGCGGGTAAACACGCCGAGGGTACGTTGTGTGCTGCGCAGCGCCGACACGTCAAGTTGCGTCACGAGGATAACGCGCTCGGCCGCGTCGAGCGCGGCGATCGTCTGATCGGAAAAATGATGGTCGGTGTCGACAACCGTGTTCGCGTAGTCGGAACGGATCACATCGAAAAGACGTCCAGCGGTCGCGACGTCGAGCGCCTCGACGGCATCGACTTCTTCGGCCGCGGCGAGTACCGATACGCCATCGGCATGTTTGACCATGACGGAGCGCAAGAAGTCGCTGTCGATGCGATCGCGTCGCGCCGAGATATTCCCCAGATCGTATAGCGGCGTGACGTTGAGCATCACGCGCATGCCAGCGCCGGTCGTCGTGAAGTCCACCAGCGCGACACCCTGTTGTCCGTTGCGTCGGGCGAGCTCCCACGCCAGCGACGCGGCGATCATCGACGTACCGAGGCCACCCTTGCCCGAGTACACCGTGAAAACCCGCCCCTGTGGTTTGGCGGCGGTCGAGAGCGTGAGCACGCGCCCGATCACCTTGCGCACTTCGTCGGGATCGGGCGGCGTGACCAGAAACTCGAGCACGCCCGCGCGCATGGCCGCCAGCACGGTGTCGGCGTCTTTTGTCGGTGCGGTGCCGATTGCCGCCACGGTTGGATTGCGCCGCAATTCCAGTTCGAAGCCGTCGAAGTCGCCGCCTTGGCCGGCACTGCTGACTGGCACGACGACCAACGCCGGCGGCAGCAGTCGCAGACGCGCCGTGAGGTCGGTCATCGTCGCAACCGTGATAACGGGCGCAAAGCCGCGAGGCCCGAGAATCTCGTTGAGGAGATCCTCGGGGATATCGGCGCCCGCAACCATGACGGCTAGGCGTTTTCCGGTGGGCGTTCGTGACAAAGCCATCAACTGTTTGACGACGTGAGTAGACGGACGTTCACACGCGCGACAGTGCGCACGATCAACGTGGTGGCTTGCCGGGCAACCGCTTCTCCAGTGCAGGCTTGGCCGGCAGTGTGCTGTCCCGCTCGAACCGTACGAGATCGGCCGGACGCGGATTGTTCGGATCCATGATGACGGGCGTCACGACGACGATCAACTCGCTTTCGTTTCTGAGCCAGCGCTGGCTCGAAAAGAGGTCGCCGAGGATCGGAATGTTGGTGAGAAACGGCAGCCCCGTTTTCACGCGCTCACGCTCTTCGTTGAACAGGCCGGAAATGATCAGACTGCGATCCTGCAGCACGTCGACGGTCGATTCCACCCGGCGCGTCCGCAGTGCGGGGATACGAAAGCCTGCCAGCGTGATCGCGTTCCCGTAATCGAGCGACGACACTTCGGGTTTGACCCTGAGCTTGATCAAGGAATCGCTGAGGACTTCGGCCGTGAAGTTGAGACGGATGCCGAACTCGCGATAGATAATCGACACGGCGTTCTGTCCACCACCACCGCCGCCCTGCACCACCGGAATGGGAATCTCACCGCCGGCGAGGAAGCTCGCTTCCTCACGATTGGCGGCCATCAAGTTTGGTTCGGCGAGTGAGCGCGCATTTCCCAACTGTTCTTCGGCGTCGAGCAGGCCAAGCAATTCTTTGCTGTTGAACGTGCTGAGCACCGTGAGAAAGCGCGCCGTCGATGGAAGTTCGACGGAACCATTGGTGCGGATCGACCCGTCGGTATTGAATGTGCCCGTGCCGACGCGCGTATTCCCCGGCGCCGGTCGAAACATCAACGATGTCCCGATCTGTCGCAGCGCATCTTTGCGAACTTCCGCGAACTTCACACTCAGCAACACTTGGCGACGCTCGGGTGAGCTGCGCACAATGACTCGATAGTGACGACGCGGCACGTTCGCCGCGCCCCAGAGAATGATGTCCGTCTCGCCGGCCTTGAGGCCGTTGATGACGACTTCCGTTTCGCTGATCACCACGACGTCGGCGATCACGGGATCGGCAACCGTAACCTTGGCAATCGCCGGTCCGCCGGTGATTGGGTAGGAACGTCCGGCAATCAATTCGAGGCGCCGCACATCGGTCGGTGCGGGTGCCAAGGGCTGTGCCGGAAGGTCGTGAAGCGCGAATGTCGACGCGCCGACCATGCCGACTACTAGAAGCGGCGCGAATCCGAATCGTTGTGACCAGCGAAGCGCACTCGTCATGAGAATTTCTTGTTAGAGAGATTCGGGCGGTTTAATCGTGTCCTTCTTTTCGATCTTCTGCTGCGTCGCAGTAATACCGCGATAGACCTGAACGAAAGCGGAGTCCGGGCGCTTGGGTGCGGCGGCGGGTGCCGCCACAGCCGGTACTGGTGTGGGCACGTACACGATGCGCGTTTTCGGTTCGGCCGCCTTTGGGGCCGGCGCCGATGGCGGCGCGATGTCGAGCTTCTTCATCATGTCGTTAATCGACGCGCCCTTGGTGGCGACGGTATCGGGATCACCGAAGCCGCGTAGCACCAACTGAATGCGTCCCTGATTGGACGCGATTGCGAGTTGCTCCGCTTCAACGGGCGTCACTTCGAGCGCAGCAGTCGTCGCATTCACCGGTCGGCCGTCTGGGCCACGCTCAAGCTGGGTGCCGACCGACAACACGCGCATGTTGCTCATGAACATTTTGGCGCGCTGCTGCGAATTCGCCACTTCATCACGCACGGTGACCAACACGTCGACGCGGCTATTCGGCTGAATCAAACCCGATAAACCCGCGACCTCATCAATCTTAACGGCCATCGCACGCTTACCCGGCGAGATCTTGACCTCGAGACCGGCACCGGAGCCAACGGGCGCCATGCGTCCAGGAACGAGTGCTTCACCGGTGAAAACCGGGATGCGCGTGACGCGTCCGATGACCGAATCGGCGTCGGCGTATGATCCCGGTGGTACGGCCGCGCGCGGCAACTCGATGATCTTCGCATCGGATTTCACGAGGATGTGCCCCTCGGGGAGATCCGCCGCCGCGACGACAACTCGGCCGGTCGGACCCTTGGCCGATACCTGTGCCTGCTCGAGCATGCGATACACACCGAAGCCGGCGGCGGCGGCGACGAAGATCGCAACCAGCAAGACAATGCCGAACCGACGATCACCCATGGGGATTTCCTGAACGATGTAAGACGCGATCGATCACGGCTGTTCTCTGCGAAATTCCGCGCTGTCGGAGATGGCCCTTGACGCGATCCGCTCGATGGGGCTCAGTCGAGTGAACTGAATGCCCGTTGCCTTGACCCGAACGCGACGAGGATCCGTCGGACTCGCGATGGTTCCGGGGAACGACACGGTGACGGTCATGCCCACGGTATCAAATCCGGTTCCGACGAAGCGCAACTTTGTGTAGGACCTGATCGATGCCTGGTCCGCATTTGACTCTGTCAACACCGCGCCGAATCGAGCGCCTTCACGCACGGCGCTCGTGAGTCGGGATCGAATCGTGTAGTATCGACCCACGTCAAAAGCGCCGAACACAATGACCAGCAGTAATGTGACGACGATCGCGAACTCGACCAACGCCGCGCCGCTCTCGTCTCGTCGAAACGCACGTAGCCGCCGCATCGCGTTACGCATACAGCAACACCTCCGGAAAGATCACGGCCACCGCCAGCGCGATGGCCATTGGCAATGCATACGGAAAGGTACGTTGTTTGGCGTCGCCGCTGCCCGCGTTGGCATCCGCCAGAATGACGCCTGCGTGTCGCGCCTGCAACGCAATCTCGCCCATCGTCTGACGCATCCCACGCCGGTACACCAGCACGGCCACGCCCATGACACCTCCCAGCAACGCGGCCAACAAGGCGGCGCGCCAAGCGAGTGGAGCGCCGACCCACACCGACGCGGCGGCAAAGTACTTCACGTCGCCGGCGCCGAGCAGGCCTAGCAACCAGAACGGTAGCCAGAGCCCTAGGCCCACAAGACCGCCCAAGAGCGCATCGAGCGGCGAACGTGCGGAAGACCAATGCATTATCGCTCCGACGGTCCCCAGTCCGAGCAACCAGAGCACCAACGCGTTGGGAATGCGACGCGACCGGATGTCGGTCACGACGCCAGCGACCAACGCGACAAAGAAGAGCGCGGAGACTACGAGCGGTGCCTTCACGCGAGGACGATGTACATGATTCGGCTCCTGAATGAGGGCACACGCCGTACATAGGTATCGCCGCCCTAGTGGAAATCCCCCAAGGGACAACGGAACCGCGTTTGTTACGGAAACGCCGAGTTCACGGTCGAGAAGCTGTTGTTCGTCTTCTCGCCGACGCTCCTAATGATGATTATCGCCACCGCGGCGATCAACGCGACCATGATGGCATATTCGACCATTGTCGCGCCCGAGTCCTGGCGCAGGAACTCGCGGGTCATGCGCGTGAGGGTACGCATTGCAGGCTTCCAGAAATGAGGGGCGTG
>JANLPE010000052.1:0-41911 GCA_031366985.1 Gemmatimonadaceae bacterium
CGATGCGCCACCGTCCTTTGGCGAGGCGCACGAAGCGGCGAAGGCCAAGGGCGAATCGCGCTGGCGCCAGTCGATACAGCGTTCACGATGCTGGGGTCCACGCGGCTTTTGAAGGCGACCATCACCGACGCACGTGGAAACGTAATGCTCGACGGATTCGCCCCACTCACGTGGCAATCGAGCAACGCGAAGGTCGCCAAAGTCGACAGCGCCGGCAAAGTCCAATCGTTCGGTGAAGGGGTGGCGAGCATTTCGGTTGCTACGCAGCGCCTCGCAGGGAGCGCTGTCTTTACGGTGCGACCACGTCTTGCACACACGTCGTGCATGGTGTACGCACCACGACGGCAGACCCGTCAGTCGTGTGTAACCCTCGACTTCGTCGTCCGCGCACCGGCGGGAGAGAAAGGATGATGCGTCAGTCACTCGGCATACGCACGGCGGTGACACTCATCGCGCTGCCCGAGTTGCACGCGCAATTGCCCGGTCCATCGTGGCTGTCCCGCATCAGCGTATCCGCAAATACCGGCGTGCTTCGGCCGACGCGCGGAAGTCAGTTCTACAGTTTGGTGGACGGCGCACTCGCGCCCGGCGCCACGGCGTGGCATCCTCGCCTGACCGGTGGCGAGTTGCGAGTACGTGCTCGAGCACGCTGGAACGTCGTCGGTGGTATGCAGGCGGGCGGCCAAACCCTCGCCAGCATCAGTCGCACTGCCGCGACACGGATTGCCGGCCCCGTGTCGCAGCAAACCTCGCTCGATCTCTCGTCGTTCACGTACATCGGTGCACAGTTCGAGGCGTGGCAACGGCGCAGCGCGTCCCAAACGCGCGTGCGCGTGCTGCTGAGCGCCGGCGCGGGATCCGCGAGATATCATGTGCGACAGTGGGGAAACTTCGTCGACGCGACTCGACTTGTGTTCGTTCCGAACGATTTTCGCTCGTCCGGAGCCGGAACCATCGGGTACGCGCGCGCGGCTGCGGAGATACCCGTTGTCCGGTGGGCGGCGATTACCGCCGAGTGGCGGCGCCAGGCCGGCTCAGCGCCGATGAGCGTCGACTACGCGTCGTTCGATCGACTCGATCTTGGTGGCGATCGACTGAGCGTTGGATTGACGCTGTTCCCGTGGCGAATTGTCAATCGCCCCTGATCCGGATTGGACTTCATCCGCA
The DNA here is from genome assembly GCA_031366985.1 of Gemmatimonadaceae bacterium. GTDB lineage: Bacteria > Gemmatimonadota > Gemmatimonadetes > Gemmatimonadales > Gemmatimonadaceae > Gemmatimonas. Next base: position 1,168 of record JANLPE010000052.1, read on the forward strand.
CAACGGACGCCGCACCGGAGTTCGCCGTATTTCTGGGGCGCAGTCACGGCGGCGACGACTCGTGAGCTTCGACCGCGTGCGAAGTTGACGTGAGAGACGGTGTGGGCGGGAACGCGGCGTTCCGCGCTCGCTCCGCTTGCGCCAGTGCGTGCTGAACGATGCGAGCGAGGATCACGGCCAGCACCGCCGTCGCGATCAGGCCGATGATGAGCACCGTGTTTGACACCCCCGACGATCCATCGGGGCGCGGCCCCGCTCCAGACGCACTGCCGTACGCGGCGAACGTGAGGACGATAGGGATTAGGCCGATCGTGCCGATCACGAAGTCAAACAACCGCACCTGCGTCACACCGAGCGCGTAATTCGACCACACGAACGGGATCGCGGGTGAGAGTCGCAGCAGAAAGACGATGCCCATCCCCTTCTCGCCGACGGCACGGTCAATAGTCGCGAGCGTCGGATTTTTCGCGACACGGCGTTGTACGAAATCACGCGCCAGGTAGCGCGCGATGAGAAACGCACAGGTCCCGCCGGCGAGCGCACCGCACATCGCGAGCGCGGTGCCGGTGACGACGCCGAAGACGGCGCCGCCGACCATGATCAGGAGGAACGCGGGGAGCATCATGATGACGACCACGATGTACGCGGCCACATAGGCCACTGGCGCCCACACGCCGAGCGTGTGGACCCATGCCGAGAACTGCGGCAAGTACGGTGACAGCAGCCGGCTGAGCATGAGGCCGAACACGATGGGGACGGCGACGCCGACGGCTTTGGACGCCGCCTTGAGATCGATGCGCATCGCTAACTCTAGCGCGATCGGCGCGGGCTTGTCATGCTACCGCATGAACCTCACCGTGAAAGTCTCTGCGTGGCGGGTCCGCGGTTGGGTGTGCGCCGCGCTTGTCGCGCTCCCGCTCGCCGCATGCGCGCGCACCGACAACGCCGCGATCACGCTGGCGATTGTCAACGCCCGGGTCTGGACGGGTGACTCCGCCACGCCGTGGGCCGAGGCGATCGCCGTCTCGGGCGAACACATTTCCGCCGTCGGGACGACCGCGGAGATCAAGGCGCATCTGACCGAAGCGGCGCGCGTGATCGACGCTGAGGGCGCGATGGTGACGCCGGGATTCATCGACAGCCACGTGCACTTCACCGACGGCGGCTTCGCCTTGGCGTCGGTGCAACTGCGTGACGCCAAGACGCGCGAGGAGTTCATTCGCCGGATCGGCACGTTCGCGAAAACGCTGCCGAAGGGGATGTGGATCCGCAACGGCGATTGGGATCACACGAGCTGGGGCGGCGAGTTGCCGTCGCACGAGTGGATCGATTCGGTGACGCCGGACAATCCAGTGTGGATCAACCGGCTCGACGGCCACATGAATCTGGCCAACCGACTCGCGATGCAGGCGGCGAAGGTGGATCGCGCGGCAAAGGACGTAACGGGCGGCGCGATCATTCGCGACGCGACGGGTGAGTTGACCGGCGTCTTCAAAGACAACGCGATGTCCTTGGTCGATGCCGTGGCGCCGACCCGGAGTGCGGCCGAGGACGACAAGGCGCTGGATTCGGCGATGGCCTACGTGGCGGCGCGCGGTGTCACGTCGGTACACGACATGGGAGGCGCCACGCTCGACCCCAATGCCCTCTGGAGCATCATCGGCAGCTTTCAGCGCGCGCAGAAGGCGGGCCGCCTGAACACACGCATTGTGGCGCAGCTCCCCTTGGCGGCCTGGGCGCGTTTGCGTGACACGGTCAAGGCGCGAGGCCATGGCGATGACTGGATTCGCATCGGCGGGCTCAAAGGCTTCGTCGACGGATCGCTCGGTTCGCACACGGCCGCGATGCTGAGGCCCTTTAGCGATGCGCCACGAGACAGCGGGTTCTTGGTCACGCCTCCAGAAAGTCTCTATGCATGGACCAAAGCCGCCGACGCTGCCGGACTGCAGGTCATGGTGCACGCCATCGGCGACCGCGCCATTCGCACGCAGCTCGACATCTTCGAACGGGTTGCGAAAGAGAACGGTCCGCGTGACCGGCGATTCCGCATCGAGCACGCGCAGCACATCGATCCGACGGACATCCCGCGCTTTGGCGCTCTCGGTGTGATCGCGAGCATGCAGGCCTATCACGCGATCGATGACGGACGCTGGGCCGACACGGTGATTGGCCCCGAGCGCGCCAAGGGCGCCTACGCGTGGCGATCGCTACTCGATACGCACGCGATACTCGCCTTCGGCAGCGATTGGTTTGTCGCACCGCCGACGCCGCTCGAGGGGATCTATGCCGCAGTTACGCGTCGGACGCTCGACGACAAAAACCCGAACGGTTGGGTGCCGTCGCAAAAGATCACGGTCGAGGAGGCGTTGCGCGCGTACACGCATGGCGCCGCCTACGCCGGCTTTCAAGAGGACAAGCTCGGTATTCTGCGCGCCGGCATGTTGGCCGATCTGGTCGTGATCGACCACGATCTCACCAAGATCGCGCCCGAGACGATCCGCGATGCGCACGTCATGCTCACGGTAGTCGGCGGCCGCGTGGTGTTCGAGCGCAAATAGCTGCGGGGGGCGAGCCAGCGCTGGGGCTGGTCAAGCCGTACCTTGGGGTGTTGCCGCTGCCCCTCACCTGCATGTGGAGATTTCTCGATGTCATCGCGGACCATGCGCCCCTGGCGCGCCCTCGTCGCGCCGCTACTCGCGGTCACGCTCGTATCGGGGCTCGCCGCTCCAGGCGCCCACGCGCAGGGCAAAATCACGTCGCCCAAGGAGTTCCTCGGCCATAACATCGGTGACGACTACTTCTTGCCGACGTACGACCAGTTCATGGCCTACTGGCACAAGATCGACGGTGAGTCGAATCGCATGCAGGTGATGGAGATCGGCAAGACCGGCGAAGGGCGTCCGCATCTCGCGGCGATCGTCACGGCGCCCGAGAATTTCGCGAAGCTGGCGCGCTACAAAGAGATCTCGAAGCGCCTGCAGAACGCGCAGGGGCTCACCGATGAGCAGGCGCGCCTGCTCGCCAAAGAAGGCAAGAGCGTCGTCTGGATCGACGGCGGTTTGCACGCCACCGAAGTCGTCGGCGCGAATCAGCTGATGGAGACGAGCTATCAACTGGTCAGCCGCACGGACGACGAAACGATGCGCATCCTGAAAGACGTCATCGTCGTCATGGTGCACGCGAACCCGGACGGCATGCAGATGGTCGCCAAGTGCTACATGGCGCCGTCCGAGCCGACGCAACGTCGCGCCCCATGCTCGACGCGCTTGTACGAGAAGTACGCGGGGCACGACAACAACCGCGACTTCTACATGTCGAATCTGCCCGAATCCCGGAATATGAACAAACTCATGTACTGGGAGTGGATGCCGCAGATCATGTACAATCACCACCAGACCGGCCCCGTCGGCACGGTCATCTTCTCGCCGCCGTTCCGCGATCCGTTCAATTACAATCTCGATCCCATGATCATCATGGGACTCGATATGGTTGGCGCAGCCATGCATCAGCGCTTCCTGCAGGAGAACAAGCCCGGCTTCACGATGCGTTCAGGCTCGAGCTACTCGACCTGGTGGAACGGCGGCCTGCGCACGACAGCGTACTTCCAGAACATCATCGGCATCCTGACCGAGATCATCGGCAGTCCGACGCCGTCGACGATTCCGATCACGCTCAGTCAGATGCTGCCGCGCGGCGATCTACCCGCGCCGATTGCGCCGCAGGAATGGCACATGCGGCAGTCGATCGACTATTCGGTCACGGCGAACTATTCGATCCTCGATCTGGCCTCGCGCTACAAAGATCAGTTCCTGTTCAACATCTACCGCATGGGCGCGAATCAGATCGCGCGCGGCAGTACGGATCACTGGACGGTGTCGAACGAAGACATGGCCCGCGCCGACTCCGCGATGAAGGTCGCCTCGCCCGCCGTCGCGGCTGGACGTGGTGGTCGCGGTGCCGCGGCCGCAGCAGACGTTGGACCCGACGCTGGCTTCGGCGGCGGACGCGGTCCGCAAATGAGCGCCGCGCAGTATGCCGCCGTGTTCAAGGATCCGGCACGCCGCGATCCGCGCGCGTATGTAATTCCGGTCAGTCAGCCGGACTTCGCGACGGCGACGAAGTTCGTCAACACGATACGTTACGTCGGCGTCGACGTACAGCAGGCGACGGCGCCGTTCAGCGTGAACGGCAAGCGTTATGGCACCGGATCGTATGTGGTCCATGCGGCGCAGGCCGGACGCGCGCACGTGATCGACATGTTTGAACCGCAGGATCATCCGAACGATATGGATGAACGCGGGATCCCCAAGCGTCCGTACGACAACGCCGGATGGACGCTATCGTATCAGATGGGCGTGCAGTTCGATCGCTTCTGGGATGACGTGAAGGGTCCGTTCACCGACATCAAGGGACTCGCCACGCCGCTCGCCGGCACGGTGGCCGCCGCAAACGGTGCCGCGGGCTATCTGATCTCCGGATCGGTCAACGACGCGTTCACCGTGGCGAATCGCGTGCTCAAGGCCAACGGCGAAGTGTTCCGCCTTGCGCGCCCGATGACGGCGAATGGTCAGACGTTCGGCGCGGGGTCGTTCTACGTGACCGCGAGTGCCACCGTCACTCCGTCGCTGCAAGCCGCCGCGAAGGAACTCGGCGTCAGCATGGAGGGCACCACCGCGAAACCCGACGCAAGCTCGATCAAGCTCACGGTCAAGCGCGTCGCGCTGTGGGACACGCAGACGGGCTCAATGCCGTCCGGATGGACGCGCTTCCTGCTCGAACGTTTTGAATTTCCGTTCAAGGTCGTCTGCGGCGCCGGCTTCGATGATACGGATCTCAAGGCGAAGTACGACGTGATCGTGCTGCCGTCCGATGGCAACATCGGTGGTGGCGGCCGCGGCGCGGGCGGCGGTGGCCGTGGCGCGGGTGGCGGAGAGGCGGCCGCGGCGCCGTCGACGGATCCCGATCTGCGCAGCCTCTGCGACGTGAATACGGGCACTGGCACCGGTGCCACCGCGCTCGCGAACATCAAGAAGTTTGTCGAGGCGGGTGGTATGCTCGTCGCGGCTGGCAACGCCGCGCGCATTGGCCAACAGCTTGGCCTGCCGATCAGCGACTATCTCGTCGACAAGCAGCCGGGTGAGGCCGAGACGCATTTGACGGCCGACAAGTTTTACGTGCCGGGTTCGGTGCTGCGCATCGCTACTGATTCCACCGCCTCGTCAGCGCTTGGCATGCAGGGACACACGGACATGTTCTTCAACAACAATCCGGTGTTCCGCCTCGATCCGACCGCGGCGGCCCGGGGTGTTCGTCCAGTCGCGTGGTTCGATTCGGCGTCGCCGTTGCGCAGCGGATGGGCGTGGGGCCAGAACTATCTGAATGGTGGCACTACAGCACTCGAAGCGTCGGTCGGTCGCGGCAAGCTGTTCCTGTTCGGACCGGAGATCACGTTCCGCGGACAGCCGCACGCGACGTTCAAGATGCTCTTCAACAGCATCTACAACGTACCGCAGACGCCGACGATCACGCCGTAAGCGAAGCGCTCGGTCAGGTGGCGGCAGTACGCCGCCACACCATCCCGCCCCCACTGGAGTCTCGATGCGTCGTTCGTTCTTTGCAGTCGCGGCCGCGGCATCCCTCGTCGCACTCGCCGGTACGGCCAACGGCCAGTCCGCCGACACGACCAAGAAAATGCCGAAGGAAAAGATGGAAGCGATGGACCACTCCAAGATGGCCGGCATGGACCACCGCAAGATGATGGAGATGGAGAAGGGAATGATGAGTCCCTGGACTGAGCTCGACGCCTATCACATGCTCATGATGGCTACGTGGCATCCCGCGAAGGATCAGAATGATCTTGCGCCCACACGCGCGAAGGCCAGCGCGATGGTGACGGCGGCGAACGCATTGGCCGCGTCGAACGCGCCGAAGGGATGTGACACCCCGAAGCTCCTCGCGGTCGCCGCGGCACTGTCGGGCGAGACACAAAAGGTGGCGGATCTGGTGACCGCCAAAGCCGACGACGCCACACTCAAAAGCGCCATGCAAGCGCTCCACGAGAAGTTCGACGTGCTGGAGATGGGCTGCACCACGCCCAAGAAGCCCGCCAAATAATCCGTCTCACGTCTCCAACAGTCTCGTTACGCCAGACTCCCTACTCGCTACTCAAACATTCCGCGACGGACGACCTGTCCGTCGCGAACGTGCCAGACGCCGCGCGACATCACGTCGCGCACCTGATGCCTGTCATCGAGCACGACCAGATCCGCGTCCGCACCAATCGCAACGCGGCCTTTTGCCATCAGTCGCCAGTGTGCCGCGACGTTGCTGGTGAACGCCGGCAGCACGCGCTCCATCGCATGCCCACGCGCCAGCAACAAGCCCAACGTCTCGGCGAGCGACGTCGATGCGCCGACCTCCATGCGCGAGACGCGACCGTCGGCATCGAACATCGGCAGACAGCCACCGCCGTCGGAGCTGATGGTCACGCGCGACGGCGGCGCCGTCGAGTCGAGATAGCGCTCGAGCGCGACGTCAGCGCTCCACGCATCCTCGCCATTGTCGACCGGGAACGCCGTGATATCCACCGTGCATCCGAACGACGCAAGTGCGAGCGCCTCTTCAAACAGCGCCTGCTTGCGATTGACGTGCGTCGGATTGAACACGCGCGCCGGCAACTCGCTGGTGGTGAGCGCCGCGCGAATCAACTCCAGCCCGCGTGTGCCATCGCCGACATGCAGATGCAGCACGCCCGCCTTGCCGCTCAACATCCCCCCCACATGCGCCTCTGAAGCGATGCGCAGTAGGTCGTCGAGTGTGGGCTGACTGCTGCGGTGATCGCTGATCGCGACTTCGCCGACGCCAATGATCCGATCGATCTGTGCGATATCGCCACGGACGGTGCCCGTCAGCGTCACTGGCGGCACGTGATAGCCGCCCGACAGGCACCACGCCGAGAGTCCCTCCGCCTCCAATCCGCGCGCCGACGCCACCAAATCGCTCGTGCTTCTCGTCACGTCGTCCGTACCGAGCACGCCAATCACGCTGGTCACGCCGCCAATGGTATATCGCGACAGCGCGGGCGCCGGCACACGGGTGGCCGGACCGGCTTCGCCGCCGCCACCAGTCAGGTGCGCATGTCCATCGATCAGCCCTGGGATGACGCGCGCCCCGTCGAGGTCGACGAGGTCACATGGCACACCGGAGACGCCGGCGGTACCGGGAGCACCTATAAAGACGACCCTGCCCGCGGCGACGAGAAGATCGACAACGCCGAGTGGGGCGGGGGCGAAGACGCGGGCATTTCGCAGCACGGTCAGCATGCGCGAACGTTACCCACACGCCTCGGGGCGCGTTAGCTTACCGAGACCCCGTTTTCACTCGTAGGCGACCCGAACACCCCATACGCGACCCTATGCGCGGCTGGATCATTCCGATCGGCGGCAAGCTGCTGGCACCTGCGATTCTCGATCGGTTCATCGAACTGAGCGGCGGCCCGTTCGCGCGCATCGCGGTCATCCCGACCGCCTCCAACGAGCCTGATATGGGCACGTTCTACGAGCGCGTCTTTCAGCGACAGGGGGTCGCGGCCGTGAAGTCGATGCGTCTCGAGCGACGCAGCGACTGCGATGACGCCGACTGGCTCGAATGGCTCGGCGATGCGACCGGCGTGTTCCTTACCGGCGGCAATCAACTCAAGCTGTCGACCACATTGGGTGGTACGCCCGTCGCGACGCTGCTGCGCCTCATGAACAAGCGTGGCGTGCACATCACCGGCACGAGCGCCGGCGCGGCCTATCTCAGCGAACACATGATCGCATTCGGCGACGAAGGGACCACACCGCGCGCCGGCATGGTCACCATGTGCGCTGGCCTCGGCCTGACGAATCGTGTGATCGTCGATCAGCACTTCCGTCAACGCGACCGCCTCGGTCGCCTGCTGACGGCACTGTCGTACAACCCGTTTTGCATCGGACTCGGCGTCGACGAAGACACCGCGGCGTTTATCGCGCCCGATGAAACGCTCGAGGTCATCGGCAATGGTGCCGTGACGATTATCGACCCGGCAGATGTCGAATTCACCTCCATGGCCGAAGCGAAGCCGGGCGAGACGATCACGATTGTCGGCGCGAAGATTCACCTGCTCGGTGCCGGTTCGACGTTCAATCTGCACACGCGACAGGCAATCCCGGCGGCCGCGCACGACTTCTTCGTCACCGGCCAATAGACGCACATGCAGATCCTCGATCGCTCGGTCTACGTTGGCCCGAGTCACTATGCGCATTTCCCCGTTATCCGACTCGTCCTCGATCTGGGCGCGCTCGAAGTATGGCCGACGCGCAAGCTGGGCGATGAGTTCATCGAGTCGCTGCTGACGGCGCTCCCGGGACTGCGGGAGCATGGCTGCTCGTATGGTGTCGCGGGCGGTTTCGTGCGCCGCATGACCGAAGACGACGGTACGTGGCTCGGTCATGTGCTGGAGCATGTTGCGATCGAGTTGCAGAACGTCGCCGGCGTCAAAGTGACATTCGGCAAGACGCGCGAAACCACGACACCGGGCGTGTACGATGTCGTCTTCGAGTACGAGCAGGAGGACGTCGGCCTCGAGGCGGCAGCCGTCGCGCTCGATCTGCTGCATCACCTGCTGCCCGTCTCACTGCGCCCGGCAAACGTGCCGGCGGATTTCGATCTTGCCGAACGGCGCGATGCCTTCATCCGCTACGCGCAACGTCGTGCGCTTGGGCCCAGCACGGCGAGCATCGTCCACGCCGCCGAGTCGCGCGATATCCCGTGGATCCGCCTGAACGAGCAGAGCCTCATTCAACTGGGCTACGGTTGTCATCAGCAGCGCATTCAGGCGACGATCACCGGCAAGACCTCGCACATCGCCGTCGAACTCGCGTCAGACAAAGAAGAGACCAATCGCATTCTGGCGAACCTCGGCCTGCCCGTGCCGAAGCAGCGTTTGGTGCAGACTGCCGAGCGCGCTGTGTCGGCGGCTGAGCGGATCGGTTATCCCGTGGTGACCAAACCATATAACGGCAATCATGGGCGCGGCGTGGCGGTGAATCTCTGCACGCCCGAACAGGTGGTCGCCGGCTTCGAACGCGCGAAGGACATTTCGCGCAGCGTCATCGTCGAGAGCTTCATCACCGGCCACGATCATCGCATGCTCGTCGTCAACGGTGAACTCGTCGCGGTGAGCAGGCGCGAACCAGGCAAAGTCACCGGCGATGGCGTGCACACCATCGCGCAGTTGATCGCTCTCGTGAACGGCGATCCGCGTCGTGGCATCGGCCACGAAAAGGTGCTGACGCAACTGGAACTCGATGAGCAGGCCTATGGTCTGCTCGCGAAGCTCGGGTATCACGCGCAGACGGTGCCGCCGGCGGGCGAGGAGGTCTATCTGCGCCTGACGGCCAACTTGTCGACCGGTGGCACCGCCGCCGACGTGACCGACGTCGTGCATCCGGACAACGCTGAGATGGCGGTGCGCGCGATTCAGGCGATCGGCCTTGATGTGGGTGGCGTCGATTTTCTCTCGCCCGATATCACGCAGTCGTACAAGGACGTCGGCGGCGCGATCTGCGAAGTGAATGCCGCGCCTGGCTTCCGCATGCACATGGCGCCGAGCGAGGGGCGCCCGCGTGATGTCGCCGGCAAAGTGATCGACATGCTGTTCCCCAAGAACGCGCCGAGCACGATTCCGATCGCTGCGATCACCGGCACAAACGGCAAGACGACGACGGCACGCCTGCTGGCGCACATTCACAAGCTGGCCGGCAAGCGCGTCGGGCTGACGACCACTGATGGCGTATACATCGACGGGCAGCGCACCGTCGAAGGCGACATGACCGGCCCGACGTCGGCGCGCATCGTGCTCAGCGATCCCGCCGTCGAAGTGGCGGTCCTCGAGACGGCGCGCGGCGGACTGCTCCGCGCCGGCATGGCGATGCGTCATGTCGATGTGGGGGCCGTGCTCAACATTCAGCCTGATCACCTCGGGCAGAAAGGCATCGACACGCTCGAACAGCTCGCGGCCGTCAAGCGCACCGTCGTCGAGATCGCCACTGACACGGCCGTCCTCAACGCCGACGATCCGCACACGCTGCGCATGGCCGCGCATACGAACGCGAAGCACGTCTGCTACGTCACGATGGATCCGGCGCACGATCTCGTGCGCGAACACATCCGCGCTGGCGGACGCGCGATCGCGCTCGAGGCCGGTGTGAACGGGCAGATGATCACGATCTATGATCGTGGCGCGCACATCCCGTTGCTCTGGACGCACCTGATTCCCGCGACGCTGGAAGGCCGCGCGACTTTCAATGTGCAGAACGCGATGTTCGCCGCCGCGATGGCGTTTGCGATGAACGTGCGCCTCGAAGACATCCGGCATGGACTGCGCACCTTCGACACGACGTTCTTCCAGGCGCCGGGTCGGCTGAACGTGTACGATCGGCATCCGTTCAAGGTACTCTTCGACTACGGACACAACGCGCATGCGGTCGGTGCACTCTGTGAACTTGTCAATCACATGACGCCCGCAGGCCGGCGCATCGCCGTGTTGTCCGCGCCCGGCGATCGCCGTGATGAAGACATCATGGCCATCGCGAAGGTCGCCGCCGAAGCGCGCTTCGATCACTATATCTGTCGGCGTGATGATTCCCTGCGTGGTCGCGGCGAAGACGACGTACCGAAAATGCTCGTCGCCGGCCTCGTCGCGCATGGCATCAGCGCGGATCAGATCACCATGATCGTCGACGAACAGCAGGCGATCGAGGCCGCATTGCGCATGGCACAGGCGGGCGACTTGGTGCTGATCTTCGCGGATGCCCTCGCGCGTGGATGGAAGCAGATCGTCAACTTCCGCCCCCACGAGTCGGCGCAGGTCGTCCCCGCTCCGCGCGCGGCGCGCGCGGTGCCACGACAGTCCGTGCTCGAGGAAGGTCCGGCGGACGACATCGCACCCGCCAAGGCATCGGTACCGATGGCGCCGCCGCCGTCGCAACCGAAATGGAACAGTGCACGCGAAGACATGGTGCTCATGCGCGATGAACGGGGCGTCATCCTTGCGCCCGACGCAAGTGATTGAGTCGTGACGTCGGAGTATCTCACTCCGACGATTCTCGATTCGCGTCGACTGTTCGGTCCGAATCTCTTCAGCACGCGTCCCGGCGCCGTGCTGGATGTGCAGTACGACAGCGCGGCGACACGTCAGGCGGCGGAGCAGTGGCCCGCACAGGCCCGTCGGCTCGCCGATGCGCTGGGTTGGCGCACCGACGTGTGCAGCACGCATCCGTCCATCGCGATGGCCAGTCTCTTCATCGCAGCACCGGTCGATGGACTGCTGACGGCGACCGACCTGACGGAGCACGCGTGGGTCGCGGCCGAGTCGATCGTGACGCAGGGCGGCGTACCCGAGGCGATCACCACACACGCCGTCGCCATCCTGCGCGATAAATACGCGCGAGAACGGTCCGTGATGCCGGGCGTGGTGGCCATCGAGCAAGACGCCTATGCTCGCCACGTCAGCTTTTCGCTCGATGACAGCGGCTGCTCAGTCGGCAGCGGGGCCGGTGTGCATCTCTATGCGTTCAGCGATGCGCCGGATGATGCCGACGATGACCTCGAAGGCGATGTCGGTGATGATACGCCGCCGGCGTTTGACGTGCCCGTGGCGCTGATTACGGGTTCGAACGGCAAGACCACCACGACGCGACTGGTCGCCGCGATGTGGCGTGCCGCAGGTCGGCGCACCGGGTGGAGCTGCAGCGACGGCGTCTGGGTCGATGACGATCGTCTCGAGAGCGGTGACTACACGGGCCCGTCCGGCGCGCGCCGTGTGCTGTGCGACACGCGCGTCGAGGCGGCCGTGCTCGAGACCGCGCGCGGCGGCATGCTGCGGCGCGGACTCGCCACGACGCTCGTGCAGGGCGCGATCATCACCAACATCTCGGCCGATCACTTCGGTGAGTATGGCGTCGAAACGCTGGACGATCTCGCGAACGCGAAGGCGATCGTGGCGCGCGCGTTGCGACCAGCGTCCGACCTCGTGCTCAACGCCGACGATCCAACGCTGCGCGCACTTGCGATCAAACTCGCCGCCACGTTGCCTGTCGCGGTCGCGTGGTTCAGTGCGACGGACCATCCGTTCATCGCCGAGTCTGTGGCACAGGGTTCTCCGGCATCGACGGTGCGTGACGGACAGCTGCTGGTGCACCATGCCGGCGCGTGGCATGCACTGGGCGACGTGAACGCGATGCCCGTGACCATCGGCGGCACGGCGTCGCACAACATCGCGAACGCGACGGGCGCCGCACTGCTGGCGGCGACGATGGGCGTGCCGATCGACGCGATTCGTGCAACGCTGGCGTCATTCGGCACGCGACGGGACGATAACCCCGGGCGACTGATGGTGAGTCGCCTCGGCACGCTCACGATTGTGATAGACTATGCGCACAATCCTGACGGCATCGCCGCACTCATACGCACGGCGGCGGCAATTCCCGCGACCCGCCGATTGCTGCTGATTGGACAGGCTGGCAATCGCGACGACGTACAACTGCGCGCGCTGGCGACGTCGGCGTGGGCGACCCAGCGTTTCGATCGTATCATCATCAAGGAGATGGTCGGCCTGCTCCGTGGCCGGCCGGTCGGTGAGATACCGCTGCTGCTGCGGTCCGCGTTCATCGCGGCAGGAGCGCCGGCCGAGATCATCGATGACGCGACCAGCGAAATCGACGCGGTCCGTGATGCGCTGACATGGGCGCGAGCCGGCGATGTCCTCGTGCTGGGTGTCCATTTTGATCGGGCCAGCGTGCTCGCGTTGGTGGATCAGCTGGCCGACGGCGGGTGGCGCCCTGGGGACGCGCTTCCGCCGACGACTATTTCACCGTGATCATCTTGACCATGCCCTTCTCGGTGTGCATGCGGCCGTCGCGCGCGGGAATCAGACACGCAAGGATGTAGCGCCCCGGCTTCATCCGCACCGTGAGGAACGCCTCGACCTTCGGAGCGATCGTCGTGGTCTGCCCCAAGCCGACCATCCACGCGGGAATCATCCCCTGCGCGTGGTACTGATCGAGGAACTCCTTGAGGGTATGCTTGTCAGGCAATTCGAAAACGGCCATCGCGTGCAGGTCCGCGCCATTATTGACCAGATTGAACGCCACGATCCCCGCTGGAACGGATTCGGGTGCTTCGAACGTGTAGTCAACCCCCACGACTTTTACGTACGTCACGGTCTGTGTTGCCGGCGGTGCCGCGGACTTGACGGTGGGCTTCGCGGACGGTTGCTGACCCGACGACGCGGTGCTGAGGGCGAGCGCTGCTGCAGTCAGGAGTAACGCACACTGGCGAGTGGACATGTCGAGCCTCCGCAAACGGTGAGCACACGAGCGACCCTTGGACCATGCGCTCAGCCGCTGGCGGCGTCAAGCGGTGAATTCCACATCGCGGTGTAGGGGAGGCCCTGCGGTGCGTACACCGAGAGTTTGACCGCGCTGGCGTGTCGCCACTGAGCTGCCTATTGGTCGCGACCGTAGCCGGTTGGTCTGTCACCGGAAAGCCGAGATCCCGTCACAGGACCGAGCCGCAGTGTTACACCACGGGAAGGTCGCGCGTCTTGGCGATATCCAAGACCGCGACCTTTTTCCGTTCGCCAAGACCCGTGCTGCCCCACGTTCGCCCAATCACAATTACGGCGGCGCTCTTCACGAGCTTGTTCGCCCATTCGGTGTGTGTGTCTGCGCTACCGGCGCAGTCGCTGCCGTCCTCTCTGCCTTCGCCTCAGCAGGCGGCGGTGATGTTGCGTGCCCGTCCCGAACTCGCGGCGCAGTTGCGCCAGCGCCTGCAGACCAGCGGTCTGTCGCCGGCGCAGGTGCGTACGCGATTGACAGCGGCCGGGTACCCGGAGTCACTGCTGGATCAGGTCATGGGCGCCGCGTCCACGGACGAGGTGTCGCGCGCAGGCCCTGATTCCCTCATCGGCGCCATGCGCGCGCTCGGTGTCGTGGATTCGACGGATGCGACCGTGCTACGCCGTATGACGCTGAGTGCTGCGTCTGGTGCCAGCGCTCGCTCCGCCGATCGCGACGTGTCGAGTGCGGTGGAACCGCGGACCTCGACCGAAACCGCATACAATCGCGAAGGCACGACGCTCTTCGGACTCGACCTGTTCTCGCAATCGACGACACTATTCGATGCGAACGCGGCGGGCCCGGTCGACGCGTCGTATCGATTGGGGCCGGGTGATCAGCTCGTCCTGATTCTGACCGGCGATGTCGAGCAGGCCTATACGCTCGACGTGACGCGCGAAGGATTCGTCGTGGTACCTGTCGTTGGGCAGGTCGCCGTAGCGTCGCTTTCGCTGGGCGATCTGGAGAGCGTGCTGCGCAAGCGCTTGGCCAAGGTGTACTCCGGCATCGGATCGACGACACGATTCTCGTTGAGCGTCGCCCATCTGCGGTCGAATCAGGTGTTTGTCGTCGGTGATGTGAAGCAGCCGGGCAGCTACCGCATCTCGAGTGCCGGCACCGCGCTGTCGGCCTTGTATGCGGCCGGCGGTCCCACCGAGCGCGGCTCACTGCGTTCCATTGAAATTCGTCGACGTGGCGCCCCCGAGCAGAAGTTCGACGTGTACAACTATCTCATTCGTGGCGACGCGTCCGGTGACGCGCGTCTCGAGAATGGTGACGTGCTCTTTGTACCGACGCACGGTGCGCGAGTGCGCGTGCGCGGAGGCGTGTTGCGACCGGCCACTTATGAATTGCGGGCTGGCGAGACGCTGGATGATTTGGTCAAAGCCGCCGGTGGGTTCACCGACGATGCGTCACGCCGCACACTGCGCATCGAGCGCATCGTGCCCCCGTCACAGCGGACGGCCGAAGGGAGCGATCGCATCGCCCTCGATATCGGCTTCGCGGCCGACGGGAACGGACGCGCGCTGGCGTCGGTGCGTCTCGAAGCGGGCGACGTGGTATCCGTCCCGCGCGTGAGCGATCGCGTGCGCAAGCGCATCAAGATCGGCGGCAACGTCTGGCAGCCTGGTACGCAGGGCGTGTCGGGGGGCGAGACGGTCGCGGACGCGATTCGGCAGGCGGGAGGATTGAAGCCCGATACGTATCTGGGGCGCGTGATGATCTCGCGGTTACGTCCGGACTCCACCCGAGAGCAGTTGCGCGCCGTGCTGCGCGACGTCAGCGGTGCAACGACCGAACCGGTGCTGCTGCGCGAGGACGATGAAATCACGGTGTATTCGCTGACCGAGTTCCGTCCCACGCGATTCGTTGCGGTCAGCGGCGCCGTCATGAATCCTGGGCAGTATCCATTCCGCGCCGGGATGACGATGCGTGATCTGGTCCTGCAGGCAGGCGGCCTGCAGCCGAATGCCGCCTTACGCGATGCTGAAATCGCCCGATTGCCGCACACGCGTGAGGAAGGGGTGATCGCCACGACATTTAAAGCTTCGCTGGATTCGTCCTTTCTGTTCGGTACGGTCGGCAGCGAGACCGGGACTGCTGAAACGCTATTGGAGCCCTACGACAACGTGCTGATCTTCCGCCAGCCCGATTGGCAACTGCAGCAGTTGGTCGTTCTCACGGGCGAGGTGCACTATCCAGGCACCTACTCGATGCGCAACAAGAAGGAACGGTTGTCGGACCTGATCGAGCGCGCCGGCGGACTGACGTCGTCGGCCTACGCCGGAGGGATCAGCTTCTCCCGCACCGATGGTTCCGTCGGTCGTGTCGGTATCGACCTGCCGAGTGTGCTCAGTAATCCCAAGGACCGCGACAATCTGCTGCTCATCGCCGGCGACTCCATTCACGTGTCGCGATTCAATGCCTTGGTGACGATCGCCGGTGCCGTGAACTCGCCGCTGGCGGTGCCGTACCAGCCAGGCGCATCGATGGCGCACTATATCCGCGCCGCTGGAGGCGCATCACAAGACGGCGATGCGAATCACGTCTGGGTACAGCAGCCGAACGGCAAGGTCGAGTCGCGACATCGCGTCGCGTGGGTGCTTCCCGTGTCCCCCGAGCCCAAGCCTGGCAGCAAGGTCTTTGTGCCGAACCGTGACCCGAAAGACAAGAAGGACTGGACGCAGATCCTCGGGACCACGGCGCAAGTTCTTGGCAGCCTGGTCACGATCATCGTGGTGCTGAACCGCACGAAATAGGTGTTCGCGCGACGTCACGTCGTTTTCTGGCCCGTTGCGTCATCACGGCGGTCAAGTCCGGAGTCGGACATTCCGATATTGAGAATTGAGGCTTTCGCGATGTCGCGAGACGGCCAACGTCTTTGTCAGGTGTGAAGTCCGATGTCTTCGTCCGATGAACTGCCCGTGGCGCGTCGTACGGCGTTCTTGTCGCCGCGACAGCTGCTGATCCTTGATACCACGGCACTCCTCTTCGCATGGGGACTGGCGTGGACGTTGCGTTTCGAAGGGGTCAGCTGGTTGACGACGTGGCGTGCCGCGGCAACGAATCACTTGCTGGTCTCGATCCCGCTCTGGCTCGGACTCTGCGCGACGTTCGGGATGTATCGGCGCTCATGGGTGACGGCGTCGGTCGAAGAACTCGAAGCACTTCTGATTCTGCTGGTCGTCGCCGCCCTCGCGAACGTGGTGGTCGGGGCGTTTCTGCTGCCGTTAACGGGGCTGGCGCATGCACGCCTGCCGCTCTCCGTGATCTCCTCGCAGACGATGTGGAGCGTCGCTGGCATTGCATTCCCGCGCGCCTACGCCCGACTGGGTCGCTGGCACGCCGCCAGAACGCGCGCCCGCACACACGGCAAGCGCGTCTTGATTCTCGGTGCCGGCACTGCTGGTCGCACGACCTCGCGTGAAATGATCGAGCAGCCGCACCTCGGCTACACGCCGATCGGCTTTCTGGATGACGACGCGATGCTGCAGCAACGTCGGCTAGGCGGTGTGGCGGTACTCGGGCCGTTAGTGATGCTCGCCGACCGATTGACGCGTGACGACATACGTCTCGTGATTCTCGCGATCAGCGAGCTGCCGGGACCGGTGGTGCGTGACATGGTGCGCGTCTGCACGGATGCCGGCGTTGAGATGCGGACCGTGCCGGGATTGGCTGAAGTCCTGTCGGGACGCGTCGGCGTCAACCAACTCCGCGCCGTCGAAATTCAGGATCTGCTACGCCGTGCGCCGGTGCAGACGGACCTCTGCGCGGTCCACGGTATTGCGGCTGGCCGCACCGTACTGATCACCGGCGCGGGTGGCTCGATCGGCGGCGAACTCTGTCGACAGATCGCACGGCATGCGCCGTCGCGGCTCGTCTTGGTCGGTCACGGCGAAAACTCCATCTACGAAATCCACCACGAGCTCGCGACGCATTTCCCGAATGTGCCACTGGCGACGGTGATCGCGGACATCCGCGATGACGCACGCATCGATTCCGTGATGTCGACCTATCGGCCGCACGTCGTCTTTCATGCCGCCGCGCATAAGCATGTGCCACTGATGGAAGACAACCTGGTCGAAGCGATCACGAACAACGTGAAGGGCACGCGTGTCATGGTCGAGTCGTCGGCGCGCTATCTCGTGCCGCACTTCGTCATGATTTCGAGTGACAAGGCGGTCAATCCGACCAGCATCATGGGCGCGACGAAACGCATCGCCGAACTCATCGTGCAGCGCACTGCGCAATCGAGCGGCTTGAACTACGTCTGCGTCCGCTTCGGCAACGTGCTGGGCAGTCGCGGCAGCGTGGTGCCGATGTTCCTGCGGCAGATTCGCGCCGGGGGACCGGTGATGATCACGCACCCCGAGATGACACGCTACTTCATGACCATTCCGGAGGCCGTCCAGCTCGTGCTGCAATCGGCGGTCCTGGGGCATGGTGGTGAAGTATTCGTGCTCGACATGGGTGAGCCGGTGAAGATCGTCGATCTGGCGTCAGATCTCATTCGCCTGTCGGGACTGCGGCTCGGCACTGACATCGAGATAAAGTACTCCGGCATTCGCCCCGGTGAGAAGCTGTTTGAAGAACTCTCGCTCGATAACGAGCACATGCAGAGCACCTCGCACGACAAGGTGCTGTGCGCGCGCATCGCGCCCCCGGGCGCGGGGCTCTGGCATGCCGTCGATGCGCTGGTGGGCGCGGCGACGAAGCGCGAGTCAGATGAGGCCCTGCGCAAACGCATCGGCGAGATGGTGCCGGAGTACGTCGCGCTCGGTACCAACCACGTCGTGAAGCGCGAGCTGACGCTAGTCGCGTAAGCGAGGAGGGAGTCAGGAGTAATGAGTCGGGAGAAAAAGACTCGTAGCGAGAAACGGCGAGCACTCTGTCTCGAGTACTCGCCGTTTCTCATGACTCATTACTCCCTACTCCCTACTCAATACTGCGCCAGCTCCGTGTACGCCCCCCGGAACGTCTCAATCTGCGGCAGCGTCGCGTCTTCAAGCTGCGGCGCGTAGCCGACGAACGTGTCGGTGCTCGCCACACGGCGCACCGGCGCGTCGAGCCAGGCGAAGCAGTCATCGGCGATCCGCGCCGCGATCTCGGCACCGTACCCCCACGAAATACTGTCCTCGTAGGCGACGATCACGCGACCCGTCTTCTTCACGCTCGCGTACACCGCTTCCTTGTCCCACGGCGAGAGCGTGCGCAGATCGATTACTTCGACGTTCGGTCCGCCTTCCTCGGCGATCTGGTTCGCCGCGACGACGGCACGTTGCACCGTCGCACCGTACGTGATGACGGTAATGTCCGTGCCTTCACGTACCGTCCGCGCTTTGCCGAACGGAATCATGAAGTTCGGGCCCGGATAGCGACCCTTGTTGTACGTCTGCCGGTACAGGTGCTTGTGCTCGAGGAAGATCACGGGATCGTCGCAGCGGATGGCGGTGCGCAGCAGGCCGTTCGCATCGAGGGCATTGCTGGGGCAGACGACGCGCAGCCCCGGCGTGTGCGTGAACAACGACGCGCCGGTCTGCGAGTGATACACGCCGCCGCGGATGTATCCGCCGTACGTCGTGCGAATGACCACGGGCGACGAGAAGGCGTTGTTCGACCGCCAGCGCATCGTCGCGAGTTCATCGCGGATCTGCATGTACGCCGGCCAGATGTAGTCGAAGAACTGAATTTCGACCAACGGCTTGAAACCGCGGTGCGCGAGACCGATTGCGCGCCCGACGATGTTCGCTTCGGCCAGCGGCGTATTGTACACGCGCGCGCTGCCGAATTTCGTCTGCAGGCCGTGCGTGACTTTGAACACGCCGCCCTTGCCCTTCACCTTGCCGAGATATTCCTCGCGCGACACGTCGGCGACATCTTCGCCGAAAACGAGAATTCTGTCGTCGCGCGACATCTCGTCCTTCATGCACGCATTGAGCAGATCGACCATGGTCGCCGGTTCGCCGGTGAACTGCGGATCATCTTCCGTGTCGAACTGCTCACCGGTCGGATCCACGTCGGGCGAGTACACGCCGAAGTAGATGGTGCTGCCGTCCGGCTGCGCCTGCGATAGCGCGTCGTCGGTCGCCAGCAGGATCTGCGCGTCGACGTCGTCGCGAATCGACGACAGCTCGGCGTCGGTGGCGATCCCTTCGCGCAATAGCCACTCGGGGAACGTCGTCAGCGGGTCGCGCGCCGCGTCGGCCTCACGCTCGGCCGCCGGACGGTAGAAGACTTCGTCGTCGGAGAGCGAGTGCGAATACGGGCGAATAACCTTCGCGTGCACGAGCGCCGGTCCTTTTCGCGCGCGCGCGTACGCCACCGCGCGGTCCATCACGTCGAGCGAGGCGAACAGGTCGCAGCCGTCGACTTCCTGGATGTAGAGATCGGGGAACGAGGCGACGAGCTTCGAGATCGAACCGCCTGCGGTGTTCACCTCGACCGGCACCGAAATCGCGTAGCCATTGTCTTCGACGAGATAGACGATCGGCAGCTTGAGGTTCGAGGCCGTGTTCAGCGATTCCCAGAACTCGCCTTCGCTGGTGGTGCCGTCACCGGTCGAGACCAGCACGACTTCGTCGGCGTGGAACCCGACGGTGATGCCGATCAGTTTGGCGCGCATCGACGCTTCGGCCGCGCCGACCGCTTGCAGGAATTGCGTCCCCGTCGGCGAGGAGACGGACACGATGTTCGCCTTTTTGCTGCCCCAGTGGTTCGGCATCTGCCGACCGCCCGAATTCGGATCGATCGCCGCACCAACCGCACTGTACAACATCTCGTTCGGCGTCACGCCCAGCATCAGGCAGAGCGCGCGGTCACGATAGTAGGTGTAGAACCAGTCGTAGTTCGACTTGAGAACGAGCCCGGCGGCGACAAGAATCGCCTCATGGCCGGCGCCCGACATCTGGAAGAACGTCTTGTTCTGGCGCTTGAGCTGAATCTCCTTGTCGTCGATGCGCCGCGACAGAAACATCGTGCGGTACGCATATAGCAGCTGCTCACGGGAAAGTGGCGGCGCGTCGGAGAGCTCGGCAGCCGAGCCTTTGCGGGCACGGGTCGGGCGGGTCGAAGTGGCCATGGGCGTCGGTCGATCGGAAGGGAACAGATGCGTACCCTGCAAATTAGTGCGTCCGCGCGATGCGTGGGGTCTTCTTGCCTCCGAAAGCAAGTCATCGCACCTTGCATATATGCATGCACCCACCGCGCCCATGGCGCCGACCAGCGGCCACTGCGTTTTTTGTGACCTCATCCGCGGGGCGGCTGAGGTTTCCATTGTCTATGAGGACGCGACGGCCATCGCGTTTCTGGACATCCAGCCCGTGAACCCGGGGCACGTGCTCGTGGTGCCGCGCGAGCACTACGAGGTCTTCCAGGACATTCCGCGCCGCGTCGGCGCCCACCTGTACGAAGTGACGACCAGGCTGATCCCCGTCGTGCAGGCGTCGGCCGGCGCGACCGACATGAACATTGTCGTGAACTCGGGCGCGGCCGCCGGTCAGAACGTGATGCACTTTCACATTCACTTGATCCCTCGGCGCGAAGACGACGGCTTCGACATCCCGCTGCCGTTCCCTGGCTCGGACATGCCGCATCGCGAGGAACTCGAGATGATGGCGGCGCGTATCGGGAGTATGCTGCGCGACCCGCTGCGTAACAGTGGGATGAAGGAGTAGCCACACGGTCGGCTTCGGATGCGCCTGATCACAAATCGGCTCTTGACGGGCCGGTCATCACCACCGTATCCTCGCGAGGTCGTCGACCGTCGTATCTCTGTACCGGGTTGACGATGTCGAACTGAAGCGATGTTCTGCGGTATGCTGCGCCCTCTCCACCCAGTCGCACCTGGAGGATGATGCGCTCCACTCGCGGTAGCTCTCGTCTGCGTTGCGTGGCTCCCACGCCAGCGCGTGTCCGGCGCCTCCAGCGCCGATGCCATCCTACCCCCTCGGTTCGACTGCGAGGGATTCGACCAACGGCGCTCCGCGCCGAGTCCTTCGACATCGCCATTCGCCCCGACGTGAGGCTCTTCGCCTCCGTCGGGGCGTCGTCGTTTGTGGCGATACGGTCGACGGTCGCCGACGCGCCGAGGGTGACGTGATGCCCAGACGCAATCTGCGGCTCTCGAAAGGCGGTGTGTCCGGTGTGGCCACGTCGCGAGGGGGACGGCCGTCCAAACGCGCCTCCGTGCGCGCGCGCGGCAGCCGCGTGCTCAAGCGCCCGTTGGTCACGCGACAGCACACAGGCGGCATGCTGGTGCACACAGCGCTGAAACGTGCCATGCGAAAGATGGCGCTGCGTGATTGCGGGCAGCGCTGTGTGTACTGCGCCGTTGCGCTCGATCAGCGCACCGCGACGCTCGATCATGTCGTCCCGCTCGCGCGAGGCGGTGCGCATGATCCGGGCAACCTCGTAGCGGCTTGTGCCCCATGCAATCGGCTGAAAGGTGACCTGCAGCCATTCGAATTCTTTGCGCGGCATGCCTGGGCAGGCGCAAACTTCGTGCGCTACGCACGATCGGTGCATCGCGCGCTCAAACGCGGCGCGCGCCGCGCCGTCAGTCTCGCCTTCGCCAAAGCGGCGTAAAGCAGTAGAGCGTAGGGAGTAAGGAGTCGCGAGACTGAGGGAGTACCAAGACGGCCGAGGCCGTTCTCGCGACTCACAACTCGGTCGCGCACCTCCCTACTCTTGTCTCGATACTCGACACGCCCCAGTGTTCGGAATGTTCATTCGACGCTGGTCTCTCGTCGTGCTGCCGATGGCGGCCGTGCTCGGCGCTCGCACGCTGCGCGCACAGGTGCCAGCGACGCTGCCGAGCGCACCGTCTGACTCCATCGTGCGACTGGCGCTCGATCCCGCGAAGAACGCCGGCCGGCCGTACGTGTTGCTGCTCGATGAGAGCGTGAACCGCATCGAGCCCGACGGGCGTACCACCAAACGGACCCGGCAGGTCTATCAGGTCCTCGATCAGAACGCGGCACGCGGCTTGTCCGAGCGCGCGTTCGGCTACGCCAAGTCGCATCAGTCGCTGACGGTTGACTGGATTCGCGTGCTGAAGACGACCGGCGAAGTCGTCAGCGACAAGCCGGCGCAGGAACAGGAATCCGACGTCACCGCGCAGATGTCGAATCCGGTCTATCTGGAGCAGAAGGTTCGGCGGGTCTCGCTGGTTGGCGTGGCCGTCGGCACCGTGCTCGACGTCCAGTACACACTCGACGAACGCGCCCCGTATCGTGCCGGCGATTTTCTGATTGGCTGGAATGTCAATCAACCGTTCGCGGTCGTACGGTCACGGCTGGTCGTCGACGTTCCCGAGCGTTACACGCCGAAGATCGTCGAGCGGAATCTGACGTTTCGCCGCACGGAAGAGGTACAATCGGGTCGCCGCATCTACGCTTGGGCCACCACTGAGCTATCGCCGGTGCGCGGCGAGCCGTTCGCGGCAGATTCGAACGGCGTCGTCATGACCGTGTCTGTGACCGCTCCAGGGACGTGGAGCGACATCGCCAGGTGGTACGACGGGCTCGCGCGCGATCGCTACGCGATGACGTCGGCGGTGGCAAGCAAAGTGGACTCGCTGGTCAGCGCGAGCGGTGCGCACACACGACTCGATACCATTCGCGCCGTGCATCGCTGGGTCGCGCAGGATGTGCGCTACGTCTCCGTGTCGCTGGGTATCGGCGGCTATCAGCCGCGATTGCCGACGGATGTCGTGGCGTCCGGATTCGGCGACTGCAAGGATAAGGCGACGCTGTTCGTCGCCGCGATGCGGCGCTACAAGATCAACGCGAACCCGGTGCTGTTGTCGCTCGGCGGGCGTCCCGATCCCGCGTTGCCATCGGTCTTTCAGTTCAATCACGCGATTGCTGCGGTGCAGGACGGCGCCGGCTGGACGTTCACCGATCTCACTGCGGAATTCGTGCCGTATGGCACGATCCCCGACGCGTACCAAGGGCAATTCGGCATCATCGTGCTTGCGGATGGGCAAGCGCAGGAAGTCCTTTTCCCCGCGGCGTCAGTCACGGCAAGCGGGTCATCGCTTCGCGCCCGCATGTCGGTGGATTCGACCGGTCATGTGACAGGCAACGTGGTGGAGGAGACGCTCGGCGGTACGTCGAGCGGCATGCGTGCAATGTTCAGCGCGCCGCTGGACTCGACGCGGCGCGACGGGTTGGAGAAAGCGCTCGCGCAACGGTTGTTCTCGAGCGACGTGACTGTGTCGTCGATCACGGCGTTCGACGGGAAGGACTTCTCGATGCCGACCGTGCTCCGATATGCGGTGACGGCCGAGAATACGCTCAAGTCGATCAGGGAGAATCGCCTCTTTCCTCTGAATGCGATCTTTCGTGGGCCCGCCCGATCGTTCAAGAACTTGGCGACGGATCTCGCGTCACGCACGACGCGACTCTTTCCGATCGACGCGACACAGATTCTCGGGCCCTCCGAGACGATCACGGAGATGACGCTGACGCTGCCCACCGGATGGACGGCGGACTTGCCCAAGAATATTCTCGCCACGAGTTTCTTTGGTCGGTACGAATCCACGTGGACGCAGCAGGGTAGAGACGTGCACTTGGTACGACGGATACAAGGGCAACGCGGCTACTTTCCGCCCCAACGCATTAGCGAGATTGTCGTCTGGCTCAAGACCGTTGGCGCCGACGACACCGAGTTTCTTTCACTGCGCCCGGCGCCGGTACGATAGATGAAATGGATTCCCGGAGGACGAAGCGACGATCTCGAGGATCGTCGTGGTGAAGGCGGTGGTGGTGGCGGCGCCAGCGGCGGCGGTGGATTCGGCGGTCGTCGTATCGGGCTCGGCGGGCTCGTGGTCCTGATCGCGCTCAGCGTCATCTTCAAGCGCGATCTTGTGAGCGGTGCGATTGGACTCAGTCCCGCCGGTTCCCCTGCGACATCGACGGCACCGTCAGGCGGGCGATCCGTCGGCGATCCCGCCGAAGAGAAGATGGTGCAGTTCATGGAGTTTGTGCTTGACAGCGCGCAGGCCAACTGGCGCCGGCAGATCGACGGCTATCACAATGCGAAGCTCGTGCTCTTCCGCAACGAGGTTTCGTCGGCGTGCGGACTGGCCGAAGCCGCGACCGGCCCGTTTTACTGCCCAGGCGATCAGAAGGTGTATCTCGATCTTGCCTTCTTTGATCAGCTCGATCGCCAGTTCGGTGCCTCTGGTGATTTCGCCCAGGCCTATGTGCTCGCGCACGAGATCGGCCATCACGTGCAAAATCTGCTCGGCACCGAACAGAAATTGCGGCAGGCGCAGCAGCGCACTCCGCGCCTGAAGAATCAGTTGTCGGTCGCGATGGAATTGCAGGCAGATTGTTTCGCGGGCGTGTGGGGTTATCATGCGTCGCGCGTTGGCGAACTCGAGAGCGGCGACATCGACGAAGGACTCCGTGCGGCTGCGGCGGTCGGCGACGATCGCTTGCAGAAGATGGGCGCCGGTCGCGTGAACCCTGAGTCATTCACGCACGGATCGTCCGCTGATCGTGCCCGATGGTTCCGGCGCGGCTTCGACTCAGGCGACATCAAGCAGTGCGACACATTTGGCGCGATGCGATGAGTGACGCGTCGCGCGAAGGGCCGACGATCGCGCCGTACGCGCCCCGCCCCGGTGTGCTCGAAGAACTCAACTGGCCGACGGTCCGTGCGGCACCGTGGTCGGTGGCGATCATGCCATGGGGCGCCACGGAAGCGCACAACACGCATCTACCTTATGGCACCGACACGCTGCTCGGTCGGGAAATCGCCGCACGGGTGGCGGCACGGTGCGTCGCGCAGGGAATTCGTGTCGCCGCGCTCCCGGCGATGCCATTCGGTGTGAACACGACGCAGCTCGATCTGCCGATGACGTTGAACGTGATGCCGTCAACGCAGCTCGCGCTGTTGCGCGACGTCGTGCACAGTCTCGAACCGCATGGCGTCCGCGCGCTGCTGTTGCTCAATGCGCACGGGGGCAACGAACTCCGTGCGCTCGTGCGCGAGATCCAGCCGTCGACGTCGATGCTGCTGGTGATCGCTAACTGGTGGCAGGCCGGCGACCATTCAACGTTCGCCGAACCCGGCGATCATGCGGGCGCGCTTGAGACGGCCGCCGTGTTGCATGTGGCGCCACATCTCGTGGCCGATCGCGCGACGTGGGGCGACGGGAACGCGAAGCGCAGCGTGCTCCCGGGCACTCGTGAGGGGTGGGCGTGGACGCCCCGTCGATGGACGCAGGTTACTGCCGACACCGGCGTCGGCAATCCGCGTGAAGCGACGGCCGAGCAGGGTGCGGCATTTGTCGCGCAGGCCGTCGCGCGCATCGCCGAGCTCTGCGCGCGGCTCGCGACAGTCGATCCGCACGACATGTACGAGTAAGCAATCGGCGGGACGGCCATGCGTCCAAGAGAGCCGGCGATCTGCGCCCGCTACGGAATTGTTAATACGGTGTTTAAGCGACGCCTGGTCATTGTAAGTGTTCCCCGCGAGTTGCCATACTGCTGCGTTCAGCGCTTGGCATCCACGTCGCCGGCGACTTGTTGGGTTCTCCGGCACTCGGTGTCTCTTGGCTCGCGTTTCCCGTCGTCTTGATTTGTGGTCTATTCGATCTGGTGCCGTGTGGCTGCTCGCGCTTCACCCGGGGATCGCCCACGCGCGCGGCGCAGGCACTGTGACCCGACGCGAACGGCCCCCTGCCGCCGACACGGTCGTCGTCGGGCTGGACGCGCTTGAACGTCGCGCCATGGAGCGGGACCTTCAAATTCTGGCGGCCCGCCTTAACATCAGCGCCGCGCGCGCCACCGCGGAGCAGGCGCGGCTCTTGCCGAATCCCAACGTCAGCCTCGAGCAGGGCGCGTTCAATCGGGCGAACGGTGCGTTGTTCGACGCGACGCGCACGGGAAACACCGAGATTCAGGTCCAACAGCTTGTGCAGTTGGCGGGCAAGCGCAACCGAAACATCCAACTCGCGACGGCCGGCGGGCGCGTAGCCGAGCGGATGCTCGATGAGCTGCTGCGTTCGCTGCGCTATGAACTGCGAACAGACTATCACGACCTGCGATTTCTCCAGCGTGCGGCGGCGTTCGACGACCGGGCCATCGCGGCAGCGCGCCGCACCATCGACGCGGCGGAGCGCCTCTACACGTCACGCAGCATTCTGCTCTCCGAAGTCGTGCGACTTCGCGCCCTCCTGCTGAATCTGGAGGCGGAGCGCCTCGGCTTCCGGAACCGGATCTCCGATATCCAGGGCAGCTTGCGCGTGCTGTTGCGCGATGAGGGCACGGAGCGCTGGTATGTCGCGGCGGACACGTCGACCGGCTCCACGACGCGTGTGGACTCACTCGCCGTCGAAACGCTGGTCGTACAGGCGATCTCGCAGCGCGCTGATGTGCGACTGGCTGAAGCAACATCGCGGGTCGACGAAGCCAACGTCGGCCTGCAGCGTGCCTTGGCGATCCCCGACGTGTCGCTCGGCGCCCGGTACGCACGTTCCGGCAGCTACATCCCGGACTATTTCGCGCTGACGGTTTCGGCCGACCTGCCGCTGTTCAACCGGAACCAGGGCAGCATCAAGGCGGCCGAGTTCGTGCTCGCCGCGGATCGACGCCTCTTCGAAGCGGCGCGTGGACGGGCCGACCGCGAGGTGCGTGCGGCCTGGCACAAAGCGGTTGACGCGGACGCGGCCTGGCAGGGAACCGACAAGCGATTCGCTGATGAATACGAACGACTCGTCGCGGGCACGACGGCGAACTATACGGCACGCAACATCTCGATCATGCAGTTCACGGACTTCTTCGATTCGTGGCGACAAACTATGCAACAACTCACACAACTCGAGCAGACGCGCGCCGAGGCGATTGAAGCGCTCAACTACGCCGTGGGCGCCGTGGTCGTGCAACCATGATCACTCGGCGCATACTCCGCGGCGTGTTGGTGCTCACGTCGGTGGTCGTGTCGGCATGCGGTGGCGAGTCGAAGCGCGTGAAGCCGCCAGACGGGCCGTCCACGCGTCCTATCGTGTCCGAAAACGGGGCGCGCATCATCTTCCCCGCTGGCAGCACGGGGCTCGGGCGGTTTGACGTGACGGCGGTGCACACGGGATCGACGATGGTGGCGATCAGCGCGCCGGCCCGCGTCGTCGCCAGCATCTCGCCGTCGGTCTCTTCGCGTGACCCGCTGGTGCTCTTCGAGTCGCCTGATGCCACCGCGACGTGGAGTCAGTATCGTCAGTCGCGGCTGTTGGTCGAGCGCGCTGACAAGGCACTCGCGCGCACTCGCGAAATGTTCACGAACCTCGGCGCAACCGCGCGCGAGGTATCCGAAGCGGAGAATGATCTCGCGACCGCCCATGCGGCGGCGGCTGAGCAGGAAGCGCACATGCGCGCGTTGGGATTCAATCCCGCCGAACTCGCGGCGGTCGGCATCGGCAGCGCGTGGGTGATGGCTGACGTGCCAGAAGCGGACTTGCATGAGATCCGTCGTGGCGAGCGCGTGGTGGTGACGTTGGCCGCGTTCGGTAGCGATTCGCTCGTCGGACGTGCGGAGGCGATCGGCGAAGTAGTGGACCCCGTGTCGAGAACGGTGAAAGTCCGCATCGCGGTGCCGAACAGCGCGCGGCGCATTTTACCCGGCATGTTCGCACGCGCATCGTTCGGTGAGCCGCGACGCGCGGCGATCGTGGTCTCGGAGGGGGCGGTCGTGACCGTTGATGAGCACAACTACGTGTTCGTACGCACGGCCGCGAATGAGTTCCGCCGTCAGGAGGTTTTGCTCGAACGAGCGGCTACGGATTCGGTGATCGTCCGCACCGGACTGCCCGCGAATGCGCAGGTGGTTACGAAGGGTACGATGTTGCTGAAAGGACTGAGCTTTGGCTACTAGGCGTATGGTGTTGCTGTTGGCTCTGTGCGCTCCGGCGCTGCTTCGTGCGCAGCGCGCGACAGGCGATGCCGCCGTCGGGTCGTCGCGCTTCACGACGATCGGCGTGGCGATCGGGACCCCGGGGTCGGTCAACGCCACGCTCGCGTGGACTGATCGCGCGTGGACGTTGCGCGGAAGTGCCGGACTTGGCGGCGGCGGACGAAGCGGCGCGCAGAGCGCGCTCGCGTGGCGCGTGATTCGTGGCGAGCAGTTGGCCGTCGGCCCTGCACTGGTCGTTGGGGCGTGGCGTAACTACGACATCGTCGACCCCACGGCGACGGCACCGACACGATCGACGGCGTACATTGGCCTCGCCGGCGACGCGTATCTCGATGGATTTCGCGTGCAGATCGGCGTCGGACAAAGCGGTGGCGCGCATTCAGGACGCGTCCTCATCGCGCAGGCCGGATGGGAGTGGCAGGTCGGTAACCGACCGGAGCGGCGCCCATGATCCGTCAGCTGCTGTCGTTCGCCCTCACGCAACGAGTCGCGATGATTCTGGCGGCGCTCGGAATCATGGCGTTCGGCGCTTACTCGTGGAGTACGCTGCGGAAGGAGGCCTATCCAGACATCGGCGACACGCAAGTCACGGTGATCAGTACCTTCCCCGGCCGTGCGGCCGAGGAAGTCGAACAGCAGGTCACGGTCCCACTGGAACGCGCGCTCAACGGCGTGCCGCGTGTGATCAGTCGGCGATCGAAGAGCATCTTCGGTTTATCGGTGCTTCAACTAACCTTCGAGGACGGCGTCGACGACTATTTCGCCCGCCAGCGTGTGCTGGAGAAACTCGGCGAGGCGGACCTGCCGGATGGTGTAAGCCCAAGTCTTGGTCCGTTGACGGGGCCGGTGGGAGAAATCTTTCGCTACGTCATCGTCGGCGGGATCGATCAGACGCCGATGCAACTGCGTACGTTGCAGGATTGGGTCATCGTGCCGAAGCTGTTGCAGGTGCCCGGTGTCGCCGATGTGGTGAACTTCGGCGGTCTGGTCAAGCAGTATCATGTGATCACGGCCCCAGACCGTCTGCTACGCCATGGCCTGACGCTGCAGCAGGTCATCGATGCGATCACGCAAAACAATATCAATACCGGCGGTAACGTCGTCCCTCGTGGCGGTCAGGGCTTCGTGGTGCGCGCGCTCGGTGCGCTCCACACGCCCGAGGACATCGGGAACGTCGTGGTCAGTACGCAGCAGGGCGTCCCGATCTTCGTGAAGGATATAGCGACCATTCAGGAGTACCCGTCACCACCCTCGGGCGTCCTCGCGTACGCGTTACACCCGGACAGCGGGCAGGCGACGGAATCGAATGCGGGGGTGCAGGGGCTCGTGGCGATGCGTCGTGGCGAAGATCCGACGGCCGTCGTCAACGCGCTCAAAACCCGCGTGGACGAGATCAATCGCCACGATCTGCCCAGCGGCGTGCAAGTGCGTATCACGTACGATCGCAGTGACCTCGTGAACTACACCGTGCACACCGTCGCGCAAACACTGTTCGAGGGGTTTTCGCTCGTCATCATCGTGCTGGTGTTCTTCATCGGCAACGTACGGTCCGCGCTCGTGGTGGCGCTCACGATTCCGGTCGCGATGCTGTTCGCCTTCGGTACGATGAAGCTCACCGGCATTCCGGCGAATCTGCTGTCGCTGGGCGCGGTGGACTTCGGCATCATCGTGGATGGCGCCGTCGTGATGGTGGAGAACATCATGCGACGATACGCGCAGCGCACGGAGGCGGAGCGGCGGCAGGGGGTGGTGCGTCTGACGCTCACCGCCGCGCAGGAAGTCGGTCGCGAAATCTTCTTCTCGATCGCGATCATCATTCTGGCGTATCTGCCGATCTTCACGTTGGAGCGGGTCGAGGGCAAGCTCTTTCGGCCGATGGCGTATACGCTCAGCTTCGCGATCGCCGGCTCGCTGCTGCTCGCGCTGACGCTGATTCCGGTGCTGATGTCGTTTCTGTTCCGGCGCGCGGTCGAAGCCGACGGGACGCCCCATCTGGAGTGGCACAATCCGATCTACGCCTGGATCGCGCGCCTGTACGAGCGCGCCGTGGGCGTGCTCACGCGCTATGCAGTTCCAACGGTCGCGGTCTCCCTGCTGCTGGTGATCGGCGTGACGGTGGTCGGTGCGCCGCGTATCGGCACAGAGTTTCTCCCGCAACTGGACGAAGGCTCGGTCAACATTCGCTGCTTCTTTCCGGTTGGTATGACGCTCGACGAGGCGTCGCAGTATCTGCCCGTCATCCGCAAGACCATCGCCGACCACCACCAGTCGACCGTCGTGCTCGCGCAGCTTGGCCGGAACGACGACGGCACGGACCCGTACGGGCCGAACCGCGCGGAGATCCTGGTGGGGCTGCGCGATTACAAAACGTGGATCGCGGACACGACGAAAGACGTGTTGTTCGACCGCATCAAGCGTCAGCTTGAGCAAGCGGTCCCCGGCGCGCAGTTCTCGTTCTCGCAGCCGATCCTCGACAACGTGACGGAAGCGGTGACAGGCAGCGCCTCCGACTTGGCGATTCTGGTCAATGGCAACGACCTCACGCTGATGCGTCAGAAGGCGAACGAGGTGCTGCGCACCGTCAAGGACATTCCCGGCGCCACCGACTACGCCATCGAACAGGAGGGCGATCAGGCGCAGCTCACCATCACATACGATCGCGCGGCTGCCGCGCGCTCCGGTGTGAACGTCAGCGACGTCCAGCGTCTCGTCGAAGCGGCCATCGGTGGTCGTACCGTCACGCGGCTCTACGACGGCGTGCGCCGGTTCGCGATCGTCGTCCGCTACGCGAAGGAATATCGCGGATCCGTCGATGCCATTCAGCGGATGGAGATCCTGTCGTCGACTGGCGCGCGCGTTCCACTGGCGCAGATCGCCAGCATCAGACTCATGGACGGACCGACCATCATTCAACGGGAAGGCGGGCACCGACAGGTCAGCGTGCGCATGAATATCCGCGGCCGGGACCAAGGCAGCTTCGTGGCCGAAGCGCAGGCCAAGGTGCAGGCCGCGATTACGTTACCGGACGGCTACTCGCTGGACTGGGGCGGTCAATACGAGAATCTCGCGCGCGCGGGGAAGCGTCTCGCCATTGTCATTCCCCTTACGCTCGGCATCATCTTCCTCATGCTGTTCTCGCTGTACCGGTCCCTGCGACACGTGACGGTTGTCATGGCCTGCATTCCGTTCTCGCTGATCGGGGGGATCGTGGCGTTGATCGCGCGTGGCTACCACTTCAACGTGTCGTCGGGGGTCGGGTTCGTCTCGCTCTTTGGCATCTCGGTCATGTCCGGCGTGCTCTTCGTATCGCGCACGAATCGCTTGCGGTTCGAGCGCGGCGTCGACATCATCGACGCGGTCCGCCAAGCGGCGTTGGTCCAGCTGCGCCCCTGTCTCATGATGGTGTTGCTCGCGCTACTCGGGCTGCTCCCGGCCGCGACCAACTACGGAATCGGGTCGGATGTGCAACGGCCGCTCGCGACGGTCATCGTGGGCGGCCTGACTTGCGTACTCGTGCTGACCCTGCTCGTATTGCCGTCGTTCTATCTCGTGCTCGACTGGCCGGTATGGCGTGTCGCGCTGGCCGCGCGTTCAATAAACCGGGGAGGCGCCATTGCTTGAGGCACGGGTCTTTTTTGACGAGGATGACGCCTATCACGGCAAGCCGGTGCACGAATACCTGCTGCACTTCCTCATGCAGCAGGGCATTGCGGGCGCGACCGTGTTCGCCGCGTTCATGGGCTACGGCGAGAAGCACCACGTGCACAAGCCGCGACGACTCGTCGGATCTGACGAAGGCCCGCTCATGTTGATTTTCATCGACGACGAACCGAAAGTGCGTGCGGTGCTCCCGCACCTGAAAGAAGTGGTCGGCGATGGACTCATCGTGTTGGCGCAGCTCGAACGCGTCTGACACTTCGCCTGCCCGTGGTTTCGGATCACGTGTCCTCAGCCGCAGACGCGTCGTCGTCCACGTCGTCGTGCCATTCCGCTAGCGGCAGTGATAACGTGAAGACGGTCGGCGCGCCTTCACGGTGTGCCTCCAAGTAAACCGTTCCGCCCTGCATCTCCGCCAAGGCGAGCGCAATTGCGAGACCGAGGCCCACACCGGACCCACGCGACATCGCGCTCGCCAGTTCACCGCGCACGAACGGTTCGAAGATGCGATCGCGTTCACTGTCTTTAACGCCGAGACCTTCGTTGCGGACTGAGAAATCCAGCGTCTCGGAGCCGGCCGTGACCGAGAGCACGATGGTCGTCGCCGGCGTCGCATACTTTGCCGCATTCTCGACGAGATTCACGAGAATGCGGACCGCGAGCGCCAAATCGAAATGGCCAGCGAGAATCGGCTCAGCCATGGGAATCTCGACGCGCAACGTGTGACCAGCGAGACGCGACGACACTTCGCGCACGACCGCCCCAACCAGATCCTCGGCGGGGTATAGCTCAGGCCGCACCGGCAACGCGCCTCCACGAATACGCGAGTAGTCGAGCAACTCGCGTACCAAGTGCGTGAGGCGATCCGTCTCCTCGCCAACCAACCGCCAATCGCTATCGCCTCCAGCGGCCCGCCGCTCGGCGAGCGCGCGAATCGTGGTTAAGGGTGTACGCAGGTCGTGGCTTACCGCCGCCAGCAACGCATCCTTCATTCGACTCGACTCGGCGATGAGTCGTGCCTGCTGTGCCTCGGCTTCGAGCCGCGATCGCTCCTCCGCGAGTGCCAGAATTTCGATCGCACGTGCCTCTGCGAGGCGCGCCCGTCGCCGCGACAACGTAAGCAGTCGCGCTGCCACGAATGCGACCACTAGGAACGTCGCGAGTTCGGTCAGGTCGAGCCGGTTGGGGAGATCGACCGTGTTGCGTGGAAATTCGAAGAAGTAGCTGAGCAGCGCGAACGCGAAGATCGCGACCGTCATGCCGGCCCCGAAACCAACCGTTGCACTCGCACCGAGCACGACCAACAGCAGCAAGAGCGCCACGTGCGATTGTTGCATGGTGTCGCGCACAGGCACCAGCAGGGCCACCAGTGCCAAGAGCGCGACAATCCACCCGCACCACTGCAAGGCCGGATGCCAACGCCGCGGGTTCCATGCCGACGCCACTACTTGTCTTCGGTAGGCGGTTCGAAGCGATACCCGACCCCAGGATCCGTCAGGATGAATCGTGGGACCGCGGGATTGGCCTCAAGCTTTCGTCGCAGGTGCGTGACGTGGACGCGTAGATGCAGGCTCGCATCACCGAAGCTGCGGTTCCACACGGCGGCGAACAGTTGCCGATGCGTCATGGTCCGCCCGGGCTGCGCCACCAGCACGCGCAGGAGCGTCCACTCCGTCGGGGTCAGACGAATCTGCTGCCCGCGTCGCGACGCAATGCGATGATGCAGATCAAGTTCGACATCATCCAGCGTCAGCGTGGCGGGAGTGCGGCCGGCAGATCGCTCGGCCAAACGGCGAGTATGCGCCCGCAGTCGCGCGATCAGTTCGGCATTGCTGAACGGCTTGGTGACGTAATCGTCTGCGCCGGCATCCAGCAGCGCGACCTTCTCCTGCTCTTCGTGCTGCGCCGACAGCACGATAATCGGCACCTGCGACACGGCGCGAATCGCGCGGCAGACGTGCTCCCCGTCGATGTCCGGCAATCCGAGATCGAGCACGATGGCATCCGGGGTCGCGCGCGATGCCAGGGCAATCCCCTCCATGCCGGTCGTCGCTTCGAGGACCGTGACGGCGTCGTTCATCAACGCCTGTCGCAGCGCCAACCGGACGTTCGGATCATCCTCGATGATGAGGACCTGTAACGCCGGCCCACCGACAGACACCGTGGCCTTCGTCATACGCTGTCCGCTCATCAGTAGTCGACTGGACGCAGGTACGATTCGCCGATGCCGCTGTGACTCACCAGCGCCGTCGCCGGCGGCCGACGCTTCCAGTGCGTCGACTCCAGACGCCGTCCGACCAACACCAGTTCGTCGACGGAGTAGCCGCGCGCGCGCAGCGCATCGTGGGTATACCCGTGCAGCAGGCCGTTCAGAATTTCGTCGGCACGCGCGTAGCTGATGCCGAGGTCGGCTTCGTCCGTCTGGCCGACGATCAGGTCCGCGGTCGCCGGCTTGCTGACGATCATATCGGGTACGCCCAGATGGCGGGCGAGCGCCCACACCTGCGTCTTGTACAGGTCACCGATCGGGTTCACGGGCGGCGAATCGTCCGCGTGCCACGTGAAGTACCCGAACAGACGCTCCGTCTTGTTGCCGGTGCCCAGCGGCAGCGCGCGATAACGCGCTGACAGATCGAACAGCGCAATCATGCGCGTGCGGGCCATGACGTTGCCGCGGCGCGCACCATCGGCGTCCGGTTCAAGCGAGAGATACCCATCGACGGCGCCGCTGATATCCACCGTGCGCGACTCGATCCCCAGCGCATCGATGACCAGCTGCGCGTGATCGAGCGACTCCGGACTCGACGTGCGATACGGCATGCGCACGGCAATCACATTGTCGGCCCCCAGCGCCGTCGCGGCAAGATAGGCGGTCACAGCAGAATCTACGCCGCCAGACAGGCCCACAAGGGCCTTGGC
The DNA here is from genome assembly GCA_031366985.1 of Gemmatimonadaceae bacterium. Classification (GTDB taxonomy): domain Bacteria; phylum Gemmatimonadota; class Gemmatimonadetes; order Gemmatimonadales; family Gemmatimonadaceae; genus Gemmatimonas. The sequence goes on from JANLPE010000052.1 coordinate 36,081, forward strand.
GAACCCGCGCCGCGTGAACTCCTCGCGCAAGAATCCTGTCAGCCACTCCGTCGTCATCGCGGGATCAATGGCCAGTGGCGGTGGCCCGCCGTGATCGCGCATGGCGTGACGAATCACCGGCAGCGCGTTGCGGCCGATGCGGCCCACCACATCCATGTCGGCGGCCGTCGGGATCGGGAATTCCCCCGTCTCAAACCCCCGTGCGCCGCGCAGGAGATCCGCCGCCGGCGGCTCCGGCCCATCGTAGGCGAGCATCACCGGCGCGTGGTCCTGCACGCGCCGTATCGTATCGAGCACGTGCGGCAACGCGACACGGATGTCGCTCAAGAGCGGCGCGTCCGCCCGGGCGCGCACCAGATCGTCGAGATCGAGCGTGATCGTCATCATACTCTCGTCCCACACCGGCATACGTCCACGCACGTCGCCGGCCGGCCCAACCATCATGGAGGTGCCGAAGAAACGCTTTCCGCCCTCGGTGCCGACGAGATTCGCGAAACTCGCATACATCCCGTGCTCCTCGGCAATGTCGCGAATCAGTCGTTCCCAGCGCGCCGCGCTATACGGACCAGGAATGCCGTCGTCGCGTGGCCACAGACCTCGCGCCGGAGCGGCCGACGAGACGAAGACCACCTGGGCTCCATCGAGTGCGGCGATGAGACCGGACATTGAATGCCACGCATCTTCGCAGACCAGGATCGCTGCGCGCCCCCACGGCGTCTCAAAGGCGCGGATGTCGGTGCCGCGCTCGACGAAACGCTCTTCATCAAACAGGCCATAGGTCGGCAGAAAATTCTTCCGATGCACGTGACGCAATACCGGCGGCCCGTCATCGAGCCCGATCGTGAGATACGCCGCACTGTTGTGCAGCGTGTCTCGCCAGCGCTCGTAGAAGCCCACGACTACGTCGATCGCGACCGTCGGCGCGCCGCGCGCGGCGCAGGCGGTGCGATACGCGTCATCGAGATCGTTCGCCAGCGCGCCGGCCGTGCACGCCACCTCGCGGACGCCGCCCTCGACGAAGTAGCCGGAGAGGGCGGTCTCGGGGAACTGTACGACTTGCGGCCGCGGATCGAGCGATGCGGCCTGCGCGCACAGCTCGCCCAGTCGTTGAAGATTGGCCACCGTGTCCCCCTTGCGAGGGGCGAACTGACAGATGGCGATGGTTAGCGGACGAATCGGGTCACCAGGCATGGAGTGGAAGCTGCGTCACATGCACCGTGCGATCAACTGAGCAGCTCCAGTGTATTTTGGGAGTGATGCTGTTCATGCCTCCCACGACACCGCTCCCGACGCTGGTTCCGCCACCGGCGGTCGTCCAGCCGGCCGGACAACCCGCGCTCCCATCGACCGGAGAGGCGTGGCGTATCGTCACGCCGCCGCAGGTCTCGCTCGTGCTCGGTCGGGACGGCGGCATCATCGGCGTGATCGGCAAAGAGCGCCGACTCAGCGTCTCGATCCGCGGCCTGCCGAAGTACCTAGGGCAGGCCTTCATCGCGGTCGAAGACAAGCGCTTCTATCAGCATGATGGCGTCGACCTGGTCGGGATCGCCGGCGCCCTCAAGGACGCCGTGAAAGGCGATGTGCGCGGGGCGAGCACGATCACGCAGCTCCTCGTCGGCAACATGCATCCCGATCTCATTGATCGCCGCGATCGATCGCTCGGACGCAAGCTGCGCGAGCAGCAGGCCGCGCGCGAAATGGAGAAGCACTACAACAAGGAGCAGATCCTTGAGGCGTTTCTCAATCAGATCTCGTTCGGGCGCGGCGCGTACGGCGTCGAAATGGCGGCTCGGCAGTACTTCGGTAAATCCGCCAGCGAATTGACACTGGCCGAAGCGGCATCGCTGGCGTCGATGCCCAAGAGCCCCGTGCAGTACGATCCGTCGCGGTTCGCGGACCGCAACAGGCAGCGGCGCAATACCGTGCTCACCCTGATGGCCGACCAAGGGTACATCACGGCGACGCAGCGGGATGCCGCCCAGCGCGAACCCATTCGCACCGTCAACAACGGCAATTCGCCCGCACCGTGGGTGACTGATGTCGTGCGCGTACAGGCTGAACGCGCCGGTGTCGCCGTATCGCAGGGCGGCTTCCGCATTCACACCACGATCGATCCCGCCGTGCAGGCGCTGACCCAACGGGCGATTTCGAACGGGCTGGACGAGATCGAAACGCGTCCAGGATTCCGGGGCATTCCGTGTGCGATCGGGGCGGACTCGACGAAAGCAAAGCGCGCGAAAGTGCAGGCCTGTCTCGAAGGAGCCGCCGTCGTGATCGATCCGACCAACGGCGATGTGCGGGCACTCGTCGGCGGTCGCAATTACGGACGGTCATCGTTCAATCGCGCCGTCGACGGCAATCGGCAGCCGGGCTCCTCGTTCAAAGCCTTCGTGTATGCGCAGGCGTTGGCGGAAGGGATGACCGCGTCAACTATCGTCGCGGACACGGCGCTGCACATCAAGATGTCCAATGGCGTTATCTACAGCCCCGAGAACTCCGACAACGAGTTCAAGGGCCTGATCACGATGCGCGAAGCGCTCACGCATTCGCGCAATCCGGTGGCCGTGCAGCTGGCGATGGGCGTTGGCATGGACTCGGTCATCGCGCTGGCCAGACGGGCGGGACTGCGCACGCCGATCGCGCCGTACCCGTCGAGCGCGCTCGGCGCATCGGCGGTGCAGCCGCTCGATTTCGTCGCCGCGTACGCGACGTTCGACAACGGAGGCGTGGCGATCGCGCCGCGATTTATCACGCGTGTCGAAGATCGCAGCGGTCGGACGGTGTTCACGCCGCAGAACGCCGCACCGCAGCCCGCGATGGATCCGCGCATCGCCTTCATCGTGCGCGACATGATGCAGGATGTCGTGACACGCGGCACGGCGACCGCGCTGCGCCGAATCGTTCCCGCGCGAATCCCCGTTGCCGGCAAGACCGGAACGACGAACGATAACACCGACGTCTGGTTCGTCGGCATGACGCCGGAACTCGTCACCGGTGTGTGGCTTGGCTTCGACAAACCGGCGATGATTGCACCGGGTGCGGTCGGTGGCACACTCGCCGCGCCGATTGCCGGTCAGATCATTGCCGGCGTCTACGGATCGCGCGGCAGTACCCCGTGGACGCCGCCGCCGGGCGTCGTTGGTGTACCGGTCGATAGAGCCAGCGGCAAGCCGGCGGACGACAAGACGCCGGTCGACCGACGCTACACCGAGTACTATCTCGAAGGGACAGAGCCCGGCGCGACTGCCTGGCCATGGAGCCTCTTTCGCTTCGGTCCGATCGGCCACTGATCGTCGAACGCTGGGTGTCGACTACACACGCAAGGCGTTTCCCCGACGCGCACTACGTATGTGTACGGGGGCGTCTGCTCAGTAGTCCAGCGAATGGTATAGCCGCGTGCGGGTGGCGATTGTAGCTCCATGTCCACTCACGACGCCATCCTGCCATTTCGCCAAGCTGGCGCTGAAAGCGCACGTACTCCACGGGCCAACGCTCGTGGCGGCACGGGCATTGTCATGCTCAACATGGGTGGCCCCGCCACGCTTGATCAGGTGGAGCCATTCCTCCTGAGTCTGTTCGCCGATCGCGAGTTATTGCGGCTGCCGATGCAGGATACGCTCGGGAAATTCATCGCCAAGCGTCGCGCGCCGAAAGTCCGGGCACTGTACGACGCCATCGGCGGCGGCTCTCCGATTCGGCACTGGACGGAAGCGCAGGGTGCGGGGCTGTGCGTTCGGCTCGACGAGCTGAGGCCGGAGACGGCGCCACATCGCTTCTATGTCGCATTTCGATACGCACCGCCGTTCGCCGACGACGCCGTGCTGGCGATGAAGGCCGACGGCATTACGCGCGCGATCGCGTTCACACAGTATCCGCAGTGGTCGTGCACGACGACCGGCTCGAGTTTCAATGAGCTCTGGCGCTCACTCGAACGGCATGGGTTGCAGAATGCATTTCAGTGGAGTCTGATCGATCGCTGGGGCACACACCCGGGCTTCATCGGCGCGGTCGCCAGTGCGGTACATGACGGGCTGGCTAGGTACCCGGTCGATGAGCGCGACGACGTGATGGTGCTGTTCAGCGCGCATTCGTTGCCGCTGTCCGTGATCGAGCGCGGTGATGCGTATCCAGCTGAAGTCGCCGCGACGGTCGATCGCGTGATGGAAGCGAGCCGACTGCGCAATCCGCACCTGCTCTGCTATCAATCGTCCGTCGGGCCGGTGCGTTGGCTCGGTGCGAGCACGGAAACCGTCATTCGCCAGATGGCCGCGCAAGGCCGCACGAATGTGCTCGTCGTCCCGGTGGCATTCACGAGCGACCACATCGAAACGCTTTCCGAGATCGACATCGAGTACGGCGACCTCGCGAAATCGCTCGGCATGACCGGCTTCACGCGGGCGCCGTCGCTGAACGCGCGTCCCGACTTTCTCGACGCCATCGCGGATCTCGTGCACGAACACATTGATGGGAATGCACCGTATTCGAAGCAGTACCCTCATCGCTGTCCAGGCTGCACCAACCTCGCCTGTCGGGGCGTGCCGTCCACGCTCGCCTGCGATACGCCGGTCGCATCGACGCTCACCGCGAAGTCGATGCGTGAACCTGCCGTCGCCCGTTGATTACATGCCACGTTCGAATGTCGCCACCACCAGTGAGCTCCAGGTGCTCAGCGTATCGCTCGAACCGTCGCGACGCGTCGGCACTGCCGAACCATCACGCAGACGCACCAGATCCGTGGCCATCGATCCGGTGCGCGCCCGCGAGATCGCGCGGCGGCTTCACGCACACGGCATGCCAGCCATGGTGCTCGCGACCTGTCATCGGTTGGAAGTCTATTGGTGGGGGCATCGAGCGCAACGCGATGTGGCACTAGAGATCATGACGCATGTGGCTGAGACGGACGCCGCGATCGCTGCCTCGCATCACGAAAACAATGCCGCGTTCATGCATCTGATGGCCGTTGCCAGCGGCGTGCGTTCGCCGCGACAGGGCGAGCCGGAAATTCTGGGACAGGTCCGCACCGCATGGCGCAAGGCGTACAGCGAAGGATGGACGAATGACGATTTCGATCACGCGGTGCAGGGAGCGATTTCCGCGGCGCGATACATTCGCCGCACGAACGGGTCGTGGTCGAGCGACTCGATCGGTGATGCCACGGTGTCGTTGATCACGCGCGAATTAACGCATTTGCACGTCGACGGCGGTGCCCAGCACGTGCTCGTCGTCGGTGCGGGTGCCGTTGGCGTCAGCGTCGCACATGCATTGCACGCGCAGCGCATGGGCAAGGTGGACACGCATGGCGCGCGGGTGGCGCACGCGCCGTGGACGCTCGAAATCACCAATCGCACCAATGACCGAGCGACCGCGCTTGCGGTGCGTTGCGGCGGTGAAGTCCGCCCGTGGGATCGCTGGACGGACAGCCTACCGCACGCTGACGTCGTCGTTTTCTCGGCGCGGAGCCCGGAGCCGCTGGTGTCTGCGTCGCAGTTGCACGAAGCGGCGGAGAGGCGTGGCGCTCCCGCCCTGTGGATCGATCTCGCCTCGCCGGGAAACGTGGTCTGCGACGCAAGCGACACGCGCATCGTCCGTCGGGCGCTCGCGGATCTTGCCGGTGACGCGCATCCGGAAATCGACGCGCACGTTGAGTCGTCGCTGCACATGGAACTCGCGCGATTTCGCGCCAATGACGCGCGTCGCCAATCGTGGTGGGGGGCGGCCGGGGCGGCGCCCCCCCCCCCCCGACACCCCGACTAAAAACGCGAACAACCTCCGCGCCCCGCCCCCCCCAAACACCACCGCCGGCACCCCCACCACGCGCCCTGTGGAGTCGG